>NZ_JAAVNE010000023.1 GCF_012103215.1 Falsiroseomonas selenitidurans
CCTGCTGCGACGCATGGAACTGGCTCATCGCACAGCCAGAACAGATCACCACCATCGCATCGCGTGCATACGCACAGGTCAGAACATGACACCGGGCGTATAACTTGAGTGATCATGGTATGATCCTAGTCGAGTTTCCAATTGCTCAGACCGACAGCGCCTCAAGCCGCCGCTAAGTCTTTTGTGTGTCTGAAGCATCCGACGGGCATGAGAAGCTTGGCAATCACGCCACCTCCCCCGCCACCCGATCAAACACCTCCCGCGCCTCCGCCGCCGAGGCCCGCAGCATCGCCCCCGCTCGCACCTCCTCCCGGCTCCACATCCAGCTGCGCGCCGGGTCTTCCAGCATGTCCCAGTGGCCAAAAAGCCGGGCCGGCGCGTCGCCGGACCAGACGAGGGACACCTCCAGGTGCCGGTCGTCGCGCAGGATGCGGCCGAAGGTGGCGGTGACCTTGTCGCGGGGGCCTTCCAGCATCTGCAGGAACAGGTCGGCGCGGCAGATCAGCGCGCCCGTCAGCCCATCCCGCCGGTTGTTGTGCCGCGCCGTCATCAGGATGTCGTCCAGCATGTCCCCGGAAAAGCCGAAGGGGCGGGAGGCATAGATCAGCTGCATCAGCGGCGCGGCGGCCAGGGCCGGGGCGGCAGCCTTGGTGGCGGCAGGGGCGGTCATCGGCGCGTCTCCCATGGTCGTTGCGCCGAGGATGCACGCATTCAGCGCCGGCCGAACAGCCTTTCCAGCTCCGCCTTGCCGAAGCGCAGCACGGTGGGGCGGCCGTGGGAACAGGTGGCGGCGCGCGGCGTCGCCTCCATCTGGCGCAGCAGCGCCGCCATCTCCGCGCCCCCCAGCCGCCGCCCGGCGCGGATGGAGCCGTGGCAGGCCAGGCGGGCCACCGCCGCATCCAGCCGCGCCTCCAGCGCCAGGGCCTCGTCCATCTCGGCCAGTTCCTCGGCCAGGTCGCGCAGCAGCGGCGTCGGGTCCGGCGCGCCCAGCAGGGCGGGCAGGGCGCGCACCAGCACGGCGCCGGCGCCGAATCCCTCGATCTCCAGCCCCAGCCGGGCCAGATCCGCGGCGCGGTCCAGCAGGCGGGCGATGTCGCCGGCGGGCAGTTCCACCACGGCGGGCAGCAGCAGCGGCTGGGCGCGGACGCCGCCTTCCACCAGCTGCGCGCGCAGCGCCTCATGCGTCAGCCGTTCATGCGCCGCGTGCTGGTCCACCAGCACCAGGGCGCCGTCCGGCGCCTCCGCCAGCACATAGGTCTCGAGGATCTGGCCCAGCGGCCGGCCGAGCGGGCCTTCCGGGCCGAAATCCGCCGGCGGCGGCGGCGCGGCGGGGGGCGCGAAGCCCAGGTCGAGCCGCCCGGGGCCGCGCGGGCGGCCGGGCAGGGGCGTCGGCCGCCAGCCGGGGAAGCTCTCGGCGAAGCCGGGGCCGGCATCCCAGGTGGGCGGGGCCGCCGCCGGCGCGGCAAGGTCCGGCGCCTCCGGCGTCGCGCCCGGCGCGCCCACCGCCACGGCGCGGCGGAGCGCGGCGATCATCAGGCCGCGCACGCCTTCCGGGTCGCGGAAGCGCAGCTCCGTCTTCATCGGGTGGACGTTCACATCCACCGCTTCCGACGGCAGGTCCAGGAACAGCGCGGCGGCGGGAAAGCGCTTGGCCGGCACCAGGTCCCGGTAGGCCACGCGCAGCGCGGTGCGCAGCAGCGGGTCGCGCACCGGGCGGCGGTTCACCACCAGGTGCTGCGCGGCGGAGGTGGCGTGGTGGTGCGTCGGCAGCCCGGCCTGACCGGCCAGCTCCAGCCCGCCGCGGCGGGCTTCCACCGGCACGGCGGCGGCGGCGAAATCCGCGCCGAGCAGCGCGGCGATGCGGCCGGCGCGGTCGGCCTGGCCCAGCACCAAAGTGGGGCGGCCCTCCACCTCCACCCGGAAGGCCACTTCCGGCCAGGCCATGGCCAGGCGGCGCACCGCCTCCACCGCCTGCTCCGCCTCATGGCGCGGGCTGCGCAGGAAGGCGCGGCGGGCGGGGGTGGCGAAGAACAGGTCGCGCACCTCCACCCGCGTGCCGGGGGCGCCGGCGGCGGGGGAGACGGCGGATTTGCGGCCACCCTCGACGCGGATGGCATGCGCCGCGCCATCGGCGGGGCGGGAGGTGAGGGTCAGGCGCGCGACGGCGCCGATCGAGGGCAGGGCCTCGCCGCGGAAGCCGAGGGTGGCGATGCGGAACAGCATCGCCTCCTCCGCCAGCTTGGAGGTGGCGTGGCGTTCCAGCGCCAGGGCCAGATCCTCCGGCCCCATGCCGTGGCCGTCATCCTCCACCAGGATGCGGCCGATGCCGCCTTCCTCCAGCGTCACGGTGATGCGGGTGGCGCCGGCATCCAGCGCGTTCTCCACCAGCTCCTTCACCGCCGCGGCCGGCCGTTCCACCACCTCGCCGGCGGCGATGCGGTTGGCGGTGGTCTCGGACAGCAGGCGAATCCGGGGCGCGGGGGCCATGCCATCGGTGTGCGGCGGCTGCGGCGGGAAGTCCAGCGCTGGGGAATGGGGGGCGCCCGCCCGAGGGCACCCAGGTATCAGGCGTGCCCGGCGCTGCCCGACAGCGCGGAGGGGTCGATGCCCAGCCGCGCCATGGCGGCGCGCCACAGCTGGTCCGGGCGCTCCGCGAACAGCAGCGCCTCATCGGCCGGGACGCTGAGCCAGGCGTTCTGGTGCAGCTCGGAATCCAGCTGGCCCGGGCCCCAGCCGGCATAGCCCAGCGCCAGCACCCCCTCGCGCGGGCCGCCGCCGCCGGCGATGGCCTTGAGGATCTCGACGCTCGCGGTCAGGGCCAGGCCGGGCTTCACCGTCAGGCTGCCCTCCGTCTCCCAATCCGCCGTGTGCAGCACGAAGCCGCGGCCGCCTTCCACCGGCCCCCCCTGGGTCAGCCGGATGCGCCGGGCGGGCGGCACCGGCGCCAGGCCGAGCTGGCCCAGCAGGTCGTCGAAGGAGAGGTTGTCCAGCGGCTGGTTCAGCACGATGCCCATGGCCCCGTCCGGGGAATGGGCACAGAGGCAGATCACGCTGCGGGCGAAGCGCGGGTCGGACATGCCGGGCATGGCGACCAGAAGCTGGCCGGCCAGGTAGCCCTCGGGCTCGACGGGGTCGGTGGGGGGGGGCGGTTCACGTTGTGCCATGGCAGGGGAAACATGGCGGCCCACCCGCCCCCCCGCAAGCCGCGCCGCCTTCCGCAATCCTCCGCAGTGGCATCGCGCCCCCGCTCGTCGCCATCTGCCAGGACGGCGCGCATGGATGGCCCGCATGGACGGCATGGCACCTTCTGCCTTATGCAGCGTTCCGAGACCGAGGAGACCCCGCATGACCATCAAGGCTGGCGACACCATTCCCGATGCGAAGCTGATGCAGGCGACGGTGGAAGGCCCGAAGGAGGTCACCACGACCGACCTGTTCAAGGGCAAGACCGTGGTCCTGTTCGGCGTGCCCGGCGCCTTCACCCCCACCTGCTCCGCCAAGCACCTGCCGGGCTTCGTGACCCAGGCGGAGGCGCTGAAGGCCAAGGGCGTGGACGTCATCGCCTGCATGTCGGTGAACGACGCCTTTGTCATGGGCGCCTGGGCCAAGGACCAGGGCATCAGCGACCAGGTGGTGATGCTGGCGGACGGCTCCGCCACCTTCACCAAGGCGCTGGGGCTGGAGCTGGACCTGACGGCCCGCGGCCTTGGCATGCGATGCCAGCGCTTCGCCCTGGTGGCGAAGGATGGCGCGGTGACGCATGTCGCCGTCGAGGCGCCGGGCGCCTTCGAGGTTTCCAAGGCCGAAGCGGTGCTGGCCGCCCTGTGATCAACCCGGGCGCCTATGCGCTGTTCGCCTGGCAGGCCGGCTGGGTCTTCACCCTGCGCAGCCTGCAGCTTTCCGTCGACCCTGCCGGCGCCAGCGCGGCGCTGGCCGAGATGGTGGCGGAAAAGCAGAAGGCGTTCACCGATGGCGCCTTCGCCGCCACCCGCGCCGTGATGGCGGGTGCGCGGCCGGACCTGGTGGCGGCGGCGGCACTGCGCCCCGCCCGCCGCCGCGTCGCCGCCAATATCCGGGCGCTGCACCGCAAGCCCTGAGGCAGGAAGAGCCGCGCCGCGCGCGCCGGCCTCCGCCTGGCCGCTTCCCCGGTCGTTTCGAGCCTTGACCTTCCGGCAGCGTGATCCGATATTTCAGAAATTCCTGAAATGTCGGGCCGCCATGAAACTCCCACCCCTCGTCCAGGCCTTCGTGCTCCATTTCGGTGAGATGGGCAGCCGCTGGGGCATCAACCGCACCGTCGGGCAGATCTATGCCCTGCTGTATGTCTCACCCGATCCGCTGAACGCGGAGCAGATCGTCGAGGCGCTGGGCGTCTCGCGCTCCAACGTCTCGATGGGGCTGAAGGAGCTGCAGGCCTGGAACCTGGCCATCCCCAAGCACATCCCGGACGACCGGCGCGACCATTTCACCACGCCCGACGACGTCTGGCAGATCCTGCGCACCCTGGCGGAGGAGCGGAAGAAGCGGGAGGTCGACCCGACCCTGTCGGTGCTGCGCGAATTGCTGATGCAGACCCCGGGCAGCGAGGAGGAACGCCATGCGCAGGAGCGGATGGCGGAGATGCACGCGCTGATCGAGCAGCTCACCACCTGGTACGACGACGTGAAGCGGCTGGAGACGGAGCGCCTGGCCGCCCTGCTCGCGCTCGGCGCGCGGGTGACGCGGCTGCTGGAAGCGAAGGACCGGGTGGTCGGCCTGGTCCGCGGCAAGAAGGAGGGCTGAGCCATGGACCCGATCCTGCTGGCGCGCATGCAGTTCGCCGCCAACATCTCGTTCCACATCCTGTTCCCCACCATCACCATCGCGCTGGGCTGGGTGCTGCTGTTCTTCAAGCTGCGCTTCAACGCCACCAGGAACGAAGCCTGGATGGACGCCTACCGCTTCTGGGTGAAGGTCTTCGCCCTGTCCTTTGCGCTCGGCGTCGTCTCCGGCATCACCATGTCCTTCCAGTTCGGCACCAACTGGCCGGGCTTCATGGAGCGCGTGGGCAACATCGCCGGCCCGCTGCTGGCCTATGAGGTGCTGACCGCCTTCTTCCTGGAGGCGACCTTCCTCTCCGTCATGCTGTTCGGCTTCAGGCGGGTGCCGGGCTGGATGCACACCGGCGCCACCTTCCTGGTCGCCTTCGGCACGACGATGAGCGCCTTCTGGATCATCGCGCTGAATTCCTGGATGCACACCCCGGTGGGGTTCGAGATGCGCGACGGCGTGGCGCATGCCACGGACTGGTTCGCCATCGTCTTCAACCCCTCCATGCCCTACCGGCTGGCGCATATGCTGGTGGCCAGCGCGCTGACGGTGGCCTTCCTGCTGGCCGGGCTCTCCGCCTGGCGCTGGCTGCGCGGCGACCGGGCGCCGGGGGTGCGGAAGGCGCTGCACACCGGCATCGTCATGGCCGCGGTGCTGGCGCCGACGCAGGCCTTCCTCGGCGACCTGCACGGGCTGAACACGCTGGAACACCAGCCGGCCAAGGTGGCGGCGATGGAGGCGAATTGGGAGACGCGCGGCAACGTGCCGCTGGTGCTGTTCGCCATCCCGGATGAGCGCCGGCGGGAGAACCGCTTCGAGATCGCCATCCCCAACGGCGCCAGCCTGATCCTGCGGCACGAGGCCGCGGGCGTGGTGCCCGGGCTGAACGACTTCCAGGGCAACCACCCGCCGGTGGCCCCGGTCTTCTACGCCTTCCGCGTGATGGTGGGCATCGGCCTGCTGATGATCGCCATGGGCTGGGCCGGCGCGTGGTTCCTGTGGCGCCGCGGCAGCCTGCCCGGGCTGCTGCTGCGCGGCTTTGCGCTGATGAGCTTCGCCGGCTGGGTGGCGACGCTGGCCGGCTGGTATGTGACGGAGATCGGCCGCCAGCCCTGGCTGGTGACCGGCGTGCTGAACACCGCCGCCGCCGCCGGCCCGGTGCCCGCCACCGCCATCGGCGGCACGCTGGCGATGTACCTGGTGCTGTATGGGCTGCTGCTGCTGGCCTACATCGCCGCCCTCTTCCGCCTGGCCCGCGCCGGCCGGCTGGCGGAGACGCAGGACAACGCGCTGCTGAAGCCCGGCAGCGCGCCCGGCGCCGCCGGCCAGGAGAAGCTCGCATGACCCCCTTCCTGCCCGGGGAATGGCTGCCCCTGGTCTTCGCCGCCCTGATGGCGGTGGCGATCCTGGCCTATGTGGTGCTGGACGGCTTCGACCTCGGTGTCGGCATCCTGCTGGAGACGGCGGCGGAGGAGCCGGACCGGGACCGCATGATCGCCGCCATCGGCCCCTTCTGGGATGCCAACGAGACCTGGCTGGTGCTGGGCGTCGGCCTGCTGCTGGTGGCCTTCCCGATCGCCCATGGCATGATCCTGACGGCGCTTTACCTGCCCGTCGCGCTGATGCTGGTGGCGCTGACGCTGCGCGGCGTGGCCTTCGAATTCCGCGCCAAGGCGGCGGACAAGCCGGCCAAGCGGCGCTGGGACCGCTGGTTCTTCGCCGGCTCCCTGGCCGCGGCCCTGTCCCAGGGCTGGATGCTTGGGCGCTACGTGCTGGGCTTCGCTCAGGGCTGGGCGGCCACCGGCTTCGCGCTGATGGCGGCCATCGGCCTGGCGCTGGCCTATGCCTTCATCGGCGCCTGCTGGCTGGTCTGGCGGACGGAGGGGGCGCTGCAGGCCCATGCCATCCTCTGGGCGCGGCGGGCATTGTGGCCGGTGGGGCTCGGCATCCTGCTGGTCTCCGCCGTCACGCCGCTGGTCTCCGCCCGCATCGCCGCGCGCTGGTTCGACTGGCCGGAGATGCTGCTGCTGGCGCCCCTGCCGCTGCTGACGGTGGCGCTGCTGGCCGGGCTGTACCGGCTGCTGGCGCGAATGCCGCTGCAAGGCGATGCCTGGCACCAGGCGCCCTTCTGGGGGGCGACGGGGCTGTTCGTGCTGTTCTTCGCCGGCCTCGCCTGGTCCTTCTTCCCCTATGTGGTGCCGGAGCGGCTGACCATCTGGGAAAGCGCCAGCGCGCCGGAGAGCCTGTCCATCATCCTGGTGGGCGCGCTGGTCGTGCTGCCGGTGATCCTGCTCTATACCGTCTTCGCCTGGCGGGTGTTCGGCGGCAAGGCGCGCGACCTGACGTATTACTGAGCGGCCCCCTGGCGGGGCCGCCCGCAGGCGCCGGGCGCGAAGCTCCGGCCTCCTTGGCTCGCGGCCCCGGCCGCGACGCCGTCCTCGGACCGGTCAGGGGAAAGGCCCGCCGGTGGGCTGCGTCGGGCGGCCTGCGCTGTCCTCCAGCGCGTCCAGCGCCCGTTCCACCGCCGCCAGATCCACCAGATAGGGGCTGTTGTTGCGGTCGCGGCTGGCCGAGAAGCTCTCGCCCACCGCATGCGCGATGCGCAGCCCGGTGAGGTGGGTGGAGCTGTCGATCAGCGGCCGCGTGTAGTCCGGCGAGACCAGGCTGAGCACCCCGGTGCCGGGGGCGGAGAAGATGGCGTTCAGCAACCCGCCGCCCAGCGCCCCGGCGACCAGGCTGGCGGAGCGGTACAGCGCCAGCTGGCCCGCCACGTCGAGGGTGGAGGGCACCACCGGCTCGAACCCCCGGCGGCGCAGCAGGGCCACCACTTCCCGCTCGTTCAGCAGCATCCGGTCCCAGGCCCAGGCGTCGCGGCGCACCACCAGGATGCGCCGCTGCCCGGCCGGCATGGCCGCGGTGGCACGGCGGAACGGCGCCACGCTGCGCGCATCCAGCCAGCGGGGGAAGGAGGCGACGAGCACCTGGCGCAGCCGCAGCAGGGTCCGCGGCGCGTGCACCAGGAAGGCGTCCTCCGCCTGGCCGGATACCGCCAGCAGGAAGCCGCGCCAGCGCCGCCAGGCCTCCTGCGACACCAGCAGGCGCGGCCGCGGCGCCGGCAGGGCTTCCCACAGCGCCAGCTTGGGCAGGGTGTCGATCAGGAAGTGGGTGAAGGCGTTGTCCGCCTGGCACATCAGGTGGAAGACCGGCTCCTCCACCGTCCGCACCGGGCCGGGCAGGGCGGACAGCGCGCCATCCTCGGCCCGCAGCAGGCCGTAGAGGCGCAGCGTCAGCGCGAAGCGGGCCGGGTCCGCGGCGATCTCATGCGCATGGGCGGCCAGGCCGTCCAGCACCACCCCGCCATCGGCCCCGATCACGGCGCCACCGCCCGCCAGCCAGGCATCGCGCAGGCTGGTCAGGCGCAGGCCGTGGTCCATCTCCCACCGCCCGTACAGGGCGGTGGGCCGGCCCTCGGCGCCGAAGCAGGGGCCCCAGGCGTATTCGTGCCGCCCGGCGGGGTGCAGTTCCAGCACGCCCCCATCGCTGTCCAGCAGTGCCGCCGCATCGGCCACCGGCGCGAAGGCTTCCGGCCCCTTCAGCCGGAGCGCGGCGGGCGGGCGCTCGGGCGGTGGCGCCCTCATGCCACCAGCCCCACGGCGGCCGGCACGCCCTCTGCCGGGCGCCACAGCGTGGCGCCGGCATCGGCCGCGTCCGGATTGGCAAAGACCTGCACCAGGCAGGAGGGCCCGGCGGCGGCCAGCGCCGCGCGGCGGTCGGCGGCGGCGACGCGCGGGGTGCAGAGCAGCGCCTCGACCCGCCTCGGCCCGGTGGCGAGATGGGTGATCTGTGCCACCGCATCCGGCCCGGCCGGCAGCAGGTGCAGGGCGAAATCCGGGCGGATCTGCCGCAGCGCTGCCAGCAGCAGGTCCGGATCGCCATGGTGCAGGCCCAGCAGGATGGCCTGGCGGCTGAGATAGCGGTGGTTCAGCCCCTGCACGGCGGCGTGCATGGCGGCGGCCAGCACGAAATGCGGCGCCGGGCGCCGCAGCCGCGGCGGCACCAGCGCCTCGAAATACCGTTGCAGCACGGGGCTCGGGAACAGGATGTCCCCATCGGCCCCGGCCCTGATCGCCAGGAGGAGGTCACGCGGAAGCACCCGCGCCGCTTACGGCGGAATGCGCGGGGCCGCAATGGCATGCCCCCGGTGAAAGCGATGTTATTGCACGACAATCCTCTGCCCCAAGCCAGCCGCCTTCAGCGCGCGTCAGGGCCGCGCTGTGCCCCGCCGCCGCGCCGGCCGGCCGCGTTCGCCACCGGCGATGTCGCGGAGCCGAAGGGGGCGGGCTTCCCCGGCGACCGGGGCGCCGGCCGCCGGACCCTTTGCCGGCCTGGCGCGCAGGCGGCGGCGCGGGAACCCTGCGGCCGCCGGGCTCGTTGCGCCCGGCAGCAGACCGGGGACACCGATGGCCAGGACGCGATCACGCCTCGAAGGGCTTGCACGGCTCGGCTACGCGGCGCGCGGCGCGGTCACGCTGGTGGTCGGCGGGCTGGCACTGCTGGCCGCGCTGTCCCGCGGCGGGCAGGTGACGGGGTCCCGCGGCGCCATCCAGGCGATCTTCGCCCAGCCGCTCGGCGCCGTGCTGATCGGCGTGGCGGCGGCCGGGCTGTTCGGCTTCGCGCTGTGGCGGGTGTTCCAGTCGCTGCTGGATGCGGATGGGCGGGGGCGCGACATCAAGGCGCTGCTGGCCCGCGCCGGGCAATTGGTCTCTGCCGTCACCTATGCCGGCCTCGGCGTCTTCGCGCTGAGCCTGGTGCTGGGCCGGGGCAGTGGTGGCGGGGATGAGGAGGGTGCGGCGCAGGACTGGACCGCCTGGCTGCTGGCACAGCCCTTCGGCCGCTGGCTGGTCGCGGCCGCCGGGCTGGCCGTGGTGGGGGCGGCGCTGGCCATGGCGAGGCAGGCCTGGACGGCGCGCTTCCGCCGGCATCTGGCCTGCGACGCGGCGGCGGCGCGCTGGGTGGTGCCGCTGGGGCGGCTGGGCTACGCGGCGCGCGCCGTGGTGTTCCTGGTGATCGGCGGCTTCCTGATCCTCGCCGCCTGGCAATCCGACCCCAGCGAGGCGCGGGGCCTGGGCGGCGCCCTGCTGGCGCTGCAGGCGCAGCCCTACGGGCGGCTGCTGTTCGGCGTGGTCGCGGCGGGGCTGGCCGCCTTCGGCGCCTTCGAATTCGCCGAGGCCCGCTACCGCCGCATCGACACGCCGGACCGCGCGGACATGGCCGACGCTGTCGGCATGCGCGACCGCTAGCCTCCTCCGCCCTTCATGGCGGAGAGGGTTGGGTGAGCGGGCCGTGTGACCGCGGCGATCAGGCCGGCGGCAGCCGCAGCGCGCCGTCCAGCCGGATGGTCGTGCCGTTCAACTGCGGGTTGGCCGCGACCGCCAGCACCATCCGCGCGAATTCCTCCGGCCGGCCCAGCCGGGCCGGGAACAGCGGCATCTTCCCCAGGCTCTCCCGCGCCTCCGGCGTCAGCGTGTCCATCAGGGGCGTGTGGAACAGGCCCGGTGCCAGCGTCACCACCCGCACGCCGAAGCGCGCCAGTTCCCGCGCCGCGGGCAGCGTCAGGGCGGCCACGCCGCCCTTGGACGCCGCATAGGCGCATTGCCCGATCTGCCCATCCTCCGCGGCGATGGAGGCGGTGGTGACCACCAGGCCGCGTTCGCCATCCGCCATCGGCGGGTTGCTCGTCATCCGCGCCGCCGCCAGGCGCAGCAGGTTGAAGGTGCCGACCAGGTTCACCCGCACGACGCGCTCGAACAGCGCCAGGTCGTGCGGCCCCTGGCGGCCGGCGACGCGGGCGGCGGGCGCGATGCCGGCGCAGGCCACCGCGACGCGCAGCGGGCCGAGCGCGGCGGCGGCCTCGACCGCCGCCTGCATCGGCGCTTCCTCCGCCACGTCGCCGGGGATGGCGGCGCCGCCGATGGCCGCGGCCACGTCGCGCGCCGCGCCCTCGTTGATGTCGAGCACCACCACCCGCGCGCCGGCCTCCGCCAGCGCCCGTGCCGTGGCGGCGCCGAGGCCGGATCCGCCGCCGGTGACCAGTGCCGATGCGCCCCGCAGCTCCATGCTCAACCCTCCCCCGCCTTGGCCGCCCGCTTCTCCAGGAAGGCGGCGAGGCCAGCCTGCGCCTCCGGCCCGGTCTGGGCCAGGGCGGCCATCATGCTCTCCACGAACAGGCCGTCCTCCTCCGCCATGTCCTGGATGCGGGGCAGGGCCTGCAGCACGCCGAGCACCGTCAGCGGCGCCATCTGCGCCACCTTGGCCGCCAGCACGCCGGCCTGGGCCGGGGCGCCGCCGGGCTCGGTGAGGTAGGTGACCAGGCCGGCGCGCTCCGCCGCCGCGGCGTCCAGCGCGCGGCCGGTCAGCATCATGTCCGCCATCCGCGCGGCGCCGAGGATGCGCGCCACATGCACGCTGGCGCCGCCGCCGACGAAGATGCCGCGGCTGCCTTCCGGCAGGGCGAAGCGCGCGGTGAGGTCCGCCACGCGGATATGGCAGGCGGCCGCCAGTTCCAGCCCGCCGCCGACGCAGGCGCCATGGATGGCGGCGATGGCCGGGATGCTGCCCGCGCGGATGCGGCGGAACACGGCGTGCCAGCCGCGGGAATGGTGGAACACCGCCTCCGCCGTGCGCGCGGTGTGTTCCGACAGGTCGAGGCCGGCGGAGAAGCAGGGGCCGTGGCCGAACACCACCATCGCCCGCGCCGCGCCCTGCGCGCGGGCCACCGCCGCATCCAGCGCCGCCAGCAGCGCGTCGCTGATGGCGTTGCGCTTGGCCGGGCGGTCGAGGCCGATCCAGGCGACCTGCTCGCGGACCTCCAGGCTCACCAGCGATGCGGCCATAGGCGGCCTCCGTTCGTTATAGGCCATAACAATAAGACCGCCGCCCGCGGCCGGCAAGTTCAGCCGCGGGCGATGTGGCGCAGCGCCGCCAGCAGCGCGGCGCGCCCGGCGGGGTCCAGCCCCTCGGCCAGTTCCTTCTCCACCTCGGCTTCCGCCGCGGCGCCGCGCTTCAGCAGGGCGCGGCCGGCGGTGGTCAGCCGCAGGCGGTTGGCGCGGCGGTTGCCGGCTTCCTCCGCCCGGCGGATCAGCCCCTCCGCCTCCAGCGCCGCGAGCAGCACGGTGAGGTTGGAGGGCTTGATGCGCAGCGCCTCCGCCAGCACCGCCTGGCGGATATCGGGGTTGGCCTCGATCAGCAGCAGCACGCCGAGCCGCCCGGGTGTCAGGTTCAGCGGGCCGAGCATGCGGTGCAGCGTGTCGAAGCTCACCTGCTGCGCCAGGCGCAGCCAGAAGCCCAGCTTGTCCTCCAGCGGGGCGAGGTCGGGTTGCTCGGCTGGCGCGCGGCGGGTCAGGGACATGCCACCCGGCTTACAGGATGCACGCGACCCCTTGGAAGGGGGCGCGGTTCCTACTATTATGGGATATAACAGTCGGGCCGGGGAACCTCGGCCGGGGGAGAGCATGTCCGCAACCCGCCTGCCGATGGGCGCGGCGCCGGTCCGCCTGGAACAGCGGCCCGATGGCGCGCTGCTGGTGACGCCGGTGCCGGCGCTGGGCGCCTATCCGCGCCTGCTGACCGAGCGGCTGCAGCACTTCGCCGCCACGGCGCCCGGGCGCACGCTGATCGCGCAGCGCGACAAGGCATTGGGCGGCGACTGGCGGCGCATCTCCTATGCCGCGATGTGGGATGCGGTGCAGGCGCTGGGCCAGGCGCTGCTGGATCGCGGCCTGTCGGCGGACCGGCCGCTGGTGTTCCTCTCCGGCAATTCGCTGGCGCAGGCCATGCTGACCCTGGCTGGGCTGCATGTCGGCGTGCCGGTGGCGCCGGTCTCCCCGGCCTATGCGCTGCTGGCGAAGGATTTCGTGAAGCTGCGGCACTGCCTGGCGCTGCTCACGCCCGGGCTGGTCTATGCCGAGGACGGCGCCGCCTTCGCCGATGCCCTCGCTGCCGCGGTGCCGCCCAGGGTGGAGGTGGTGACGGCGGCCGACATGCCGCGCCTGCTGGCGACGGCGCCTACGCCCGGCGTCGCCGCCGCCCACGCCGCCGTGCGGCCGGATGACGTGGCCAAGATCCTGTTCACCTCCGGCTCCACCGGCCAGCCCAAGGGGGTGGTGAACACGCACCGCATGCTGTGCGCCAACCAGCAGATGCTGCGCGAGGCCTTCCCCTTCGTGGCGGAGGACCCGCCCGTGCTGCTGGACTGGCTGCCCTGGCACCACACCTTTGGCGGCAACCACAATCTCGGCCTCGTGCTGTACAATGGCGGCAGCTTCTACATGGATGACGGCCGCCCGGTGCCCGGCGGCTATGCGGAATCGCTGCGCAACCTGGCGGAGATCGCCACCTCCATCCACTTCAACGTGCCGCGCGGCTTCGAGGAGCTGGTGCACCATCTGAAACAGGATGCGGCGCTGCGGCGGCGCTTCTTCTCCCGCCTCCACATGATGTTCTATTCCGCTGCCGGCCTGCCGCAGCACATCTGGGACGCGCTGGATGCGTTGGCGCTGGCCGAGCGCGGCCGGCGAATTCCGATGTTCACCGGCCTGGGCGCGACGGAGACCGCGCCCTTCTGCCTGGTGGTGCGGGAGGATTCTTCCGAGTCCGGCGCCGTCGGCCTGCCGGCGCCG
The DNA here is from genome assembly GCF_012103215.1 of Falsiroseomonas selenitidurans. Lineage (GTDB taxonomy): Bacteria > Pseudomonadota > Alphaproteobacteria > Acetobacterales > Acetobacteraceae > Falsiroseomonas > Falsiroseomonas selenitidurans. The sequence goes on from NZ_JAAVNE010000023.1 coordinate 13,488, forward strand.
GGCATCGTGCTGAAGCTGGCGCCGGTCGCCGGCAAGATGGAGGCGCGGGTGAAGGGCCCCTCCATCACCCCGGGCTATTGGCGCAACCCGGAAGCCACGCAAGCGGCCTTCGACGAGGACGGCTTCTACCGCTTCGGCGATGCGCTGGTGCCGCTGGACCCCGCCGACCTGCACAAGGGCTTCCGCTTCGACGGCCGCATCACCGAGGATTTCAAGATGGCGACCGGCACCTGGGTCAGCGTCGGCCCGCTGCGCGCCCGGCTGGTCGCGGCCTGCGCGCCCTATGTGAAGGATGCGGTGATCGCCGGCCAGGACCGCGACAGCCTGGCCGCCATCCTGCTGCCGGAACGCGAGGCCTGCGCCGGCGTGGCGGACCTGCCGAGGCTGCTGGCGGACCGGCTGGCATCGCTGGCGGCGCAGGCCACCGGCAGTTCGCAGCGCATCACCCGCGCCGTGCTGCTCGATGGCGCACTCTCCCTCGATGCGGGGGAGGTGACGGACAAGGGCTCGATCAACCAGCGCGCCGTGCTGGCGCGCCGCGCCGCGCTGGTGGCGGCGCTCTATGCCGATCCGCCGGGTGCGGACATCATCTGCCTGCCGGAGACCGTCGCATGAAGGACCTGCACACCGAATGGCAGGATGCCTGGCTGTTGGCCGGCGCCCGCACGCCCTTCGCCGATCTCGGCGGGCCGCTGGCCAAGGTCTCGCCCATCGACCTCGGCATCGCCGCCGCGCGCGGGGCCATCGCCAGGGCCGGGATCGACCCGGAGGCGATCGGCTGCGTCGTCGCCGGCTCCGTCGCCCAGGCGAGCTTCGACGCCTACATGCTGCCGCGCCACATCGGGCTGTATGCCGGCGTGCCGGTGGAGGTGCCGGCGCTGCTGGTGCAGCGGGTCTGCGGCACGGGGATCGAGGCGCTGGTGCAGGGCGCCAATGCGGTGGAGCGGCAGGGCGCCGGCATCGCGCTGTGCGTCGGCGCGGAAAGCATGAGCCGCAACCCGATCGCCGCCTTCACCCATCGCGGCGGCTTCGACCTTGGCGCACCGGTGGAGTTCAAGGATTTCCTGTGGGAGGCGCTGGAGGATCCGGCCTGCGGCCTGTCCATGGGCGGCACGGCGGAGGAGCTGGCGCGGCGCCACGGCATCACGCGGGATGCCGTGGATGCCTATGCCGCGCGGTCCTTCGACCGCGCGCTGGCGGCACGCGAGGCCGGATTCTTCGACGACGAGATCATCCCCCTCCGCCCCGCCACCTTCAGCCGCGAGGGCCTGCGGGATCGCGGCATCGCCCTGCCGCGCCGGGTGGCGGAGGTGACGGCGGACACGCATCCGCGCCCCTCCCCGGTGGAGGCGCTCGCACGAATCCGGCCGGCCTTCGGCGGGGTGCAGACCGGCGGCAATTCCTCCGCCGTGGTGGATGGCGCGGCGGCGGCGCTGGTGTGCAGCGGCGCCGGCGCGCAGGGCGCGCTGCCGCTGGCGCGCCTGGTGGCCGCCACCGCCGTGGGCTGCCCGCCGGAGATCATGGGCATCGGCCCGGTGCCGGCGATCCGCGCCCTGCTGCACCGCACCGGGCTGACGCTGGACCGCATCGACCTGGTGGAGATCAACGAGGCCTTCGGTGCGCAGGTGATGGCCTGCGCCCGCGACCTCGGCCTGGATGAGGCGCGGCTGAACGTGCATGGCGGGGCGATCGCCATCGGCCATCCGCTGGCCGCCACCGGCATCCGCCTGGCGTTGACCTGCGCCCGGGCGCTGCGGCGGCGTGGCGGGCGCTACGGCATCGCCTCCGCCTGCATCGGCGGCGGGCAGGGCATCGCGCTGCTGATCGAGGCGGCGGCATGACCACGCTGGTCGGGCGCCAGGCGCGGGTGATCGAGTGGGGCGATTGCGACCCCGCCGGCATCGTCTTCTACCCGCGCTACTTCGCGCATTTCGACGCCTGCACCGCGCTGCTGTTCCAGCAGGCGCTGGGCGAGACGCAGGCGGCCTGGGCGGCGCGGCATGGCGTGATCGGTATTCCGATGGTCGACACCCGCGCGCAATTCACCACGCCCTGCACCTTCGGCGACCAGGTGGTGGTGGAAAGCCGCGTCGCCGCCTTCCGCCGTTCCTCCTTCCAGGTGGAACACCGGCTGCTGCGCGCCGACGGCGTGCTGGCGGTGGAGGCGTGGGAAACCCGGGTCTGGGCGGCCCGCCACCCGGACGACCCCGCCCGCATCCGCGGCGTGGCCGTGCCGGCGGCCGTCGTCGCGGCCTTCGGCTGAGCGCTTCGGCTGAGAACGGCTTGGTATCCCGGCCATCCGCCGGGCAGAGTGGCGTCAACGCCCCGGCGCAACGACGCCGGGTCCCAGGAGGAGAGACCGAGATGAGCACCAGCCTGACCCGTCGCACCGCGCTCGGCCTTGCCGCCGCGGCGCTCGCCACGCCCGCCTTGCCGCGCCGGGCCGGCGCGCAATCCATCGCCCGCACCGTCCGCGTCATCGTCGGCTTCCCGGCCGGCGGGTCTTCCGACGTCGTCGCCCGGCTCTACGCCGACAAGCTGCGCGGCCTCTACGCGCCGAACCTGATCGTGGAGGGCAAGGTGGGCGCCGCCGGGCGCATCGCGGTGGAGGCGGTGAAGGCCGGCGAGACCGATGGCAGCATCTACCTGCAGACCCCGGCCTCGATGCTGACGCTGCAGCCGCATGTCTTCCCGCGGGAGGTGCGCTACGACGCGCTGGTCGATCTCGTGCCGGTTTCCACCGTCTGCACCTTCCCCTTCGCCATCGCCGTGCCCACCGGCCATCCGGCAAAGACGCTGGCGGAGCTGATCGCCTGGATGAAGGCGCAGGGCGGGGAGGTGCCCTTCGCCTCGCCGGCCGCGGGCTCCGCGCCGCATTTCCTGGGCGTGATGCTGGGCAATGCGATCGGCGTGAAGGTGACGCATGTGCCCTATCGCGGCGCGGCGCCGGCCATGCAGGACCTGGTCGGCGGGCGGCTGCCGATCTTCGTCGGCGTGCTGGGCGACATCTCGCCGCAGCATGGCAGCGGCGCGCGGATGCTGGCCGTGTCCTCGCCGCAGCGGAACCCGCGCTACCCCGACCTGCCGACCTTCGCCGAACTCGGCTACCCGCAATTCACCAAGGATGAGTGGTTCGGCGCGCTGCTGCCGGCCAACACGCCGGCGTCCATCGCCAATGCACTGCATGCCGGCATCGTGCAGGTCTCGCGCATGCCGGAGATGGTGGCGGCGCTGGACCGGCTGGAATACCTGCCCACCGTCTCCGCCAGCCCGCAGGCCTTCGCCGAGCGCATCCGGCGGGAACGCGCGGAATGGGGGCCGATCGTGCAGGAAAGCGGCTTCAAGCCGGAAAACTGAGTTTTCCGCCGGCGGCCCCGGCGCCGCCGCAATCGCGCCGCGGGAAAACCGCGGCGCGGCGGCAAAGCAGGGCGCAGAGCGGTTGCATCCGCGCCCCGCCTTTGGGATGGGTAGCGCGTGCGGCATCACGGCCGTGTGAGAACCCATGCTGGACGGTCGAACCCTGTCTGCGCCCACAAGCGCCACGCGGCCCGGGGCCGCCGACGCGCTGGCGCTGCTGCTGATCCTGGCCGCCGCGGTGCTGCTGCGGCTGACCAGCTTCGTCCCCGCCGTGGTCGACACGGATGAAGGCCTGTACATGGTGCAGGCGCGGGAATGGCTGAACGGCGGCTGGCCGCTGGTGGCCGCCTGGGACATGCACCCGATCGGCGCGCCGGCGATGTTCGCGCTGGCCTTCCTGGCCTTCGGCGTCTCGGTGGAGGCGGTGCGGCTGCTGGGCCTGCTCTGCGTCATCGGCACCGGCTTCGGCCTGTATGGCGCGGCGCGGGCGGCCGGCGCGCCGCGGTCCGTCGGCGTCGCCGCGGCGGTGGTCTATGCGGCGCATTCGCTGCTGCTCAGCGGGTTGTGCACCAACACGGAATTGCTGATCGCGCCCTTCGTCACCGCCGCCATGGCCATCGCCATCCGCGGCGCGGCGCGGGCACTGCAGCTGGTGGATCCGGCGGCGCCGGGCTGGCCCTCGCTGGTGGCGATGGGGCTGCTGGTGGGCTGGGCGCTGCTGGTGAAGCAGGTGGTGGTGCCGGCCGGCTGCTTCGCCTTCGCCCTGCTGCTGGGTCCGGCGCTGTGGCGCGGCCTGCTGTCCTGGCGGCGCCTGCTGGCGATGGCGGCGGCCTATGCCGCGCTGTGCGCCACGCCCTTCCTGCTGGCGGGCTTCGCCTATTGGATCCAGGGCTGGCTGCCGGATTACCTGGACGGCTCCATCCTGGCGCCCTTCCGCTATTCCATGGAGCGCATCGCGGCGGCGGAGGCCTGGCGGCGGATCGGCACGGCGGTGCTGACGCTGGGGCTGGCCTTCGCCGCGGCGCTGGCGGCGCTGGCCTGCTGGCGGCCGCGCGGGCCGCTGGCCCTGCTGACGGCGGTGGCCTTCGCCTGGTTCCTCATCGCCAGCGTGGCGATCTCCGGCCCCGGCTTCTTCTTCGCGCATTACTTCCTGCTGTGGCTGCCCTCCCTCTCGCTGCTGGCGGCGGTGGGGCTGTGGCAGGTGGCGCGGCGGGTGGCGCGGCCGGAGCTGTCCCGCCCGGTGCTGGCCGGGCTGCTGCTGCTGCTGGCCAGCCAGGGCTGGCTGCCCGAGATGACGGAGCGGCTGGAGCGCGGCCCCGGCCTGATGCACCGCGACCCGGTGCGGGAGGTGGCGGCGGCGGTGCGCGAAGCCGCCGGGCCGGACGGCGATGCGCTGATCGCGAACTACCATGCCAGTGTCTACGTCATCGCCGGCGTGCGGGTGGCCACCCGCTTTCCCTTCCCGCCGCATCTGACCGGCTATTTCGAGGATCTGTCGGACACCAACACAACGGTTGAGCTGAATCGGGTGCTGGCGGCGCGGCCGCGGGTGATCGTGGTGGACCGCGCCTGGATGCAGACCATGCGGCCCGCGGCGGCGGAGCAGGTGATGGCGGCGGTGGCGGCGGGATACGATCTGGCCGCGACGGTGGCGGAACGCCGCGGGCCGGTGGAGATCTACCGGGTGCGGGGGGCCGCGGCGCCGTGACGGTGCCGCCGGAGCCTGCGGCGCTGGCGCGCCCACCACGCCCGGTACCCCTGATGCAGGTGGTGACCAAGGGCTGGTGGGTGCTGCGTGTGGAACGGGTGAGCGTGGAGGAATTGCAGAAGGCCGCGCAGGCCGCAGGCTGACCGCCTCACGGCGCCGGGAACCACGCCCCCGTCCGCCCGGTCAGCCAGTACACCGTCAGCCCCACCCATTCGCGCAGCGCCCATTCCGCCTGGTTCAGCCGGCTGGGGAAGGGGTTGTCCCACCACAGCGCGGGGTCCGCGCCGGTGGTGTAGTTCACCGGCCAGGCGGTGATCCGCCAGCCGGCGGCGCGGAACACGCCCATGCTGCGCGGCATGTGGCTGGCAGATGTCACCAGCAGCCAGGTCTCGCCCGGTTTCGGCGCCAGCAGGCGGTGGGTGAAGACCGCATTCTCATGCGTGTTGCGGCTGGCATCCTCCAGCACCAGGCGGCCTTCCGGCAGGCCGAGGCTGGCGAACAGCATCGCCGCCGTCGCCGCCTCCGTCGGGCCGGACTGGTCGATGGCCGCGGTGCCGCCGGTGAACACCAGCTTCGCCTCCGGATGCCGCAGCGCCAGCGCCACGCCTTCCGTCATCCGCTCCGCCGCGCCGTTCAGGGCGGGGATGCCGCGCGCCTCGGTCAGGCGCTGTTCCACCGCGCCACCGAGCACGATGATGCCGGTGACCTGCGCCGGCGCCTGGGTCGGGCGGGGGAAGCGGTTTTCCAGCGGCAGGGTCAGCAGGGCGGCGACCGGCAGGGCGAAGACGGCCCCATACCAGCCGAGGCCGAGCGCCAGCGGCCAGCGGCCGAAGCGGCGCCCGCGCCAGACCAGCACCAGCCCGGCCACCGCCAGCAGCAGCGCCAGCGTGTTCGGCCGCAGCACCCCCCAGGCCAGTTTGGAGACCAGGAAGAAGGCGTCCGTCATCCCTTGAGGTCCAGGATGCGCATGGGGTGCGCCCGGCCGCGCAGCAGGTCGGCCAGCGCCAGAAGGTTGCCGCGCAGGCGGCCGAAGCGGTCCACATGCGGCTCCGGCGCCAGGGACCGCGCGGCGTTCATCGCCAGATGCCGCGCGGCGGAGGGGATCGCGTGGCTCCAGGGGAAGGTGCCCTTGTGGGCGAGGTAGACCGGATTCGCCACCTGGCTGTAGCCGAGCCGGAGCCCGGAGACGCGGCCGGCCTTCACGCCGAGATGCACGCCGCGCGCCCCGGCCAGCCGCAGGATGGAGCCGTGCCGGCTGAGCGCGCGGGTGACGTCGATATCCTCGTACCAGCCATACAGCGGCAGCGCCTCGTCCACCCGGATGCCGTGCGCGCGCAGGGGGGCCAGCCGGAAGGCCATGTTGCAGCCATAGCCGTTGAAATGCGGCGTGACGGCCAGCGGGTCGGCGGGCGGCACGTCCGCGGCCAGCACGGCGCGGCCTTCCGCCACCGTCAGCCCCGGCCCCTTGGCGCCATCGGCCAGCACGGTGCCGGTGGTCACCACGCAATCGGGATGCGCGCGCAGCACCGCCTCCGTCACCGCCAGGTAGTCCGGCGCAGGGAGGAAATCATCGTCCAGGAACAGCACCGCGTCGCAATCGGTGCAGGCGTCCAGGATGGCGTTGCGCTGGCGCGGCAGGCCGGCGGGGCTGGCCATGAAGGTCACGGCGGGGAAGCGCGCCGGCAGCCCCGCCACGTCCTCGGCCGTGACGTGGCAGACCAGCACGCGGTCCGGCGCACGGGCCTGGCGGGACAGTTCGGCCAGCACCTCGCCCAGGATCGCGGCACGGCCGCGGGTGGCGATGCCGATCGCCAGCCGCATCAGCCTTCCTCCCTGCGGCCCTGGATGGCGGGGCGGATGCGCCCGGCGGTCGCGTCACCGCGGAGGAAGCCGCGTGCCCGGCCGAGGAAGGTCATGCCGTAATAGGCGGCCGGGCGCAGCCGCAGCCGGGCCAGGCTCAGCGCCAGGCCGCCGAGCGGGCGGATGGCAAAGGTCATCCAGATGCGCGCCGGCACGCCATGCCGGCGCAGCGCGAAGCCCAGCCCCTTGCCGTAGAGCCAGGCCCGCGCCACCGCGACATCGGAAAGCCGCTTGTCCGGGTGGATCACCCGCAGCGCCGGGTCGTAGACCGCCTTGTGGCCGACGGTGACGGCGCGCAGCACCAGGTCGTTCCCCTCCGCCGAGCCCAGCGAGGTGCCCGGCCCCATCGCCTCGTCATAGCCGCCCAGCGCCAGGGCCAGCGGCCGCCGCAGCCACAGGTTGAACTCAATGACGCTGGTCCAGGCGTTTTCCTGCGTGATCGGCCCGCCTTCCTCGCGCCAGCGGCCGGATCCGAGGCCGCCTTCCGGGTTGGCGGCTGGGCCGGTCAGGATCATCAGCGCCGGGTCGGCGGCGAAGGCGGCCTCCACCTGGTCCAGCAGGCCGGGCGGGTAGAGGCAGTCATCGTCCGGAAAGCTGACCAGCGCGCCGCGTGCCTGGCGCAGGCCGAGGTTGCGGGCATGGTTGGCCCGCGCGATGGAGGAGCGCAGATGCGTCAGTTGCAGCGGCGCCTGGTAGGGCGCCAGCAGCGGCACCAGCCGGCCATCCTCGTTCTGGTCGACGATGATGACCTCGGCATCCGTGCGGCCCTGCGCCAGCACGCTGTCGAGGAAGGCGACCAGCTCCTCCGTCCGGCCGCGGGTCGCGACCACCAGGCTGAAGCGCATCATGCGGCCCCCCCGCGGGCCGCCAGCGCCTCCTCCACCAGCGCCTGCATCCGGGCGCGGAAGGCGGCGCGGGAGAATCGCTCGGCATTGGCACGGCAGGCGGCGGGCGCGATGGAGAGGCTCTCGAAACGAGCGACGGCTGCCATGATGCTCTCCGCGGTCTGGTCGGGAAACAACAGGCCCGTCTCATCAGGTTGAACAATATCAGAAGCCCCGCCCCGGGCAAAGGCGACCAGGGGCGTGCCGCAGGCCTGGGCTTCCACCAGCGCGATGCCGAAATCCTCCTCCGCCGCGAAGACGAAGGCGCGGGCCGATTGCAGCAGCGCCACCAGTTCCGCCTGCGGGACGCGGCCGCGGATTGCGATGTTCGGCGCCCCGGCGGCGGCTTCCCGCACGCGGGCCATCTCCGGCCCGTCGCCGGCGATCACCAGTCGCCGGTCCGGCATCCGGGCGAAGGCCGCGGCGATCAGGTCGATGCGCTTGTAGGGCACGAGGCGGGAGGCGACGACATAGTGGTCCTGCTTGTCCGGCTGGAAGGGAAAGCCATCGAGGTCCACCGGCGGGTGCACCACCACGCTGTCGCGCCGCCAGGCCTTGCGGATGCGCCCGGCGATCCAGGCGCTGTTGGCGGCGATGACATCCGGCCGCGCGCCGGAGGCATGGTCCCAGGCGCGCAGCCGGGCCAGCAGCCAGCGCGTCAGCAGCCCCTTCACCCCGCGATCCAGGCGGGACTGCCGCAGATACTGGTGCTGCAGGTCCCAGGCATAGCGCATCGGGCTGTGCACATAGGCGACATGCAGCGTCCCCGGCCCGGTCAGCACCCCCTTCGCCACGGCGTGGGAGGAGGAGATCACCAAGTCGTAGGCCGAGAGGTCGAACTGCTCCACCGCGATCGGCATCAGCCCGAGATAATAGCGGAACCATTGCCGCGCCCTTGGCAGGCGCTGGATGAAGGAGGTGGTGGGCACCCGGCCGCCGAGGAATCCGCGCTCCGCCGCCGGCAGGAAGTCGCAGACCGCGAACAGCTCGGCCTGGGGGTACAGCAGCAGAAGCTGCTCCAGCACGCGTTCCGAACCGGCATAGCCGTCCAGCCATTCATGGATGATCGCGACCTTCATCGGTGCTCCAGCAGGGCCAGCAGCCGCTCGGCGGCGGCGGGCCAGGAGAATTGCGCGGCACGCGCCCGGCCGGCCTGGCGCAGCTGCCCGGCCAGCAGCGGCTCGTCCAGCAGCCGGGTCAGCGCCGCGGCCGGGGTGCGCGGGCCTTCCGCGTCGAACCACAGCGCGGCCTCGCCACACACTTCCGGCACCGCGCCGGCGGCGGCGGCCAGCACCGGGCAGCCGCACCACATCGCCTCCAGCGGCGGCAGGCCGAAGCCCTCATAGCGGGAGGGGAAGATGAGGCCGAGCGCATTCTCATACAGGGCGCGCAGTTCCGCATCGCTGACCCGGCCGAGCGCCAGCGCGGCGTCGACATCGCCGGCATTGCGGAACACGCCGGCATCCGCCGCGCCGGCCACCGCCAGCTTCATGCCGCGGGAAGCCAGCAGCGCCACGCCATCGCGCAGCGCATCCAGGTTCTTGTGCGCGGCGCGGGTGCCGACCGCCAGCACGAACCGCCCGGGCTGCAGGCCGGTCCGCGCCAGCACCCCGGTCTCCGCCGCATCCCGCAACGCATGCTCGCCCCCTTCCGCCACCACACCGATACGCGCGGCAGGCAGCTTCAGATGCAGCGCAAGCCGGGCGCGCGAAAATTCCGAGACGGTGACGATCCGCGTCCCCCGCCGCGGCAGCGCCCAGTGCAGGGCGCGGTACCAGGCGCGGAAGGGCAGGGAATAGCTTTCCGGCGTGTCGAAGACGCCGGCATCGTGGATCACCACGGTCTGCCGGCGGCCCAGGCGCAGCGGCGCTGTGTTGCCCAGGTTCAGCAGGTGGTCGGCGCCCACCGCGCCGGGCAGGTCGAATTGTTCCCAGGCCTGGCCGCCACGACGGCCGAGGCGGGTCACCGGATGGCCGGCGAAGGTCTCCGGCGCGTCGGGCGGGGCCAGCAGGCGGATCGGCCGGCCGGTGGCGAGCAGCGCCTGCGTGATCTCCCGCGCGAAGCGCTGCACGCCGCTCATCTTCTGGGTCAGGAAGCGGGCGTTGATGGCGAGGCTCATGCCGGCTCGCCCTTCAGCACGGCGCGAATCCGCCAGGGCCGGCGGGCCAGGATGCGCAGATCCTGACGCTCCGCCGCCGTCAGCGCGGCGAAGCCGGCCAGCGCGAAGGCCAGCAGCACGGCAAGACCCAGCGGGAGGGGCATCAGGCCCGGCAGCAGCAGCGCCAGGCCCAGCCCGCCGGCCAGCAGCGGCGGCACCAGGCGGTGCGTGGCCGCGGCGGCGGCCGGGTAAAGCCGGGCCACAAGCCACAGCCGGCCGGCGACATCCGCCGCGCAGCGCAGCGCCCAGGCCGCGGCCGCGCCCTCGATCCCCAGCCAGACCAGCAGCAGCGCGGACAGCGGCAGGAACAGCGCCGCCTGCGCCACCTGCCACTTCGCATTGGCATCCGGCCGGCCGATCGCGTCCAGCAGCGCGCCGGGGGCGAAGGCGGCGCAGGAGAAGAAGATGCCGACGGCCAGGATCTGCAGCACCCGGCCGCCGCCGGCGGCGAAGTCCGCGCCGAGCCAGAGGCCGAGGATCGCAGGCCCCCAGGCCACCAGCACCAGGCAGGCCGGCAGCACCGCGGCCATCACCAGCAGCGCGCCGCGCCGCAGCAGCCCGGCGGTGGCGGCCTGGTGCGTCAGATAGGCGCCGGCCATGGCCGGCAGCAGCGCCTGCGCGACCGCCACCGGCAGGATCCACATCCGCATGACCAGGTCGAGCGGCGTGGCGTAGTAGGCGACGGCGGCCAGAGTCAGCACTGCGCCAACCAGGAAGCGGTCGGCATAGAGCAGCGCCTGGGTCAGCACGCCGGAAGCGCTCATCCATCCGCCCATGCGCAGCAGCGGCGCCAGCAGCGCCCAGCTTGGCCAGGCCGGGCCGAGCCCCGGCAGGTCGCGCCGCGCCAGCCAGAAATAGGCCAGGGAATTGGCCAGCCGGCAGGCCAGCAGCGCCAGGATCACGCCGACCAGGCTCTGCCAGACCAGCAGCACCAGCACCGGACCCAGGTAGTAGAAGATGGCGATGGGGATGGCGGCCAGGTTCGCCTCCCGGAACCGCTGGTGGGCCGCCAGCGTGCCCCAGAGCGCCGCATTCACCACCACCAGCGGCGCCGCGGCGCACAGCCAGCGGAAGGCGGCGATGGCTTCCGCCTGCAAGGCGGGCGGCGTGTTCAGCAGCCCGGTGACCAGGGCCGGCACGAACAGGTAGGCGAGGGCGGCGATGCCGGCACTCAGCAGGGCCAGCGCGCTGATGGCGCTGCCGGCAAGCTCCGCCGCGCCCGCCACTTCTCCGGCGCCGATCCGCGCCGCCAGCGCCCGGGTCAGGGCGGCGCCGACGCCGAGGTCGAACACGCCGAAGACGCCGACCAGGGCGAGGGCGAGGGTGAAAAGCCCCCAGCGGTCGATGCCCATCTGCTGCACGAGAAGCGGGGTGAGCGCCAGGGCCAGCAGCAGCGGCAGCCCCCGCCCGGCGGCGTTCCACAGCGTGCCGGAGAGGAGCCGCCCGCCGGAGGCGCGTTGTTCGGCCGAATGGGCCATGACCTGCGCCGTTCCTGATCGTCCGGCGGCGGTGGCCGCCGGCGCTGACATTGTTCCGGCGGCGGTGGCCGCCGGTGCTGACGAAGTTCGGGGCGGTCTACGACGGGCGCCGCCGCACGGGAAGGCCCGCCGGTGCGGGGCCTTCCAGCGCCCTCAATAGGCGCCGCGCCGGGCCAGCACCGCCATCGGGGTGCGCAGGAGGATGCGGATGTCGCCGATCAGGGAGGGGTGCTTCGCATAGGCCACGTCCAGCGCCACGCGCTGGGCGTAGGAGGTGTCGTTGCGCCCGGAGACCTGCCAGGGGCCGGTGATGCCCGGGCGCACGGCGATGTAGTGCTGCGCCGCCGGGCCGTAATAGACCGCAAGCTCGCCGGACTGCACCGGGCGGGGGCCGACCAGGCTCATCTCGCCACGCAGCACGTTCAGCAGCTGCGGCAGCTCGTCCAGCGAGGAGGCGCGCAGGAAGCGGCCGATGGCGGTGACGCGCGGGTCGGCCTTCAGCTTGCGGGTCGCCTCCCACTCCGCGCGGGCCTGCGGGTCGCGGTCCAGCAGGGCGGCGAGGCGCCGGTCGGCGTCCGTCACCATGGAGCGGAACTTCAGGCAGCCGAACAGCCGGCCGCCGCGGCCCACCCGTTCATGCGCATAGAAGGCCGGCCCGCCATCGAGCCGGACCAGGGCGGCGATGACCAGGAAGGCCGGCAGGCAGACCAGCAGCAGGACCCCGGCGCCCAGCAAGTCCAGCGCACGCTTGGCGGCGGCCTGCGCCGGATGCGCCGCGGCCACGGCAGGGCCGTGCGGCGCCGCGCCCGGGGGGGCGAATTCGAACAGGGATTGCCGGGTTTCCGGCTCTCGCAGAAGTGTCTGGACGACTTCCAGGCCAGGCATGGAGGGTCCTCGTGGTGCGGTCGGGGGGCCGCGATGGGGTGTGGCGGGCAGTGGCCCGACCGAAGCGGCCGCAGGGGCCGCGTCGGGTCGGGGTTCTTTCCCTTGTCAGGATGGATACGCTTGGTCACTGGCGGGTTTGCGACGTGCTTGCGGCGGAAATAGGGCGCATCGGCCGGCTGTCGTTGCTGCGATGCAAATTAACCGCAGTGAAGCAGTTCGACACAGTTCCGCAGCCTGATGATGGCATGATGCCTCATGCGTGATTTCGCGAATCGCCGCCACGGCGCGGCTGGCCAGGCGGAGGCCCGCCGCGGCGCGACCTGTGGCACGGAGCGCCCGGAGCCGCCTCGGCGCCGGGCCTGGTTCGCCGTGCCGGAGGCCGCGCCCCGCGGCGGGCGCGGTATCCTGCTGGCGGCGGCGCTGTCCTCGGTGTTCTGGGCGGTGCTGGGGTGGGCGGTTCTCTAGAAGCCTTTGATTCTAGAGAAAACAATGCGTTCAGATGATTCGGTCTGAACGCAGATTCTCTAGGCTTGCGGCCGGGGCCGCGGCGGACCTAAGTCTGCAGCCGCACCCCGCCCCGCCTTCCCCCCCCTGCCCAAGGACGCCGCCATCCTGACCGCACGCCTTGAAGCGCGCCTCGCCTGGCTGGCGGCGCTGACCCTGGGCCTTGGCCTGGCGCTGTGGCTGTTTCCCCTGGATTTCCTGTGGCCGCAGGCGGGCCAGCCCTGGCGCCCGGCCGGGGATGCCGCCCAGCATCTGGTGGCGCAGCGCTACCTGATCGCCGATGCCTGGCGCTGGCCGCCCACCCTGGCGCTGAACCTCGATACCCAGCAGGGCGGCCTCAACACCGTCTTCGCCGATTCCATCCCGCTGCTCGTCCTGGCGCTGAAGGCGCTGCGCGGGCTGCTGCCGGAAGGCTTCCCCCAGGGGTTTCACGGCATCGGCCTGTTCTACGGCCTGGCCTGGGTGGCGCAGCCGCTGGCCGCGGTCTGGGCGCTGCGCGGGGCGGGGGAGACGCGGCTGGCGCCGGCCATCGGCATCGCGCTCGCGGCCGCCGCCATGCCGGCCTTCATCGGCCGCTTCGGCCATGCGGCGCTGGATGGCCATTTCCTGCTGCTGCTCGGCCTCGGCTTCTACCTGCGGCTGGTGGCCAGGCCGAGGCCGTGGCTGTGGCTGGGCGCGGCGCTGCTGCAACCGGCGGCGCTGCTGATCCACCCCTACCTGGCGGCGATGACGCTGGCGCTGCTGGGCGCGGTGCCGGCGACGCGGCTGCTGCGCGGGGAGGCCTTCATCGGCCCGGCCCTGGCGGTGGCGGCGGCCTTCGCGGCGGTGGTGGGCGTGATGGCGGGCTTCGGCTATCTGGGCGCCGCCGGCGATGGCGGCTACGGGCAGTTCGCCATGAACCTGCTCTCCCCGCTTTATCCCGCCGGGTCGCTGATCTGGGGCCTGCCCTGGTCGCCGCAGGTGGATGCCACCGGCCATGGCGGGTGGGAGGGCTACAACTGGCTCGGCACCGGGCTGCTGGGGGCGCTGCTGGCCGGGCTGCTGCTGCGGCCACGATTCGCCCTGCGGCGGCTCTCCCGCCATGCCGGGCTGGTGCTGGTGCTGCTGGCGCTGGTGGCGCTGGCAGTGTCCTTCCAGGTGGGCTTCGGGTCGCGCATCGTGCTCGACCTGGGGCCGCCGCCAGCGGTGCTGGAACAGTTCCGCGCCTCCGGCCGCTTCTTCTGGCCGGTGGGCTATGCGCTGCTGCTGGCGGCGATGGTGCTGCTGGCGCGCGTCGCCCCGCTGCTGTGCCTGCTGGCGGGGCTGGTGCAGTTCGTCGATGCGCAGCCGCTGCGCGCGGCGCTGGCCGAGTGGGCCGGGGCCCGCCCGGCCTGGACGGTGGAGGCGGCGGCGCTGCGCGCCGAACTGGCCACGGCGGAGCGCCTGACCCTGCTGCCGAGCTGGCCCTGCGTCGACAAGCCGACCGGCAACGAGACCTACGCCCTGCTGCTGGAGGTCCTCGCCCTGGCGTCGGAACGCGCCGTGCCGGCCAGCACCATGTATGTGGCGCGCTGGCGCACCCCGCCCCGCTGCCGCGACGCCGACCTGGCCTCGGCGCCGCTGGAGCCCGGCGAACTCCGCCTGGTGCTGCCGGCCGCGCAGCCCGCCCTGGCGCCGCTGATGCCTGATTCGGCCACCCGTTGCCGGGCGATCGGTCAGCTCCTCGCCTGCCGCTGATCCGTGGCCTCGCTCGGCAGGTGGCGCTCCACGATGTACAGCGGCCGGCGCTTGGTCTCGTTGAACACCCGCCCGAGATACTCGCCGATGATGCCCAGCGTCATCAGCTGCACCCCGCCGAGGAACAGCACCACCGCCATCAGGCTGGGGTAGCCTGCCACCGGGTTGCCCCACAGGATGGTGCGGATGATGAGCTGGATGCCGTAGATCGCCGCGCCGAAGGCGGTGGCCAGGCCGAGATAGGTGGCAACCTTCAGGGGCCCGACGGTGAAGGCGGTGATGCCCTCCAGCGAGAGGTTCCACAGCCGCCAGTAGTTCCACTTGGTCTCCCCGGCCGCGCGCGGCGCGCGGTCATAGGGCACGGGGATGCTGGGGAAGCCCACCCAGGCGAACAGCCCCTTCATGAAGCGGTGCTGTTCGCGCAGCGCCAGCAGCGCATCCAGGGCGCGCCGGCTCATCAGCCGGAAGTCCCCGGTATCGGCCGGCAGGTCCACCTTGCCGCCGATGCGCTGCATCACCCGGTAGAAGCCGGCGGCGGTGGCCTTCTTCAGCCAGGTCTCGCCTTCCCGCGCCCGGCGGCGGGCATAGGCGACGTCGTAGCCCTGGCGCCAGGCCGCGACGAGGTCCGGGATCACCTCCGGCGGGTCCTGCAGGTCGGCGTCGATCACCACCACCGCCTGGTCCGCCGCCGCATGGTCCAGCCCCGCGGTCAGCGCGATCTCCTTGCCGAAATTGCGGCTGAGATTGACCAGCGACACGCGCGGGTCCTGCGCCCGCAGCGCCAGCATCACGCCCAGCGTGCCGTCGCGGGAGCCATCATTCACATAGACCACCTCGAAGGGCAGGCCGATCGCTTCCATCACCGGCACCAGCCGGGCGTGGAAGGCGGGCAGCACCGCTTCCTCGTCGAAGGCGGGAACGACGACGGACAGCGCCGGGCGGGCGGCGTGGACCGGCAGGGCAGGGCGGGCGGCGAGCTGGGTGGACATGGCGCGCAGCCTGCCACCCGCTTGCGGCAATTCGGGGGCGGTCGAAGGGCCGCGGTTGAAGTGCCGCGGTTGAAGTGCCGCGGTTGACCGGCCGATGCATCCTGCGATCCTGGCCACGATGTCCGAGCCGGCGACCATCCGCGACCTGCTGTCCTACCGCATCCACCGCCTGGCCAATGCGCTGAGCCGGGGCGCGGCGCGGCGCTACCGCGCCGAATTCGACGTCAGCCTGATGGAATGGCGCATCCTGGCGCTGCTGGGCGGCTTCGCGCCGCTCACGCTGGGCGACCTGGCGCGCGAATCCGGCCTGGACAAGGCGCAGGCCAGCCGGGCGGTGAAGGCGCTGGTGGCGCGCGGGCTGGTGGAGCGCGCCGCCGGCGCCGCGGATGCACGGGCGGTGGCGCTGCGCCTGTCGCCGGAAGGCGCGCGGGTGCAGGCCGGGCTGATGCGGGCCGCCCGCGCCCGCGATGCCGCCTTCCGCGCCGCCCTGCCGGCGGAAACCCTGGCGGTGCTGGAAGATGCCATCCGCCTGCTGCAGGCCGAGGCCCGCCGCCAGACCCCGAAGGAATAGGAAGCCATGGAACTCATCGACCTCTCGCGCGAGATCTTCCACCGCACCCAGACCCACCCCAGCCACCCGCCGGTGGTGATGACGGTGTGGAACGACCATGCGGAGAAGAAGGTTGCCGGCGCCACCACCTTCAGCAGCAAGGCGCTGTCGCTGGCGATGAGCGACCATGCCGGCACGCATGTGGACGCGCCGGTGCATTTCGACCCGCGCCCCGGCGCGGCCTCCATCGACCAGGTGCCGCTGGAGAAATTCTACACCGAGGCGATCTGCCTCGACCTGTCGCATGTGCCGCTGAAGCACGCCATCACGGTGCCGGAGATGGAGGCGGCGCTGGCGGCCTCGGGGCAGGCGATCCGGCCGGGCGACACGGTGCTGATCCATATGGGGGTGAACGCCCGGCTGCTGGGCAAGCCCGGCTACCTGCACGACTTCCCCGGCCTCGCCATCCCCAGCGTGCACTGGCTGGCGGACCAGGGCATCGGCATGTTCGGGGTGGAGGCTATCAGCCCGGCCCCGGAGGGGGAGCTGAACTTCCAGGCGCACATGGCCTGCGCCGAACGCGGCATCACCCACATCGAATGCCTGGCGAATCTGGAGGCCCTGGTGGGTCGCGGCCGCTTCCGCTTCATCGGCTTCCCGCTGAAGATCCGGGGTGGCACCGCGAGCCCGATCCGCGCCGTGGCGCTGTTCGCCTAGGGCATTTTCAAGCCTTGCGGCTTCGCAAGGCGACTCGGAAAATGCGTCGAAACAAAAAGCTGGAGCCGTTTCACCGTCTTCGCTTGCGGTGAGGCGGCTCCAGGGCGGCGTTCGCCCCGCACCCGGGCGCCCGGTGGCCGCGTTACCATGCGATGGCGTTTGCGCCGGCGTCGTGACGGGCGCTTCGCCTCGGCCGGCGGGACATGCCATACAGCGCCCGACGCGGCTTCCCTTGAGCCTCCGAGGAGGACGAGAGCATGTTCTTGCCTGGACAGATGGTATGGCATCGCGACGGCCAGCGCAGCGGCAAGGTGCTGGAATGCGAGGGCGGGCGCGTCTTCATCGAGCAGGAGAACGGCGCCGAACTCGACTTCCCCGAGCGCGACCTGACGGCCTCGCCGCCGGCCTCCGCCAGGCCCGCCGGCACTCCGGCGGCGTCGGCCGGACGCGGCGGCGGCGCCGCTGCCTATGTCATGCCGGAGCACATCCTGATCACCGCCGACATCACGCCGGAGCATGTCCGGGTGCTGGGCCTGGTGCCGCAGCGCACGCTGCAGGCGGTCGCCGCGTTGTATGAGCGGCGGCCGGGCCGGCGCAAATTCAGCGCCCTCGACGTCGCCGGCAAGCTGAACGTCATCACCGAGATCACCGCGGTGCCCTACCGCACCATGCGCGACTACAGCGACCGGCCCGGGGAACTTGGCCTGCTGATGGGCAAGGGCCTGGCGGACAGCCAGAAGGCCGCGGGCTGAAAGCCCAGCGGCGCGGCCGGGCGGCTCCGCCCGGCCCTTGCCGCCGCCGCATGCAGGGGGTTGCGGCGCCCCCGGCGAACCGCTAGGAACCGGCACGCTTCGACGACGGCGCGCTGCTGTAGCTCAGTGGTAGAGCACTCCCTTGGTAAGGGAGAGGTCAAGAGTTCAATCCTCTTCAGCAGCACCACCGCCCGGACCGCTGGTCCGTCACCCCTCCTTCCAAGGTCACTGCCTGGCGGCTTCACGCTGGTGCCTCCAGCGCTTCCCGCACCTTGGTCGCCAGCTGGTTGCGGCGATAGGGCTTGGGCAGGATGGGCAGGGCCGGGCCGCGGCCGGGGATCTCCGGCTGGCTGTAGCCGCTGGTCAGCAGCACCCGCAGCGTCGGCCGCAGCGTCCGCGCCAGCACCGCCAGCTGCGCGCCATTCATGCCGTCCGGCATCACGATGTCGGTGAACAGCAGGTCGTATTCGCCATCCTGGCGCAGCAGCCGCAGCGCTTCCTGTGCCGTGCCGGCTTCCGTCACGCGGTAGCCCAGGTCGCGCAGCAGGGTGGCGACATGGTCGCGCACCGGCAGGTCGTCCTCCACCACCAGCAGTCGTTCGGTGCCGCCGCGCGGCGCCTCCGTCGGCGCGGGCGGCGGCGCCGGCACGCCGTGCAGCGCGATGGGCAGGTAGATGGACACCGCCGTGCCCGCCCCGGGGGCGGAGCGAATGGTGACCTGCCCGCCGGACTGCTTGATGAAGCCATAGACCATGGAAAGGCCGAGCCCGCTGCCCTGGCCGACCTCCTTCGTCGTGAAGAAGGGCTCGAAGGCCCGCGCCGCAACCTCCGGCGGCATGCCGTGCCCGGTATCGGTGACGCGGATCAGCACATAGCGGCCGGGCGCCACATCCTCCTCCGCCGCCGCCGCGTCCAGCGCCACGGTGGCGGTCTCGATGCGCAGCTGGCCGCCCTCCGGCATCGCGTCGCGCGCATTGATGCAGAGGTTCAGCACCGCGGTCTCCAGCTGCGGCGCGTCGATCAGGGCCGGCGCCAGGCCGGGCTCCGCGCGCAGCGTGAAGTCGACCTGCTCGCCCAGCGTCCGCCGCAGCATCTGCGCCAGCCCGCCGAGCAGCGCATTCACATCGACCGGCTTCGGGTCCAGCGCCTGGCGGCGGGAGAAGGCGAGCAGCCGGCTGGTCAGCGCCGCGGCGCGGTCGGCGGCGGCCATGTTCATCTCCGCCATCTGGCGCAGCTCGCTGTCCGGCTCCAGCCCCTGCACCAGCATCTCCGCATTGCCGAGGATGACGGTGAGCAGGTTGTTGAAGTCGTGCGCGACGCCGCCGGTGAGCTGGCCGATGGCTTCCAGCCGCTGCGCCTGGCGCAGCTTCTGTTCCAGCTCCAGCCGCTGGGTGATGTCGGTGTGGACGGCCAGGATGGCGCGCGGCCCGTCGCCATGGCCCATCATGGTCCAGTTGGCCTCCACCACCAGGCGCGTGCCGTCCTTGCGCCGGTGGCGCAGCTGGCCGCGCCAATGGCCCTCGCTCAGCACGGCCTGCATGGCCGCCGGCCCGTTCTCCGGCATGTCGTCGATGCGCTCGCAGGCCGGCTGGCCCAGCATCTCGGCCGCGGTCCAGCCGTACAGCCGTTCCGCGCTGCGGTTCCAGTAGAGCGTGGTGCGGTCCGTGCCGATCACCAGGATCGCGTCCTGCACCAGGTCCAGCAGCGCCGCCTGCTGTTCCAGCTGCGCCTGGTGCCGGCGACGATCGGTGATCTCGCGCTCCACCGCGACCCAGTGGGTGATCCGGCCGCGGGCCTCCTGCACCGGGACCATGTCCATCTCGATCCAGAACGCCTCGCCGGTGCGGGTGTAGTTCAGCAGCTCGGCATGCACCGGCTGGCCGGCCTGCAGCGCCCGGCGGACGCGGTCCAGTTCCGCCCGCTGGGTCTTCGGGCCCTGCAGCAGGCGCGGGCTGCGGCCCAGCACCTCGGCCGCGCTGTAGCCGGTGCGGCGGGTGAAGGCCTCGTTGACGAAGACGATGCGCGGCCCCGGCTCGTCCAGCAGGTCGGCATCGGTCACCAGCACGATGTGGTTGAGCTGCGCGATGCAGGCTTCGAGCAGCTGCTGCCAGGCGGCGCGCCGGCGCCGCTCGGTGATGTCGTGCAGCACCACCGTCACGCCCTCGGCGGCGGGATAGGCGCGCATCTCCAGCCATTGCCCGGTGCCGCGCAGCTCCGCCTCGCCACCGGCCATGGCGCGGCCGGTGGCGGCGTCGGCGAGCCAGCCGCCGAAGGGCTCGCCCGGCCCGAAGCCGGGCTGCGCCGCGGCGGGCTGGCCCAGCAGCGCCCGCGCATCCTGGCCCAGCAGCCGCGCCGCCGGATGGTTCACGTGGCTGAAGCGGCCGTGCTGGTCCAGGGTGAAGAAGGCGTCGGAGATCGAGGCGACGGTGGCGGCCAGCCGTGCGGCCAGGCGGCGATTCGATTCCTCCGCCGCCAGCCGCTCGGAGATGTCCTCAACGATCGCGATCAGCCCTTCCAGCGCGCCAGTGCCGTCGCGCAGGGCGGAGACGCTGACACGCGTCCACAGCCGGCGGCCGTCGCGCCGGATGAAGCGCTTCTCGATGACGAAGCCGCTGCGCTCACCCCGCGCCACGGCGCTGGCCAGCGCCCGGCAGGCCGGCACGTCGCGCGGTTCCGACAGGGCCAGGAAATCGTCCCGCGGCAGGGTTTCCGGCGTGTAGCCCAGCATGGCGCAGAAGGCGGGGTTGGCCTCGCGCACCTGGTTCGACGGCCCGGTGCTGACGATGCCGACGGCGGCATTGTGGAAGATGCCCTGGAAGGTGGCCGCGGCGCGCAGCACGTGCTCCTGTGCGCCGGGCATCAGGTGACGGCGGCCGAAGGGATCGATCAGCGCATCCACCTGGCCGCCCGCCAGGTCCTGCAGCCGCGCCTGGGTGACGTGCAGCGTGCGCAGCAGGTCGAGAAGTTCGGCGCGCTCGGGCTCGGCGGCGTGCAGGCCCGGCTTCATGGCCGGCTGCGGCCCGCAGCAGGGGCGCGACCGGCGGTGCCGGAACTGGCGGGGCGGCGGGTCTGCGTCACGGCGTGATGGGTCCTCTCGTCACGGCGGGACGACACCCAGCGTCGCCAGCAGGGCCGCATGGTCGCCGAGGTCCCCCACCACGGCGCGCGGCCCCTCGGCATCCAGGATGAGGAGTTGCGGCGTCAGCAGGATTCCGTCGGCAAGCGCCCGCGCCGGCTGCGCGAAGACGTCCACCGTCTCGACCTCCCAATCCCGGCCATGTGCGGCGCGGATATGGGCGAGGTTGGCGCGGGCGCGGCGCGAATTGGGGCTGGCGCCGGCGACGTAGAGGCGCAGCCGCAGCATGGTGTCAGGCATCCGGCGGGTCCTGTGCGTCGCCCATGCGACGCAGATGCAGTTCGGACCGGCCACGCGCCGCCTGCGCCAGGCTGGCGCGACCGGCCTCGCGGATCGCGTTCCACTCCGCCTGCTTCAGTTCCAGCTGGCGGTGCAGCAGCGACAGCCTGCCCTCGATCTCCGCCCTCTCCGCCTCCAGCCGCAGGCGCTGCAATTCCGCTTCGGCGGCGGCGGCGCTGGCACGGTTCCGCGCCGCATTCTCCTGCTCCCAGCGCAGCGTGCCCATCATGACTTCCCCATCCGCGAGGTAGACCTCGTCCAGGGTGACACCGTTGCCCGACAGCAGCAATTCGCGGACCTGGTTCGAATGGCCGGTGCCGCGCGACTTGATGATGGTCAGGGCGCGGTTCCGTTCGCCGCCGCGCGCCAGGTAGCTCAGGTGGATCCAGGTATCGGCGATGGTGGAGACCTGCAGCGGCGTGCCCTCCTGCTCCGGATGCAGATGCGCCATCAGGCTTGTGCAGAGCAGGGTGATGCCCGCCGCCTTCGCCCAGTCGATCAGGCGCTCGGCGACGCTGTGCGAATAGGCGGCGTTGCCGTCCTGCGCCAGCGCCGAGAGCGGGTCGATCACCAGGCAGCGCGCGCCCTGTTCATGCGCCGCGGCGCGGATGCGCAGCAGGTGGCCTTCCGCGCTGCCATGGACCGAGCGCGCGGCGAGAATGCGCAGCATGCCGCTGCGCTGGTGCGTCGCCAGGTCGATCGCCACCGAAGCGAGGTTGCGCTCCACCTCCTCGGCCCGCGAATCAAAGCTGACGAACAGCGTCGGCTCCCCGCGCTGGCAGGCGGCTTCGGCGAAGGCGCCGCTCAGCGTCGTCTTCGCCGTGCCGGGGGCGCCGCTGATCAGGATGCTGGCGCCGCGGTGGTAGCCGCCTTCCAGCATGGCATCGAGGCGCTGCACGCCGCTGCCGACACGTTCCTGCGGCGCCGGCCCGCCGGCGTCGCGTTCGCCGCCGGCGAAGGCCACCTCGATTCCTGCCGCGCCGATCAGCAGCGGCGCCTGGTTCTCGGCGAAGCCGGAGCCCCGGTACTTCAGCACGCGCAGGCTGCGCTGGGAGACGCCGCCGATCAGCTCGTGCCGCAGGCTGATGGCGCAATCCGCCATGAACTGCAGGAAGCCCAGCCCGTCCGGGTCCGCGGCCATGTCCGGCGCCGCGGCGGATTTGGCGGTGACGATGGCGGTCATGCCGCGGGCGCGCAGCCAGTGGTTCAAGCGGTGCAGTTCCCGGCGCCGCGCCGTCGCGTCCGGCAGCAGCGCCAGCATCACGTCGAGCGCGTCGAACACCACGCGTCGCGCGCCGGTCTCCTCCGCCATGGCCCCGATCGCGGCGAGCAGCCCGCCGAGGTCGAAGCTGCCCGCCTGCACCAGGTCCGGGTCCGGCTGCGCGTCCAGGAAGAAGGTGGCGTCGTGCCAGGCGGGGCCGGCCCAGGCGAAGCCGGCGCAATTCTCGCGGATGCGGTCGGGCGCTTCCTCGAAGGCAACGAAGATCGCCCGCTCGGCAGCGTGGATGGCGCCATGCGCCAGCACCTGCAGGGCAAGCAGCGTCTTGCCCGCGCCCGGGCCACCATCCAGCAGCGTGATCCGCCCGGTGGGAAGGCCGCCACGGGTGATCTCGTCCAGTCCGCTGATCCCGGTCGCTGCTTTCGCCATGGCCGTCCCCCCTTGTCGCCCTGCCGAGACCGGGCACCCTGCCGGGACTGGGTACTCCGCCGGCACCGAAGGGGGAAAGCCCGCGGCCGCGCGGCGGGGCCAGCCGCCTTGCGTGATGACGCCTACCAGACCAGCCGGTAGCCGCGGCCGCGCACCGCGGCGATGGTGACAGCCCCGGCGGAGGCGGCAAGCAGCTTTTGCCGGAGGTTGGAGGCCAGCTGGTCAACGCCGCGCTGTTCCGGCAGCAGGCGCCGTCCCAGCACCCGCTCGGAGATCGTTTCCCGATCCGCGAGATGGTCGGGCGCCGTCAGCAGCAGGCCGAGCAGCCCGGCCTCGCCGCCGGTCAGCCGCGTCTCCCGCCCATTGGCATCCTGCAGGCGCAGCCGGGCGGGTTGCATCGACAGGCCGGCGATGCTCCAGCTCTGCGGCTCGCCGACGGGGGCCGCCGGCTCCTGGTCCGGGGCGGCCGGCGGGGGCGGGGCGCCGGCAACGGCGTCCAGCCGCCGGCTCAGCGCCCGCACGCGCGCCACCATCTCCCGCAGAGAGAAGGGCTTGGCCAGGTAGTCATCGGCACCGACCTCGAGCCCGATGATGCGGTCGACCTCCTCCGCCCAACCACTGACGACGATGACGCCGAGGTCGGGGCAGCTGCCGGCCTCACGCACGAAGGCGATGCCGTTGCCATCCGGCAGGCCGAGGTCTACCACCACCAGGCGCGGCTGGTCCCGCTGCAGCCGATGCCGCGCCTCCGCCAGCGATCCGGCGGTGACGGTCGACCAGCCATCGCGCGAGAGCGCCGCGCAGATGGTTGCGGCGACGGCCTCGTCATCCTCGACCACCAGCACCGGGCGGTTCGTGGCTAGGCTTCGCGTCGGCATGCCGACCAGCGGAGAGACGACCATCTGCCGGGCTTTTCCAGACGTCTTAATGAAGTACTAATTTGATGAACCTAGGGTATGCCCTCCCAGGGTGTCCACCCGTAATGAGCGAATATCTGTTACGTTGATCGCCTGAAGGCGTCGGCAACCTAGCCGATTGCAACCCGGTTGCGGCCTTCCCGGCGCGCCGCCTGCAGGGCAGCCTCGGCCCGCCTTACCAGCTCGGACAGGGTCTCACCCGGCGCCGCGGCGCAGATTCCGAAGCTGCAGGTGACGCGCAGCGGCCCCGCCTCGGTCGGAAATTCCGCCGCCGCCAGCGCCCGGCGCAAGCGTTCCGCCGCACGGCGGGCGCCAAGCAGGTCCAGGCCCGGCAGGCACAGCGCGAAGGCGGCCGGGCCGGTGCGGCCAACCACGTCGCCATGGCGGACGTTTTCCGCGAGCAGGTCGGCCACGCCCATCACCACGGCGTCGCCGGCGGCAGGGCCGAAGGTTTCCGACACCCGGCGCAGCTGGTCGATCTGCAGGCAGGCCATCGCCAGGCGCGGCGTCCGCCCTGCCCCCAGCCGGCGCAGCAGCGCGGCGCGGTCCGGCAGGCCGGTCAGCGGGTCGCGCGCCAGAGGCGGCTCCCGCTCATCCAGCCGGCGCTGCTCCAGCGTCACGTCGCGGCCGATCGCGGCGAAGCCATGCGGCCGCCCGGCGGCATCGGCCAGCGGCGTGATTCGCAGGTCCAGCCAGAAGGGCGCGCCGTTGCGGGCATAGAGCAACAGCCGCGCCGCGCCGGGCTCCGCCGACCGCAGGGCCCGGCGCAGGGCGGCCAGCGCGGCGGTGTCGGTGCCCGGCCCCTGCAGCAGGGTCGGGCTGCGCCCGGTCATCTCCGCCTCGGTCCAGCCGGTCAGGCGGGTGAAGGCCGGGTTGACGTAGCGGATGCGCGGGCCGGCGCCGTCGAGCGTCGCATCGGTGACGATCACCGCGTCCTGCGCGGTCGCCACGACCTGGCGCAGCAGCAGCAGCGCCGGGTCCGGCGCGGCGGCAGGGTTGGCGGGCGGGTGCGGGCGCATCGGGGTCCCTCAGGTGCGGGGCGCATCGGCAGGGCAGGGCTGCCCCGCCAGCGCCGCATTCAGCAGGTCGGCCATTGCCGGATCGAACTGCGTGCCGCGGCAGGCGGCGATTTCGGCGAGGGCCGCGGCGGCGGTCATCCGCGTGCGATAGCGGCGCCCCGGCTCGACCATGGCGACGAAGGAATCGGCGACGGCGACGGCGCGCGTCACGGGATGCAGGCCGGATGCCGCGACGCCGGTGGGATAGCCGCCGCCGGCCCAGCGCTCGTGATGGTCGCGCGCGGCAAGGATCACCAGCGGCGGGAAGTCCAGCCGCGCCAGCAGCGCCGCCCCCAGCGCCGGATGCCGGCGGATGCTGGCCAGTTCCGCCGCATCCAGCCGGCGGTCGCCATCGAGCGTGGCGGCCGCCACGTGCAGCTTGCCGATGTCGTGCAGCAGGGCGCCGGTCAGCAGCGGCATGGCCTCGCCCAGCAGGGCCGGGCCCTGCCGCCACATCGCCATGGCCACGCGGGCGACGCGCATGGAATGTTCCGCGCTGGGTGCGTGGTGGCGCCGCAGCCGGCCGAGCAGGGCCAGCGTCGGCTCGAGGCGCAGGGTGGAGCCGGGCGGGCTGCACGCCGCCCCCGGCCCGGCCGGCGTGATCCCGGCCTCCCGACCGGCATGCCGGTCGAAGCGGGCGTGCAGCTTGCCCAGACCGAGGCTCCCGTCCATCCGGTTCATCCCGCAGATCGAGCACGGGCGGCCAGGCTGGACCGTCCTCATGCTCCTGAAACGATTGAGGCCAGGCCAGTGGACCGGGGCCGGCAGGCTTGCCGCGGCGGACGCTGCCCTGGATGCGGCCACCTGACCGCTGCGTCGGATCATCGATCCGCCACGCCGCCGATGCATGCCCGGAGTCGTCGTGAAATGTAGCGCAATGTGCGGTCGAAGGCCGGTTTCCGGCCGATCCGGCGGCAACCGGCCAAGCCAGGCGCGGCACCGGCAGGCCGCTGCCGGGTCGGCGCCGGCGATGGCGGTGGGGCGTGCGATGCCGGCCTGGTGCCTTCCAATAGGGGGCAGGGCACGGCGCGGCATCGCCGCAGCGTCAGCAAAGGTCAGCCAAGGTGCATGCCGGGATCGCCATCCGGCACGGAGAAGGGCCGCCTGGCGTGCGTTGCGTGCTGTATTGCAAGCAAAAGTCGCCATGGATCCCTGCCGCCACAACTTCGCACAAAAGCTGGTTCGAACCGGCGCGCCGCGACGGTTTAACCATTCTTCACGACTTGGACGAGCAGGCAGGACGCCGCAGGACAGAAAGGATCTCTGCGATGGTGCGGCAACCTTACCCGCAGGCGGGGCTGGGGGGCGGCCTTGGGCGGCGCGCGCTTTTCGGCGCCGGGATTGCGGCCGGCGCGGCGCTGGCCGGCGCACCCGCAATGGGCGCGGCGGTGCTGGGGGATTGGCTCGATTTCCGCCATCGCTTCCTGCACCCGGATGGCCGGGTGCTCGATACCGGGAATGGCGGCATCTCGCATTCCGAGGGCCAGGGTGCGGCGCTGCTGTTTGCCGTCCGCTTCGACGACCGGCCGAGCTTCGAGCGGATCCTGGCCTGGACGCGCGGCGCGCTGCGGCGACCGGACGACCAGCTTCTCGCCTGGGCCTTCCGCCCGGGGGCGCCGATTCCCGTGCCGGACGTGAACAATGCGAGTGACGGCGACCTGATGGTGGCCTGGGCGCTGGCGGAGGCGGGGGATCGCTGGGGGCTGGCGGAAAAGCGCGCCCTGGCGGCGGAGATCGCGCGCGACCTGCTGCGCCGCTGCGTGATGCGGCAGGGCGAGGCGACGCTGCTCCTGCCGGGGGTGGAGGGGTTCCTGAAGCCGGACCGCCTGGTGGTCAATCCCAGCTACTTCATCACCCCGGCCTTCCGCGCCCTGGCCCGCCTGGTGCCCGACCCGGCCTGGATGGCGCTGGAGGAAGGCGGGCTGGCCCTGCTGGAACAGGCGCGCTTCGGGCGCTGGCGGCTGCCGGCGGACTGGCTGGCGCTGTCGCGCGGCCTCGGGCGGCCGCAGCCCGCGCCGGGCTGGCCGGCGCGCTTCTCCTACGACGCGGTCCGGGTGCCGCTGAACCTCGCCTGGGGTGGCCATGCGCGGTCCGGCGCGCTGCGGGCGGCGGTGGAGTTCTGGGCCGACCCGACGCATGCCGCGCCGCCGGCCTGGACCGACCTGCGCAGCAATGCCGTGGCCCCCTATCCGGGCGACAGCGGGCTGCGCGCCGTGGCTTCCCTCGGCCTGGCCGCGCTGGCCGGCCGCGGGCGGGTGGAGGCGCTGCCGCGGGTGGCGGAGGCCTCGGCCTACTACCCGGCGGTGCTGACCCTGCAGGCGCGGCTGGCCTGGGCCGACCGCGGCCTGGATGGCAACGCCGCCTGCAGCGAGGGGCCGCTGGCGATCGAGCTGCCGCCAGCCGCCCCACCCGCCCCGCGCGAAGGCGGCAACCGCGGCTGGCTGCGCGGGATCTGGCCCGTGCGCGGCTGAGCGTTCGTGGATTGATGCCCAGTCGGCCCTTGCACGGATGCGGCGCGGTGCGCCGCGGCGGCGCTATTCCGGCTGCACCGTCAGCGCATTGCCGGTGAAGGTCACCACGCCGGGGCCGGCCACGGTCACCGGCGTGGTCAGCGCCGACCAGGTCAGCGGGTTGCCGCCGGTCACCGCGTCGAACAGGCCGACATGCGTCAGCGTGCCGGCCGCGGCGGTGAAGGTGAAGCGGATCGCCTCCGCATTCCGCTGCGTGCCGGTACCGGTGAAGGTGGCCCGCTGGCGGGCATAGCCGGTTCCGGCCGGCTCCCCGGTGATGCCGGCCGCGTCGCTGCCGCCGGTGCCGAGCGCGGCATAGACGGTGATCGGCAGCGTCGGCAGGCGGGCGCACAGCGCGCGGGCCAGCAGGTTCTTGGCGTGATCGGTCAGGTCGGTCATCCGGAGGTCCTCTGGGGATCGGGGGGGCAGGGTCTGGATCAGAAGCTGCCGGGCAGCGCGGCGGATCGCCGTCTCCCGGCAGGCGTCCGGCCGGCCGGCATGGCGACCGGTGGCGTGGCGAGGGGGCCGGCGCCGGCCCCGACGACGCGGGCGGCATGGGCGATGCCGTCGAACCCGCGGGGCGGGTCGCCGGACCGGGTGCAGCCACTCATGCTCGGTCCTTGATGGCGGCAGGGCAGGCGCCCGCAGCGCCGCCGGCCCGGGCTGGCGCCCGCGGCCAGCCGGTCTGGGCCGCCTCGCCCGGCGCGATGCGTGGGGTGGCGGGCGGCTTCGGGTCGGGGATCCGCGCGGTCATCGGGTCATCCCCCCACCAGGCGGCCGACCATCGCAGGATTGGCCTCCGCCATCCCTTCGGGTGCCGGGACCGGCGTCGCCGGGCGGGTCTGGATGGCGAAGATCCCGGTCGTGCCCGCCAGATCCACCGTCGCCGGCGGTTCCCCGGCCATTGGCAGCTTCACGCCCGCCTGCTCCGGCGGCAGCGCGTCGGTCACCCGCTTGCCGGCCTCGGCCGCGGCCATCGGCCCGAAGAACCCCTGCCACACCCAGGCGGGGGTCTCGATCTCATCGCTCATGGCGTCCTCCGTCACAGGGGCAGGGCGGCCGCCAGCGCCGGCAGCATGGCGCTGGAAACGGCGTGGGGCAGCACGCGGAAATGCGCGACGTCGCCGGCAAGCGGTGTCGTGCCGGCGGCCGAATTGCCCAGCCGGATCGTCGTCAGGCCGGCAGCAGGTCCGCCCGTCACCGTGGTGACGCTGCCGCCGTTGATCGAGCACGCGGCCGTACCGTCCCCGGCGACCGACACCGCCACCCGCACCGGGTCGCCCGGCGTCATCGCGGTGGCGGCCGCATCCGACAGCCCGCCGGCGGCGTAGCGATACAGTGACAGGTTCGATGTGCTGGCGCTCACGCGCACCCCGAAAACCTGCGTGTCCCCGCCGTTATCTACCTGAAACAGCCGCAGGGAATGCGCGGCCGGGGCGGCCTGGGGGATCACGCCCGACCACAGGATGGTGCAGGCGCCGCTCGTGCCGATGCCCAGGCTGCCCAGCGACGCGCTGACCAGATCCGCCCCGCGCGTGCTGGCACTTGGCGTGCCGATGGGCGGCAGGATCGGCGTGGAGGCGAAGGGCCCGAGTTCCAGTTGCGGCAGCAGGTAGGTATCCGTCCAGTCATAGGCCACGCCGGATTCGCACAGGTACTGGATGCCGCCATTCACGCGCGCGATGGTGCCGGCGCTGGTCAGCAGGAAGGGCAGGGCGAAGCGGGCGGCGTCGGCGCCGGGCGCGACCTCCACGGTGAAGGAATTGCCCGTCACCAGCGCGCCCGCCGTGGCGCGCCCGGCGCAGCGCAGATTGGTGGGCGGCGCCGCCACGGCGATGCTGCGGGCCAGGGTGACGGAGGCGGCCCAGCGCTGGTCCGGCGCCGCCACGATCGAGGAGGCGTTCGGCTCGAAATCCAGGATCAGGGAGGCGGTGGCGGCGGCGGTGCCGAACCAGCGGATGCTGACGCCCGCCATGCCGGCCACCGTCACCGGGGTGACGGTGCGCGACAGGCTGGGGGCGCTGGCGGATAGCGCCCAGCCCGTGGGCAGCGTGCCGGGGCTGCCTTCGGCCGCGCCCTCCGCGCGCGGATTGGGCAGGCCATTGGTGCGCTGTCCCTCGACCAGCAGCCGGCGTGCCGCGCCGGTGAAGCGCGGCGTGTCGGCGCCATGCTCCAGCAGGCCCAGCCCAACCTCGGCCAGGCTGGTGCTGTGGGCCGCGACCTGGGCGCGCGCCAGCGCCAGCGGTGCCAGCAGCACGCCGCGCGCCACCAGGGTGCGCCAGGGCGGCGCCAGCGCGCCGAGGGTGGCGATCATGGGGGGCGCCATCAGGCCGCCCCCGCCCCGGCCAGCAGCAGCACCCTGGTGGTGCCGCCATCCGGGCTGAAGGCCAGCAGCGTCGCCAGCCCACCCGCGCGGATCTTCGTCAGCCCATCCGGGTTGCTCGGCGTCGTGTCGGTGAAGCCGGTCATCGCCACCGCCAGATCCGTCGCGCCGCGATTGACGACAAGGCAGGAGAAGCCGTCGCCCGTCGCCGTCCAGTTGATCGAGAGGCTGGTGCCGGCATTGGCCGAGACCAGTCGGCCGTTATGCGCGGCCAGCGTCAGCGCCGTGGCGCCGGCGGTGGCGACCACCGGCAGCGCGCGGGCGGTGAACTGCGCATCCACATAGCCCTTGCTGGCCGCCTGCAGGCTGGCGGTGGGGTCGCCCGGCAGCAGCAGCGGCCCGGTCAGCGTGACGGTGCCGGAAGCGGCGATGCGGAAGCGCTCGGCCAGCGTGCCGGCGCTGCGCGTCTCCACCACGAAGGCGCCGGATTCGGCGCCCGTCGTCACCGCCTCGCTGAGGCCGCCGGCGCGCGCATACTCCACCTGGCCGCCGGCGGCATTGCCGCCGCTGAAGGCCAGCTGGCCCAGCGCATGGCCCGCCGCCGGGCTGGCCGAGGCGCGGCGAAGGGTGAGCTTCATCGGCGCCGTCATGGCCGAGGGCGCGCCGA
The DNA here is from genome assembly GCF_012103215.1 of Falsiroseomonas selenitidurans. Taxonomy (GTDB): domain Bacteria; phylum Pseudomonadota; class Alphaproteobacteria; order Acetobacterales; family Acetobacteraceae; genus Falsiroseomonas; species Falsiroseomonas selenitidurans. The sequence continues at coordinate 43,584 of NZ_JAAVNE010000023.1, forward strand.
ACACCACTCCGCCATTCGGGTTGGCATCAGGCTCGCCGCCGATCTCGAGCGGTGCCAGCGCGCCGGCGCCGATATTGACCTGGTAGGTCACGGTGCCGTCCTGGTTCTCCACGTCCAGCTCGCCGCCCAGCGCATCGGAGCGCCGCCGCAGCAGCGCGCTCGCCTGGTCGGCGGAGGAGCCCAGCGCCTGCAGGCGGTTGCCCACCAGGGCGATGCGCGCGAGATCGGCTGGCGTCTGCGCCTCGAAGGTGGCGGAGCGGGTGTCGGAGGCGACGACGGACAGGCTGTCGCCCGTGCTGCCCAGATAGACGCGCGCCGCCGGCAGGTCGCAGGCCACCAGCGTCAGCCCGCCATCCAGCACCTCCACCGCGCGCCCGGCGCCGTCGCCGCCGACCATCACGCCGACGAACTGGTTGTCGCCCTGGTTGCTGGCCGCCGAATTCACGCGGATGGCGGTGGCCATGCTGCTGATGAAGCCGCCGACCCATTTGGTGCGGAAGGCGGTGCCCGCGATCAGCGCGCCGACGGTGTTGGGGTCCTTCAGCGTCAGCAGGTCGTCGACGCTGCAATTGTGCAGCTGGATCGACTGCGCGCCGGTGCCGAGGTCGAAGCCGCGCTCGTAGCCGTAGCAGAAGCAATTGACGAATTCCGCCACGTCGCTGTCCTCGACGCGGAAGGCGGTGCCGCTGCGGCGGTTGTTCCACATCGCCACGGTGCCGCCGCCGGACCAGCCGCCGGCGAAGGCCGGGCCCTGCAGGTCGAGGCGCGTGGTGTCGACCACGGTTACCACGAAGCGGCCATTCGCGGCGCCGACGCCGCCGATGCCATAGGTGTTCACCACGTCGCCGGTGACCAGCCCATGCGCCACGGCGGTGGTGATGCGGATGCCGCCCGCGCCGTTGTCGGCCACGGCGGAGACGGTGCGGTTGACCACCGAGACGCCGGCCAGGTTGCCGGTCAGGAAGGGCCAGAAATGCACGTCATGGATGCGCGTGATGTCGTAGGTGCGGGTCAGGTAGATGCCGTTGCGGTTGTCGCCGCGCAGGCGCCGCAGGTTCAGCCGCTGGCTGTTGTCGGACCGCACCGCCAGGTCGAAGCCCAGGATCAGCAGATCCTCCAGCAGCGCGTCGTGATGCGTGCCGGAGCCGTCGCCGATGGTCACCGCGGTGCCGTTCATCTCGTTGCGCAGCGTGACGCCGGCGCGCAGCGAGGCGGGCGGCGCGCCCAGGCCCTCGCGCATCAGCGTCACCGCGCGCAGCGTGGCGGCGCGGTTCACCTGGATGGTGCGGTTGCCGGCGATGACCAGCGTGCCGGGGATGCTGCGGTAGTCGCCGGACAGGCGCTGCCCGCCGGGGAAGAAGGCCGGGCCTTCCAGGCACACATTCTCCTTCACCACCAGGCTGGCGCCGGCGACGCGGTAGCGGCGCGGGCCGAGGCGGACGATGCCGCCACCGCCCGCGGCCGCCGCGTCGATCGCGCCCTGGATGGCGGCGGCGTCGTCCGTGGTGCCGTTGCCGATGGCGCCGTAGTCGCGCACATGGACCATGCGTTCGGCGTGCACGCCGGCGGTGATCTGCGCGAAGCTGGCGCGGCGGGTGACGGCGGCGGCGCCGCTGCCCTGGACGATCGGCGCGAGGTCCGCGGCGGCGAGCGCCGCGGCGGCCGGCAGGTCGGAGATCTTGGCGTCAGCCATGGGATGTTCGGTTCCGGATCGGGTGCGGGGAAGGGCGGGCGGGGGTGCCGTTCGGGGCGCTGGCCGTCAGACCAGCAGGCGCCCGCCATCCTCGATCAGCAGGCTGCCGCCGGCCTGCAGCAGCAGGCCGAAGGGCAGGGTGACGCTGAAGGCGGGGGAGGTGGCCGCGACGGCGGCATCCGCGGTGGAGACCACGCGCAGCCGGTAGCCGGTGCCGGCGGCCGGCGCCGGCAGGCTGGCACTGGCCGCGCCGGCGCTGACGGTGGCGACCGTCGGGCCGCGCACCACCGTGCCGGCGGCGTTGCTGATGCTGAAGGCCACCTGCGCCACCGGCCCGGCCACGGAAGCCGCCGCCTGCACCACGCCGTTCGAGAGGATGCCGCCGGCGATCGGCGCCAGCACCACGGTGGTGGCCACCGCGCTGGCGATCTGCGCGACGGAGAAGACCTGCGCCGCGCGCACCTGCACGCGGAACGGCGCCGCGGCGGTGTCCAGCACCAGGCCGGAGGCCACCACGTCGCCCACGCGCACCGGCAGGAAGGAGATGGAGTCGGCGGCGATCAGCACGATGATGTCGCCGGTCTCGAGGCGCGCGGCCGCCGGTTCGAAATAGCCGGCGGCCAGCACCGTGGCACGCGAATCGCTGGTGCGATACAGCCACATGGTGAAGCCGCTGTTGGTCACCAGCGGCACCAGGGCCGTGTTGCTGAAGGGCATGGGCGGGGCTCCGTTCGGATGCGCGGCGGGCGGGGCGCGCGCCAGCGGCGCGCCCCGTGGGGTAGGACCCGGGAAGGGGGCGGTGGGACCGGATCGTCGGGATCGGGGCGCACGGGCGAAGGCGGGGTCCGGCCCGCGCGTGCGGCGGGGCGGCCTGCCAGGCCCGGCATCGGGCGCAACTCGCCCCTTGGTGTGGCGATGACTACAGGCGGGATAGGAACAAGTCAAGAACAAATTCCTGTCCAACCAACCTATTCATTCCCAGTGCGGTGCGGCAAAGCCGTGTTAGGATCAGCGCTGCCTGACAGCGGAGTGCCCCATGCTGCGTCGCCTCGCCCTGCTCGCCGCGCCCCTCGTGGCCCTGCTCGCCCTCGCCCCCGCCAGCCGGGCGCAGGAGCGGGTGGTGAACGTCTTCAACTGGAACGACTACATCGACCGGGAGGTGGTGGCGCGTTTCACGGCGGAGACCGGCATCCGCGTGCGCTACGACGTCTATGACAGCCTGGAGACGCTGGAGGGCCGGCTTTCCGCCGGGCGATCGGGCTACGACATCGTGGTGCCGACCAGCGAGCCCACCTTCTCCCGCCTCGCCCGCGCCGGGGCCTTCCGGCCGCTGGACCGCGGCCTGGTGCCGAACCTGGCGGGCCTGGACGCCGCCCTGCAGCAGCAGGTGGCGAATGCCGATCCGGGCAACCGCTTCGGCGCCATGTATCTGTGGGGCAGCATCGGGCTCGGGCTGAATGCGGAGCGCATCCGCGCCCTGGCGCCGGACGCGCCGATGGACAGCCTGCGCCTGCTGCTGGACCCCGCCCAGGCCCGGCGCATTGCCCGCTGCGGCATCATCATGATGGACAGCGCCGCGGACGTCATTCCCACGGTGCTGCGCTACCTGGGCAAGAATCCCAACAGCACGGAGGCCGCCGACCTGCGGGCGGTGGAGCAGACGCTGATGGCGGTGCGCCCGCACATCCGCACCTTCTCCACCGGCGGCACGATCGAGGCGCTGGCCACCGGCCAAGCCTGCCTTGCTTTCGCCTATTCCGGCGATGCCATCCAGGCCGCGGCGCGGGCGGAGGAAGCGGGGCGCGGCGTCACCGTGCAGTATGTGGTGCCGACGGAAGGCGCACAGCTCTGGTTCGACCTGATGGCGATCCCCGCCGATGCGCCGAACCCGGAGAATGCGCACGCCTTCATCAACTTCGTGCTGCAGCCGCGCGAGATCGCCGCCATCACCAACGAGGTGAACTACCCGAACGGCGTGCCGGCCAGCCGCGAATTCGTCGAGCCCGCGGTCGCCGCCAACCCCGCCGTCTTCCCCGACGAGACCATCCGCAGCCGCTTCTTCACCATCGGCCCCGTGCCGCAGGCGGCGGAGCGTGCGCGCAACCGGCTCTGGGCCCGCTTCAAGGCCGGGCGGTGAGCCAGGCTGCCAAGCCCGGCACCGCCGAGCCCTGGCGCGACCCGGCCGCCGAGCCCTTCCTGCGCATCGAGAAGGTGACGAAGCGCTTCGGCGACTTCGTCGCGCTCGATGAGGTCAGCCTGTCGATCTATCGCGGCGAGTTGTTCGCGCTGCTCGGCGGATCGGGCTCCGGCAAGTCCACGTTGCTGCGCTGCCTGGCGGGGTTCCTGGAGCCGGATGCCGGGCGGATCGTGCTGGACGGGCAGGACATGGCCGGCGTTGCGCCCTATGCGCGCCCGGTGAACATGATGTTCCAGTCCTACGCGCTGTTCCCGCACATGACCGTGGCGCAGAACATCGGCTTCGGCCTGAAGCAGGAAGGCGCCGCGCGCGCCATCATCCGCGACCGGGTGGCGGAGATGCTGGCCCTGGTGAAGATGGAAGGCTTCGGGGACCGCAAGCCCTCGGCCCTGTCCGGCGGCCAGCGTGCCCGGGTGGCCCTGGCGCGCGCCCTGGCGAGACGCCCGAAGCTGCTGCTGCTGGACGAGCCGCTCTCGGCCCTGGACAAGAACCTGCGCGAATCCACGCAGTTCGAATTGATCAACATCCAGGAGCGCACCGGCACCACCTTCGTCATCGTCACCCATGACCAGGAGGAGGCGATGACCATGGCAACCCGCCTGGCAGTGATGGACCGCGGCACGCTGGCGCAGGTCGGCACGCCCTCCGAGGTCTATGAATTCCCCAACAGCCGTTTCACCGCGGAATTTCTGGGAACGGCGAATATCCTCGAGGGCGTCGTCGAGGGCGTCGAGGCGGAAGGCGTGCGCATCGGCAGTTCGGAGCTGGATTTCGACATCCTGGCGGAGCCGGCGCCGAGCAAGCCGCTGGGCAGCCGGGTCTTCGTCGCGCTGCGGCCCGAACGCATGCGCATCGAGCGGGTCGAGCCGGGCAGCGCGCTGGGCGACAACCGCCTGGTGGGGCGGGTGCGCGACATCGGCTATTATGGGGATTATTTCCTTTACTACGTCGTGCTGGAGCACGGCAAGGAAGTGCGCGTCAGCCAGCCCAATCTGCGCCGGCGCACGGAACGCCCGGTGGATTGGGAGGATACGGTCGCCGTCACCTGGGACCGCCAGGCCAGCATGGTGCTGCCGGAATGAGCCCCGCCGCGCGCCGCCGGCTGGTCCTCGCCCTGCCCTGGGCCTGGATGGCGGTGTTCTTCCTGGTGCCCTTCGGCATCGTGCTGTCGATCGCCTTCGCGGAGCCCAGCGAGGGCCTGCCACCCTATGCGCCGCTGCTGCGCTGGTCCGGCGAGGCGACGGCGGTGCTGCAGCTCAACCTGGCCAATTTCCAGCTGCTGCTGGAGGATCCCTACTACCTGGATGCCTATCTCCGCAGCCTGCGCGTCGCTGCCATCTCCGCCACGCTGTGCCTGCTTGTCGGCTATCCCATGGCGCTGGCCATCGCGCGGGCGCCGGCGCATCGGCGGAATCTGCTGCTGATGCTGGTGGTGCTGCCCTTCTGGACCAGCTTCCTGCTGCGCGTCACCGCCTGGATCGGGATCCTGCAGGACCAGGGCTGGCTGAACGGGCTGCTGCTGGCGCTGGGCCTGATCGCGGAGCCGATCCCGCTGCTCTACACCGATGCGGCGATGTATATCGGCATCACCTATTGCTACCTGCCCTTCATGGTGCTGCCGCTCTACGCCACCCTCTCCAAGCTCGATCCGTCGCTGCTGGAGGCGGCGGAGGATCTCGGCGCACGGCCCTGGCGCGCCTTCCTGCAGGTGACGCTGCCGCTGTCGCTGCCCGGCATCGTCGCCGGCTTTCTACTCGTCTTCATCCCGGCGGTGGGGGAGTTCGTGATCCCGGAACTGCTGGGCGGCCCCTCGGCGCAGCTCATCGGCCGGGTGCTCTGGACCGAGTTCTTCCAGAACCGCGACTGGCCACTGGCCTCGGCGCTGGCCATCGTGCTGCTGGCGGCGCTGGTCGCCCCCATCGCCCTGTTCCAGTGGCGGGCCGGGCGATGAGGGGGCGGCTCGCCATCGCGCTCGGCCTCGGCTTCGCCTTCCTTTATCTGCCGATTCTGCTGATGGTGCTGTTCTCCTTCAACGACAGCCGCCTGGTCACCAGCTTCACCGGCTTCTCGCTGCGCTGGTACGCCGGCCTGTTCGGCAATGAGGCGTTGATGGGTGCGCTCGGCCTGTCGCTGCGCATCGCCGCCCTCTCCGCCACCATGGCCACCATCCTCGGCGTGCTGGCCGGCTTCGCACTGGCCCGCTTCGGGCGCTTCCGCGGCCGCGCCGGCTTCGGCGCGGTGATGGCGGCGCCGCTGGTGATGCCCGAAGTCATCACCGGCCTGTCCCTGCTGCTGCTGTTCGTGGCCATGGAATCGGCCTTCGGCTTCCCCGCCGGCCGCGGCGCCAGCACCGTCGCCATCGCCCACGCCACCTTCGGCGCAGCCTATGTGGCGGTGGTGGTGCAGTCCCGCCTGGCGGATTTCGACCTGAGCCTGGAGGAGGCGGCGATGGATCTCGGCGCCCGGCCCTGGAAGGTGTTCCTGGTCATCACCCTGCCGCTGATCGCGCCGGGGATCGCCGCCGGCTGGATGCTGGCCTTCACCCTGTCGCTGGACGATCTGGTGATCGCCAGCTTCGTCTCCGGCCCCGGCGCCTCCACCCTGCCGATGGTCATCTTCTCCACCGTCCGGCTGGGGCTGACGCCGGAGCTGTATGCCCTGGCGACGCTGCTGGTGGTGGCGGTGGGCCTGGTGCTGGGACTGGCGCTGCGCCTGGTCCGCCCGCGCTGAGGCGCGTCGGGCTCAGGCTGCCATGGTCTTTCCATCAGGCCGTGCGAGGCTGGCCGCCATGCGCCCCATCCTGGTCCTTCTCCTGCTGCTTCCCCTGCTGGCCGGTTGTGCCGAGCGCTGGTCCCGCCCCGGCACGACGGAGGCGGAGGCGGAGGCAATGAACGCCGCCTGTGGCAATGACGCGCAGCAGGCCGTGCCGCCGCGCATGGTCTGGCAGCAGACCGCCCCGGCCCGCATCGAGCGCGACCGCCAGTGCTGGCGGGAGGATGGGCGCGAACGCTGCCGCACCACCGAACGCTTCCGCCCGGCGCGCTACGACATGGTGGACGTGGCCACCGGGCAGCGGGAGGCCTACCGCACCGCCTGCATGCGGGAGAAGGGCTTCGTCTTCGAGGGCTACCGCGCGCTGCGGCTGGAATAGCGCCGATGCGCCCCCTCGGGCCGGTGGACGCGCCCGGCGCCGGGGATTAGGACTCGCCAAGCCGCCGCAAGGGCGGCGCCGAAACGCCGGGACCCGTCATGAACCTCATCGCCGACCGCCTGAACCGCATCTCGCCGTCGCAGACCATTGCCATGACCGGCAAGGCCCGCGCGCTGAAGGCGCAGGGCAAGGACATCATTTCCCTGTCCGTCGGCGAGCCGGATTTCGAGACGCCGCGCAACGTCAAGGACGCCGCCATCGCCGCGATCGAGCGGGGCGAGACGCGGTACACCGATGTCGCCGGCACGATGGAGCTTCGCCAGGCGGTCTGCCAGAAGTTCAAGCGGGATTCGGGCATCGACTACAAGCCGGAGGAGATCCTGGTCGCGACCGGTGGCAAGCAGGTGATCTTCGACGCGCTGGTCGCCACCATCAACGCCGGCGACGAGGCCATCATCCCCGCCCCCTGCTGGGTCTCCTACCCGGACATCGTGGCGCTGGCCGAGGGCACGCCGGTGATCGTCCCCTGCGGCCCCAACCAGGGCTTCCGGATGACCGGCGAACAGCTTGAGGCGGCGATCACGCCGAAGACCAAGTGGCTGATCCTGAACAACCCCTGCAACCCGACCGGCGCCGGCTACAATGCCGAACAGCTCAAGGAGCTGACGGATGTGCTGCTGCGGCATCCGGATGTCTGGATCTTCTCCGACGACATCTACGAGAAGCTGGCCTATGACGGCATGAAGCCGGCAACGGTGGTGGAGGTGGAGCCGCGCTTGAAGGACCGCACCGTGACGATGAACGGCTGCTCCAAGGCCTATGCCATGACCGGCTGGCGCATCGGCTTCGCCGGCGCCCCGATCCAGCTCATCAAGGCGATGGACAAACTGCAGAGCCAGTCCACCTCCAACACCAGCTCCATCAGCCAGGCCGCGGCGATCGAGGCGCTGACCGGCCCGCAGGACAGCGTGGAGGAGATGCGCCAGGCCTTCGAGCGCCGGCGCAACCTGGTGGTCGGCATGCTGAACCAGGCTGCCGGCATGCGCTGCGCCACGCCGGAGGGCGCCTTCTACGTCTTTCCGGACGTGCGCGGCTGCCTGGGCAAGACCAGCGCCGGCGGGGCCGCGATCGACAGCGACGAGGCCTTCTGCCTGGCGCTGCTGGAGGAGAAGGGCGTCGCCGCCGTGCACGGCGCGGCCTTCATGTTCCCCGGCCATATCCGCATCAGCTATGCGACGGACGATGCGACGCTGACCGAGGCCTGCACCCGCATCCAGGATTTTTGTGCCGGCCTGAAGTGAAGCCGACGGCCGTCTTCGGCGCCTCGCCGGGCGCCTTTCCGACCTCGGGCGCCGGCCGAGCCGTGCGGCCGGGCCCATGACCTTCGATTTCCGCCCTGCCACGGCGGCGGACTTCGAGGCGCTGCTGGATCTCTCGGTGCGGGTCATGCGCCTGCATCTGGAACGTGTCGGCCGCTGGGACCCGGCGCGCCGCCGCGCCCGCATGGAAGCCGCCTTCGCCGGCGGCGGCATGCGGGTGATCGAGGCAGAAGGCCTCACGCTCGGCTGTGTCGGGGTGGAGCCGGCGGGCCCGGTTGTCGCGCTGCACAGCCTGTACCTGGAACCGGCCCGGCAGGGCCGCGGGCTGGGGGCCGCGGTGGTCGCCCGGCTGCTGGCCGAACACCCCGGCCAGGGCTTCCGCATCGAGGTGCTGAAGGCCAGCCCGGCGCGCCGTTTCTGGGAACGCCAGGGCTTCCTGCTGGTCGAGGAACAGCCCTATGACTGGGTGCTGGCCTTCCCCGCCGCCTCCGCCTGAAGCCGCGTCCAGCGACCGCCGGGGCGGAAGACGATGCGCGCCACCAGGCCGGCCGGCGCGAAATCCAGATCGATCAGGGGCTGCGGGCCGAGATCGGTCGGCAGGGCGCGGCGCAGCAGGCGCGTGCCGAAGCCGCCATGCGTCGGCGGCGCGGCGATGGGCGGGCCATCCACCTCCTGCCAAAGGATCTCCACCCGGTCCGCTGCCGCGTCCTCCGTTGGGCCCCGGGCCGGGCCGCGCCACAGCCGCACATGGCCGGCGGCAACGGCGAGCGCGCCGTACTTCGCCGCATTCGTCGCCAGCTCGTGCAGGGCCAGCATCAGCGCCTGGGCCTGGCGGGGGGTGACGGGGTAGCGGCCGCCCGGGCCTTCCAGCCGGATCGGCTGGTCGGTTCCCTGCCAGGGGGCAATGGCGGCGCGCAGAACCTCGTCCAGCTCCGCCTCGGCCCAGCCGGCCTGCGTCAGCAGGTCGTGCGCCCGGCCAAGGCTGCGCAGACGCCCGCGGAAATCGACGGCAAAGCGCTTCGGGTCGGCACCGGCGCTCCGCAGCGTTTGCTCCGACACGGATTGCACCGTGGCCAGCATGTTCTTCACCCGGTGGTTCAGCTCCGCCACCAGCACCGCCTGGCCTTCCAGCGCCAGGCGACGCTGCGCGGCCTCCCGCTGCAGGGTGCGGGCAACCTCCTGCACCTCGCGGAAGCCGGTTCGGGTTGCCGCCTCGCCCCGGCCGAGCGCCGCCAGCGCATCGAGGGCGAGCTGCAGGCGCCGGCCGATCAGCAGCGCCACCAGCAGGCCCAGCGCCAGCACCGCGCCGCCGATCGCCAGCACCGGCCAGAGCGTCGCCCGATAGGGCGCGGCGAAGGCGGCGGGCAGGGAAGCGCCGGCCGTGTAGCCGCTGACCTCGGCGCGGACGAAGGCGACCAGCACCGGCGCGCCACGCGGATTGCGCACCACGCCGGGCAGCGCCCCTTCCGCCGCCTGCTGCACCGCCTGCAGGAAGGCCGGGCCTGCCTTCTGGCCGATGAGGTCGGCATCCTCGCCGCTGCGCGCGACCAGGCGCATCTCCCGGTCGAAGATCACCCCGGTCTGGCCGTCCGCCAGGCGCCGCGGCGCCACCAGCCTCACCAGACGCTCCCGCGGCAGCAGCACCGTCAGGATCCGCAAGGGCGGCACCGGCAGGTCGATGCGGATGAAGCCGCGGCCGGGCTGGTCCGGCGCCGGCAGGTTGTGGATGCGCGCCACCGCCTCCAGGGCCCCAGCCTCCCGCGCCGGTGCCGGCTCCACCAGCGTTCCCCTGGTGAGGAGCACATCGCCATCCGCCCCGGCCAGCTGGATGGCGGCGCCTTCCAGCGCCAGCGCCGCATTCGCCATTTCCCGGCCGAAGCGGTCCAACTGCCCCTCCGCCAGGCTGGCGGACCCCGCCAGCGTGCGCAGCATGCCCAGGGCGAGCAGGAATTCGTGATCGACCGCCGCGGCCACCGTCCGCGCCTGGCTGACCAGCGCCGATCGTGCCCGGTCCGCCGCCGCCCGCTCCATGAGCCAGACCGGAAGCCCGGCCAGGGTCAGCAGCAGCAGCCCGAGCAGGGCGACCAGCGCCAGCAGGCAGGCGCGCAGGCTCGGCTGCCTGGCGTCAGAAGCCTTGCGAGGCACGGGCTGCGGGAGCGGGGGCTCCGAAAGCGGGGTCATCCGGCCAACATGCTTCCCATGCTGTCACTTTTCCACTGCCCTGGTTGTCGCTGCAAGGCTGGCGTTGCCGGGGCTGCCCGCCCTTCGGGCAGGCCAGACCCGCGCCACCCCTGCTTGGCGCCGCCAGCCGCAGCCTCTACCCTCGGCTGCCCACCGACAGGACCCTACTGGAACCATGCCCGCGCTCGCCAATCGCCTTAACGACATCGAGCTCTCCGCTTCCGCCGTGATGACGGCCAAGGGGCGCGAACTGGCGGCCAAGGGCATCAAGGTCATCAGCCTGGCGATCGGTGAGCCGGATTTCGAGACGCCGCGCCACGCCATCGATGCCGCCCACCAGGCGGCCCTGTCCGGGGACACCAAATACCCGCCGCAGGACGGCACGAAGGCGCTGAAGGAAGCGGTGCAGCGCAAGTTCAAGCGCGACAACGGCCTGGACTACGCGCTGGATGAGGTCATGGTCTCGAACGGCGGCAAGCAGGTCATCATGAACGCCCTGCTCGCCACCTGCGACCCGGGTGACGAGGTGCTGATCCCGGCGCCGTTCTGGATCTCCTACGCCGACATGGCGAAGCTGGCCACCGGCAAGCCGGTGCCGGTCACCTGCCCGCAGAACAACGGCTTCAAGCTGCGGCCGGAAGATCTGGAAGCGGCGATCACGCCGAAGACCAAGTGGCTGATCCTGAACTTCCCGAACAACCCGACCGGCGCCGCCTGTTCCCGGGACGAGATGCAGGCGCTGGCCGAGGTGCTGCTGCGCCACCCGCATGTCTGGGTCATGACCGACGACATGTATGAGCACCTGGTCTATGACGGCTTCGACTTCTGCACGATCGCGCAGGTGGAGCCGCGGCTGAAGGACCGGGTGCTGACGGTCAATGGCGTGTCCAAGACCTATGCCATGACCGGCTGGCGCGTCGGCTTCTGCGGCGGGCCGAAGCCGCTGATCAAGGCGATGGTCAACATGCAGAGCCAGCTGACCAGCGGCATCAGCACGGTCGGCCAGGCCGCGGCCGTCGCCGCGCTGGATGGCCCGCAGGATGTCGTGAAGGAGCGCGCGCTGATCTACAAGCAGCGCCGCGACATGGTGGTGGAGATGCTGAACCAGGCGCCCGGCATCCAGTGCCACAAGCCGGAAGGCGCCTTCTACGTCTTCCCGAACATCGCCGGCTGCCTCGGCAAGACCAGCAAGGGTGGCCGGAAGATCGACACGGACACCGACTTCGCCCTGGCGCTGATCGAGGAAGCGCATGTCGCGCTGGTGCAGGGCTCGGCCTATGGCATGAGCCCCTATGTCCGCATCTCCTACGCCACGGACACGGACAGCCTGCGTGAGGCCTGCACGCGCATCCAGGAGTTCTGCAAAGGGCTTTCGTGACCGCGACGCCGCTCCGCCCCGGCCGGGATTCCGACGCGGAGGGCTTCATCGCCCTCATCGGTGATTGCTGGGGCGAATACCCCAACTGCGTGCTGGACGTGGATGCGGAGGTGCCGGAACTGCGCAGGCTCGCAAGCCATTTCGCGGAAGCGGGCGGGGCGCTGTGGGCGGCGGAGGCGGAGGGCCGGATCATCGGCATGGCGGCGACGCGCCCGCTCGGCCATGACCAGGCCTGGGAGATCTGCAAGGTCTATGTGGCCAGGGCGGCACGTGGCAGCGGGCTGGCGCATCGCCTGATGGAGGCCGCCGAAGCCCATGCGCGGGGTGCCGGCGCGCAACGGCTGGTGCTCTGGACGGACACCCGCTTCGAGGCGGCGCACCGCTTCTACGAAAAGCGTGGCTTCGTGCGGCAGGGTTCGATCCGCATCCTGGACGACATCTCGAACAGCCTCGAATTTCGCTACGCCAAGCCGCTGCGCGGCCTGGTGGTGGAGGCGCTGGACGCCGCCGCGGCGGCGAGCGCGGAGCGACGCCTGGCGGCGCTGATGGTGGAATGCGTCGCCGATGGTGCCAGCCTGACCTTCCTGCCGCCGCTCGCCCCCGCCGTCGCGCAGGGCTGGTGGAAGCGGGTTTCGTCCCGCGTCGCGCTCGGGCAGTCCGTGCTGCTGGTCGCCTGGCTGGATGGTGCGCTGGTCGGCACCGTGCAATTGCTGCTGGACGGGCCGGAGAACGCGCCGCACCGCGCCGAATTGGCCAAGCTGATGGTGGCGCCGGCGGTGCGGCGGCAGGGCGTCGGCCGCGCCCTGATGCGCCGGGCGGAGCAGGCGGCGCGCGGCATCGGCCGCAACATGCTGATGCTGGACACCGCGGAGGGCAGCGCCGCCGCCGGGCTGTATCGCGCCATGGGTTGGGTTGAACTCGGCCGCATCCCGGGCTTCGAGCTCGGCCCGGATCGCCGGCCGCGCGACACGGTGTTCTTCTGGAAGGCCGCCGATTCATGATCACACCCGCCTGGGCACGGCTGATGGCCGCCTACAGCACCGAGATGAATCTTCGCGTTTACGCCGCGGCTTCCACGCTGACCGATGCGCAGCGGCAGCAGGATCGCGGCGCCTTCTTCGGCTCCATCCACGGCACGCTGAGCCACCTGATGTGGGGCGACGCCACCTGGATGTCCCGCTTCGCCGGCTGGCCCGCGCCGGCCTGCGGCATCAAGGACAGCCCCTCGCTGCATCCGGACTGGGCCGCGATGCACACGGCGCGGCGGGACCTGGATGCGCGGATCGAGGCCTGGGCGGCGGCCCTGGACCCGGCCTGGCTGGAGGGTAGGCTGGGCTGGTTCAGCGGCGCCCTGGGGCGGGAAGTGACCCGGCCGCGCTGGGTGCTTCTGGTGCACTTCTTCAACCACCAGACGCATCACCGCGGCCAGGTCCATGCGCTGCTGACCGGCCTCGGCGTCGCCACCGGCGACACCGACCTGCCCTTCATCCTGCCGGAACCCCGCTTTGGCTGAACGACACCCTCCCCCGCTTCACGGGGGAGGGTCGGGGTGGGGGTAGCGCCGCCTACCGCTCCAGAAACCCCCCCAGCGCCGCCAGCACCTCATCCGGCGCTTCCTCCGCCAGGTAGTGCCCCGATGGCACGCTGTGCCCGCTGACCGGGCCGCTGGCATAGTCGCGCCAGACCGCCAGCGCGTCGTACCAGACCTGGATCTTGCCCTTGGCGCCCCACAGCGCCAGCAGCGGGCAGTCCACCTTCCGCCCCGCCGCGCGGCTGGCGCGGTCATGCTCCAGGTCGATGCTGGTGGCGGCGCGGTAATCCTCGCAGATGCCCATCACCGTGCCGGGCTGGTGCAGCGCGGCGATGTAGTCGGCGCGGGCCTCCGGCGCGAAGACATCCGCCTGCCCGCGGCTGGTATGGCTGGCGAACCAGTCCTCCACATCCCGGAGAATCATGCGCTCCGGCTTCGGATGCGGCTGGGCCAGGAAGAACCAGTGATGGTAGCCCAGGGCAAAATCCATGTCCGCCGTCTCGAAATGATGCAGCGTCGGCACGATGTCCATCACACAGAGCCGCCGCACCGCCTGCGGCGTATCCAGCGCCAGCCGGTGCGCGACGCGCGCGCCCCGGTCATGCGCCACCACCTGGAATGCGGGGAAGCCCAGCCCCTGCATCAGTGCCAGCATGTCGGCGGCCATCGCCCGCTTGGCATAGGCCGCATGATCCGCGCTGGGCGAAGGCTTGCCGGAAAAGCCATAGCCACGCAGGTCCGGGCACACCACGGTGAATCGCTTCGCCAGATCCGGCGCCACCCGGTTCCACATCGCATGGGTCTGCGGGTTGCCATGCAGCAGCAGCAGGGGCGGGCCCTCGCCACCCCGGCGCAGCCGCAGCGTCACGCCATCGCCCGCGCGCCGTTCCTCCACGAAACCCTCGAACATCCCGCCCTCCCACCCGCTTGACCCGCCAACCTGCCGCCGCCAGCCTGACCGGGACAAGAGGGGGAAACGGCATGGACGGCACCATCGGGCGCGTCGGCTTCATCGGCATCGGGCGCATGGGCTGGCCCATGGCCATCCGCCTGGTCGAGGCCGGCTACACCGTCGCCGTGCAGGATGCCGTGCCCGGCCGGGCCGCCGATTTCGTGCGCCAGCATGGCGGCATCGCCGCCGCCAGCGCCGCCGCCGCCGCGCAGGGGGCGGATGCCGTGATCACCATGCTGCCCACCAGCCGCGACGTGGCGGAGGTGCTGGCCGCGATCCGCCCGAGCCTCGCCTCCGGCGCCGTGGTCATCGAGATGTCTTCCGGCGAGCCATCCGCCACCCGCGCCATGGCGGCGGAACTGCTTGCGCTCGGCATCGCCATGGTGGATGCGCCGGTCTCCGGCGGCGTGGCGCGCGCGGAAACCGGCACGCTGGCCATCATGACCGGCGGCCACGCCACCCCCCTGGCGCGGGTGGAGCCGCTGCTGCGCGCCATGGGCGGCAGCATCACCCGCTGCGGGGAGGTCGGCGCGGGCCAGGCGATGAAGGCGCTGAACAACCTGGTCAGCGCCGCCGGTTTCCTGGTGAGCGTGGAGGCGCTGCTGATCGGCAGTCGCTTCGGGCTCGACCCCGCCGTGATGGTGGATGTGCTGAACGCCTCCACCGGCATGAACAACAGCACCCAGCGCAAGCTGAAGCAGTTCGTGCTCTCCGGCCAGTTCAACTCCGGCTTCGGGCTGGACCTGATGGTGAAGGACCTGACCATCGCCCTGCAGGTGGGGCGGGAGACGGCAACCCCCGCGCCGCTGGCCGCCCAGACGCGGGAATTGTGGGCCGCCGCCGCCGGCCTGCTCGGCCCGGGCCAGGACCACACGGCGGCGGCGCAGTTCAGCGAGGCGCTGGCGGCGCACCGCCTGACCTCCCCCCAGATCGAGCGGAAGGAATAGCGCCATGTGGCAGGTCCTGGCGCTGCGCTACGCGCGGCACGAACCGCGCACCGTGCAGGCGAACTTCATGATGCCCGTGCCGGATGCGCATGAGCAGATGCCGATGGACTACTTCGTCTGGCTGCTGCGTGGCCCCGGGGGGCGGGAGGTGCTGGTGGACACCGGCTACACCGCTGAAACCGGGGCGAGGCGCGGCCGCAGCATCCTGCGTCCGGTCGATGCCGCGCTGCGCGCCGTGGGCAGCGACCCGGCCGCGATCCGCGACGTGGTCATCACCCACCTGCACTACGACCATGCCGGCAACCTGGACCTGTTCCCCAACGCCACCTTCCACATCCAGGACCGGGAGGTGGCCTTCGCCACGGGGCGGCACATGTGCGGCCCCTGCCTGCGCTCGACCTTCGAGGTGGAGGACGTGGTCCGCCTCATCCGCGCCGTCTATGCGGAGCGCGTGCAGTTCCATGACGGGGAGGGGGAGGTGGCGCCAGGCCTGACGCTGCACGGCATTGGCGGCCATTCGGACGGGCTGCAGATGGTGCGCGCCATCACCGCCCGCGGCCCGCTGGTGATCGCCGGCGACGCCAGCCACTACTACGCGAATATGCGCCGGCAGATCCCCTTCCCGATCGTCTTCGACGTCGGCGCCATGGTGCAGGGCTGGCGCAAGGCGCGCGCGCTGGCCGGCGGCGACGAAAGCCTGGTCATCCCCGGCCACGACCCGCTGGTGCGGGCGATGTTCCCCGTCTCCGACGAGGATCCCGAATCCTGGCGGCTCGACCTGCCGCCCTACTCGTAAAGGAAGGAATAGGTTGCCAGGCCGAGCCCGCTGACCGCGAACAGCATGGAGACCGCCGGCCAGGCCGGCTTCGGCCCGCGATGGCCGAACCACCAGTTCACGGCGAAGGACCCCAGCAGCGCCGCCACCGCATCCGACCAGTGGCGCTCATAGAAGCCGCGCAGCAGCAGCCCCGCCCAGGCCAGCAGGGCGGCGAAGGACAGCACGCGCCACAGCAGGTCGATCAGCGGATGCGCCGGGCGCATCTCCGGCCGGGTGGAGCTTGTGTGCAGATAGGCCGCGACCGAGAGCAGCAGCGCGGCGACGAAGAAGGCGGACATGCCATGCTGTTACGCCTCGCGCCGTATCCCGCGCAAGGTCATGCCGGGCGCAGGCCGAACAGCAGCCGCAGGCCGAGGCCGAGGAAGATCGCCCCCGCCAGCCCCTCCAGCCAGCGCGCCTGGCGGCCCAGCCGCGCCGCGGCGTGGCCGGCCCCGGCGATCAGCAGGCCATAGGCCGGCAGGCTCATCAGCGGCACCAGCGGCCCCATCAGCACCATCTGCAGCCAGGCCGGGCCGCGCGCCGGGTCGACGAATTGCGGCAGGAAGGCCAGGAAGAACAGGATGACCTTCGGGTTGGTCAGGTTGGTCAGGAACCCCTGCCGGAAGGCGGCCCGCGCCGGCGCCGCCGGCCGCAGCGCCCCGCCGCCGCGCCACGCGGCGCGCAGCGCGCCAAGGCCGAGCCAGATCAGGTAGCCCGCGCCGGCCAGCCGCAACGCCTCGAACAGGGCAGGGGAGGCCGCGATCAGCGCCGCGACGCCGGAGGTCACCAGCGCCACATGCACCATCGCGCCGGTGACGATGCCGAACATCGCCGCCCAGCCGCGCCGCGCCCCGCCGGCCAGCGCCTGGCCGATGACGAACAGCATGTCCGGCCCCGGCGTCAGGATCAGCACCCAGGCGGCCAGCAGGAAGGCGGCGAAAAGCTGCGGGTCGAGCGGCATGGGGCGGAGCCTGCCGCGCCGGCCGCAAGCAGGGAAACGAATAGGCTTGATGCGGCGGATCAGCGCCGCTGATGGTCAGCGCGGATCGGTTCGGTCCAGCCCGGCCATCGCCCGCCAATCCAGCTCCGTCAGCACGCGCAGCCCCAGCTCCGCGGCCTTCTTCGCCTTGCTGCCGGCATCCGCCCCGACCACCACGAAGTCGGTCTTCTTCGACACGCTCTTCGTCACCTTGGCGCCCAGCCGTTCCGCCTGCGCCTCCGCCTCGTCGCGCGAGAGGGTCTCCAGCGAGCCGGTGAAGACGATCACCTTGCCGGCGAAGGGGCTGTCGGCCGTGGCGGCCACCACGGCATCCTCCGGCGTCACCTCCCGCGCCAGGTCGTCCAGCGCCGCGCGGTTGCGTTCCTCGGCGAAGAACTCGGCCAGCTCGGTGGCGATGGCCGGGCCGATGCCCTGGATCGAGCCCAGCTCCTCCCGCGCCTCGGAGCCGATGGTGGTGGCGGCCACCATCTTCTCGCGCCATTCGGCATAGGAGACGTAGTGCCGGGCGAGCAGCTTGGCATTGGCCTCGCCGATGCGGCGGATGCCCAGCGCGAAGATGAAGCGCTCCAGCGGCACGCGGCGCCGCGCCTCGATGGCGGCCAGCAGGTTGGTCAGGCGCTTCGCGTCCCTGCCGGATTTCGCGCCCCATCCCTCCCAGCCACGGATCGTCTCGGCATGGTCCTTGATGCGAAAAATGTCGGCGGGCGTCTTCACCAGGCCCGCCTCGTGCAGCGCCTGGATGTTCTCCTCGCCCAGACCCTCGATATCCATGGCATTGCGGCGCGCGAAGTGGATCAGGCGTTCCACCGTCTGCGCCGGGCAGATCAGCCCGCCGGTGCAGCGCTTCACCACCTCCCCGTTCGGGCGGATGGCATGGCTGCCGCAGGCCGGGCAGCGGTCCGGGAAGGCGAAGGGCGTCGCTTCCGCCGGCCGCTTCTCCAGCACCACGGCGACGATCTGCGGAATCACGTCCCCCGCCCGCTGCAGCACCACCGTGTCGCCGATCCGCACATCCTTCCGGGCGATCTCGTCCTCATTGTGCAGGCTGGCATGGGTGACCATGACGCCGCCGACGCCCACCGGCTGCATCACCGCGCGCGGTGTCAGCGCCCCGGTGCGGCCGACCTGGATCTCGATATCCAGCAGCACCGTCTCCGCCTGCTCGGCGGGGAATTTCCAGGCGATGGCCCAGCGCGGCGCGCGGCCGACGAAGCCCAGCCGGCGCTGCCAGTCCAGCCGGTCCAGCTTGTAGACCACGCCGTCGATGTCGTAGGGCAGCGCCGCGCGGCCTGCCGCCATGCGCTGCTGGAAGCCCAGGGCCGCCTGCTCATTCTCCAGCATCGCCGAGGCCGGATTGACCCTGAAGCCCCATTGCCGCAGCTGGTCGAGCCAGCCGGAATGCGTCTCCGCCGGCACCGCGCTGGCCTCCCCCATGGCATAGGCGAACAGCTTCAGCGGCCGCTGCGCCGTCACGCCCGGGTCGAGCTGCCGCAGCGACCCGGCGGCGGCGTTGCGCGGGTTCACCGGCACGACGATGGCCGGGCCCAGCTTTTCCCCGCGCTCGCGCCGTTCCTCCCGCTCCGCCGCCGCGCGCGCCTGCTGGTCCCGGTAGGCGAGGAAATCCGCCTTCTCCATGAAGACCTCGCCGCGGATCTCGATGCGGGCCGGCGCCGTGCCCGCCAGCCGGCGCGGCAATTCGGCCTCCGGCAGGGTCAGCAGGTTGCGGGTGACGTCCTCGCCCTCCGTCCCGTCGCCGCGCGTCGCGCCACGGAGGAAGGCGCCATCCTCATACAGCAGGTTGATCGACAGCCCGTCGATCTTCGGCTCCCCCACGAAGGCCAGCGTCTCCTCCGCCCCCAGCCGCAGGAAGCGCCGGACGGAGGCGGTGAATTCCAGGAAATCCGCATCGCCGAAGGCGTTGTCGAGCGAGAGCATCGGCACGCCGTGCCGCAGCTTGGCGAATCCGTCCGCCGTCTCCGCCCCCACCTTGCGGCTCGGGCTGTCGTCGCGGACCAGATCGGGGAAGCGGGCCTCGATGGCGCGGTTGCGGCGCACCAGCGCATCATAGGCCGCATCGGTGATCTCCGGCGCGTCCCGGCGGTGATAGGCGGCGTCGTGATGCGCGATCTCGGCGGCCAGCGCGGCCAGTTCCGCCGCCGCCTCCGCCTCCGTCAGCGCCGCCACGGCCCGGGCGCGCAAGCCGTTTTCCGTCATCCTCCGCCCCTTTCCGTGCCGGCAAGCCGCGCCAGCGCCGCGCCTTCCAGCAACTCGCCGCTGAACAGCCCTTCCCGGGTCGCGCCGATGGCGCGGTAGAAGCGCGTCGCCGCCGCGTCGCCCTCATCGACGCCCCACCAGAGGCAGCGCGCGCCCTCGCGCAGCGCCACCCGGGCCACCGCCGCCATCAGCCCGCGCGCCAGGCCGCGGCGGCGGGCTTCCGGCGCCACATACAGGTCCAGCAGCATCATCGCCCAGGCCTGGCGTTCCGCGTCGTAGACCAGCCCGGCGGTGGCGAAGCCCGCGACCCGGCCCTGCCATTCCGCCACCCGCAGCAGCGCCTTGGGCGCGGCGCAGACCAGGTCGCGCAGCACCACCGCCGCCGTCATCGGCTCCGCCGGCGCGTGCCCGTCCAGGCTGTTGATGGCGTTGACCAGCGCCGCCACCGCCGCCGCATCCGCGGCGGTCGCCGCCCGGATCACAGCAGCCCGCCCGCCAGCAGGCTGTCGGCGGCCATGCGCGCGGCCTCCGTCACATGCTCCCCGGCCAGCATGCGGGCGATCTCCTCCCGCCGCTGCGGCGCATCCAGCGGCGTCACGCGGGTTTCCGCCCGCCCGGCCTTCACCGATTTGGCGACGGAAAGGTGCCGGCTGCCGCGCGCGGCCACCTGCGGCGAATGCGTCACCACCAGCACCTGCAGCCGTTCCGCCACCCGCAGCAGGCGTTCGCCCACCGCCGCCGCCGTGGCGCCGCCGACGCCGCTGTCCACCTCGTCGAAGACCAGCGTCGGCACCGGGGACCCGCGCGCCAGCACCACCTTCAGCGCCAGCATGAGGCGGGAGAGTTCGCCGCCCGAGGCCACCTTGTCCAGCGCGCCCGGTGCCTGACCGGGGTTGGTGGCGACCAGGAAGGTCACCCGGTCCATCCCCTCCGGCCCCCAGGCGGCTTCCGGGCGCGGCGCCACCTCCACCACCAGCCTTGCGCGGTCCAGCTTCAGCGGCGGCAATTCCCGCGCCAGGGACCGTTCCAGCTTCGCCGCCGCGTCCCGCCGCGCCGCGGTCAGCCGGCCGGCGGCGTCGAGATAGGTGGCGCGGGTGGCGGCGACGCGCGCTTCCGCCACCGAGACCTCCCCCGTCCCGGCATCCAGCGCCGCCAGGCGTTCCCTGAGCGAGGCCAGCAGCGCCGGCAGTTCCACCACGGCCACCAAATGCTTGCGCGCGGCGGCGCGCAGCGCGAACAGGCGTTCCTCCACCTGTTCCAGCCGGCGCGGGTCGGGCGCGGCGTCCTGCACCAGGCGTTCCAGCGCCGTCTCCGCCTCGCCGAGTGCATCCAGCGCCCGGCCGATGGCCTCCAGCGCCGGCTCCGCATCCGTGTTCGGCGCCGGCAGGCGTTCCAGGGCGCGGGCGGCGCCGCGCAGCGCCGCGGCGGGGTTGGCGCTGCGGCGGTCGCGCGGCTGCAGGCTGGCCAGCGCCTCCGCGATCGCCTCGCCGCGTCGCTCGCCCTGCTGCAGCTGCTGGCGCTCCGCCGCCAGATCGTCCTCCTCGCCTTCCGCCGGGGCCAGGCTTTCCAGCTCGGCCACCGCGTGGCGCAGGAAATCCTCGTCGCGCTGCGCCGCGGCAATGCGCTCCCGCGCCGCCGCCAGCACCCGCTCCGCCTCCCGCCAGGCGCGGTGTGCGGTGGCGCTGGCCTGGCGCAGCGGGTCCAGCCCGCCGGCCGCGTCCAGCAGCCCGGCATGATGCGCCGGGTCGGTCAGCCCCACCTGGTCGTGCTGGCCCTGCACCTCCACCAGCAGCGCGCCCAGCCGGCGCAGCAGCGCGAGCCCCACCGGCTGGTCGTTGACGAAGGCGCGGGACCTTCCATCGGTGGTGACGATGCGCCGCAGGACGATCTCGTCATCCGCCTCGATCCCCTGTTCGGTCAGCAGGGTCCGGGCGGGGTGGGCGTCGGCGGGGGCGAAGGCGGCGGCGACGCTGGCCTGGGCCTGGCCGGTCCGCACCAGCCCGGATTCGGCGCGCGCACCCAGCGCCAGCCCCAGGCTGTCCAGCAGGATGGATTTGCCGGCGCCGGTCTCGCCGGTCAGCACGGTCAGGCCCGGCCCGAAGGCCAGGTCCAGCCGCTCGATCAGCACGATGTCGCGGATCGCGAGCGAGGTCAGCATGACGCCAACCGCGCGCCCGGCGTCAGAAGATGGAGCCGACCACGCGGCCGAAGAAGCCGGGCCGGTTCACCTCGGTGCCCTCGGCGCCATCCACCAGCAGCGCGTAGCTGTCCTGATACCAGGGGTTGCCCGGGTAGTTGTGGCCCAGCACGGCGGCGGTGCGCCGCGCCTCGTCCACCAGGCCCATGGTCAGGTACAGCTCCGTCAGGCGGTGCAGCGCCTCCGGCACATGGTTGGTGGTCTGGTAGTCGTCCACCACGCGGCGGAAGCGGCCGATGGCGGCGGTGTAGAGCCGGCGCGTCTGGTAGAAGCGGCCGATCGTCATCTCCCGCCCCGCCAGGTGGTCACGCGCCAGGTCCATCTTCAGGCGGGCGTCGCGGGCATAGGGCGTGTTGGGAAAGCGGTTCGAGACGTCCTGCAGCGCCGCCATGGCCTGTTCGGTGGTGCGCTGGTCGCGCTGCGTGTCGTTGATCTGCTCGTAGTAGGACAGCGCGCGCAGGTAGTAGGCATAGGCGATGTCGCGATGCGCCGGATGCAGCTGGATGAAGCGGTCCAGGGCGCCCAGCGCTTCCGTGTAGCGGTTGCGCATGTACTCGCCATAGGCGGACATCAGCTTGGCGTTGGTGGCGAAGGCCGAATAGGGGTGCTCGCGCTCCACCGTGTCGAACAGTTCGACGGCGCGCTGGTAGCGTTCCGCGGTCAGCGCTTCCATCCCCTCGGCGTACAGCGCTTCCGGCGTGGTATTCGCCGCTGTCGCCGCCGGGCGGCGGCCGAGCGTGTTGTCGCGCCCGTCCCAGGCCGTGCAGCCGGCGATGGGCAGGAGGAGGAGGAGGAGCAAGGGCAGAAGGCGTCGAATCATCGCGCACCGGTCCGGCATGGGGCTTCCCTTTACCATGCCGCGGCATGGTCCCGGCAAGGCGAGGTTGCCTCGGGGGTTTCGCCTGTCCTAGCCCCTCGCGCCGGGCCTGTCACTTCACCGGCGGGTGGCGGCGATGCCACCCGGCCGCGACGGGTCAGGCCATCGCCGGGGCGGCGGCGGCGGGCAGGCGGGTGGTCACGCCATCCATCGGCATCTCGCCATCCACCATGCGCCAGGCGCTGCGATCGGCGAACAGCGCCCGCAGCAGGCGGTTGTTCAGCGCATGGCCCGACCGGTGGCCGATGAAGCGGGCGGACAGCGCCGCCCCGGCCAGGGCCAGGTCGCCCACCACGTCCAGCAGCTTGTGGCGCACGAATTCGTCCGGCCGGCGCAGCCCGCCGGGGTTCAGCACCAGCGGCCCGTCCACCACGATGGCATTGTCGAGGCTGCCGCCCTGCGCCAGCCCGGCGGCGCGCAGCCGCGCGATCTCCTCGGCCAGGGTGAAGGTGCGGGCATCCGCCAGCCCTTCGCGGAAGGAGCCGGGGGTGACGCGCAGGTTCACCGACTGGCTGCCGATGGCGGTGGCGGGGAACTCGATGCCCAACGTCGCCTCGAAGCCCGGCAGGCTGGCCGGCTGCAGTTCCACGAAGGCGTCGCGGTCTTCCACCCGGATGCGGGACAGCACCTCGATCACCGGGGCCGGCGCGTCCAGCACCGTCAGCCCGGCGCAGTCGATCAGGAACAGGAAGGGGGCGGCGGAACCGTCCAGGATCGGCACCTCGGGGCCGTCCAGGTCCAGGATGGCATCGGTCACGCCGGACCCGGCGAGCGCCGCCATCACGTGTTCCACCGTGCCGATGCGCGCCTGCGGCGCGCCTTCCGCCACCAGGGCGGTGCAGAGGCGGGTGTCCACCACGCGATCGAAACGGGCGGGGATGGCGATGTCGAGATCGGTGCGGCGGAAGACGATGCCGGTGCCGGCCGCGGCGGGTCGCATGGTCAGGGCAACGCGACGGCCGCTGTGAAGGCCGACGCCAACGCAGCCGATCGCCGTCCTGAGCGTCCTGCGCCGCCGCCGTTCGATCGGAAGGAAACCGTCCATGCTCGTCCTGCGCCCCTGGGCTCACCCGGTGCCGCCGCCGCGCGAGGCGGCCTGCGGATCAGGCGTGTCCACCAAAGCCGGGGCCGGCGCGAAGGCCGATCCTGGCAGGGTGCCGGAAGGCCGGCGTCCCAGGCTGTATGTGCCACGGCGCCGGGGCTTGGGCCATTCAAGCCTTGTTTCTCCGTATTA
Organism: Falsiroseomonas selenitidurans; assembly: GCF_012103215.1. Lineage (GTDB taxonomy): Bacteria > Pseudomonadota > Alphaproteobacteria > Acetobacterales > Acetobacteraceae > Falsiroseomonas > Falsiroseomonas selenitidurans. Next base: position 67,272 of record NZ_JAAVNE010000023.1, read on the forward strand.
CGTCACAAGGCGCTGATTTAGAACGATTTTTGCGGTGCGGCGAAGCCCCAATTTCGCCGTATTTTGCCCTGATCTGCCGCATTCGCCCGGCGCCCCCCGAAGCGGGTGCGCCGGGCTGCCTGGCGGCCCGCTCAGTTGGTCTGGCGGCGCAGGAAGGTCGGGATGTCGAGGCCCATCTCATCCTGCTGCGCCGGCGGCGCCACCGGGCGCGGTGCCGGGGCGGGCTCCATGCGCGGCTGGACATGCTGCGGCACCGGGCCTTCCGGCAGGTCGCGGCGCATCAGCCCGGTGGCGCGGCGGAACAGGTTGTTCAGCCCGCCCGGCTGTGCCGGCGGCATCGGCTGCGGCGCCTGGCGGCTGACCGCCGGGGCGCGCAGTGCGGGCTCCGCCGGCTGCGCCAGCGTCACCGGCGCCTCGGCCAGCGGCGCCATCTCCGCCGGGGCGGGGGCCGCCTGCACCGGGGCCGGCTGGGCGTAGGTCTGTGCCGGCCGCATCGTCGGCGCCGGCTGCGCCGCGACGAGCGGCGTGAAGCCGCCCGGCGCGCGCATCGCCGGCTGCGGCGCGTGGGCGGCCGGCCCATGCGCCGGCGGCACCGGGGCGCTGGCCACCGCCTGCAGCCCGCCGCCACCGCCCACCGCCACCAGCTTCGGCCGCTCCGCCTCCCGCGCCTCGCGCGCATCGATCCCGGTGGCGACGACGGAGACGCGCAGGCGGCCATTCATCGATTCGTCGACCGAGGAGCCGAAGATCACGTTGGCGTCCTCGTCCACTTCCTTGCGGATGCGGTTGGCCGCCTCGTCCACCTCGAACAGCGTCATGTCGAGGCCGCCGGTGATGTTGATCAGCACGCCGCGCGCGCCGTGCATGGAGGTGTCCTCCAGCAGCGGGTTGCTGATGGCTTCCTCCGCCGCCTTCACCGCGCGGCCCTCGCCCTCGGCCTCGCCGGTGCCCATCATCGCCTTGCCCATCTCCGCCATCACGGTGCGGATGTCGGCGAAGTCCAGGTTCACCAGGCCGGGGTTGACCATCAGGTCGGTCACGCCGCGCACGCCCATGTAGAGCACGTTGTCGGCCATGCGGAAGGCTTCCGCGAAGGTCGTGCGCTCATTCGCCAGGCGGAACAGGTTCTGGTTCGGGATGACGATCAGCGTGTCGACGAACTGCTGCAGTTCCTCGATGCCGGCATCCGCCGCCTTGCGGCGCTTCGGCCCCTCGAAGTCGAAGGGCTTGGTCACCACGCCGACGGTCAGGATGCCGCGTTCCCGCGCCATGCGGGCGATCACCGGGGCCGCGCCGGTGCCGGTGCCGCCGCCCATGCCGGCGGTGACGAAGACCATGTGGCTGCCTTCCAGGTGGCGCGCCAGCTCGGTCTCCGCCTCCTCCGCCGCGCCGCGGCCGATCTCGGGCTTGGCGCCCGCGCCGAGGCCCTGCGTCAGGTAGGAGCCGAGCTGCACGCGGCGGTCGGCCTTGCTGTGCTGCAGGGATTGCGCGTCGGTGTTGGCCACCAGGAACTCAACGCCCTCCAGCCCCATGGTCACCATGTTGTTGACCGCGTTGGTGCCGCCGCCGCCGACGCCGATGACGGTGATGCGCGGGCTGAAATCCGTGTGTTGCTGGGTGGGAATCGTCAGGTTCAGGGTCATGGGTGGACCTTTCCGGAAAGCGCAGCCTTGTGTCGGGCCGTGAGAGAGGGTTGGGGGAAGCCGGCGGGGCGCATCACACGCGCACCCGCAGCCATTCGATGAGCCGGCGTAGAGTGCCCCGCGGGCGCTCCCCACCGGCGGCGATGTCGATCAGCGGGCGGCCTTCGCCGGCGCCCCAGGCCAGCAGCCCGATGGCCGCGGCGAAGGGCGGGCCACCCGCCGTGTCCGGCAGGCCGCGCACGCCGCGCGGCCGGCCGATGCGCACCTGCCGGTCCAGCACGCGCGCCGCCAACTCCCGCGCGCCGATCAGCTGGCTTGCGCCGCCGGTCAGCACCACGCGGGTGCCGGCTTCCTTCGCCACGCCGGCCGCTTCCAGCCGTTCGCGGACGAATTCGAAGGTCTCCTCCAGCCGCGGCCGGATGATGTTGACGATCATGGTGCGCGGCACGCGGGCGATGTGGTCCTCGTCCTCGCCCACCAGCGGCACCGGCAGCATCTCGCGCTCATCGTCCGCGGCCGCCATGGCGCCGCCATGCAGCGTCTTCAGCCGCTCCGCATGGCTGATCGGCGTGGACAGCACGCGCGCCAGGTCGTTCGTCACCTGCCAGCCGCCCACCGGGATCTGTGCCGTGTGGATCAGCTGCCCCTCGGTGAAGACGGCGAGCGAGGTGGTGCCGCCACCCATGTCGATCACGGTGGCGCCGATGCGCTTCTCGTCCTCCACCAGCGTCGCCAGCCCGGCGGCCAGGGGCGAGGAGACCAGCTCCTCCACCTCCAGGTCGCAGCGGGCCAGGCAGGCGCCCAGATTGCGCAGCGCGGCCTGGGAGGCATCGACCAGGTGCACGCGGGCGCCGAGCGATTCGCAGACCATGCCGCGCGGGTCGTCCACGCCCGGCGTCGCATCCACGGTGAAGGACACCGGCGCGCCATGCACCGTCTCCCGCCCATCCTCCGTGCCGCGGCGGCGGCCTTCGGCCAGGATGGCGCGCAGGTCGGCCTCGGTCACCGCGCGGCCGCCGATCGGCCATTGCACGTTCAGCAGCCGGCTGTCCGGCTGGCCGCAGGACAGGTTGACGATGGCGCCCGTCAGCTGCGTGTCGGACATCTCCTCCGCCTGGCCGACGGCGGCGCGGATGGCGCGCTCCGCCTCCTCCAGGTCGACGATGGAGCCGCCCTTCACGCCGCGGCCGCGCTGCCAGCCGAAGCCCAGCACGCGCGGTTCGCCATCGCCCTCGATGCGCGCGATCAGGCACACCACCTTGGTCGTGCCGATGTCGAGCACGCCGAAGGTGCCGCTGCGGGCGCCGCGGCGGCGCCGTTCCGGCGGCGGCTCCGTCCCCATCGGCAGGCGCGGCAGCGCGTTCATCCGCGGGTGTTCCGCGCATTGCGGCGGGCTGCCGGCGGCTCCACCGTGCCAGGCTGTTGGCGCACCACCAGCCGGTCCGGCAGGCGCATGTCGACCGAGGCCAGCGGCCGGTCCAGCAGCGCGTTGCGCGCCTGCAGTTCCGAGAGCCGGTTCAGCGCCGGCGCTTCCTGGCCCTCCGGCAGCAGCACGTCGGCGCCATTGTGCAGCCGCAGGTTCCAGCGCCGTTCCCCGACGCGCACCAGCGCCTGGGTGCGCGCCAGGATCGACCGGTGCGCCAGCAGCAGGTCGTACAGCCCCGCCGCGTGCTTGTCGGCGCCCGCACCGACCACCAGCGGCAGCGGGCCGAAGGCATCCAGCGTCTCCGTCTCCACCACCAGGCCTTCGCGGTCGATGATCGAGAAGCGGCCCTGGTGCTGCCAGATGGCGAAGGGGGTGCGTTCCGTCAGCTTCACCAGGATGGTGCCGGGCAGGCGGCGCTCGACATGCGCGGCCTCGACCCAGGCGATGGTCTCGAGCCGCGCCCGCGCCTCCTCCGGCGAAAAGGCCAGCATCGGGTCGCCGAGCTCGGCGCCGATGGCGGCGCGGATCAGGTCGGCCGGCGTGTTCTGCCGGCCTTCCACCACCACCTCCTGCACCGCCAGCCCCGCCGCCAGGCCGATCTCCGCCGCATTCTCCACCACCGCGCGCACCCGCCCGGCGGGGTCCGCGGCATAGACCGCATAGCCCGCGGCGCCGAGCACGAAGCAGCCCATCAGCCACAGCGCCGCCGGCCGCAGCAGCCCGCGCCGGCGCTTCAGCCACAGCCGCAGCCGGCTGGGCCGGTCGGGCTCCGGCCGCTTCTCCGCGCGCACCGGGCGGCGGGCGGTGAGCGTCGCGCTACGGGCCATGCCGGGCCTCCCGCACCATCCAGGCACACAGCTCCGGAAAGCCGATGCCGACATGCGCCGCCTGTTCCGGCACCAGCGAGGTCCGCGTCATGCCGGGCTGGGTGTTCACCTCCAGCAGGTACAGCCGCCCTGGCGCGCCTTCGGTGTCGTCGTAGCGCAGGTCGGCGCGGGACACGCCACGGCAGCCAAGTGCCTGGTGCGCGCGCAGCGCGATCGCCATGGCCTCGGCACGGGTTTCCGCCGGTACCGGGGCGGGCAGGGTGTGGCGGCTGCCGCCATCGGCGTATTTCGCCTCGTAGTCGTAGAAGACGTGGCCGGTGTCGATCTCCGTCACCTCCAGCGCGCGGTCGCCCATCACGGCGACGGTCAGCTCGCGCCCCGGGATGAAGGCCTCCGCCATGATGCGCCTGTCGAAGCGCCAGGCCCGCGCCACTTCGGCGCGCCGGTTGCTGCCTTCACGGAAGATCTCGACGCCGACCGAGGAGCCCTCGTTCACCGGCTTCACCACATAGGGCAGGGGCAGCGGGTCCGCCGCCTCCAGCTCCTCCGGCGTCACCAGGCGCGAGGTCGCCACCGGCAGGCCCGCCGCCAGGAACACCGCCTTGGCCGCCGCCTTGTCCATGGCGACGGCGGAGGCGCGCACGCCGGAATGCGTGTAGGGCAGGCCCAGCCAGTCCAGCACGCCCTGGATGCAGCCATCCTCGCCGTAGCGGCCATGCAGCGCGTTGAACACCACGTCAGGCTTCGCCGCCTGCAGCGCGCCGATCACCGCGACCAGGTCGCCGCCCACCTCGATGGGCAGCACGGCGAAGCCCGCCGCGCGCAGCGCCGCCATCACCTGCCCGCCGGTCGCGAGGCTCACCTCGCGTTCCGCCGAGACACCGCCGAACAGCACGGCCACGCGTTCGCTCATGCCGCCACCTCGCCGATCCGCCGGATTTCCCAGTCGAGCGTCTCGCCGGACTGCGCCAGCACCCGCGCCCGCACCGTCTCGCCCAGCCCCTCGATATCGGCTGCGGTGGCGTCGCCGGTGTTGAGCAGGAAATTCGCGTGCAGCTCGGAGACCTGCGCGCCGCCGAGCCGCAGCCCGCGGCAGCCGGCGGCATCGACCAGCGCCCAGGCCTTGGCGCCCGGCGGGTTGCGGAAGGTGGAACCGCCGGTGCGCGCGCGCACCGGCTGCGTGGCTTCCCGCGCCGCGCGGATGCGCCCCATCTCGGCCGCGATCCGCGTGGCATCGCCCGGCATGGCGCGAAAGCGCGCGCGCACCACCACGCCGCGCGGCGGCAATTCGGCATGGCGATAGGCCATGCGCAGGCCGGCGGCATCCAGCCGCAGCAGGCCGGCGGGCGTCGCCACCTCCGCCCAGTCCAGCGCATCCACCACTTCGCGCCCATAGGCGCCGGCATTCATCGCCACCGCGCCGCCGATGCTGCCCGGGATGCCGGAGAGGAATTCGAGCCCGGCGAGCCCCGCCGCGGCGGCGTGTTCCGCCACCACCGCATCCAGCGCCGCGGCGCCGGCGATGATTCCATCCGCCTCCGCCACCACCGCGCCAAAACCGCGGCCCGCCAGGCGCAGCACCACGCCGCGCACGCCGCCATCGCGGATGATGAGGTTGGACGCCGCGCCGATCACGGTCAGCGGGACTGCCTTCGGCAGGTCGCGCAGCAGCAGCAGCAGGTCGTCGGCATCGGCCGGCCGCACCAGCCATTCCGCCGGCCCGCCGACGCGGAACCAGGTCAAGGGTGCCAGCGGCGCGGCGGCCTGCACGCGCCCGCGCAGCGGCGGCAGGGTGGCGTGCGGGGCCATGTCGCGCGGCGCCGTCACTTCATGCCGCCCGCAAGGCGCGGCCGGGTGCGCGACTGCAGCGCCAGGAGCTGTTCCGGCAGCGCATGCGCCCAGCCGGTGATGTTGCCGGCGCCGAGGCAGATCACGTAGTCGCCGGACTTGGCGATGGCGTTGACCATTTCCGCCAGGCTGTCCGGCCCGGGCAGCGGCACAACGCTGCGATGCCCGCGCGCGCGCAGCCCATCCACCAGCGCGTCCCGGTCAAAGCCGGGCATCGGCGGTTCGCCCGCCGCATAGACATCCGCGACGATCACCGTGCCCGCATCGTTCATGCAGGTACAGAAGTCCTCGAACAGCGAGGCGAGGCGGGAGTAGCGGTGCGGCTGCACCACGGCCACCACGTCGCGCGCGCCGGCCTGGCGCGCCGCCTTCAGCACCGCGGCGATCTCCACCGGATGGTGGCCGTAATCGTCGATCACGGTGATGCCGCCGGCTTCCCCCGTGCGGGTGAAGCGGCGCTTGACGCCCTTGAAGCCCATCAGCGCGGTGCGGATGGTGCCCTCGTCGATGTCCATCTCCAGCCCGATGGCGATCGCCGCCATGGCGTTCTGCACATTGTGGCTGCCCAGCATCGGCAGGCGCATCGGCTTCAGCGTGCGGCTGCGCCCGGTGGCGCGGTCGCGCACCGCCACTTCGAAGGTCGCGCCCATGCGGTCCGTGATCAGCTTCTCCGCCCGCACATCGGCCTGCGGTGAGAAGCCGTAGGTGATGATGCGGCGATCCGACAGGCGCGGGATCATCGCCTGCACCTCCGGATGGTCCGCGCACAGCACGGCGAAGCCGTAGAAGGGGATGTTGCCGACGAACTGGGCGTAGCCTTCCTTCATCGCCTCCGCGGTGCCCCAATGGTCGAGGTGCTCCGGGTCCATGTTGGTCACCACGGCGCAGACGGCGGGCAGCTTCAGGAAGCTGCCATCGCTCTCATCCGCCTCCACCACCATCCAGTCGCCGGCGCCGAGGCGCGTGTTGGTGCCATAGGCGTTGATGATGCCGCCATTGATCACGGTGGGATCGAGCTTCGCCGCTTCCAGCACGCAGGCCACCAGGCTGGTGGTGGTGGTCTTGCCATGCGTGCCGCCGATGGCGACGGCCCAGCGCAGCCGCATCAGCTCCGCCAGCATCTCCGCCCGCCGCACCACCGGGATCAGCCGGGCGCGCGCGGCCTGGACCTCCGGATTGTCGCGCTTCACCGCGGTGGAGACGACGACGACCTGCGCCGCGCCCAGATTGGCGGCGTCGTGCCCGACCGCCACCGGGATGCCGCTCTCGCGCAGGCGGGTGACGTTGTAGCCCTCCGCGATGTCGCTGCCCTGCACCGTGTAGCCCAGGTTGTGCAGCACCTCCGCGATGCCGGACATGCCGATGCCGCCAATGCCCACGAAATGGATCGGCCCGATGGAAAGGGGCAGCGCGCGCATCAGCGGGACTCCGGCGCCAGCTGGCGCATGATCGTTGGCGGTTCGGCGCGTCGCGTCAGCCCCTGCACCAGGTCGGCCAGGCGCCGCGCCGCATCCGGCCGGGCCAGCCCGGCCGCCGCGGCGGCGGCGCGGGACAGCACGGCAGGGGTGGTGAACATCGCCACCATCTGCCGCGCAAGCGCCTGCGGCGTGAAGGAGGGTTGCGCCATGACCCAGGCAGCCCCGGCGCTTTCCAGGAGGCGCGCATTGGCCGTCTGGTGGTCGTCGATCGCCTGCGGCAGCGGCACCAGCACGGCAGGCCGCCCGGCGCAGGCCAGCTCCGCCACGGTGGAGGCGCCGGCGCGCGCCACGACCAGATGGGCCATGGACAGCCGCACCGCGATGTCGCCGAAGAAGGGCGAGAGGTCCGCCGGCACGCCGGCGGCGCGATAGGCGGTCTCGACCCGCGGCAGGTCCTCCGCCCGCGTCTGCTGCGTCACCACCAGGCGCTGGCGCAGCGCCTCCGGCAGCAGCGCCACGGCGTCGGGCACGATGTCGGAGAAGATGCGCGCGCCCAGGCTGCCGCCCAGCACCAGCAGGCGGATCGCCCCCTCCGGTCCCGGCGCCGCAAAGCCGCGCCCGGCCAGCGCCGCCAGCGCCGGGCGCACCGGGTTGCCCACCACCGCGACATGCGCGGTGCCCGGCACGCGCGCCGTGTCCGCCGCCGACAGCGCCAGCAGGTCGGCGCCCGGCGCCAGCAGCCGGTTGGCGCGGCCCAGCACGCCATTCTGTTCGTGCAGGGCCGTCGCCGGCCGCGTCGCGCGCGGCAGGGTGCGCGCGGCGAGCAGCGGCGGGACGGAGGGATACCCGCCGAAGCCCACCACCGCCACGGCATCCAGCCGCGTCAGGATGCGCCGCGCCTCAATGGTGCCGGCGGCCAGCGCCAGCGCGCCCCGCGCCGCGCCGCGCAGCCCATGGCCAGCCAGGCCCGAGCCCTTCAGCACGAAGCGTTCGGCATTGCCGAAGGCAGGGCTTTCATAGGCGGCGCTGCGCTGGTCCGTCATCAGCGCGATGCGTTCGCCACGCGCCACCAGCTCCGCCGCCAGCGCCTCCGCCGGGAACAGGTGGCCACCGGTGCCGCCGGCGGCGATCACGATCGGGCGCACGGCCGGGCCCCGCATCATCGTGCTTCCTCGGCGCGGGACAGCCGGCGGCGCGTCAGCGCCAGCAGCATGCCCATGCCCAGCGCGATGGCCACCACGGAGGACCCGCCATAGGACACGAAGGGCAGCGTCATGCCCTTGGTCGGGATCAGGTGGAGGGAGGACGCCATGTTGATGAAGGATTGCAGCCCGAACTGCGTCAGCAGCCCGGCGCAGGCCAGCACCACGAACAGGTCGGTCTCGCCCAGCAGCCGCACCAGGCCGCGCACCACGACGAAGGCGAACAGCCCCAGGATCACCAGGCAGACCACCAGGCCGAATTCCTCCCCGGCCACGGCGAAGACGAAGTCCGCATGCGCGTCCGGCAGCACGTTCTTGATGCGGCCCTCGCCCGGGCCGCGGCCCAGCAACCCGCCATTGCCGAAGGCCTCCAGCGCCACCTCCGCCTGGTAGTTGTCCGCGGTGGGATCGAGGAAGCGCTGCACCCGCGCCTGCACGTGCGGGAACAGGAAATAGGCGCCGACGGCCCCCGCCATGCCCAGCAGCCCTGCCACCGCCACCACGATCATGTTCAGGCCGGCGACGAAGAACTGCGCGAAGAACACGGCGCTGACGACCAGCAGCATGCCGATGTCCGGCTGCCGCTGCAGCAGCAGCGCGATCAGGCCGAACAGCAGCAGCGCCAGCAGCGTGGCGCCGTGCCGGCGCTGCAGCCGGCCCTCCGCGATCAGCCAGGCCGCGACCACCGCGAAGCAGGGCTTGAGGAATTCCGAAGGTTGCAGGGACCCGATGCCGGGCAGCGCGATCCAGCGCCGCGCGCCCTTGATCTCCGCCCCCACCGCCAGGGTCGCCGCCACCATCGCCATGGCCGCACCCAGGCCGATCCAGGCCAGCAGCCGCACCTGCTTGACCGTCAGCATGGAGACCAGCACCAGCACGCTGGCCGCCAGTGCCAGGTAGGCAATCTGGCGGATGAAGAACATGTTGCGCGACGCCGCGCCGATGCGCTCCGCCACCGCGGGGCTCGCTGCCAGCATCATGACATAGCCGAAGCCGATCAGCGTCAGCAGCGCCGCCAGCGTCCAGCGGTCCACCGTCCACCACCAGCGCCCGACGGTCGAGGTATCGGCGCGGGAGACCTGCATCATGCCGCCCTCCCCCAATCCGCGGCGGCCATGGCCTGGACCAGCGCGCGGAAGCGGTCGCCACGCGCATCGAAGCCGGTGAACTGGTCCCAGGACGCCGCGGCCGGGGACAGCAGCACCACCGGCGCCGCGCCGCCGCGGGCGGCCGCGGCTGCGGCCGGCAGCGCCGCCTCCAGCGTGCCCGCCACTTCCTGCGGCACGCCATGGGCGGCCAGCGTCGCGGCGAAGGCCGGGCCGTCGCGGCCGATCAGGATGGCGCGGGCGATGCGGCCGAACTGCGGCGCCAGACTCTCGATCCCGCCTTCCTTGCCGGTGCCGCCGGCAATCCACACCACGCGGTCGTAGCTGGCCAGCGCCCGCGCCGCGCTGTCCGCATTGGTGGCCTTGCTGTCGTTGATGAAGCGCACGCCGCCGATCTCGCCCACCAGCTCCTGACGGTGCGGCAGGCCGGCGAAGCTGGCGAGCCCGGCGGCGATCGCGGCCCGCCCGATGCCGAGTGCCAGCGCCGTGGCGGCGGCCGCGGCGGCGTTCTGCGCATTGTGGCTGCCGGGCAGGGCAGGGGCCTGGCGCAGGTCGGCGATCTCCCCGGCATCGTCGCGCAGGCTGCGGTCTGCCGCCCAGACGCCGCCCGGGATCGGCCGCTGGCCCGAAATCGGCACCAGCCTGGCGGCCAGCCCAGCGGCCATGCTTGTGGATAAAGCATCGTCCTGACCGAGCACTGCGAAGTCATCCCGGCCCTGCCGCGCGAAGACATTTGCCTTCGCAGCAGCATAGCCGGCCATGCTTCCATGGCGGTCGAGATGATCGGGGCTCAGGTTCAACATCACCCCTACCTTGAAGCCGACGGAGGCGATTCGCTCCAAGCTGTAGCTCGACATTTCGAGGGTGTAGAAGCCTTCCGACCCCAACATGTTGAGTCCGAGCGCCGCCGGGCCCAGGTTGCCGCCGACCTCCGAAACCCGTCCCGCAACTGCCAGGATGTGGTGCAGCAGGGCGGTGGTGGTGGACTTGCCGTTGGTCCCGGTGATGCCGAGGAAGGCCGCCTGGCTGCCGGCGGCGCGCACCGCCCGGTAGAGAAATTCAACGTCGCACAGGATCGGCACGCCAGCCGCGCGCGCCGCTGCCGCCGCCGGGTGTGGCCGTGGCAGGGTGTGCGGGATGCCGGGGGACAGCAGCAGCGCATCCGCCGCCAGGCGGCCCTGCGAGGGATCGCGCAGCACGAACCCCGCCGTTTCCGCCGCCGCACGGGCCGGCGCGCCGTCATCCCAGCAGGCGACCTCCGCCCCCCAGTCGCGCAGCCGCGCCGCCGCCGGCAGCCCGGCGCGGCCGAGCCCGACCACCGCGATGCGCTGGCCGGCGAAGGGCCGGAAATCCGTGCCGGGGCGGCTTGCGCTGTTCATCGCAGCTTCAGCGTCGAGAGGCCGACCAGCCCGAGGATCATCGCGATGATCCAGAAGCGGATGACGATGGTCGGCTCCGCCCAGCCCTTCTTCTCGAAATGATGGTGCAGCGGCGCCATCAGGAACACGCGCTGCCCGGTGCGCTTGAACCAGAAGACCTGGATGATGACGGACAGCGTCTCCACCACGAACAGCCCGCCGACGATCGCCAGCACGATCTCATGCTTGGTGGCGACGGCCACCGCGCCCAGCGCGCCGCCCAGTGCGAGCGAGCCCGTGTCGCCCATGAACACCGCCGCCGGCGGCGCGTTGAACCACAGGAAGCCCAGGCTGGCGCCGATCAGCGCGGAGCAGAACACCGCCAGCTCGCCGGACCCTGCCACGGCGTGCAGCTGCAGATGGTCGGCGAAGATGCGGTTGCCGACCAGGTAGGCGATCAGCGCGAAGACGCCGGCCGCGATCATCACCGGCACGATGGCCAGGCCATCCAGCCCGTCGGTCAGGTTCACCGCATTGGACGCGCCCATCATCACCAGCATGGCCAGGATCGGGAAGGCGAAGCCCAGGCCGATCAGCACCTCCTTGAACACCGGCAGCGCCAGCTTGTCGGCCAGCGGCTCCGGCATCAGGAAGCTCAGCCACACCGCCGCCAGCAGCCCGATCGCCGCCTGCGCGATCAGCTTGTGGCGGCCGGACACGCCCTTGGTGTTGCGCTTGGTGACCTTCAGCCAGTCATCGGCGAAGCCCAGCGCGCCGAAGCCCAGGGTCACGAGCAGCACGCACCAGACGAAGCCGTTGCGCAGATCCGCCCACAGCAGGGTGGACCCGGTCAGCGCCAGCAGGATCAGCACGCCGCCCATGGTCGGCGTGCCCTTCTTGGTCAGCAGGTGGCTCGCCGGCCCGTCCTCGCGGATCGGCTGGCCGCCATTCTGCGTGGCGCGCAGCCAGCGGATCAGCATCGGGCCGAAGAACAGCGCGATGACCAGCGCGGTGAGGCAGGCCGCCCCGGCCCGGAAGGTGACGTAGCGCACCACGTTGAACAACGCGAAGCCGTCGGCCAGGGGGGCGAGAAGGTGGAAGATCATCGGGGGAGGCTTTCGCACAGCGCCTGCACCACGGTCTTCATGCCCGTCGCCAGACTGCCTTTGACAAGAACGGCATCGCCGTCGCGGAGCGCCGCCGCGGCCAGCGGGGCCAGCTCGGCGGAGGTTTCGGTCCAGGCGACGGGATGGCCCGCCGGCAGCGCCGCCAGCATGGCGCGCATCTGCGTCCCGCAGGCGAAGACCAGATCGGCCGAGGCGGCGACATGCGGCGCCAAAGCCGCATGTTCCGCCGCGGCGAATTCGCCCAACTCGCCCATCTGGCCCAGCACCACCACGCGGCGCCGGGCCGGCAGCAGGCGCAGCAGCGCCAGCGCGGCGCGCATGGACGGCGGCTGGCCGTTATAGGCCTCGTCCAGCAGCGTCGCCGTGCCGCCATCGGGCGTGGCGATGGCCCGCCGGTCGCCGCGCCCCGCCAGCGCGCGGAAGCCGGCCAGCGCCGGCGCCGCCTGCGCCACGTCCAGGCCCAGCGCCGCCACCGCGGCCAGCGCCGCCAGCGCATTGCCGGCCATGTGCAGCCCCGGCGTGCCCAGCCGGAAGGCGAGCCGCGTGCCCGCCACCTCCGCCACCACGTCGCTGCCCTCCGCATCCGGCGCGATGGAGACGGCGTGGACATCGCCGCCCTCGCCGAAGGTCAGCACGCGCGCCGCACCGGCTTCCTGGCGCAGCAGCGGCAGGAAGGGGCTCTCCGCCGGCAGCACCGCGCTGCCGGCCGGCTCGCCATGCCGCAGCCCGGACAGGATGGCCGCCTTCTCCCGCGCGATGGCCTCCAGGCTGCCCATATGGCCCAGATGCGCCGCCGCGACGGCGGTGATGACGGCGACATGCGGGGCGGCGAGCGCCGCCAGCGGCGCGATCTCCCCCGGATGGTTCATGCCGATCTCGATCACCGCGAAGCGCGACGCGGCCGGCATCCGGGCGAGCGTCAACGGCACGCCCCAATGGTTGTTGTAGCTGGCCACCGCCGCATGTGTCGGCCCGAAACGGCCGAGCAGGGCGCGCAGCATTTCCTTCGTCGTCGTCTTGCCGACGCTGCCGGTCACGCCCACCACCCGCGCGCCGCTGCGCGCCCGCCCGGCCGCGCCCAGCGCGCGCAACCCTTCCAGCGTGTCGCCCACCCGCAGCAGCGGCGCCTCCGGCGCGACGCCCGGCGGCACATGGTCCACCAGCGCCGCAGCGGCGCCGCGCGCCAGCGCATCGGCGGCGAAATCATGGCCGTCCCGCGCATCGCGCAGCGCCACGAACAGGTCGCCCGGGGCGACGGCGCGGCTGTCGATCGACACGCCCCGCACCGCCACCTCGGCCGCCAGCATCCCGCCGGTGGCGGCCCGCAGCCCGGCGCTGTCCCACAGCGCCGTCATGCCGCGCCGGCCGCTTCGCGCACCACCGCCACATCGTCGAAGGGCAGGGTGGTGCCGCCGATGGTCTGGCCGCCTTCATGCCCCTTGCCGGCCACCGCCAGCACATCCCCGGGCCGCAGCGCCGCCACGGCGCGGGCGATGGCGCCGGCACGCTCCCCGGCGTCGATGCCGCCGGGGCAGGCGGCGAGCACGGCGGCGCGGATCGCGGCCGGGTCCTCGCTGCGCGGGTTGTCATCCGTCACCCAGCAGGTATCGGCCAGCGCTGCGCAGGCCGCACCCATCAGCGGCCGCTTGCCCGGGTCCCGGTCGCCGCCGGCGCCGAACAGCGCATGCAGCCGGGCGCCGGGCGCCACATGCGCGCGCAGCGCCCGCAGCAGCCGGTCCAGCGCATCCGGCGTATGCGCGTAGTCCACATAGACCGCGGCGCCATGCGCCAGCCGCGCCGCCAGTTCCATCCGACCGCGTACGCCACGCAGCGCCGCCAGCAGGGCGAGCGCGCGGCCGGGCGCCATGCCGGCACCGATCGCCAGCCCCGCCGCCATCAGCGCGTTGTCGGCCTGGAAACGGCCAGGCAGGGCGAGCCGCAGCCGGTGCCGCTGGCCGAAGCCCTCGATGGTGATGTCCTGGCCATCCGGCAGCGGCGCCTGGGCCAGCAGGCGCAGCGCCTCCCCGCCCTCGCCCACGGTCAGCAGCCGCAGCCCGCGGTCCCGGGCGATGCGGGCCAGCGCCGCCAGCACCCCGGGTTCCATCTCCGCATGGGCCACCGCCGCCGCGCCGGGCGGCAGCAGCGTGTCGAACAGCCGCAGCTTGGCCGCGGCATAGGCCGCCATGTCGCCATGGTAGTCCAGGTGGTCGCGCGTCAGGTTGGTGAAGCCGGCGGCGGCCAGCGCCACGCCATCCAGCCGCCGCTGCTCCAGCCCGTGGGAGGAGGCCTCCAGCGCCGCAGCGGTGAAGCCCGCATCGGCCAGCGCAGCGAGCTGCCCCTGCAGCGCCACGGGATCCGGCGTGGTCAGCGAAGGGCCTTCCGGAAAGCCCTCCGCCCGCAGCCCCAGCGTGCCGAGCGAGGCGGCGCGGCGCCCGTCCAGCGTCCAGATCTGGCGCAGGAAATCCACCGTGCTGGTCTTGCCGTTGGTGCCGGTGACGGCCACCACGGTTGCCGGCTGCCGGCCATGGAAGGCGGCCGCCAGCAGCGCCAGGGCGCGGCGTGGATCGGCCGCCTGGATCAGCGGCCGCGCCGGCACGCCCTCCGGCCAGGCGGTGCCCTCGGGCGCCAGCACGGCGGCGGCGCCGCGCGCCACGGCATCGGCGATGAAGCGGCTGCCATCGGCGCGGCTGCCGGGCAGGGCGGCGAACAGGTGGCCGGGCGCGACCTCGCGGCTGTCCGCCGTCAGCCCTGCCAGGGCCGGCAGCGCAGCATCGGGGGCACGCAGCCCGGGCACCGACCGCAGCAACCTGTCCAGGCGGCGCGCGGTGGCGGCCTCATCGCGGGGCAATGCTCGCCTCCCGCAGCAGAGCGGGGTTCTGGGCGGTGCGGCGCGGGGCCTCGGCCTGGGTGGTCGGGGCGGCCGGGCGCGGGGCGGCGCCGGTGCGGGTGGGGGGGCCGCCGCGCGGCCGGGCTGGCTGCATGGCGATGGCGAGCCCGGCCTGGATCTCGGCCACGCGCTCCGTCTCCGGCGCCATGCCCAGCACGGGGGCGACGCGGCGCACCACCTCCCCGGCCGCGGGCGCGGCGACCCAGCCGGCGGTGGCGAAGCCGTGGCTGCGCGCATTCGGCGTCGGCTCGTCCACCATCACATACAGGGCGTAGCGCGGGGCGTTGATCGGGAAGGCGCCGACGAAGGCGGCGATGCGCTTGTTCTGCAGGTAGCGGCCATTGGCGCCGATCTTCTGCGCCGTGCCGGTCTTGCCGCCGACGAAATAGCCGGGGACGTCGGCGCTGCGGCCGGAGCCGTCGGTCACCACCAGCCGCATCAGCCGCCGCATGGTGGCGGAGGTGCCCTCGCTCAGCACCCGCGTGCCCTCGGCGATGGTCCCCGGCGGGCGGGCCAGCAGCGTCGGCTGGCGCAGGATGCCGCCATTGGCGACGGCGGCGATGCCGGTGACGACATGCAGCGGCGTGACGGAGATGCCGTGGCCGAAGCCGATCGTCATGGTGTTGATGTCGCGCCAGGCATTCGGGCGCGGGATCAGCGGCAGCGCCGTCTCCGGCAGTTCGATCCCGATGCGCGAGCCCATGCCCATGCGCACCATGAATTCGCGGTGCCGCTGCGGCCCCACCGCCGCCGCCATGTGGGCGGAGGCGAGGTTCGAGGAATAGGCCAGGATCTCCGGCAGGGCTAGCCAGCGGCCCTTGCCGCGGTAGTCGTTGATCGTGAAGCGCCCGTAGCGGATCGGGCGGGAGGCATCGTAGCCGCCCCACACATTCACCGTGCCGAGCTCCAGCGCCATGGAGGCGGTGAGCAGCTTGAAGGTGGAACCCGGCTCATACACCCCGACGGTGGCGCGGTTGAAGCGCGGGTTCTGGCCCTGCTGGTCCTGGCCCGGCGCCACGGCTTCCGGCCGCGCCGGCTCCGCCAGGTCGAAATCGGGCAGGGAGACCATGCCCAGCACCTCGGCGCTCTGCACATCCAGCAGGATGCCGGCGCCGCCGATGCCGTTGTAGTCCGTGATCGCCTGCTGCACCGCGTCGCGCAGCGCCAGCTGCACGCGGACATCGATGGACAGCTGCAGATCCATGCCGCGGCGCTCGCGCAGCCGCTCGTCGAAATAGCGTTCCACCCCGGCGGTGCCGTTGCCGTCCACGTCGACGCCGCCCAGGATATGCGCGGCGGAGCGGCCCTGCGGGTAGATGCGGCGCTCGGCTTCCTCGAAATACAGGCCCGGAATGCCCAGCGAGTTCACCGCCTGCTGTTCGCGCGGCGTCAGCGCGCGCGCCAGGTAGGCGAATTGCCGCTCCCCGCTCAGCCGCGCCGTCACCCGCTCCAGGTTCAGCTGCGGCAGCACGCCGACCAGCCGCCGGGCGACGCCGGCCGCGTCCTGGACCTCGCTCGGGTTGGCGTAGAGCGCCGTGATGGGCAGCGTCACCGCCAGCAACTCGCCGTTGCGGTCGGTGATGGCGGCGCGGCCGGGCAGGTGCTCGGCCGGCGGCTGGCTCTGCCGCGCCATCGCCGCCAGGCGCTTCGGCTCTGCCGGCGAGATCAGCGTGGCATCCGCGAGCCTTGCGGCCACGGCGCCGAACAGCAGGGCGAAGCCGCCGGCGGCGACCAGCAGCCGCGACCGCGTGCGCTCCATCACCGCGCGGCGCACCAGCTCCGGCTGCGCCACCCGCACCAGCTCGGTGCGCGGCTGGGCGCTCTGGCCGATGGTGCGGCCGGCGGGCGGGGCGTCGGGGGCGGGGGGGAGCTGGGTCATGCGCGCGGGCTCAGCGACCGTTCAGCGTGGCGGCATTGGCCGAGGAAAAGGGCACCGGCGGGGCCATCGTCGGCCGGCCGATGCCGAGCGAGGTGGCGCCGCCGAGCGCGGAGACGAAGGTGGGGGCCGGCGCGGCCTGCGTGGTGCGCACCACCGGCGCGGCGGGGCGGGCAGGGGTGATGTGGATGGCCGGCTGCACCGGGCGCGGCGCCGGGCGGCTTGCGGCGGCCGGCGGGGTGGCGGCGGCCTCCGGCGGCTTCCTGACGGGGGGCGACGGGCTGGTGGGGCAGATCCCGGCGCTGCTCGTCTCCCTCGCCGCCGGCATCGTGGTGACCAAGGGCGGCGTCGAGGG
>NZ_JAAVNE010000024.1 GCF_012103215.1 Falsiroseomonas selenitidurans
CGCCAAGGCCGCCGCGCCGGTCCCGGCCGCCGCCAGGCCCGCTCAGCCCGCCGCAGGCGCCGCTGCCAAGGCCCCCCCGGCCGTCGCGCAATTGGCAACGCCCCCCGCCGGCGTTCCGGCGCGGGCCGAAGCGCCAGCCACCGAGGCCGAGGCTGCCATGCCGGCGCCTGACGCCAGGGCGCTCCTGGCCAGCCGGCCGGTGCTGCCCAGCCGGCCACCCACCGCCGCCTCCCCGCCTGCCGCGCCCGAGGCCGCATCCGGGACAAGGGCCGCCGATCCCCTGGCACCCGCCGCCATCGAGGCTGCGAAGGCGGCCATCACCGCCGGCACCACCGCGCCCCGGCTGGAGGAGCCGGCCGATTGGCTGGCCCTGGCGCGGAGCCTGGACTCGGCCACGACAGGCTGGCGGGCCTTGTTCCTCGGCGGCGTGGTACCGGATCTCGTCGTGGCGGGCGGGCTGTCGGCACGGCGGCGGGCACTGGCGCCCGTGCTGCATGTGGCGGAACCCGACCCAGGCCGTTTCGCCGCGGCGCTCGGCCGGCTGACGGAGGCCGGTTTCACCGAGGCCGAGCGTCGGCTGCTGCAGGCCGCGGTCGGCTCCGACCCCGCCCGCCTGCCGCCGCGGGCCGCCCTGGCCCAGGATCTGGTCGGGCTCGAGACCGCCTGGGACCTGCTGCGCATCGGCCCGCGCGGCAACCTCATCGCCCTGGTCGCCTCGGCCACCGCACTGCTGGGCGAGCGGGTCCGCTGGCTGATGCTGCAGCCCAGCAGCCGGGCGCAGGAACATCTGGCGATCCGCGCCCTGGCGCCAGGGGGCTGGCGCCTGGCGGCGGAGCGGCCGGCGGCACTCAATCTCGACACCCCCGGCACCGCCCTGCGCACGGGCGTGCAGCTCTGGCGCGGCCCGCTGGCCTGATACCCGACGCACGACGTCCCGACCTGCGGCCCGAGCGGCCGCATGGGCGCCGCGGCAAGTGCCGCGAAGCCAAGCCGCGCGGATGCGCGGCGCCTGAGGGGCATGAAGGTGAAACCTTCGTGCGGCAGGTATGGAGACGCCGCCCCAAAGCGGCTGAAGACATCGGATTCACGCCTTGTCGGCCCGGGATGGCGAGCGGCGCCGGCGAATAGGGCGTCGATCGGTCACGACCACCGGCACCCGGCCTGGGTGCCCGTTGATGTCGTCCAGGTTCCGCCTGCGGATCTGGTGCTTTCAGGCGCCGATTCACCGCCGCTCAGGGTGCGGCGGGCGACCCGGCCGGGGGCATCGCACCGGTCGCCGGCGCGGCTGCGGCCATTGGCGGGGTGGCGGCCGCGGCGGGCATCGCCACCGGCTCCACCGCAGGCTGCCCTGCCGGAAGCGTGGGCGGGCCCGTTGCCGCCACGGGCCCCAGCACCGGGTCCGCGACCGGGCGCCCGGCACCGACCGGCGGGCGCAGCCAGCAATCCACGGCGCCGAGCGAGCGTGTGCAATAGGGCTGCGCCGGCGGTGGCGCGGGCAGCGGGGCGCACCAGCTCTCGCCGCGCTCCAGCCGCACCGCCGAGCAATCCCGGCCGGTCGCCAGGCTCGCCACATGGTCCACCGGGGTGCGCCCGGTCAGCACCAGCGACGCGCCGGTCGCCACCAGCATGGGGCCGGCCGTGGCGCTGACGGTCGGGCCGATCTGGCAGCCGGCCAGGCCCAGCAGGACAAGCGCCAGCCCCAGCCGGCGCCAGCCCGGATACGCGGTTTTGAGGATCTCGGGCCGGGTCATGGCCGGAAGCTACGGCGCCGGGCTTAACGCGACCTGTACACGCGGCTATGGTCCGCGCCCCGGTCGACCAAAGGAAAGCCCGTGCCCGACATCTTCGACGAGGTCGAAGAGGACCTTCGCGCCGAACGTGCCCGCCGCCTGGCGCGGCGCTATGGCGGCCTGGGCCTCGGGATCGTGCTGCTGGCCATCGCCGCCGCCGGCGGCGTGCAGGGCTGGCGCTGGTGGCAGGCGCGCGAGGCCGCGACCGCCGCCAACACCTACATGGCGCTGAACGCCACCGCGGCGCGGGAAGGCGCTGACCTGGCGGCCGCCGCCGATGGCTTCGCCGCGCTGGGGCGGGAAGCGCCCTCCGGCTACCGGACCCTGGCCCGGCTGCGCGCCGCCGCGTTGAAGGCGGAGGCCGGCGACACCGTCGCCGCCCTGGCGCTGTGGGACCAGGTGGCGCAGGATCAGGCGGCGGAGCCGCTGTATCGCGACCTGGCGAGCCTGCTCTGGGTCGGCCATGGCCTTGGCACCGCGGACCCGGCGCAGCTGGCCGCGCGCATCGCGCCGCTGACCCAGCCGGGCAATGCCTGGCAGGCCCCGGCGCGGGAATTGGCGGCGCTGGTCGCCATCCGGCGCGGCGAAACGGCGGAAGCCCGCCAGCAATTGCAGGCCCTGGCCGGCGATGCCGCGGCCACACCCGCCCTGCGCGAAAGGGCCCAGCGGCTGGCCGCGGGGCTGGGATCATGATGAACGCACGATACACCCGCCGCACCGGCCTGCTCGGGCTCGCCGCGCTGCTGCCCGGCTGCAGCAGCGCCTATGACAGCCTGTTCGGCTCCTCCAAGCGGCCCCTGCCCGGGGAGCGCCGGACGGTGCTGCGGGCCGACCCGCCCCTGGCCGCCGATTCGGGCCTGGCCGACCGGCCGGTGCAGCTGCCACCGGCCGAGCCCCGGGCGGACTGGCCCCAGGCCGGCGGCCCGCCCAGCCACGCCCCCGGCCATGTCGCCTTCGCCGCCGAGCCGCGCCAGGCCTGGCGCGCCTCGGCCGGTGCCGGCTCCGGCTACCGGCAGCAGCTCACCGCCGGGCCGGTCATCGCCGGCGACAGCCTCTACACCGTCGATTCGGCCGGGGAGGTCTCGGCCTTCGCGCTGGCCGATGGCAGCCGCCGCTGGCGCGTCGCCACCACGCCGGAGGATGAGAGCACCGGGACGGTGGGTGGCGGCGTCGCCTTCGCCGATGGCGTGCTCTACGCCGCCACCGGCCAGGGGGAGGTGCTGGCCCTGGCGCCGGAGGATGGCGCGGTGCGCTGGCGCGTGCGCACCCCCACGCCCACCCGCGGCGCCCCCACCGTGGCCGGCGGCCGCCTCTTCGTGGTGACGCTGGAAAACCACCTGCTGGCGCTGTCCACCGAGGATGGCCGCCGGCTGTGGACGCATCGCGCCGGCGCGCTCGCCACCCTGCCGCTCGGCCTGCCCGCCCCGGCGGTGGAGGGCGAGACGGTGGTGGCCGGCTTCGGCACCGGGGAGTTGGCGGCGCTGCGCGTCAGCGACGGGCGGCTGCTGTGGGCGGAGGGCGTCGGCACTGTCGGCGCCACCAGCCTGGCGGATATCGTCGGCATCACCGGCCTGCCGGTGATCGACCGCGGCCTGGTGATCGCCGCCGGCCTTGGCGACACCACCATCGCGGTGGACCTGCGCAGCGGGCGCCGGCTGTGGGAACGCGCCTTCGGCGGCGGCACCGGGGTTGCAACCGCCGGCGACTGGGCGTTTTCCGTCACCCGTGCCGGGGAAGCCGTGGCCGTGGGGCGGGAGGATGGGCGCATCCGCTGGGTGCGGGAACTCGACCCCTCGCCGGAAGGCGGCCGGCGGCGGGAGGATCCGGCCCGCTTCGGCCAGCCGATCCTGGCCGGCGGCTTCCTGCTGGTGCCCTCCAGCCGGTCCGAACTGCTGATGGTGGCGCCGGGCGATGGGCAGATCGCCGGCCGCGTGCCGCTTTCGGCCGGCGTCACCCTGCCGGGTGCGCTGGCGCAGGGCACGCTGGCGCTGCTGGGCAATGACGGCACGCTGATGGCGCTGCGCTGAGGCGCCGGCGCGTCGGCGCAGCCGCACAGGGCCACGGGCGAAATCGCCCGTCCGTGCTATAGCCGTGTCTGGCCGCGCCTGAAGGCGGCCGGGACATACGGAACATCATGCAGACGGTCGCCATCCTGGGCCGCCCCAATGTGGGCAAATCCTCCCTGTTCAACCGCCTGGCCGGGCGGAAGATCGCGCTGGTCGACGACACCCCCGGCGTCACCCGCGACCGCAAGGAGGTGGAGGCCGAGATCGGCGGCGTGCCCGTCCGGCTGATCGACACGGCAGGGCTGGAGGAAGCGGCGCCGGACACGCTGCCGGGCCGCATGACCGCGAGCAGCGAGGCGGCGCTGCGCCAGGCCGACCTGGTGCTGTTCGTGATCGACGCCCGCGCCGGGCTGACCGCGGCGGACCGCGCCTTCGGCCAGTGGCTGCGCAAGGCGCCGGTGCCGGTGCTGCTGGTGGCCAACAAGGCGGAAGGCCGCAACGGCCTTCAGGCGGCGATGGAGGCCTATGAGCTCGGCCTCGGCGACCCCATCGCGGTCTCGGCCGAACATGGCGACGGCTTCGGCAACCTGCATGACGAGGTGCGCGACCTGCTGCACGCGGAACCCCGCCGCGGCAAGGGCGAGGCGCGCGAGCGGCCGCTGCGGCTGGCCATCCTCGGCCGGCCGAATGCCGGCAAATCCACGCTGATGAACGCCCTGCTGGGCGAGGAACGCATGATCACCGGGCCGGAGCCGGGCCTGACGCGCGATGCGATCAGCGTCGAGTTTCGCGACGAGGAAGGCCTGATCCGGCTGGTGGACACCGCCGGCCTGCGCAAGAAGGCGCGGATCGAGAAGCTGCTGGAGAAGATGTCGACCGAGGCCAGCATCGCCGCGCTGAAGGAGGCGGAGGTGGTGATCCTGGTGGTCGATGCCATCCAGGGCATGGATGAGCAGGATTTGCGCATCGGCCGGCTGGCAGAACGCGAGGGCCGCGCGCTGGTGATCGCCTTCAACAAGTGGGACGCGGTGGAAGACCGCACCGCCACGCGCCGCAAGCTGGACGACACGCTGATGGCCAGCTTCGCGCAGATGAAGGGCATCACCGTGGTGCCGATCTCCGCCGCCAATGGCCGCGGGCTGGACCGGCTGATGCCCGCCGTGCGCGCCGCCTATGGCCTGTGGAACCGCCGCGTGCCGACCGGCGAGCTGAACCGCTGGTTCGAGGTGATGAAGGAACGCCACCAGCCGCCGCTGGTGGAGGGCAAGCGGATCAAGCTGCGCTACGCCACCATGCCCAAGGCCCGGCCGCCGACCATCGCCGTCTTCGGCACGCGGGCAGAGCAGCTGCCGGAGGATTACCGCCGCTACCTGGTGAACAGCTTCCGCGAGCAGTTCGAGATGCCCGGCGTGCCCATCCGCCTGCATCTGCGCGGCACCGACAACCCCTACGCCGAGGAGGAATAGGGCTGGCATCGCGTTTGCTAGCCCGTCCGGCGGACCCTGCCGGAGTTCTCGGACATGCTCGCCACGCAGCACCCCGTCTTCCGCCGCTTCTGGTACCCGATCTTCCAGCTTGAGGAGCTTGCCGCCGGGCCGCGCGGCTTCCGCCTGCTGGGTGAGGATATCGTGCTGTGGCTGGACGAGGCGGGCGCCCCGGCCTGCCTGCAGGACCGCTGCCCGCACCGATCGGCCAAGCTGTCGGTCGATTCCACCGTGGTGAAGGGGGCGCTGGCCTGCGGCTATCACGGCTGGGAATTCGCTCGCAGCGGCACCTGCCTGTTCGTGCCGCAGATGCCGGAATTGCGGGCCGGCGCGCGCAGCGCCGCAAAGCCCTATGCCTGCGTGGCGCGCTACGGCTTCGCCTGGGTCTGCCTGGACGAGAACCCGCTGCTGCCGATCCCCGACCTGCCGCATGCGGAGGACCAAGGCTTCCGCCAGATCTTCGAATACGCCGAGGATTGGGAGGCCAACTTCCTGCGGGTGGCGGAGAATGCGCTGGATGTCGGGCATGTCGCCTTCGTCCATCGCGCCACCATCGGCGACGACAGCAAGCCCACCATGCCGCGGTTGACCCTGGTGCCGATGCCACATGGGGTGAACTTCCGCTGCGACCTGCCGGTGGCCAACCGCGCCGACCAGCAGCGCAACCTGCGCATCGCGGCGCCGGAGACGGTGCGCAAGGCGGACATCAAATGGCTGATGCCCGGCGCCTTCACCCTGCACTTCACCTATCCGAACGGCCTCGTCCACGCGATCTGCGGCTTTGCCACGCCGATCGACGACCAGCGCTGCCGCCGCATCCAGTTCGTCTACCGCAGCGACACGGAGGCCGAGGCGCCGGGCGCCGCCATCGCCGCCTTCGACCGCCGGGTGGGCAGCGAGGATCGCCGCCTGCTGGAATCCTGCCCCGCCGACTTCCCGCTGGACCCGAAGGCGGAGGCGCACATGATCCTGGACCGGCCAAGCCTGGTGATGCGCCAGATGCTGCGCCGCCTGCTGCGCGACCACGACCCGAACGCGCATCTGGCGGCGCATGAACTGGCGGCGCCGGACACGCTGGCGGTCGAAGCGGCCTGACCGGCGCAGGCCGCGCCCCTGGCCAGGGGATCGCGGCCAACGGCGCCCCGGCCGCCGGTTCCCGACTGCTCGCTCAGGCCGCGGCGATCGCCGCCTCGATGTCCTTGATGGCGTGGCCGGTCAGGTCCTTCGGGATCTCGCCGAGCAGCTTCGCGGACAGGGTCTTGTGGTAATGCTTGCGCAATTCGCCCAGCGTCCGGGGCGCGGCGATGATGACCAGGCTGTCGACATGGCCGGCCAACACCTGCTTGTTCAGCATCCCGGCGATTCCGGCGGCGAAGCCATCCTCACTCTGCTGGCTGTCATCGGGGTTGGCGGCGCTGCTGCCGTGGCCGCCGGCACCGCCCCGGGGGTCGCTGTCCATGTCTGGGGGTTGCAGGGCGGTGAGCCTCGGCGCGGCGGCGTCGCCGCTGTTCCTGTAGAGGTTCAGCTTCTCGCCGTCGGCGACGGCGACAAAGGCGTTGTTCGGAAGCAGCATGACATCTCCTGGGCCGCAGGGGCCGCATCGCGCCCATGGCCGGCACGGCCGGGGGGGCGGGCGGCTCCCCGGTTCGGAAGCTCAACGCGCCAGCATGCCGTTTCGCTCCCTGCCCTCCGGCCCGGTGGGGGCCGCCGTCTGCCGGCGGACCGGTCCTCCGAAGGCGCGGCCGTTTCGGCCGCGTGCCGCGAAGCCTCGCCGCGAGCGGATCGGACATCAGGCCGGGCCGAGGCCCTTCACGAGCAGGGCGAGCAGCGCCTCCAGCCGCGCCGGCGCCGTCTCGTCCGCGGCCTGTTCGCGGACCAGGTGCGGGTGGTGGAACCGCATCGTGGCTTCGAGGAGCAACTGCGCCGTGGCATCCGGGTCCGGCACCCGCCAGTCTCCCGCGGCCTGCCCCTGCCGCAGGATGGTCGCGACATGCTGGCGCAGCGTCGCCACATGCGCGGCCACCGCATCCCGGTGTTCCTCGGCCAGCAGGTGGTAGGCGGCGAACAGCTCCGGATCGCCCAGCACCTTCTGGCGCTTCAGCCCGGCCAGGGTGCGGATGTAGCGGGCGAGTCGCGCCGGGGCTTCCTCCGGGCCGGTGACGATGGGCTCCAGCGGTTCCACCACCGCATGCAGCCAGCGCGCCACCACCGCTTCCCGCAGCGCCGCCTTGCTGGGGAAGTGGCGGTAGACATTGCCATGGCTCATCCCCAGCGCGCGGGCCACATCCACCACCGTGGCCTTGGCCGGGCCGTGGCGGCGGATCAGCGCCTCGGCGGCGTCCAGCATGCGCAGCGCGGCGGGTTCGGCGGTGGCGGGGGCTTCGGGCATGATCCCTTTTCAGGCGGCCGGGCGCTCGCTGTCCAGCAGGGCCATCTGATGCGCGTCATAGCGGGTGCCGGCGACGGCCTCCGCCGGCACCGCCGCCTCCAGCGCCGCCAGCTCCTCCGGCTGCAGATGCAGCGCCAGCGCGCCGAGCGCCTCCGCCAGCCGCTCCGGGCGCCTGGCGCCGACCAGCGGGATGACGTGCGGGCCCTTTGCCAGCGCCCAGGCGATGGCCATCTGCGCCGGCGTCGCGCCGCGTTCTGCGGCCAGGGCGGCCAGGGCCGCCGCCAGCGCCTGGTTGCGCACCAGGTTGGCGCCCTGGAAGCGCGGCGAATGGGCGCGGAAATCGCCGCGGCCCTGCGGCAGGCTGCCGCCCAGCAGGCCGCGCCCGAGCACGCCATAGGCGCTGAGCGCGATGCCGAGTTCGGCCAGCACCGGCAGGATCGCCGCCTCCGGCCCGCGCGACATCAGGGAATACTCGATCTGCAGCGCGGCGATGGGGTGGGTGGCGTGCGCCCGGCGGATGGTCTCCGCGCCCATTTCGGAAAGCCCGACATGGCGCACATGGCCGGCCGCCACGAGGTCCGCGATCGCGCCCACCGTCTCCTCGATCGGCACGGCGGGGTCGAGGCGTGCCGGCTGGTAGAGGTCGACATGGTCGGTGCCGAGCCGCTTCAGCGTGTAGGCCAGCGCGGTCTTCACCGCCGCCGGCCGGCCGTCGAAGCCCAGGAAGGCGCCGGTCGGGTCGCGCTGGGCGCCGAACTTCACGGCCAGGAAGGCGCGCTGCCGGCGCGTGCCCTTCAGCGCCTCCCGCAGCAGCAGTTCATTGTGGCCCATGCCGTAGAAATCGCCAGTGTCGAACCAGGTGATGCCGGCTTCCTGAGCGGCATGGATGGTGGCGATCGAGGTCGCCTCATCCGCCGGGCCGTAGAAATCGGACATGCCCATGCAGCCGAGGCCGAGGGCGGAAATGCGGGGCCCGGTCGGGCCAAGGCTGCGGAATTCCATGCGAACTGCTCCGTCACGTCGCGGTGTGGCAGGCAGATGGGCATGGCAATGACGAATGACAATAGACAGATTTTGTCATTCTTCCGACGTCTCGCCCCGGGCGCCCTGGCGTGGCAGCCGTTCGGCGGGCGCCGGTGCCGATCAACGGGATTGGGTATCACCCGGGTTGGAACAGCACCCTTTCCCCGTGCCGCGTCTCCGCCGGCAGGCACAGCGCGGCCAGGGCCGGGGCGACCTCGGCGGGCTGGGTCAGGCGGCTTGGGTCCTCGCCCGGCATGGCCTGGGCGCGCATCTTCGTCGCCACGATATCGGGGTCGAACAGGTTCACCCGCAGCCGGGTGTTGACCACCTCCGCCGCCCAGGTCTGCACCAGGTGCTCCATGCCCGCCTTGGTGGCGCCATACAGGCCCCAATAGGGCTTCGGCCGCAGCACGCGGCCGGTGGTGACGAACACCGCCCGCCCGGCCTCCGCCGCGCGCAGTGGCGGGTCGCAGGACCGGATCAGCCGCCAGGCGGCGCTCAGGTTCACGCCCACCGTCTCCGCCCAATCCTTCGGCTCGATATGCGCCACGGGCGTCAGCTTGTTCAGCACCCCGGCATTGTGCACCAGGATGTCCAGCCGCCCGAAGCGCTCCATGATGGAGGCGCCGAGCAGGTCCAGCTGCTTGTCGGCATCCTTGTGCAGGTCCAGCGGCAGCAGCGTGGCGCCGCGGCCGGTGGCGGCGCGGATGGCGTCATCCGTCTCCTCCAGCCCGCCCTGGGTGCGGGCCAGCAGGACCAGCTGCGCGCCCAGCCGGGCAAGCTCCACGGCCAGGGCCGCGCCAATGCCGCGGGAAGCGCCGGTGACCAGGGCCACGCGGTCTTGCAGGGGAAGCGTCACACGGAAATCCTAATGCTGCAGGGCGCGGCGCATCAGCACGACCTCGCGCCCCTTGTCCCATTCCAGTCCCATGCGCTGCCAACCCAGCCGCGCATAAAGCCCCTCGGCGCGGGAGGTGTAGAGGAAGATCTCCGCCACCCCGGCCTGCCGCGCAAACGCCTCCACACGCCGGACCAGCGCGCTGGCATGGCCACGCAGCCGGTGCGCCGGCTGCACCACCACGCCGGCCAGCCACGGCGTCAGGTCCGGCCGCGACTCCAGGTCCTGGCAGACCAGGCTCGCCGTTCCCACCGGCTCCGCCGCCGCGAAGCAGACGAAGGTCTCCTCCGGCCCCCGCTTCGGCGCCAGCAGCGCCGCCAGCATCCGCGCCTCGGTCCAGGGGCCGGGTCCCTGGAAGAACGCCTCGATCCGCCAGGCGGCGACGAGCGGGGCCAGGTCCGGCCGGTCGGAGAGCGCGACGATCACGCCGAGCCTACCGGTTGGCGACCTGCAACAGCGGCAGCGGGCGTTCGGAATTGTCCTGCTGGTCGAGCAGCGGGATGGCGTAGTCGCCGGTGAAGCAGGCGTCGCAATAGGCCGGCGCGGCGGCATCGCGGCCGGGGCGGCCGAGGGCACGGTACAGCCCGTCCAGCGAGATGAAGCCCAGGCTGTCGGCGCCGATGATCCGCGCCATTTCCGCCACGTCGTGCTTCGCCGCCAGCAGCTTGGAGCGTTCCGGCGTGTCGATGCCGTAGAAGCAGGAATGCGTGGTGGGGGGGGAGGAGATGCGCATATGCACCTCCGTCGCGCCCGCCTGGCGCACCATCTCCACGATCTTGCGGCTGGTGGTGCCGCGGACGATGCTGTCATCCACCAGCACCACGCGCTTGCCCTCGATCATGGACCGGTTGGCGCTGTGCTTCAGCTTCACGCCGAGGTTGCGGATCTGGTCCGTCGGCTCGATGAAGGTGCGGCCGACATAGTGGTTGCGGATGATGCCGAGCTCGAAGGGAATGCCGGCCTCCGCCGCATAGCCCATCGCCGCCGGCACGCCGCTGTCCGGCACCGGTACGATGACATCGGCCGCCACGCCCGATTCACGCGCCAGCTCCGCGCCGATGCGCTTGCGCGTGTCGTAGACCGGGGTGCCTTCCACGATGGAATCGGGACGGGCGAAGTAGATGTACTCGAAGATGCAGAAGCGCGGGCTGGCCGGCCGGGCGAAGGGGCGGATCGAGCGCACGCCGGCATCGTCGATCAGCACGATCTCGCCCGGCTCCACATCGCGCACGAAATCGGCGCCGACGATATCCAGCCCGCAGGTCTCGCTCGACAGCACGAAGCCGCCGGCGGCCAGCTTGCCCAGCACCAGCGGCCGCACGCCCAGCGGGTCCCGCGCGCCGATCAGCGCGCCGTTGTGCAGCGCCACCAGGCTGTAGGCGCCCTGCACCTGCTTCAGCGCATCGATCAGCCGGTCCATCACGGTGGAGTACAGGCTGATGGCGATGAGGTGGATGAACACCTCGCTGTCCGTGGTGGACTGGAACAGGCAGCCGCGGCGCACCAGAGCGCGCTTCAGCACATGCGCATTGGTCAGGTTGCCGTTATGCGCCACGGCGAAGCCGCCGAACTCGAAATCCGCATAGAGCGGCTGGACATTGCGCAGCGCCGTCTCGCCCGTGGTGGCGTAGCGGTTGTGGCCCAGCGCGGCATGGCCGGGCAGGCCGGCGATGACGGCGGCGTTGCTGAAATTGTCGCCCACCAGCCCGCGGCCCTTATGGGCATGGAACTGCCCCTGGGGCGCGAGCGAGACGATGCCCGCCGCCTCCTGCCCCCGGTGCTGCAGGGCGTGCAGGCCGAGCGCCGTGAGCGCCGCCGCATCCGGGCTGCCCCAGACGCCGACGACGCCGCATTCCTCATGCGGGTGGTCGTCGTCGCCGATATCCCATTGGCTGGCAGCGGGGGCGTCGGTCATGCGTGTCCTTCAGATCCGGCTGCGCGCGGGGGGGCGCAACAACTGATCCATGCTCGGGTCCTGGCGGCCCGTGCCATCCGGCAGGCGCGGGCGGAATTCCTCGGGCAGATGCGCCACCACCCAGGCCGCGCCATCGGCGGCCAGGGGCAGGGAACGCGCCTGCCGCACCGGCTCCGGCCAGCGATCGGTGGCCGGCAGCACCAGCCCGGCCACGATATAGGCAATCACGATGACGAAAGCACCCCGCGCCAGCCCGAAGACCAGTCCCAGCACGCGGTCAACGCCACCCAGGGCCGAGCGCTGCACATGGCCGGCCAGCCAGGCGATCAGCAGCTTCATGACCACCAGCGCCAGCAGGAACACCGCGCCCACCGCGACGCCCGTTGCCAGCCAGGGCGGTTCCACATAATCCGCGGCCAGCGGGCTGGTCTGGGGCTCCACGACGATGGCGAGCACGATCGCGCCCGCCCAGGCGCCCACGCCCAGAACCTCGCGCACCAGCCCCCGGAAATAGGCGAGCCCGGCCGAGATCAGCAGCACGGCGAGGACGACGGCATCAACCCAGGTCATTGCGCCTGCCTATAGCGGTCGGGGGGGCGGGTGTCATCGTGGCTTGGCTGACATCACGCCCGGTGCCAGTCCCGGAACCAGGCGACGAAGCGCGGAATGCCCTCCTCCAGCGTCGTGCGCGGGGCGAAGCCGGCCAGGGCCTGGATGGCGGTGATGTCGGCAAAGGTCTCCTCCACATCCGCCACCGGGCGCGGCGCGGTGCGGATCTCCGCGCGGCGGCCCAGCCCTTCCTCCAGCAGCCGCACCAGCGTCGTCACCGCTTCCGCCCGGTGGTTGCCGATGTTGAGCAGCCGCGCCGGTTCGCCCGCGGCGGGCGGATGCGGCAGGCAGCCGAGGATGCCCTCGACGATGTCGTCAATATAGGTGAAGTCCCGCTTCAGCCGCCCGCCCTCGTAGAGCGTGATCGGCTCCCCGGCCGCGATCGCACGGGCGAAGCTGTAATAGGCCATGTCCGGCCGGCCCCAGGGGCCATAGACGGTGAAGAAGCGCAGCCCCGTCTGCGGCAGCCCGTAAAGGTGGCTGTAGGCCTGGCCGATCAGCTCATCCGCCCGCTTGGTCGCGGCGTAAAGCGAGACGGGGCGGTCCACCCGGTCCGTCTCCCGGAACGGCAGTTCCGTGTTGCCGCCATAGACGGAGGAGGAGGAGGCATAGACGAAATGCCGCAGCGCCGGCATCCGCCGCGCCTGCTCCAGCAGCACCACCTGGCCCATGACGTTGGAGGCGACATAGGCGTAGGGGTCGATCATGGAGTAGCGGACGCCGGCCTGGGCGGCCAGGTGCACCACCTCCGTCACCGCCGCCAGCACCGGGGCCAGCGCAGCCTCCATCGCCGCGCGGTCGGCCAGGTCCACGCGGAGGAAGCGGAATCCGGGCAGCGCCGCCAGCCGCGCCAGCCGCGCCTCCTTCAGCGCCACGTCATAGTAGCTGTTGACGTTGTCGAGGCCGATCACCGCTTCACCGCGCGCCAGCAGCGCGGCGGCGACGAAGGATCCGACGAAGCCCGCCGCGCCCGTGACCAGGATCGCCATGCCCTACCCGTCTCCCGCAAAACCGGCGCAGTAGCGCCGTCAGTCCGGGCCGGCCGTCAAGCCTTGCCCGGCTCCGCCGGCGCGCGCCGCTTCACCGTCTGCGCTGCGAAAACGGCGACGAGGTCCGCAAGATGCCCGGTCTCGGCCAGTTGCAGCCCCGGCACCGCGGCCGGCGGGGCGCTGCCGCGGGCGGCACGGCGCGGCAGGGTGGCGGCGGTGAAGCCCAGCTTCTGCGCCTCCCGCAGCCTGGTGTCGGCCTGGCTGACCTGCCGCACCTCCCCCGAAAGCCCGACCTCGCCGAAATAGACCGCGCCGGGGTCGGTCGGCCGGTCCGTCGCCGCCGAGATCAGCGCCGCCGCCACGGCGAGGTCCGCCGCCGGTTCCGCGATCCGCAGCCCGCCGGCGATGTTGAGGTAGACGTCGTTCATCCCGACGCCGAGGCCGCAGCGCGTCTCCAGCACCGCCAGCAGCATCGCCAGCCGGCCCGAATCCCAGCCCACCACCTGCCGCCGCGGGCTGCCGCCGGCGGAAGGCGAGAGCAGGCACTGCACCTCCACCAGCACCGGCCGCGTGCCCTCGATGCCCGCGAACACGGCGCTGCCGGAGACATTGCCGCGGCGTTCCGCGAGGAACAGGGCGGAGGGGTTGGCGACCTCGACCAGGCCGCGCTCCGTCATCTCGAAAACGCCGATCTCATCCGTGGCGCCGTAGCGGTTCTTCACCGCGCGCAAAATGCGGAACTGGTGGCCGCGGTCGCCTTCGAAATACAGCGTGGCGTCCACCATGTGCTCCAGCACCCGCGGCCCGGCCAGGGTGCCTTCCTTGGTGACATGGCCGACCAGGACGATGGCGAAACCGCGCGCCTTGGCGAGGCGGATCAGCTCCGCCGCGCAGGCGCGCACCTGGCTGACGGTGCCGGGCGCGGAATCCAGCGCATCGAGCCAGACGGTCTGGATCGAATCGATGATGACCAGCGCCACCTCGCCCTCCCCCTCCAGGCTCGCCACGATGTCGCGCAGGCTGGTGGCGGCGGCGAGGCCCATGGGAGAGTCGGTCAGGCCGAGCCGCGCGGCGCGCAGCCGCACCTGCTCCACCGCCTCCTCCCCCGAGATGTAGAGGCTGCGGCGGCCGGAGGAGGCGATGCGGGCGGCGGCCTGCAGCAGGATGGTGGATTTGCCGATGCCCGGATCGCCGCCGACCAGCACGGCGGAGGCCGGCACCAGCCCGCCCCCCAGCACCCGGTCCAGCTCCGCGATACCGGTCAGGATGCGCGCCGGCGGCGCGGATTTTCCCTTCAGCCCGACGAATTCCACCCGCCGCCCGCCCGCCGCCTTGGCCGCCGGGCCGGGGCCACGCGGCTCGGCCACTTCCTCGGCCAGCGTGTTCCACTCGCCGCAGGCATCGCAGCGGCCCTGCCATTTCGGGTAGGGCGCGCCGCAGGCCTGGCAGATGAAGCGGGTGACGGGCTTGGCCATGGTCTAGGGCGTGACCTGCTCGATGTGGGGCGCCGGGCGGCCGGACCAGCGCAGGCGCCAGATCGCGCCCTGCGCGGGGGATTGCACGGCATGCGGCCACAACGCCACCAGGCAGGTGCCGCCCGGGTCGCGGATGGAGGGGTAGAGGATGCCGTTATGCCCCGCGGCCATCACCTGCGCCGCCAGCGCATTGCCGGCAGGGTAGCCGATGCCGGGGTCCGGATGCAGGCAGGCGGGCGGTGGCGGCGGCAGGTCCCGCAGATCCAGGAAGGCACCGGCGAAGGCGGCATGCATCTCCACATACGCGACCTCGGCCTCGTATCGGCCGGCATCGGCCAGGTGGCCGGTCATGTGGTGCGCGACCTCGGCCAGCGCCGTTCGCACGGCCAGCGCGGCATACCAGGCGCCGCGCTCCGGCCCGTTGAAGCGGTTCAGGCCACGCGGGCGGGCATAGGCGAAGGCGGCGTTGACGAAGGCGGCGTGCGGCACCCGCGCCACCAGATCCTCCGGCGGCAGGCCGGGCAGAAGGCCGCTGGCGGCGTTCAGCCGGGCGCTGGTGGCCCCTTCCAGCGCCGCGAGCAGGGTGAATTCCTCCTCCGTATCGACCAGCGCGCGCAGCACGGAGTCGCGCAGCCGGGCCGTGGTGACCAGGCGGATGGTGCGGGGCAGCGCCAGGGTGCGGAGAGGAAAACCGTTCACAGCCCGCCGCGCATCGCATCCACATGCCGCCGCGCCTCGATCAGCCGGGGAATGCCGCCCTCGATCATCGCGGCGACGGGCGAGGCGCCGCCGAAAAGCGGGTTGCGGTTGGGCAGGCGCGGCCAGCGATCGGCCATGGCATCCGCGAACAGCAGGTGAAGCGCCTTGAACAGGCCGATCAAAGCGGAGGCGCGGGTGAGCTGGTCCTGCGACAGCGTGCCCGCCCAGCGCCCGGCCCGCATCCGGTCCCAGGTCGTGGCCGAGACGCCGAGCAGGGCGGCGGCTTCCTGCCCCGTCAACTGCCAGGCCTCTGCCAGCCGCAGCAGCGCCTTCAGCGCGACGGGGGTGAAGCGGTCCCGCTCCGCCTCGCTGGCGAAGCCGGGAAGAGTGGCGGGTAGGGGGGAAAGCGCAGCGACCGGCATAACAGCCTCCATCTGATGCTCAAGGTGGCACCAGATGGGGATCAATTCAAGTTTTGTTCTATTACTTCCGCAATTCCATCTGGATCGGCCCTTCCCGCTCCCCGCGGGCGAACTGGTCCACCATCGCGTTCCCCGTCTCGCCCAGGCTGGCCGCCGCCCCGCGCCAGATGATCTGGCCCCGATGGATCATCGCCGCGTCGTCACCGATGCGCCGCGCGCTGGCCATGTCGTGGGTGATGGAGACCGCGGTGGCGCCAAGCCGCTTCACGCAATCCACGATCAGCCCATCGATCACCGCGCCCATGATCGGGTCCAGCCCGGTCGTCGGCTCGTCGAAGAAGATGATGTCGGGCTCCGCCGCGATGGCCCGCGCCAGGCCGACGCGCTTCTGCATGCCGCCCGAAAGCTCGGCCGGCGAGAGATCGCCGACGCTGGAGGCGAGGCCCACCTGGGCCAGCACCTCCGCCGCCTTGTCGCGCGCCTTGGCACGGCTGATGCGGCGCTGGGCGAGCAGCTTGAAGCACACATTCTCCCAGACCGGCAGGCTGTCGAACAGCGCACCGTTCTGGAACAGCATCCCGATGCGGTCATTCACCGCCTCCCGCTCCGCCCGCGACAGGCGCGAGACGTCGCGGCCATCGATCTCGATCAGCCCCTCATCGGGCGGGATCAGGCCGAGGATGCATTTCAGCGTCACCGACTTGCCGGAGCCCGAGCCGCCCAGGATCACCATGGAATGGCCCGCGCGGATATCGAGGTCGACGCCGTCCAGCACCTGCTTCGGCCCGAAGGCCTTGCGCAGGCCCTTGAGGCGGATCTTGGGGGTGTCCTGGCTCATCGGCTGAACAGCACCGCGGTCAGCACATAGTCCAGCGCCAGGATCAGGATGGAGGAAGCCACCACGGCCGAGGTGGTGGCCCGCCCCACGCCCTGCGCCCCGCCGCCGGAATGGTAGCCGGACCAGCAGCCCATCAGGGCGATGACGAAGCCGAACACGGCGGCCTTGATGAGGCCGGAGACCACATCCGCCACCTGCAGGAAGTCGAAGGTGGCCTTGAGATAGGCGCCGGAGCCGAAGCCAAGCTGCTGCGTGCCGATCAGCCAGCCGCCCATCACCCCCAGCGTATCCGCCACGATCACCAGCAGCGGCAGCGCCAGCGTGCCGGCCAGCAGCCGTGGCGCCACCAGGTATTTCATCGGGTTGGTGGACAGGGTGGACAGCGCATCGATCTGGTCCGTCACCCGCATGGTGCCGATCTCGGCGGCGAAGGCGGCGCCGATGCGCCCGGCCACCATCAGCCCGGCCAGCACCGGGCCGAGTTCACGAGTGATCGACAGCACCACCACATTGGCCACCGCGCCTTCCGCGTTAAATCGCGCAAAACCGGTGTAGGATTGCAGCGCCAGCACCATGCCGGTGAACACCGCGGTCAGCGCCACCACCGGCAGGCTGAACCAGGCGATCTCGATGAAGGCCTTCAGGAACAGCCGGCCATAGAAGGGCGGCCGCACCAGATGGCTGATGGCCTCCGCCGCGAACAGGGCGATGGCGCCGGTGCCGCGCAGCAGCGCGATGACGGCGCGGCCGATGGCCGCGACCGGGTCCAGGATGCGGTCCAAGACCTCAGGCGCCGCCAAGGAAGCGGCGCTGGTAGCGCGAACCGAGCGAGGTCAGCACCTCATAGCCGATGGTGCCGCAGCGGGCGGCAATGTCGTCCGGCGTGTTGCCCGCGCCGCCGACCAGCATCAGCCGGTCGCCGGGGGCGAGGTCGGGGCATTCCGTCGCGTCGAAAATCGTCAAATCCATCGAGACCCGGCCAATGAGCGGCACGGCGCGCCCCTGGAACAGCGCCAGGGACCGGCCGGTCAGGCTGCGAAGGTAGCCATCGGCATAGCCTGCTGCAACGGTGGCCAGCCGCATGGGCCGATCGGCGGTGAATCCGGCGCCGTAGCCCACCGTATCGCCCGCCCCGATCCGGCGGATCTGCAGCACCGGAACCTCCAGCACCGCGACCTGGCGCATCGGGTTGGGCGCGCCGGGGGTGGGGTTGATGCCGTACAGCGCGCAGCCCGGCCGGGCGAGGTCGGAACGGAAATCCGGCCCGAGGAAGAGGCCCGAGGAATTGGCCAGGCTGCGCGGCACGCCGGGCGCGATGGCGGCAGCGGCGGCGGCGAAGCGCCGCGCCTGCAGCGCATTCAGCGGATGCGCCGGCTCATCCGCGCAGGCCAGGTGGGTCATCACGAAGCGCAGGTCGAGCCCGGCCAGCAGGCCGCGATCGGCGGCCAGCGCCGCCTGTTCCGCCGCATCCAGCCCCAGCCGCGCCATGCCGGTATCCAGGTGCAGCAGCACCGGCCGCGGCGTGCCGGCGGCACGGCCGGCGGCCGCATGGGCCAGCACATCCGGCAGCCCGTTCAGCACCGGCCACAACCCGGCCCCGCCATCGGCGCCCGGGGGGAAGCCGTTCAGCACGATGATGCAGGGCGCCGGCCCCAGCGCCGCCCGCAGGGCCAGGCCCTCCGCCCGATGCGCCACGAAGAAGGTGGTGCAGCCGGCCGCGTGCAGGGCGCGCGCCACCGGCACCGCGCCGAGCCCGTAGCCATCCGCCTTCACCACCCCGGCGCAGGGCGCGCCATGGCGGGCGGACAGGTCGCGCCAATTGGCAAGGAGGGCCGCGAGGTCGACCGTCAGCACCCCCTGCCCCGCCCCGATCAGGCCGGCCTCGATCGCCCCGGCCTCAATCCCCATAGCCACCATCATGCTGCATATCGAGGTCGCCGAAGCGGGTGAACTCGGCTTCGAAGAACAGGCGGATGGTGCCGGTCGGGCCGTGGCGCTGCTTGGCGACGATCAGCTCCGCCTTGTTGTGCGCCTGCTCCATATCGGTCTGCCACTTCTCCATCGCCTCGGAGAATTTCTGCGGGTTGTCGAAGGTCAACTCCTTCGGCTGGCGTGCCTGGAGATAGTATTCATCGCGGTAGATGAACATCACCACGTCGGCATCCTGCTCGATCGACCCTGATTCACGCAAATCCGAGAGCTGTGGCCGCTTGTCCTCCCGCTGCTCCACGGCACGGGAAAGCTGCGACAGGGCGATGACGGGGACGGACAATTCCTTGGCGATGGCCTTCAGCCCCTGGGTGATCTGGCTGATCTCCTGCACCCGGTTCTCCGGCTTGCTGCCGGCGGCCGGCCGCATCAGCTGCAGATAATCCACGATGATGAGGTCCAGCCCCTTGGTCCGCTGCAGCCGCCGGCAACGGGTCCGCAAGGCCGAGATGGTGATGGCCGGCGTGTCGTCGATGAACAGCGGCAGCTGCTGCAGCTCGCGGCTGACTTCCAGGAACTTGTCGAAATCGCGCTGACTGATCTCGCCGCGGCGGATGCGGTCGCCGGAGATCCGGCTTTCCTCCGACAGCAGGCGGGTGGCCAGCTGGTCGCAGGACATTTCCAGCGAGAAGATGGCGACGCCGCCGCGGGGCACCGCATTCGGGTCCTTCTCCCGCGCCGCGCGCAGCACCGCGCGGGCGCCGCCGAAGGCGACCTTCACCGCCAGCGCGGTCTTCCCCATGCCCGGCCGGCCGGCCATGATGAGAAGGTCCGAAGGGTGCAGGCCGCCCAGCTTGGCATCCAGGTCGCGCAGCCCGGTCGACAGGCCGGCGACGCCGCCGGGGTTGGAGAAGGCCTTCTCCGCATGCTGCACGGCGGTGGCCAGGGCGCGTTCGAAGCTGACGAAGCCGCCGCCCGATTCGCCCGACTTCGCCAGGTCGAACAGCGCCTGCTCCGCGCTTTCCATCTGCAGCTTGCCGTCGAGTTCCGGCTCCGCCCCGAAGGCGCGATTGACGATGACCTCGCCGAGGTCGACCAGCTGCCGGCGCAGCCAGGCATCATGGATGACCTTGCCGTATTCGCCGGCATTGATGACGCCCACCATCGCGGTCAGCAGCTGGCCGAGATAGGCGACGCCGCCCACCTCATCCAGCAGGCCGGAGCCCTGGAATTCCGCGCGCAGCGTCACCGCGTCGGCCAGGTGGCCGGCCTCGATGCGGCGCTGGATCGCGGCGTAGATGTGGCCGTGCACGGCATCGGCAAAGTGGTCGGCAGCCAGGAATTCGGAAACCCGTTCATAGGCCTTGTTGTTGGCCAGCAATGCGCCGAGCAGCGCCTGCTCGGCCTCCAGATTGGCGGGGGGCAGGCGCTGCGACAGGCCAAGCAGCCCGTCGCCCAGTTCCATCTCGCGGCCAGGGGTGCCGCCGATCGGTCCAAAAGTGTTCATCGCCCCATCCTAGCGCGCCGGCGGAGTCGCGCGCGCCCCGTCCCGTCTGGGGATTGCTGTGGATAACGGGGGTGGAATCACCCGGCGGGCGCGGCGGCCAGGGCGCGCTCCGCCTCCAGCATGTAGTCCCGCGTCAGCGGCACCGCGTCGATGCGGCGGCTGACCTGCAACTGCCAGTTGATGAGACCGCCCTGGCGGAAGCTGGCCTCGCTGGCCGCGAGGTAGAATTCGAACATGCGGCAGAAGCGTTCGTCATAGAGCGACTGGATGGCGTCGCGGTTGGCGGCGAAGCGGCGGCGCCATTCCTGCAGGGTCAGGGCATAGTGCAGGCGCAGGATCTCGACATCCGTGGCCCAGAGCCCGCTGCGTTCCACCGCCGGCAGCACCTCCGACAGCGCCGGGGAATAGCCACCGGGGAAGATGTAGCGGGTCAACCACGGGTTGGTGCTGCCCGGCCCGTCGCGGCGGCCGATGGCATGCACCAGCGCCACGCCATCCGGCTTCAGCGCCCGCGCCAGTGTGCGGAAGAAGGCCGGGTAGTTGACGATGCCGACATGCTCGAACATGCCGACCGAGACGATGCGGTCCACCGGCCGCCTCCAGGCGCGGTAGTCCAGCAATTCGAAGCGGCAGCGATCCGCCAGCCCAGCCTCCGCCGCCCGCCGCCGGGCCTCCCGCAGCTGTTCCTCGGACAGGGTGATGCCGGTGACGCGCACGCCGTGGTCGCGGGCCAGGGTCAGCGCCATGCCGCCCCAGCCGCAGCCGATGTCGAGCACCTCCTGCCCCGGGGCCAGGCGCAGCTTCGCGGCGATGTGGCGCTTCTTGGCGGCCTGGGCTTCCTCCAGGCTTTCCTGGCCGGTCGGGAAATAGGCGCAGGAATATTGCCGGTCCCGGTCCAGGAACAGGGCGTAGAGCCGGCCGTTCAGGTCATAGTGGTGGGCCACGTTGCGGCGCGCCCGCGGCGCCGGGTTCAGCTGGTCCAGCCGGCGCCTTGCCTGGCGCCACAGTGCGCGAAGCGCCTCCACCGGGTGCCCGGTGGGCTCGGCCATGTTGGCCATCAGCAGGTTCAGCAGGTCGAGCAGCCGGCCATCCAGCGGCTCGATCGCCCCGTCCATGTAGCTTTCGCCGAAGGAAAGCCCCGGATTCGTCACCAGCCGCCAGGCGGCGCGGCGCGTCAGGATGCGGAAGCCGGCTTCCGGCCCGGTGCCATCGCCATAATGGCGGATGCGGCCATCAGGGTACTGGACAGTGAGGCGCCCGTGCCGGATGGCGCGGGCGAGCACGGCATGGAGCATGGCGACCCCCTTCGCGGGGCCGCGCAGCGATCCCATCGGCCCCCGGATGGGGGTCGATATGGAAAGACGCGATTCGTTAATCCAGACCCCGGGGCGATCACCCCGGGGTGCAAGGATCAATCGCGGTCGGAGGCGGCACCCAGTTCGGCCAGCTCGGCGGCCAGCTCGGCCTCCAGGCTTTCCTCCTCCGCCTGGTCGGCGGCGCGCAGATCCTCGCCGCGGGCCTGCTTCTCGGCCTCCTCGACGGAGCGGGCGACGTTCACGCCCACCTGGATATGCACTTCCGGGTGCAGCGCGACGCGCACCGGGGTCAGGCCCAGCTGCTTGATCGGCTGTTCCAGCAGCACCTGGCTGCGCTCCAGAGTCAGGCCGGATTCCTTGCAGGCATCGGCGATGTCGCGGCCGGAGACGGAGCCGTACAGCGCCCCGCTTTCGCCGGCGGAGCGGATGATGACCACGGTCAGGCCGTGCACCCGCTCGGCCACCCGCTCTGCCTCGCCGCGGCGCTTCAGGTTCTGCGCCTCCAGCTGGGCCCGCTCGCGCTCGAACCGCGCCAGGTTTTCCTTGTTCGCGCGGATCGCCTTGCCCTGGGGCAGCAGGAAATTGCGCGCATAGCCGGGACGGACCGTGACCCGCTCGCCCATCTGGCCGAGCTTCTCGACCCGCTGCATCAGGATGACTTCGATCATGGCTGCACCGTTCAGCTTCGGGGGGGCGCAGCGCGCCGGGCCCGTGTTCCGTTGAGAATATCGTAGAAACCGTATCCGGCGACGCCCAGCGCCACCGGAACGGACAGGATCAGCAGCGCCGCATAGGCGGCGCCGAGCAGGAAGGGCCGGCCCGGCAGGCCGGCGGTGGCGCGGTGGAAGCCGGCCAGGCCGTGCAGGAAAACCGGCACCAGCAGTACCAGCAGCAGCGACAGCGGCACGGCATCCGCCCCGTCATCGGCCGCCAGCCAGAAGCCGAAGGCCAGCGCCACCGGCACCGCATACCAGGCCGGCAGCCGCGCCTTCTGCCAGGCCGGGGCGGCGGGGATCACCCCGCCGCGCCGCAGCAGGAAGGCCGCCAGCGCGGCATTGGCCAGCAGCGCCATGGCCGCCCAGAAGCCGATCGCCGCGGCCTTGATGCGCACCAGCTCCGCCACCACCGACTCCGGCGCGGACAGGCCCATGCGGGCCAGCCCGGCCTCGGCGGCGGCGCGCAGGGCGCCTTCCATGCCGCCTTCGAAATCCGCCAGCAGCAGCGCCGCCAGCAGGACCCCGGCCGCCGGGATCAACCCGAGCAGCGCGAAGGCCAGCCCCAGCGCGCCGTCGCGGGCGGCCAGCACCAGCAGCCCGGCCGGCAGGCCGAACAGCGCCAGGAACAGGCCGAGCCCGATGGCGCTGCCGGAGAGCAGCAGCAAGGCCGCGGAAGCGACCAGCGCCAGCAGCACCGCCACCGGCCCGAAGCCGATGCCGGCCGCGAACAGGGGCAGCGGCGTGAACCACAGCGCCAGCCCGCCCAGCGGCAGGCCCCGGAAGGCCCACAGCGCGACCAGGGCGGTCAGCAGGCCGCCGGCCGCACCCGCGAGCAGGCGCGGGTCGGACGCGATGCCCCCACCCTGCCCAGCCCGATGCGGCATGCTGCCGGTCACGTCCCTTGGCCTCGCCCGTCCCGCGTGATCAGTCGTTGATCACGTAGGGCAGCAGGGCCAGGAAGCGGGCCCGCTTGATGGCGTTGGCCAGCTCGCGCTGCTTCTTGGCGGACACCGCGGTGATGCGGCTCGGCACGATCTTGCCGCGCTCGCTCAGGAAGCGGGACAGCAGGCGCACATCCTTGTAGTCGATCTTCGGCGCATTCGGGCCGGAGAAGGGGCAGGATTTGCGGCGGCGGTAGAAGGGCCGGCGCGCGCCCACGGCGGGGCGGCGCTGGGCGGGGTTCAGGGCGATGTCTTCGCTGCGGTCGGACATGGTGACTTACTCCTCGCCCCCGGGGCCCATTTCCATCTCGTCGCGCGGCCGGGCGCGGAATTCCTCGCGGTCGTCGCGCTCGCGGCCACCGGTGCGGCCGGAGCTGAAGCGGCCGGCCGGGCGCGGGCCACGGAAGCCGCGCTCACGCTCGCGGTCGTCGGAGCGGCGGGCCAGGATGGCGGAGGGCGCCTCGTCGATCGCCTCGATGCGCAGCGTCAGGCTGCGCAGCACGTCCTCGTTCAGGCCGAGCTGGCGCTCCACCTCGAGCAGGGCGGCCGGGGTCGCTTCCAGGCCCAGCAGCATGTAGTGGGCCTTGCGGTTCTTCTTGATGCGGTAGGCGAGGCCGCGCAGGCCCCAATACTCCCGCTTCTTGATCTCGCCGCCATTCTGTTCGGCCAGCGTGGCGGCAACCTGGTCGGCGATCGCTTCGACCTGCTGCTGCGTCACATCGTTGCGTGCCAGCAGCACGCATTCATACAAGGGCATCCGGGTCCCTCCGGCTGTCTCAGCCCCGCGGCCCCCGGCACCATGCCAGGAACACGCACGAACGGGCATAGCCGGGACCGATGCCTCGGGTCCCGGCAGGGAAGCGGGGCGTAAAGCACGGGCGCAGGCGCGGGGCAAGGGGAATATCCGCCCGCCCGTCCGCCGGGGCCCGCCCGGGCCTTGACGCCGCCGCCCGCACCGCCCTAGGCCGCGCGGGGAAATTCCAGACAGCAACGCACGGAACCACAATGGCGCTCGCCTTCACCTTCCCCGGCCAGGGCAGCCAGGCCCCCGGCATGGGCCGCGATCTCGCCGCCGCCTTCCCCGCAGCGCGGGAGGTGTTCCAGGAGATCGACGAGACCCTGAAGCAGAAGCTGTCGAAGCTGATGTTCGAGGGGCCGCCCGAGGAGCTGACGCTGACCACCAACGCCCAGCCGGCGCTGATGGCCGTCTCGCTCGCCGTGCTGCGCGTGCTGGAGAAGGAAGGCGGCTTCGTCCTGCGTGACCGCGTGGCGCTGGTGGCGGGCCATTCGCTGGGCGAATACGCGGCGCTGGCCGCCGCCGGCAGCTTCAGCCTGGCCACCACCGCCCGCCTGCTGCGGCTGCGCGGGGATTCGATGCAGAAGGCGGTCCCGGCCGGGGAAGGCGCCATGGCCGCGCTGCTGGGGGCGGAGCTGGAGCAGGCGACCGCCATCTGCGCCGCCGCGGCGGCGGACCCGGTGACGGGCGGGCGCCAGGTGGTGGAGGTGGCGAACGACAATGGCGGCGGGCAGATCGTCATCTCCGGCCAGGCCGCGGCGGTCGACCGCGCCATCGAGGGGGCCAAGGCCGCCGGCGTGAAGCGCGCCATGAAGCTGCCGGTCTCCGCCCCCTTCCACTGCGCGCTGATGGCGCCGGCGGCGGACGCCATGGCCGAAGCCCTGGCGGCAGCCGAGATGCGCGCCCCGCTGGTGCCCCTGGTGGCCAATGTCTCCGCCGCCAAGGCGACCGACCCGGCGGCGATCCGCGACCTGCTGGTGCGCCAGGTGACCGGCACGGTGCGCTGGCGCGAATGCATCCTGGCGATGGGCAGCATGGGCTGCGAGCAGTTCGTCGAGATCGGCTCCGGCCGGGTGCTGACCGGGCTCATGAAGCGCCTGGCGCCGGAGGCCCGGGCCAGCGCCATCGGCACCCCGGCCGATATCGAAGCCTTTCTCCGGTCGCTGTGACGCATTGGTTCGACCTCACCTCCCAGCCGAGCGCGGAGGAGGAGAAGGCGGTCCGGGACGCGCTGTGGCAGTTCAATGCCGGGGCCGGCCATCCGCGCGACCGGCAGGGCCTGTCGCTGCTGCTGCGGGATGCGGCCGGCACCGTGGTGGGCGGGCTGCTCGGCGCCACCGGCTGGGGCTGGTGCTACATCGAGAACCTGGCCGTGCCGCCCGCCCTGCGCGGCGCCGGCTGGGGCCGCCAGCTGATGCAGGCGGCGGAGGCCGAGGCACGGCGCCGCGGCTGCACCGGCATCCGGCTCGACACCTATAGCTTCCAGGCCCGCGGCTTCTACGAGAAGCTCGGCTTCGGCGTCGTCGGCCAGATCGAAGACTGCCCGCCGGGCCATACCCGCTTCACCATGACCAAGCGTCTGGACCGGCCCGCAGCCGCCGCCACCCCCTGGCCGGATGCGGCCACGCCGCGCGCCATCATCACCCGGGGCGAGGCCAACCTCGTGCCGGTGCTCTTGGCCGGGCTCAGCGCCCATGCCGTGACGCAGGCCGGCCCGCACGGCCATGCGCCCTTCAGCCTGGCGGTGCACCCTCCCGGCGAGGCCGCGCCGGTGGGCGGGCTGTCCGGCTCCTTCTTCTACGACTGGCTGTTCATCCAGTACTTCTTCCTGCCGGAGGCGCTGCGCGGCCAGGGCCTCGGCCGCGCCCTGATGCAGCAGGCGGAGGCCGCGGCGCGGGCGCGAGGCTGCGCGGGCATCTGGCTCGACACCTTCAGCTTCCAGGCCCTGCCCTTCTACGAGGCGCTCGGCTACCGGCAGTTCGGCCGGATCGACGATTTCCCGCCCGGCCAAAGCCGGCACTACCTGATGAAGCGCCTCAAGGACGGAGAAGCCTGATGTTCGACCTTACCGGCAAGGTGGCGCTGGTCACCGGCGCCACCGGCGGCATCGGCGCCGCCATCGCCACGGCCCTGCATGCCCAGGGCGCCAGCGTCGCGCTGACCGGGCGGCGGGAGGCGGAGCTGGCGGTGCTGGCCGAGACGCTGGGCGGGCGGGTGCAGGTGGTGCCGGCGGACCTCGCCGACCCGGCGGCGCCGGCCGCCCTGGTGGAGCAGGTGGAAGCCGGGCTCGGGCCGCTCGACATCCTGGTGAACAATGCCGGCTTCACGCGGGACATGCTGGCGCTGCGCATGGGCGATGCCGATTGGAACGCGGTGCTGGAGGTGGACCTGACCGCCCCCTTCCGCCTCGCCCGGTCGGCGCTGCGCGGCATGATGAAGCGCCGCTCCGGCCGCATCATCTCCATCGCCAGCATCGTCGGCGTCACCGGCAATGCCGGCCAGGCCAACTACGCCGCCGCCAAGGCCGGGCTGATCGGCATGAGCAAGTCGCTGGCCCAGGAAGTGGCGACGCGCGGCGTCACGGTGAATGTGGTGGCGCCCGGCTTCGTGCAGACGGCGATGACGGACGCGCTGCCGGAAGCCGCCCGCACCGCGCTGCTGGCGCGCATCCCGACCCAGCGCATGGGCACGCCGGCGGACATCGCCGCCGCCGTGGCCTATCTGGCCAGCCCGGAGGCCGCCTGGGTCACCGGGCAGACGCTGCATGTGAATGGCGGGATGGCGATGATCTGAGGCCCGCGGCCCCCGCCCTTGGCCTGGCGGGGGCCGGGTGCCTCCGGCGGGGCGATTCCCGCTTCGCCCTCAGCGGTCGCGGCGGAGCGCGATGCGCCTTGCCTCGTCCCGGGTCAGGCCGATATCGGCGAGCAGCCGGGTATCGAGCGAAAGCAGGTCCCGGCGCCACGTCTCGGCACCGGCCAGCTGGCGCAGGATGCGCCGCAGCAGGCCGGGGCGGCGGGTGGTGGGGGCAGGGCGGGTCCGGGCACGGGCGCCGGCCAGCGTCAGGCTGTGCGACATGGTGCGGTTCCTTGTTGCGCGGCGGCCTTGGTGGCCGCTGCTGCACCGCAACATGCCCGAGTCAGGTTTCCCGGTGATGTCGCAACCATGCCCGGCGCGTTTCACGCATGAAGGCGCCGATGACATGGCTGAAATGACATGGCTGAAACCGCCATTCCGCCGCCGCCGGGCAACATCTGCGGCAGGAAAGGCGCAGCAAGACGTCGCGGGACGCTTGCAAGCCGCCGCCGCCTAGGCCAAGTGACGCTTCCATGTTAAGCCGCGCCGCCCCGGACCCGGAAGCCCCGGATCGGACCAGGATTCGGGCGGCCCGACGCGCACGGCAGCAC
Source organism: Falsiroseomonas selenitidurans (assembly GCF_012103215.1). Lineage (GTDB taxonomy): Bacteria > Pseudomonadota > Alphaproteobacteria > Acetobacterales > Acetobacteraceae > Falsiroseomonas > Falsiroseomonas selenitidurans. The sequence goes on from NZ_JAAVNE010000024.1 coordinate 27,147, forward strand.
CAGCAGGAGACATCGCGGGATGAGCGACACCGCCGACAAGGTGAAGAAGATCGTTGTGGAGCACCTCGGCGTCGAGGAGTCGAAGGTGACCACCGAGGCGTCGTTCATCGACGATCTGGGCGCGGACAGCCTCGACACCGTCGAGCTGGTGATGGCCTTCGAGGAGGCCTTCGGGGTCGAGATCCCGGACGACGCGGCGGAGAAGATCACGACCGTCAAGGACGCGATCGACTACATCGAGAAGCAGAAGTCCGCCTGATTTCAAGCGGCCGGGACTAGGCAGGGTAGGGGAAGCAGCGGTGTTCGGTCATCTCGTTGCGCCGCGGCGCGTCGTCGTCACGGGCATGGGTATCGCCTGCCCGCTGGGCCTGGGTGTCGAGAATGTCTGGAAGCGCATGCTGGCCGGCGAAAGCGGGCTGGCGGCGATCCAGAACTTCGACACCAGCGCCCTGCCGGCCAAGATCGCCGGCCAGGTGCCACTGGGAACCAGGGCCGAGGGCAAGCTCGACATCAACGAGTGGATCCCGGTCAAGGACCAGAAGAAGATGGACCGCTTCATCCAGCTGGCGCTGGTGGCGGCCACCGAGGCGGTCGAGGACAGCGGCTGGAACCCCGGCGAGGACCGGGAGGAGGATCGCTGCCGCACCGGCGTGATGATCGGCTCCGGCATCGGCGGCTTGCCGACGATCTATGAGGCCTCGACGCTGATCGCGCAGGGCCGGACGCGGCGCATCTCGCCCTTCTTCATCCCCTCCGCGCTGATCAACCTGGCCTCCGGCCACGTCTCCATCAAATACGGCTTCAAGGGCCCGAACCACGCGGTGGTCACGGCCTGCGCCACCGGCGTGCATGCGCTGGGCGATGCCGCGCGGCTGATCGCGCTGAACGATGCCGATGTCATGGTCGCCGGCGGCGCCGAGGCCGCGGTGGCGGAGATCGGCATGGCCGGCTTCTGCGCCTCCCGCGCCCTGTCCACCGCCTTCAACGACGATCCCACCAAGGGCAGCCGCCCCTGGGACCGCGACCGCGACGGCTTCGTCATGGGCGAAGGCGCCGGCGTGCTGGTGCTGGAGGAGTTGGAACACGCCAAGGCGCGCGGCGCCAAGATCTATGCCGAGGTGATCGGCTACGGCATGTCCGGCGACGCCTACCACATCACGGCGCCCACCGAGGATGGCGACGGCGCCTTCCGCGCCATGCGCGCGGCGCTGAAATCCGCCAGCCTGGAGCCGTCGCAGATCCAGTACGTCAATGCCCACGGCACCTCCACGCCGATGGGCGACGACCTGGAACTGCAGGCGGTGGAGCGGCTGTGGGGCGATGCGGCGAAGCACCTCGCCATGTCCTCCACCAAATCGGCCATCGGCCACCTGCTGGGCGCGGCCGGCGCGGTGGAGGGCATCTTCTCCATCCTGGCGATCCGCGACGGCGTGGCGCCACCGACGCTGAACCTGGAAAACCCCTCCCGCGAGAGCCCGATCGACCGGGTGGCGAAGCAGGCCCAGGAGCGGCCGATCGAGACCGTGCTCTCGAACAGCTTCGGCTTCGGCGGCACCAACGCCAGCATCATCTTCCGCAAGGCGGCCTGAGCGGGCCGCGCGGCGGCTTGCCAGGGATGAACGGGACGATGGACCGGACGATGGAACCGGACGGCAGGACGCAGCCATGCGCCGCTTGATCGCCCTGGTCCTGCTTCTGCTGCTGCTCGGTGGCGCCGGCGCCGGCGCCTTCTGGTATGCGCGCCAGCAATGGACCGCGCCGGGGCCCCTGGCGCAGCCGACGCAGATGGTGGTGCCGCGCGGCGGCACCGCCGCCATCGCCGATGCGCTGGCCGAACGCGGCATCATCGCCCAGCCGCTGGCCTTCCTGGCCGCCACCTGGCTGACCCGCGCGGAAGGCCCGCTGCGCGCCGCCGAGTTCCAGTTCCCCGCCCGCGCCAGCCTGCGCGAGGTGCTGCAGGTGCTGCGGGAAGCGCGGCCGGTGCAGCGCCGCCTGACCATTCCGGAAGGGCTGACGGTGCAGCAGATCGCCCGCCTGCTGGAAGCGGCGGAGGGCATGGTGGGCGACATCCCGGCCTTCGCCGAGGGCGAAATCCTGCCGGAGACCTATGCCTACCAGTGGGGCGACAACCGCGCCGCGCTGCTGCGCCGGGCGAAGCAGGCGATGGACCAGGCGCTGGCCGAGGCCTGGGCTGCCCGCGCGCCCAGCCTGCCGCTGGCCACGGCGCGCGAAGCCCTGATCCTGGCCAGCATCGTCGAGCGTGAGACCGGCCAGCGGGAGGAACGCGCCCGCGTCGCCGGCGTCTTCATCAACCGGCTGCGGCGCGGCATGCCGCTGCAATCCGACCCCACGGCGGCCTATGCCGCCGCCGATGGCGGGGTGCTGGACCGGCCGCTGACGCGGGCCGACCTGGATCGCGACCACCCCTTCAACACCTACCAGATCCGCGGCCTGCCGCCCGCCCCCATCGCCAGCCCCGGCCGCGCCGCGATCCGCGCGGTGACGCGGCCGGAGACGACGGAGTTCATCTATTTCGTCGCGGATGGCACCGGCGGACACGCCTTCGCCCGCACCCTGGAGGAGCATAACCGCAACGTCGCCCGCTGGCGGGAGATCGAGCGGGCCCGCGCCGCCTCGGGCAGATGACGCAACCCGCCCTGTTCACCGGCCCGGCGCTGTGGTGGCGGCTGCTGGTGATCGGCGGGCTGTGGGGCTGTTCCTTCCCGCTGCTGCGCCTTGTCGCGGCGGAAATGTCGCCCTTCGCACTGGCCGCCTGCCGCGGCGGCTTCGCGGCACTCGCGGTCTTCGGCTTCCTGGCCCTGTCCGGCCAGTTGCAGGGCGGCTGGCGGCGCTTCGCCCTGCCGGCGCTGGTGCTGGGCACCTGCAATGGCTGGGTGCCGAACCTGCTGACGGCGCTGGCGCTGGGGCGGATCGAGGCGGCACCGGCGGCGCTGATCCATGCCGGCACGCCGCTGCTGGTGGCGCTGCTGGCCGTGCCGCTGCTGCGCGACGAATTGCCGGGCCGGCGCGGCGTGGCCGGGCTGTTGCTGGGCTTCTGCGGCATCGGCGTGATCCTCGGGCCCGATGCGCTCTCCGGCGCGGCGTCGTTTTCCGGCGGGCTGATGATCCTGGCCTCCGGCGTGTTCTATGCCTTGGGCACCATCTATGCGCGGCGGGCGCGGATCGGCGGGGCGCCGCAGATCGTGCTGGGGCAGCAGGTGGTGGCGGGGCTGGTGGCCGGTGCGCTTTCCGTGCCCTTCGCCGGGCCTGGCGCCTATGCGCAGCCGGCCTGGGTGTTCGGCGTGCTGGCCCTGCTCGGCATCGTCACCTCCGCCCTGCCGCTGACGCTGTTCCTGCGGCTGCTGGCGCGGGCGCGGGTTACCGATGCCTCCATGGTCGGCTACATCCAGCCGCCCTTCGCCGCCGGGGTGGGGGCGCTGCTGCTGGGAGAATGGCCGGAATGGCGGGTGCTGGGCGGCGGGCTGGTGGTGCTGGCGGGGGTGTGGCTGGCGACCTCGCGGCGCTGAGCCGCCCTGCTCAACCCTCGGCCGGCTTGGCGGGCAGCCGACCCATCAGCGCGTTGCGCCAGGCCGGCGGCAGGGCGCCGGCGATCCGCGACAGGGCATAGAGCCGGCGCGGATAGGCCACCCGCACCCGCCCGGCGGCAAGGCCGGCCAGGGTCCGCGTCGCCGCCTGCTCCGGCGTCATCAGCCAGGGCATGGGAAAGGGGTTCCGCGCCGTCATCGGGGTACGGATGTAGCCGGGGCAGATGGCGTGCAGGCGGATGCCGTGGCGCCGCTGGCTGGCATCCGTCGCCTCTGCCCAGCGCTGCACAGCGGCCTTGCTGGCGCAATAGGCGGGTGCGCCCGGGGCCGCGACGAAGGCCGCCAGGCTGGCCACCACCGCGACGCGCCCACGCAGGCCGTCCGCGCCCGGCGCCTGCCCCGCCATGGCCTGAAGCGCCGGCAGCGCCGTGTTCAGCACGCCGCCCAGGTTGGTGGCGAAGATGCGCGCCGCCTGTTCCGGCGGTTCCGTGGCCGCGCCGGTGCCGCCGGAAACCCCGGCATTGGCAATCACCAGGTCCAGCCGCCCGGCCGTGCCGATCCAGCCCGCCATGGCCGCCGCATCGGTCACGTCCAGCACCGCCGGGCGCACCGTGGCACCGCGCGCCGTGCAGGCCGCCGCCGCCGCCGCCAGCCGGGCCTCGTCGCGGCCGGACAGATGCAGGGTGACGCCCGGTGCCGCGCAGGCTTCCGCCAGCGCCCGGCCAAGGCCGGAGGATGCGCCGGTGATGAGCACGCCCTGCCAGGATTCGCGCCGCATGCCTTGCCCTCCGCCAGCGCCGGGTGGACAAGGCGCGCATGAACACCCTTGCCTCGATGACCGGCTTCGCCCGCGACAGCGGCACGCTGCCGGACGGTGCCTCCTTCGTCTGGGAATTGCGCAGCGTCAACGGGCGCGGCCTGGATGTGCGGCTGCGCCTGCCGGGCGGCCTGGAGGTGCTGGAGGCACCGCTGCGCGAGCAGGTGGGCAAGCGCCTCAAGCGCGGCAACCTCAACGCCACCCTGACCCTGAAGCGGGAGGACAGGGCGCCGCGGCTGACGCCGGACAAGCTGGCGCTGGACGCCGCCATCGCCCTGGTGCTGGAGGTCTCCGCCCGCCTGCCCGGCGCCCCGGTGCCGACGGCGGAGGCGGTGCTGTCCCTGCCCGGCGTGCTGCGCGCCGAGATCGCTGAACCCGACGAGGAGGCCGAGGAAGCCAGGCGCAAGGCCCTCGCCGTCTCCTTTGCCGTGGCGCTGGAGGGCCTCGTCGCCTCCCGCGCCCGCGAAGGCGCGCAGCTGGCCAGGATCCTGGAGACGCTGCTGGCAGAGATCGCGGCGCTGCGCGATGCCGCCGCGGTGGAGGCCGCCGGACAGCCCGCCGCCCAGCGCGCCCGGCTGCTGGAGAACCTGGCCAACCTGCTGGGCGAGGGCGATGTGCGTGCCCGGGTGCCGGAGGAAAGGCTGGCGCAGGAAGTGGCCATGCTGGCCCAGCGTTCCGATGTGCGGGAGGAGCTGGACCGGCTTTCCGCCCATATCGTGGAAGCGCGGACGCTGCTGGCCTCCGGCGAGGCGATCGGGCGAAAGCTGGAATTCCTCACCCAGGAATTCGTGCGGGAGGCCAATACGCTGTGCAGCAAATCCGCCAGCGTGGCGCTGACCCGCATCGGGCTGGAGCTGAAGGCGGCGATCGAGCGGCTTCGCGAACAGGCGGCGAACGTCGAATGACCACCACCACCCACGCGCCGCGCCGCGGCGTCTGCCTGGTGCTGGCCTCGGCGCCGGGCGTCGGCAAGACCAGCGTCTCCCGCGCCCTGCTGGAGATGGAGCCGGAGCTGGCGCTGTCGGTCTCGGCCACCACCCGCGCGCCAAGGCCCGGGGAGCTGGAGGGGGTGCACTACTTCTTCCGTACCCAGGACCAGTTCGACGCGATGGTGGAGGCCGGGGAATTCCTCGAATACGCCAAGTTCATCGGCCGGTCCTACGGCACCCCCCGCGCGGCGGTGGAGGCGTCCCTCGCCGCCGGGCGGGACGTGCTGTTCGACATCGAGTGGCAGGGCCACCGGCAGTTGCGCCAACGCCTGCCGGGCGATGTGGTGGGCATCTGCCTGCTGCCGCCCTCCATGGCGGAGCTGGAGCGCCGCCTGCGCGGCCGCGCCCAGGACAGCGAGGCGGAGATCGCCCGCCGCCTGGTCGCCGCGAGGGACGAGATCGCGCATTGGGCGGATTTCGACCATGTGCTGGTGAACCGCGACTTCGACCGCACGGTGGCGGAGGTCCGCGCCATCCTGCATGCCGCCCGCAACACCCGCGCCCGGCAACCCTGGCTGCCCGACTTCATCGACCAGCTTCTGCAAGGATAGCGCGCCATGGGCAGCCTGGCCGGGGTGGTGGAGGTGGTGCTGCCGGTCTTCGCCATGATCCTGCTGGGCTTCGGCGCCGCGAAGCGAAAGCTGGTCAGCGAGGAAGGCTTCAAGGCCATGACGCTGTTCGTCTTCGGCCTGGCCGCGCCGGCGCTGCTATTCGCCGGCGGCACGCAGCCCCATGCGGGCGGCGGCGGCGCGGCGCTGGCGCTGCTTTCGGGCTCCGTGCTGATGTTCTGGCTGGCGGTGGCCGGCGGGCGCGCGGTGTTCCGGCTCAAGCTGGGCGAGGCCTCGCTGTTCGCGCTGTCCTGCATCTTCGGCAATTCCGTGATGATGGGCGTGCCGATCATCATCGCCGCCTACGGCCCGGCCGGGGTGCCGCCGATGCTCGGCATCCTGGCCTTCACCACCATGATCCTGCTGGGCCAGGCGACGGTGCTGACCGAGGTGGGGCTGCACGCGAATGCGCCCTGGCGGCGGGTGCTGGGCGCCAGCCTGAAGGGCATCCTGCGCAATCCGGTGGTGCTGGCGGTGGTGGCGGCGTTCCTCTGGACGCTGCTCGGCCTGCACCTGCCGGATGTGGCGCGGCGGACGCTGGAGATGATGGGTGCGGCGGCGCCACCGCTGGCGCTGTTCTGCCTGGGCGGCGGGCTTGCCGGCATCGCCGGCGCGGCGCTGTGGCAGGAAACCACGGCCATCGTCGCGGTGAAGCTGGTGGCCTTGCCGGCGCTGGTCTGGGGGCTGGCGCGGCTGCTCGGCCTGCCGCCGATCGAGGAAGCGGTGGCCGTCACCATGGCGGCGCTGCCGACGGGGGCCAATGCCTTCATCCTGGCGCGGCGCTACGCCACCGGCACGGACCGGTCCGGCGCCGCCGTGGTGGTCACCACCGCCCTGTCCGTGCTGACCTTGTCCGCCTTGATCGGCCATTTCCGGGGGATCCTGCCATGACGCTCATCATCGAGGCCGGCTGGGTCTGGGATGCCGAGGGCGGGCTGCGCACCGGGCACAGCGTGATCGTGCAGGATGGCGTGGTGGCCGATGTGGTCGCCGGCTCGCCGACCCTGGAGGCGGAGCGGATCGTCGCGCCAGACGCGCTGCTGCTGCCGGGCTTCATCAACCTGCACAACCATGCCCTGTCCGCGCCGCTGTTCCGCGGCCTGGCGGACGACATCGCGCCGGGCGACCTGCCGGGGCACATCGTCTATGCGCTGCTGATGCCGCTCGGCGACGTCGCCGCGCAGGTGATGACGGAGGAGGAGATCGGCGACGCGGCCGAGATGGCGCTGCTGGAGGGGCTGCGCAGCGGCACCACCGGCCTGCTCGACGTTTTCCGAAATGCCCAATGGCCGCTGATCGAACGCGCGAAGCGCCTCGGCCTGCGCAGCTGGTCCTGCCCCTACCTGTTCTCCGCCCCGGTCGGCATGACGCCCGATGGCAGGCCCACCTACAGCCCGACCGCCGACACCGGCTTCGAGGCGATCCTGCAACTGTTCGACCGCTTTGACGAGGGCCGCCGCGGCCTGACGCGCGTCGGCTTCGGCCCGCATGGCCCGGATAGCTGCACCCCGGACCTGCTGCGCGCCATCGACCGGGCCGCGCGGGAGCGGGACACCATCGTCTCGATCCACGCCGCGCAGAACCTGATCGAGATCGAGAAGGTGCAGGCCGCGCATGGCAAGGGCTCCATCGCCCATATCCGGGACATGGGCCTGCTGCGGCCGGGCGTGGTGCTGGCGCATGGCATGTTCGCGACCGATGCGGAAATGGCGGCCATCGCGGAATCGGGCGCGGCGCTGGCCTCCTGCCCCCTGGCCTTCGCGCGGTCCGGCCGCTTCGTGCCGCTGGCGCGGATGGAAGCGGCGGGGCTTCGGCTCGGCATCGGCACGGATGGCGTGACGCTCGACATGCTGCACGAGATCCGCACCGCCTCCGTCTTCGCCAAGGTGCAGTCCGGCACGCCGCACGGCCTTACGGCGCCGCGCATCCTGCGGGCGGCGACGCGGGACGCGGCGCTGGCGCTGGGGCGGGACGACCTCGGCCTGGTGGCGAAGGGGGCGCGGGCGGATCTGGTGATGTTCGATCTCGGATCCTCGCGCTACCAGCCGGTGTGGGACCCGCTGAAATCGCTGATCACCAATGGCAGCGCGGCGGACCTGTCGCTGGCCATGGTGGAAGGCCGCGTCCTGCTGCGCGACGGCCGGGTGACGGTGGCCGACGAAGCCGGCGTGACCCGCCGCGGCCGCACGGCGATCGAGCGCGTGTGGCGGGAGGCCGCGCGGCGCGGTGCGATTCCGGCATCGATCGCGGCGCGGGCCGCGATACCGTTGCACGGAGCCGCTTCGTCTCCCTAGGGTAATGGCAACCCTGGGAGAGCTTCCTCAATGATCCGCTTCAGCCGCCGTGCCGTCCTGCTCGGCACGCTCGCCGCGCCGTCCCTTGCGCTTGGGCAAACGCGGCGGCCCCTGCGGGTCGTGGTGCCCTTCCCGCCCGGTGGCGGCGTGGACAGCCTGGGCCGGCTGCTGGCGGAGCGCCTGACGCCGCTGCTGGAAGGCCAGCAGGTGGTGGTGGAGAACCGCAGCGGCGGCGGCGGGCTGATCGGCGCCGATGCGGTGGCCAAGGGGCCGGCGGATGGCAGCATCATCGGCATCATCGGCGCCGCCACACTCTGCGCCGCGCCCTTCATCCAGCCCAGCATGCCCTTCGACGTGACGAAGGATTTTCGCGCCGTCACCCAGGTCTCGGACAGCGCGGTGGTGATCGCGGTGGGGGCGGATGTGGCGCGGCGGCATGGCTGGACGGACATGGCCGCGCTGCTGGCCTGGGCGAAGGCGAATCCGGGCGGCGCGCGGGTGGCCAATGCCGGCGTCGGCACCGTCACCAACCTGGCGCTGGCCGCCATCAACACCGCGGCCGGGGTGGACCTGACCAGCGTGCCCTATCGCGGCGGCGCGCAGCAGGCGATGGACGTCATCGCCGGCACGGTGGAAGCCACCGCGGACCTGCCGGCGGCGCTGCTGCCGCATATCGCCGCCGGGCGGATGAAGGCGCTGGGCGTCTCCGCCTCCACCCGCCTCGCCTTCCTGCCGGAGGTGCCGGCGCTGGCCGAGACCCCGGCGCTGGCCGGCATCGACATCCGGTCCTGGAACGCCATCATGGCCCCGGCCGCGACCCCGGAGGCGGAAGTGCAGCGGCTGTTCGCGGCGATCGCCCGGGTCGGCCGGGACCCGTCCTTCGCCGCCGCGCTGCGCCCCTTCGGCTACGATGCCGTGGTCAGCGAAAGCCCGGCGGCGATGGCCGCGCGCATCCTGCGGGAGACGCCTTCCTGGCGCCGCCTGGTGGCGATCTCGGGCGCCGCGCGGCAGTAGCGCGGCGCCGCGGCGTGGTGACGCCGGGCGATCAGTCGACGCTGGCGCCGACGGCCTGGATCACCACCCGCCACTTGGCGCTTTCGGCCGCCATGTAGCGCGTGAAGTCGGCCCGCCCCATGGCGCGCGGGAGGGAGCCCAGCGCGCTGAGCCGACCGGCCAGCGCCGGGTCCTGCACGATCGCCTGCAGTTCCGTGTCCAGCCGCGCCAGGATCGGCTCCGGCACGCCGGCCGGGGTGCACAGGCCGAACCAGCCGGTGGAGGTGATGTCCACGCCCTGTTCCTGCATCGTCGGCAGGTCCGGGAAGGCCGCCACGCGCGCCGTGCCGGATACCGCCACCGGCCGCATCCGCCCGGACTGCGCCATCTGCGTCACCGCGGAGATGGACTGGAACAGCATGTCGATGCGGCCCTCGATCAGGTCCGTGTTCATCTGGCCGCTGTTGGTATAGGGCAGGTGCTGCAGCTGCAGCCCGGTGATGATCTGGAACTGCGACCCCGCCAGATGCTGCGAGGAGCCGGCACCGACCGAGCCGAAATTGATCGGCCGCCCCTGCGCCTTCGCCCAGGTGATGAATTCCTGCAGCGTCCGCGCCGGCACCGCGGGCGGGATCACCACGATGTTCGGCACCAGCGCGATCAGCCCGACCGCGGCGAAGTCCTTCTCCGGGTCGAAGGGCATGTTGCGGTAGAGCCACTTGTTCGCGGCATTGGCGGCGATGGTGGCCAGCCCCACCGTGTAGCCATCCGGCGCGGCGCGGGCCACCTGCGTCATGCCGATGTTGGTGCCGGCGCCGGGGCGGTTGTCCACCACCACGGGCTGGCCGAGCCTGGCCTGCAGGCGGTCCGCGATCAGGCGGGAAATCACATCGCCGGCGCCACCGGCCGGGCCGGGATTCACCCAGCGGATCGGCCGGTTCGGCCAGTCGCCGGTCTGCGCCCGGGCGCCCGAAAGCGGCAGGGCGGCACCCAGGCCGAGCAGTGCCGCGCGCCGCGACAGGGGGGGTAGGGACATGTTGTTCTCCGGAAGCCTTCCTGGCGGAAGGAGACGTCGCGGAACGGGTTCTGGCAAGGGGAAGCCTTGTGAAAAGGGGGCTTCCAGGTCTGGCGCCGGCCACCGGCTGTGGCAGGCTGTCCGGACAAATGCCAAAGGAGAGCCTGATGGGCGACGTGCTGGGCTGGCGCTGCAAATTCGGGGTGATGGGCCCCGCCACCAACACCGTGGTGCAGCCGGATTTCGACATGATGCGCCCGGCGGGCGTCACCAACCACTACAGCCGCATCTACACGCCGAACGCCGATGCCGTCTCCAACGAGACCTTCCGCGCCGGGGCCGAGCTGATCGGCCGCAACACCATGGACGCCGTGCGGTCCGTGATGACCTGCGGGCCCGATGCGCTGGTGATGGGCATGTCCGCCGTCACCTTCTTCGATGGTGCGAAGGGCGCCGACCGCTTCGTGAAGGAGGTGGAGGAGGTCTCCGGCCTGAAGATCAGCGTCGGCAGCCATGCCTGCACCGCGGCGCTGAACGCCTATGGCGGCGTGAAGCGCATCGCCGTGATGTCGCCCTACTGGCCGGCGATGAACATCGAGGTGGCGCGCTACTTCGGCGACATGGGCTTTTCCGTGGTGCGGGACACCGCCTTCCGCTGCACCTCCTGGACCGACATCGCCGCCCAGACCCCGGCGCGCTGCGTGCAGGGGATCAAGGAGATCGATGGCGACGACGTCGACGCCATCGTCCAGGTCGGCACCAACCTGTCCATGGTGAAGCTGGCGGCGATGGCGGAGATGTGGCTTGGCAAGCCGGTCATCGCGATCAACGTGGCCACCTACTGGCATGCGCTGCGCGCGCGCGGCATCACGGACAAGGTGGCGGGCTGCGGCACGCTGCTCGAAAGGTTCTGAATGACGGAGGAGGACGCCCGGATCCGGGACCTGCTGCTGGGCACGCGGCGCATCGCCGTGGTCGGCGCCTCGGACCGTCCGGACCGGGCGAGCCATGGCGTCCTCGGCTTCCTGCTGGCGCGCGGGTATGACGCGGTGCCGGTGAACCCGTTGCTGTCGGGGCGGGAGATCCATGGCCGCGCCGTGCGGGCGGGGCTGGCGGAGGCCGGGCCGCTGGACATGGTGGACGTGTTCCGCCGTTCCGCCGAAGCCGGGGCGGTGATGGACGAGGCGGTGCGGCGGGGGGCCAGGTCCGTCTGGCTGCAGCTGGGCGTGGTGGATGAGGCCGCCGCCGCCCGGGCGCGGGCGGCTGGGGTGGCGGTGGTGATGGACCGCTGCCCGGCGATCGAGTGGCGGCGGCTGAACCTGCCGGCCCGGATTGGCCCGTCCGGGACCGACGACAATGTGATCGGTCACTGATCGTCACGAGGCTGCCGCTTGAAAACCGCGCGGCGGCGGGCCAATTGGGCGCGCAGATGAATTGCCGGTAAGGAATCGCGGGGAGCCTTGCCGGCAGGGCCGTGCCAGCCCGGGCCATGCGCCCGGTCCAACCACCCGCCCGGGCCAGAAGCCCGGCCACGCCAGAGGATACAGGGGACCATGACGGACGAGGAACGCCGGATCATCACCGGCTATGTGGAGCGGGTGAGCGGCGCAGCCGGCGCGGCGCCGCGCCCGGCCTCGCCCTGGGGGGCGCTGGGGGGTGGCCAGGCGCAGCCGGCACAGCCGCTGCCGCCGGTGGATCCGGAAGCGGACCGGCTGATCGCTGATCTGTTCGCGCGCTATCCGGAAGCCCGCTACCGCATCACCCAGACCGCCTTCGTGCAGGAGCACGCGGTGATCGAGATGCAGAACCGCATCCAGCAGCTGGAATGGGAAGTGGAGCAGGCCCAGGCACAGGCCAGCCAGGCGCAGCAGCAGCCGCGCGGCGGCCTGTTCGGCGGCATGTTCGGCGGCGGCCAGCAGCAGCGGCCGATGATGCGCACCCGGCCGCAGCCGCAGCCGCAATACCCGCCGGGCTACAACCCGCAGGCCCTGCAGCAGGGCCAGGGCGGCGGCTTCCTGCGCACCGCGATGATGACGGCCGTCGGCGTCGCCGGTGGCATGATGCTGGGCAATGCGCTGATGTCCGCCTTCTCGGGCGGCACGGCGGAAGCGGCGACGGCCGCCGCGGCCGATGCCGGCAGCTTCGGCCAGGAACAGGTGCCCACCGGCTATGACCAGGCCGCAGCGGACGGCGATGCGCAGCCCTGGCAGGACGATGCCGGCGCCTATGACGATGGCGGCGGCTACGACGAGGAGATCTGAGCCCATCCAGGGTTGAGTGGCGCGGCGGCCCTGCCGCCGCGCTTCATCTTTATCAACCTTTGGTTGCCTCCCGTGCGATGATTCGGGATCATCGATCCCATGCGCATGCCCGACCTCGACCTCGACCTGCTGCGCTGCTTCGTCATGGTGGCGGAGCAGGGCGGCTTCACCGTGGCGGCGACGGCACTCGGCCTGACCCAATCCGCGGTCAGCCTGAAGATCAAACGGCTGGAGGAGGTGGTGCGCCGCCCGGTGTTCCGCCGCACCAGCCGGCGTGTCGAGCTGACGGCGGAAGGCGAGACGCTGCTGGCCTATGCCCGCCGCATCCTGGCCCTGAACGATGAGGCGGTGCGCCGCCTGGTGGCGCCACCGGTGGCGGGCCGCCTGCGGCTCGGTGTCGCCGACCATTTCGTGCCGCGCAGCCTGGCCCATATCCTGGCCCGCTTCGCCCGCACCTACCCGGATGCCCGGCTGGAGGTGGAGGTGGGGCGCAGCCATGAGTTGCGCGCCAAGCAGATGGCGGGCGGCCTGGACCTGGTGCTGGGCAAGCGCCGGGACGGGGAAGTGGCGGGCGTGCCGATCTGGACGGAGCCGGTGGTCTGGGCCGCCGCCCCGGGCTGGACCGCGCCGCCGGACCGGCCGCTGCCGCTGGCCCTGCTGCCGGAAGGCTGCATGTTCCGCGACCGCGCGCTGCGTGCCCTGGCCCGGGCCGGTCTGGCCTTCGAGCCGGTGTTCACCTGCGACAGCCTGCTGGGCCTGGCCGCCGCCGCCCAGGCCGGCTTCGCGCTGACCGTGCTCGGCCGCAGCGGCTTCCCCGACGGGCTGCGGGAAGTGGCCGGCCTGCCGGAGCTGGGCCTGGTGGAAATGGCGCTGTTCGGCGATGCCGAGGGCCGCAGCCAGGTGGTGGTGCCGCTGGTCGGCTTTATCCGCGAATCGCTGGGCCAGGGCTCGATCGCGGCATGAGCCGCCACCACCCCGGCGCCCTGACCCCGGACCGCCCCGCCTGCCGCGTGCTGGTGGCCTTCGGCACCCGGCCGGAAGCCATCAAGATGATGCCGGTGCTGGCGGCGCTGCGCGACCGGCCCGGCCTGCTGCCGCTTGCCTGTTCCACCGGCCAGCACCACGCGCTGGTGCGCGACCTGCTGGCTGAATGGCACGAGGCTGCGGCGATCGAGCTGGGCGCGCTGCCGCCCGGCCTGGGGCTGCCGCGGCTGACCAGCTACCTGCTGACCGGCATGGCCGGCGCCATCGCCGCCGCCCGGCCCGACCTGGTGCTGGTGCAGGGCGACACGCTGAGCGCCTTCGCCGCGGCGCTGGCGGCGCACCAGGCCGGCATCGCGGTGGGCCATGTGGAGGCGGGGCTGCGGTCGGGCGATCTGCGCAACCCCTGGCCGGAGGAGTTCCACCGGGTCTCCATCGACGCCATGGCGGCGCTGCGCTTCGCCCCCAACGCCACCGCCTCGGCCAATCTCCGCGCCGAATACGGCGCCGGCCGGGTGATCGTCACCGGCAATACCGGCATCGATGCGCTGTTCCGCAACCGCCGCACCGGCGTGGTGCCGGTGGCCATCGCGCCCGGCCGCCGGCTGATCCTGGTCACCGCGCATCGACGGGAGAATTGGGGCGCCCCCCTGGCCGGCATCGCGGAGGCGGTGGCCGGCCTGGCGGCGCGCGGCGATGTGGAGCTGGTCTGGCCGCTGCACCCCAACCCGGCGGTGCGGGAGGCGGTGACGGCACGGCTGGCCGGCGTGGCCGGCGTGCACCTGCTGCCCCCCCTGCCCTATGGCGACAGCCTGGCGCTGATGCAGGCCGCCTGCCTGGTGCTGACCGACAGCGGCGGGATGCAGGAGGAGGCGCCGGCGCTCGGGCGCCCCGTGCTGGTGCTGCGGGAGGTGACGGAGCGGCCGGAGGTGGTGGAGGCCGGTGCCGCGCTGCTGGTCGGCACCGCCGCCCCCGCCATCCTGGCCGCCGCCAACCGGCTGCTGGACGACCCGGCCCTGCTGGCCCGCATGTCCCGCCCCGTCTTTCCCTATGGCGATGGCCGCGCCGCCGGGCGCATCGCCGACGCGATCGGCCAATGGTGGGACGCGACCTGCCCCGCCGCCGCGTAGCGCGCCCGGCATGATGCGCGTCTGCGTGGTCGGGCTCGGCCATGTCGGGCTGCCCACCGCGGCGGTGCTGGCCGCAAGGGGCCATCGGGTGCTGGGCTGCGACACCAACCCGCTGGCACTGGCCGCCATCGAGGCCGGCCGGCCCCTGGTGCGGGAGGCGGGGCTGGATGCGCTGCTGGCCACCGCGCTGGCCAGCGGCCGGCTGGCGCTGCGGGCAACCCCCGGGCCGGCGGAAGCCTTCCTGATCGCGGTGCCGACGCCGCTCGGCCCCGGGCGGCGGGCGGATCTCGGCGCCGTCCACGCCGCCACCGACGCGATCGCCCCCTGCCTCAAGCCGGGCGACCTGGTGGTGCTGGAATCCACCTGCCCGGTCGGCACCACGGAGGCGCTGGCGGAGCGGCTGCGGGCGGCACGTCCGGACCTCGCCCTGCCGCGAAGCGGCCAGCCGGCGCCACCCGGCTGCGTCCACCTGGCGCATTGCCCGGAACGGGTGCTGCCCGGCGACCTGCTGCGGGAGCTGGTCGCGAATGACCGGATCATCGGCGGGCTGACGCCGGACTGCGCGGCGCTTGCCGCGGCGCTCTATGCCGGCTTCGTCGCCGGCGCCTGCCACCTGACCGATGCCCGCACGGCCGAGCTGGCGAAGCTGGCGGAGAACGCGTTCCGCGACGTGAACATCGCCTTTGCCAACGAGCTGGCCGGGCTGTGCGAGGGCTTCGGCATCGAGCCCCGGGCGGCCATCGCCCTGGCCAACCGGCATCCCAGGGTGGCGATCCTCAACCCCGGGCCGGGGGTAGGCGGGCATTGCATCCCGGTCGATCCCTGGTTCCTGGCCGAGGCCGCGCCGGCGGCGACGCCGCTGATCCAGGCGGCGCGCGGGGTGAACGAGGCGCGGCCGGGCCAGGTGGTGGCGCGGCTGCGCGGGATGGCGGCAGCGCTCCGCGGCGGGGCCGAAGGGCGGGAGCGTCCTGCCATCGCCTGCCTCGGCCTGGCCTACAAGCCGGATGTGGCCGATCTGCGTGGCAGCCCGGCCCTGGCGGTGGCCGAGGCGCTGTCGCGCGACGGCACGCTGCGGCTGCTGTGCTGCGACCCGATGCTGGACCGCCTGCCGCCGCCGCTGGCCGGGCAGGACGGCGTGGCCTGGCTGGAGCTCGGCGCGGCGCTGGCGCAGGCGGACATCGTGGCCATCCTGGTGCCGCATGCGGCCTTCCGCGCCCTGCCCGCTGCCGCCTTCGCCGACCGGCCGGTGCTGGATGCGGCGGGCATGCTGCGGTGAAGCACCGGCTTGAAAGGCGGCGGGGTGCGGGCCACCTCGCGGCTTGGTTCGGGCCCCTCTGGCGCTGGCCGCCCCTGGGAGGCCCCGGGGCGGCGCGCGTGATGTCGAACCGCCCACGCGGCATCGCTGCCTGACCAGGGGTTCGCCATGACCTTCGCCACCCATCCCGCCCTGACCCTGCGCCGGCCGAAGGGCGCGGCGGCATGAGCACCGCGCTGCCCATCCTGCTCGGCCTTGGCCTGCTGGTGCTGGGGGGCGAGCTGTTCGTGCGCGGCGCGGTGCGGATCGCGGAGCGGCTGGGCGTCTCGCCGCTGATGATCGGGCTGACGCTTGTCGGCTTCGGCACCTCGGCGCCGGAGCTGGTGACCAGCGTGCAGGCCTCGCTCGCCGGGTCGCCGGGCATCGCGCTGGGCAACATCGTCGGCTCCAACATCGCCAACATCCTGCTGATCCTGGGCCTGTCGGCGCTGATCTTCCCGATTGCGGTGCCGTCGGCGGCGCTGTGGCGGGATGGCGTGCTGGGCGCCGTGGCGGCGGCGGCGCTACTGGCGGTGGGGCTGGGCTGGACGCTGGACCGGCTGGTGGGGGTGGTCTTCCTGCTCGGGCTGGCGGGCTACCTGGTCTATGCCTGGCGGCAGGAAAGCGCCGCCACCGGCGACCACACCGCCGCCTTCGAGAGGGCGCAGGCGCTGGAGGAGGTTCACCCCGGCGGCCTGGCGCAGCATCCGCCGGCCGCCACCGCCGGCTTCTGGCAGGGCGTGCCGGCTTCCATCGGCTTCGTGGTGGTGGGGCTGGCGCTGGTGGTGGGCGGCGGCGGGCTGCTGGTGGACGGCGCGACGGCGCTGGCCCGCGGCCTTGGCGTGTCCGAGAGCGTGATCGGGCTGACCATCGTCGCCATCGGCACCTCCATGCCGGAACTCGTCACCTCGCTGGTCGCGGCGCTGCGCCGGCATGCGGATGTGGCGCTGGGCAATGTGCTGGGCTCCAACATCTACAACGTGCTCGGCATCGGCGGCGCCACGGCGCTGATCGCGCCGACGCCGGTGCCGCCGGACATCGTGGGCTTCGACCTGTTCGTGATGCTGGGCGTGGCCCTGCTGCTGCTGGTGCTGGCACGCAGCGGCTGGCGCATCGGCCGGCGGGAGGGCGCGCTGCTGCTGGCGCTGTATGTGGCCTACCTGTTCTGGATCTGGCCTGCCTGATGCCGGATTGACCTTCGGCAGAGGCTGGGCGCAGCCTTGGGCAACCAAGGAGCCCGCCAGGCATGGTCGCCCCCGCCTCCCCCGATGCCCCGCCCTCGCCTGGCCATGATGCGCGGATCCTGGCGCTGATCGGCACCGGGCATTTCCTCAGCCATTTCTACATGCTGTGCCTGCCGCCGCTGTTCCTGGTGTGGCGGGACGAGTTCGACGTCTCCTTCGGCGAGCTGGGCCTGGCGGTGGCGTTGATGAGCGCGGTGACGGCCGCGCTGCAGACCCCGGTGGGCTTCCTGGTGGACCGGCACGGCGCGCGGCCCTTCCTGGTGGGCGGCGTGCTGCTGATGGCGCTGTCCATCGCCGCCATGGCGTTCGCGCCCGGCTACTGGGCGATCCTGCTGCTGGCGCTGCTGTCCGGCGTGGGCAATTCGGTGATCCACCCGGCGGACTACGCCATCCTCGGCGGGTCCATCCACCCCAGCCGCATCGGCCGCGCCTTCGCCATGCACACCTTCACCGGCAATCTCGGCTTCGCCGCCGGGCCGCCTGTGGTCGCCGCCATGCTGCTGGTGATGGGCTGGCGGCCGGCGCTGCTGGTGCTCGGGCTGATCGGCATCCCCGTGGTGCTGGCCATCCTGTGGCAGAGCCGGATCCTGCAGGACCAGGCGAAGCCGAAGCCACGGCACGGCACCGGGCCGGTGCTGTCGGGGCGGGAATTGCTGCTGTCGCGGCCCATCCTGCTGTTCTTCGGCTTCTTCCTGCTGTCCGCCATGGCCGGGTCGGTGATCCAGGCCTTCTCGATCACCGTGCTGATCGAGCTGTGGGGCACGCCGGTCGCCATCGCCTCCTTCGCGCTGACGGGCTACATGGCCGGCGCCACCGGCGGCACGCTGGTGGGCGGCTGGTTCGCGGACCGGTCCAGGAAGCACCTGGCCTTCATCGTCGGGCTGACGCTGGTGGCGGCGCTGCTGCTGCTGGCACTCGGCCTGCTGCCGCTGCCGCACTGGCTGCAGCCGGTGGTGGCCGGCGCGGCGGGGCTGGCCATGGGATCCTCCCGCACCCCGCGCGACGTGATGCTGAAGGATGCGATCCCGCCGGGGCAGATGGGCAAGGTGTTCGGCTTCGTCTCCTCCGGCCTGCCGCTGGGCGGCGCCATCACGCCCGTGCCGGTGGGGCTGCTGCTGGATTTCGGGCTGGCCTGGATGGTGCTGCCGCTGGCCGCCCTGCTGCTGCTGGCCTCCCTGCTGTGCATGGGCCGCGCCAGCAGCGCGGCACGACGCGCCGCGCCGCTTGCCGTGCCGGCGGAATAGGTGGGCGGGCTGGATGCCGCGCTGCAGGTCCTGGACCTGCTGGGCATCGCGGTCTTCGCCGCTTCCGGCGCGCTGGTGGCCAGCCGCAAGCAGCTGGATGCGGTGGGCTTCGTGCTGATCGGCATGGTCACCGGCTTCGGCGGCGGCACGGTGCGCGACCTGCTGCTGGGCCGCACGCCGGTGTTCTGGCTGCGCCAGCCGGAATTGCCGCTGATCGCCGCCGCCGCGGCGCTTCTGGTGTTCTTCTTTGCCCACCGCGTGGAAAGCCGCTTCAAGGCCCTGCTCTGGGCCGACGCGGTGGGGCTGGCGCTGTTCGCGGTGCTGGGGGCGGAGATCGCGCTGATCGCCGGGGCGGAAGCCTGGGCGGCGGTGCTGCTGGGCACCGTCACGGCAACGGCAGGCGGCATCCTGCGCGATGTGATCTGCAACGAATTGCCGCTGATCCTGCGCAAGGAGATCTACATCACCGCCGCCGCGGCCGCCGCCCTGGGCTATGTGGCGCTGCGGCTGGCGCCGCTGCCGCGGGATGTGGCACTGCTGGCGGGCATCGCGCTGGGCTTCGGCATCCGCGGCGCGGCGATCTGGCGCGGCTGGTCGCTGCCCGCCTTCAAGCCGCGCCCGGCGCGGGACTATCCCGACGCACGCTGATCAGAGGCAGGTCCCGGCGGCCGCGGCGGCTTCGAAGCCGTCGAATTCGGCGCGTTGCTCCCGCGCCTCCTCCCAGACCAGGCCGGTGCCATCCGCATCGATGCGGGCGGTGCCTTCGACGATCCGGCTGGCGGAGATCGCGGCCTGGCGGCGGTAGGTCAGTTCCCGCCCATCCGGCGCCATGCGCCAGGACAGCACCGGCAGCGGCCGGCAGCGGAACAGGGCGCGCACCGCCAGCAGGCCGGTGCCGTCGGCCTGCAGCAGCAGGCGGGCATCGCCGCCGGTGCTGCGCAGGCGCGCCGTGCGGCCGACCCACGCCGGAAAAAGCGGAACCGGCCGATCGGCATGGGCCGGTCGGAAGAGAAGGATCGGCCCCAACAGGGCGAGCCGGCGAGACATCTGGGTCATGAACGCCCAGCATCGGCGATGTCACGCGACTGAACAAGAACTGCAACACTTCGACATCGTTACCAGAAATTGACCCGGTCCCAGACCGCCACCACGCGGCCGGCCTCGTCCAGCACATGGTAGTGCGGATGCGCCGCCGCGGTCAGGCAGACATGGTTCGGCGCGATGCGCAGGCGGGCGCCGACTCGCAGGCGTTCAAGCGGCAGCGTGCCGCCTTCCGCCGCGCGGACCTCCCCATGTTCCTGGTGCACCCGCACCACCATGGCGTCGCCCAGGCTCGGCTGGCCGGCGGCGTCCAGCACGCGGCCGAACTTCCAGTCGCGCGGCGCGGCTTCCGTGCTGCGGTCCTTCGACAGCGCCAGCGCCCCGGCATCGACCAGCACGGCGTTGCGGGCGGGGTAGCGGCCGGTGACGCTGGTCAGCACGGTGACGGCGATATCCTCCAGCGGATGCACGCCGAGCTGCGCCTGCAGCAGGTCGCCCATCATGTAGACGCCGGCCCGCATCTCCGTCACGCCCTCCAGATTCGCCGCATACAGGGCGGTGGGGGAGGCGCCGGCGGAAACCACGCCGACCACATGGCCAGCCTCGCGCAGCCGCGTCGCGGCCAGGACGATGCCGGCGCGCTCGATCTCGGCCAGTTCCGCCATCGCGGCCTCGCTGCGGCCGGCATAGGAATGGCCGGAATGGGAGAGCACGCCGGCGAGCTTGGCGCCGAGGGCTGCACCGATTGCCAGCAGCGCCTCGCCATCCGGCGCCACGCCGGCGCGGCCCTCGCCGATATCCACCTCGATCAGCGTCGGCAGGCGGCCGGGATGGGCGGCGATGGCCTGGGCCGTCTCCAGGTCATCCGTGATGATCTTGATCCGCGCGCCCTCGGCGTTCAGGGCGGCCACCGCGCCCAGCTTCGACGGCGTGATGCCGACGGCATAGACCTGGTCGCGGAAACCATGCGTGGCGAAGTAGCGGGCCTCCGCCAGGGTGGAGACGGTGATGGGCCCGCCGCCGGGCGCAGCCAGTTCCGCCACCGCGGCCGATTTCGCGGTCTTAATATGCGGGCGCAGCTGCACGCCCGGGTGGCGCGCCACCGCCGCCGCCATGCGCGCGATGTTGCGCTTGAGGATGGGCAGGTCGAGCAGCAGGCAGGGGGTGGGCAGATGGTCCAGCGACATCAGAGGGCGACCCCCAGCAGCTCGGCAAAGCGCGGCGTGGCCTTCAGCCCGGTGCCGGTCAGCACCACCACGGTCGTTTCCCGCTCCGCGATCCGGCCCTCCGCGCGCAGCTTCGAGAAGGCGGCAGCGGCCTGGGCGCAGGTGGGCTCCACGTAAAACCCCGTGCGGGCCAGGGCGAGCGCGGCGTCCGCGATCTCCGCCTCCTCCAGCAGCACGGCGCCGCCCTGGCTTTCGCGCAGCGCGGCGAGGCATTCCGGCAGCCGGATCGGCTGGGCGATGGCGGTGCCCTCCGCGATGGTGGGTTGTGCGTCCACCGCCGGCAGGCCGAGCGCGGCGCGGGCGATCGGCCCGCAATTCGCCGGCTGCGCCGCCCAGATCCTCGGGAGTCTTGCGATCTGGCCAGCCCGGAAAAGTTCGGAAAAGCCGAGCCAGCAGCCCAGCACGTTGGACCCGGCGCCGCAGGGGACAATGACGTTGTCCGGCACGCTGAAGGACAGATCCTCCCAGAGTTCGTAGGCCAGGGTCTTGGTGCCCTCCAGGAAGAAGGGCTGCCAGTTGTGGCTGGCGTAGAAGATTTTCGCGGACTCCGCGAGCGCGGCATCGGCGCAATCCTGGCGGCTACCGGGAATCAGCTCGATGGCCGCCCCGGCCGCGCGGGACTGCACGGTTTTGGCCGGGCTGGTGCTGGCGGGGACAAAGATGGTGGCGGCCATGCCGCCCGCGGCCGCATAGGCGGAGACGGCCGCGCCGCCATTGCCGGAGCTGTCCTCCAGCACACGCGAAATGCCCTGGTCGCGCAGCAGGGACAGCATGACGCTGGCGCCGCGATCCTTGAAGCTGCCGGTCGGCATGAACCATTCGCATTTCAGCAGCGCCGTGCCACCGGGCAGCGCGCGTTCCACCAACGGGGTGCAGCCCTCCCCCATGCTGATGGGTGCCTTGGGGCTCCAGGGCAGGGCGGCGGCATAGCGCCAGAGGCTGCGGGTGCCGGTCTCGATCTCGGCGCGGGTCAGGCCCGGGCGCGGCGTCAGCAGCAGCGGCGCCTGGCCGTCGCCACACCAGCGGGGGGTATCGAGCGGCCAGGTCCGGCCGCTGCGGGGGTCGAGGTAGCTTTGCGGGGTCATGGCGCCCATCCTCCCTTGCCGGCCCGGCGCCGGCAAGCGAGGGTGCCGCGCATGAGCCTCTCCGACCCGGTGCTGCGCCTGGCAGCCGACCTCATCGCCATCGACAGCCGATCGAGCCTGTCCAACCTGCCCGTGGCCGAGCGGATCGAGCAGGAATTGGCCGGCTTCGAGATCGAGCGGCTGGACTACACGGATGCCAACGGCGTCGCGAAGCGGGCGCTGGTCGCCCACAAGGGGCCGCGCCAGGGCTACGCCCTGTCCGGCCACATGGACACGGTGCCGGCCACCGGCTGGCAGAGCGACCCCTGGGCGCCACGCCTGGACGCGGCAGGGATGCTGCACGGCCTTGGCAGCGTCGACATGAAGGGCCAGCTGGCGGCTGCCATCATCGCCGCGCGGCAGGCCGCGGCGGATGTGCCGGCGACGCTGCTGATCACCACGGATGAGGAGACCACCAAGGAAGGCGCGCGGCGCGTGGCCCGCGACAGCAGGCTCGCCAGGTCGCTGGACCTGGCCGGCATCTTCGTGGTGGAGCCGACCGGGCTGGTGCCGGTGCGCGGCCATCGCAGCCACATCGCCTTCACCGCCACGGCGCATGGGCTGCAGGCGCATTCCTCCACCGGCAAGGGGGTCAACGCGAACTGGAAGCTGCTGCCGTTCCTGGCCGCGATGCGGGAGGTGCATGACGCGCTGCGCAGCGACCCCGCGCTGCAGGATGCGGATTACGACCCGCCCTTCTCCGACTTCAACCTGATCCTGGACAATCACGGCACGGCGATGAACGTGACGGTCGCCAAGGCCACCGCCCAGATCAAGTTCCGCTACAGCGCCAAGGTGGACCCGAAGCCGGTCCTGCACGCGGTGCGCCGCGCGGCGCGCGACGCCGGGATCGACCTGGCGGAGCAGATGGAAGGCTTCCCGCCGGAACTGCCGGCCGACCACCCGCTGATCGCCCGCGCCACGCGGCTGACCAACCGGGCACCGCGCACCGCACCCTACGGGACCGATGCCAGCGAGTTGCAGGCGCTGGCGCCCTGCGTCGTGCTCGGGCCGGGTGACATCGCGCTGGCGCATACGCCGCAGGAATGCGTCCGCGCGCAGGATCTGGTGGACGCGGTGCCGGTGCTCGCGCGCGCGCTGCGCGACGGCATCGCGTAGGCGCGACCCCGGGCCCTCGGCCGGAGACAGGCGCCGGCCTTCACGCCTCGTCCTTCGTCGCGCCGCGCAGCGTCGCCATGGCGCGGCCGATCAGCCCCGCGGCGCGATCCGCCTCCGCCGCCGCCGCCTGCCAGCGGCGGGTGGCATGCGTCATGCCGCGCATGGCCGCCTGTTCCTGCATGCGGCGGAACAGCAGCTTGCGGTCGTGATGCGTGCGGATGGCGACGGACAGCGCCTCCTCCAGTGATTCCTGCTGCGCCATGGCCAGGCTGTCCGGGCCGAAGGCGTGGCCGATCTGGCAGCGGAAGCGCGGCCGGGCCTCATCCTCGATCTCGTTCAGCACACCGCCACAGGCCGGGCAGCTCATCCGGCTGGGGAGGCCGACGCTCCCCGGACTGTTCGCCATGCCGGCCATCTCCTGCTCGGCGATGCGGGTTTCCGTCAGCAGCCAGGACGGCACGGCGGCGGACGGCCCGGCGCTGGTGCGCGCCAGGCGGTCCAGCAGCGCGGGCAAGGCGGCGGCGGGCAGGCAATGGTCGGGGCTGTCGCCCAGCAGGGCGTTGCGCGGCATGTCGGGCCAGGCGGCATCGGCCGGGTCCTGCACCACGCTGATCCCGCCGCAGGCCTTCACCGCAACCAGCCCCGCCGTGCCATCGTCCAGCATGCCGCTGAGCACCACGCCCACCACCCGCGGGCCGCGCGCCACGGCGGCGGAACGGAACAGCGGGTCGATCGCCGGGCGGGTGCGGTTTTCCTGTGGCCCGCGGCGCAGCAGCACGCGGTCACCCTCCCGCGCCACCAGCAGGTGCTGGTCCGGCGGCGCCACCAGGATGGTGCCGGGCCGTATGCGGGCGCCATCCGTGGCCTGCGCCGACGGCAGCTTTCCGGCGCGGCCGAGGATCTCGGCCATCGCGCTGCGGGAGGTGGGGGAGACATGCTGCACCACCAGCAGGGCGGCCGGCAGGTCGGCCGGCAGGCCGCGGCAGATCGCCGTCAGCGCATCCAGGCCGCCGGCCGAGGCCCCGAGCACGATCAGGTCGTGGTTCTGCACCCCGGTTTCCTTTGCCGCCCGACAGTTCCATGCGCCGATTCCAGCCGAGGGCCCGGCCCGCAGCACCATTAAGCCGCCTTGTTCCGTACCCGATCGTTTTGAACTTTCCGGGAGCGGGCGCCTTCTGCCTTCCAGCCTGGCAGGAAATTAACGCCTATGCGGGGCCATTGTTCCGCAAGGGGAGGCGAGGTGGACGGCGGCGGAGACGAAGCGGAATCGGAACGGACGGCGGCGGAGCTCGAGCAGCTGCGCGTCGCGCTCGAGGATGTGCGCAACCAGGCCGCGGATCTCCTCGCCGACCGCAACAGGCTGGCCGACGAGGTGGCGCACGCCCGGCGCCGCCTGCGGGAGGTGGAGGGGCAGCTGATGCAGCGCGAGGCCGCGGCGGAGCAGGCCCGTTCGCTGCTGCGCCAGCCCGCAGTCCCGCCTGCCGAGGCCGCGGCCCATGCCGAAAACCTGCAGGTGGCGCTGGAGGAGCTGCAGGTCATCGCCGAGGAGCTGGAGCAGGCGAATACCGCGCTGGCGCAGGCGAATGCGCTGCTCGAACAGCGGGTGAAGGAACGCACCGCGGAGCTGGCGGCGGCGAATGCCCGGCTGCGCGACAGCGAGGAAAGGCTGCGCCTGGCGCAATCCTATGCCGGCGCCGGCACCTGGGACTGGGACATCCTGAACGACCGCGTCGAATGGTCGGAGGAGTATTTCGACCTGTACGGGCTGGATCCCTCGACGGTCCGGCCCTCCTACGCCGCCTGGGTCGCCTCGATCCACAGCGCCGACCGCGCGGTGGCCGAGGCGGCGTTGCAGGCATGCCTGCGGCGGACGACGCCGGAATTCAAGGTCGAGTACCGCATCCTCCACCCGCACCGCGGCCTGCGCTGGCTGTCCGGCCGCGGCCGGCTGGTCTGTGACCGGGCCGGGCGGCCGGTCCGGCTCATCGGGCTCAACCTCGACATCACCGACCGCAAGCTGGCGGAGCTGACGCTGGAAGACGCCAATCGCGGCCTGCGGCGCGAGGTGGAACAGGAGGTGCGGGCGCGGGAAGCCGCCCAGGCGCAGCTGTTCCAGACCCTGAAGCTGGAGGCGCTCGGCCAGCTGACCGGCGGCGTGGCGCATGATTTCAACAACCTTCTCTCCGTCATCACCAGCGGCATCGCCCTGCTGCGCACTGCCGAGGACCCGGCGCGGCGCGAGAAGCTGGCGGAAGCGATGGCGCAGGCGGCGCGGCGCGGCGCCGACCTGACCCGGCGCCTGCTGACCTTCGCGCGCCGTCAGACGCTGCATCCGGGGCCGCTGGAACTGCGCGGCTGGCTGACCGAGATGCGCGAATTGCTGGCCCGCACCCTGCGCGGCGACATCACCATCGAGATCGAGATGCAGCCCGACCTCTGGCCGGTGCTGGTCGATGCCGGCGAGCTGGAACTGGCCCTGCTGAACCTGGCGGTGAATGCGCGGGACGCAATGCCGCGCGGCGGAAGGCTGCGCCTGCGGGCGCAGAATGCCAGCCTGTCGCGGGCGGGGAGCCCTGACCTGGTGGATGGCGACTATGTGCGGCTCTGCATCGCCGACAATGGCATCGGCATGACGCCGGACGTGCTGAGCCGCGCCTTCGAGCCGTTCTTCACCACGAAGGAGGCCGGGCACGGCACCGGCCTGGGCCTCGCCCAGGTCTACGGCTTCGTCCGGCAGTCGGGCGGCGCGGCGCGGGTGCAAAGCGAGCCGGGGCGCGGCACCACCGTCTCGCTGCTGCTGCCGCGGGCACCCGCCGAGGCAGTGCAGGCCGCTTCCCGCGAGACCCCGCCGCAGCTGCCGGATACGCGGCCCCTGGACCTCCTGCTGGTGGAGGATGACGAGGCCGTGGCCGCCCTGACCGCGGACATGCTGCGCCATCTGGGCCACCGGGTCCGGCGGGTGTCGAGCGCCGCGGCGGCGCTGCGGGCGCTGGCGGCGGGCCCGCCGCCTGACCTGGTGATGACCGACGTGGTGATGCCAGGCGGGCAGGACGGGCTGGACCTGGCGCGCCGCCTGGCGAGCGAGCGGCCGGGCCTGCCGGTGGTGCTGTGCAGCGGCTTCAGCGGCGCGCCGGCGCGGGTGGAGGCGCTGGGACTGCCGCTGCTGCGCAAGCCCTTCGGCCTGGATGAGCTGCGCAGCGCCCTGGCGCAGGCCAGCAGCTGAGCGCCGCGCGCCCAGGGCCGCGATCCTGGCCGCGATCCTGGCCGCGATCCTGGCCGCGGCGCCCAAGACCGCCCGATCCGGCGCGCTGCGCGTGCTCAGGACCCCAGCCGGGGCGCCTCTGGCGTCGCCCGCAGGTCGGGCGGGACCGGGAAATCCGCCGCCGCGCCGCGGGCCCGGGCAAGGCCGCCGGGAAAGCCGCTGCGGTCGCCATGATGGCGGCGCAGCGGCGCCATGGCGCGCGCGCGTTCCCGGCCATGCCGTTTGGCCAGGGATTGCGCCACCAGCAGGTCCACCAGCGCGATGCCGGCCACCGCCGCCAGCGCCACCCCGGCCCTGGCGCCGCCGCCCCGGCCGCGGCCGAGGACCATCGCCAGGCTCACCGCATCCATCGCATCGCCGGCCAGTCGGGCGCGCAGGCCGAGGCCGCGATCGACGGACAGCGACAGCAGGCCGCTCGCCACCTCCCGCGCCCCGGTCATGCGCATCAGCCCTTCCTGCCCGCGCATCCCCAGCGCCCGGCTGACGCGGCTGGGCGCGGCGATCTGCACCAGGCCGAGCCCGATGCTGAACCAGCCAAGCGCCCGGCCCAGCCGGTCCGCGGTGCCGAGGGAGCCGCGCGGGGGGTGGCGCATGGGGGTCCTCATGGCCTCAGCACCACCTTGATGCAGCCGTCCTGCTTGTTGCGGAAAACGTTGTACATCTCCGGCCCCTCCTGCAGCCCGACGCGATGGGTGATGACGAAGGAAGGATCGATCTGCCCGGCCTCGATCCGCCGCAGCAGGTCGTCGGTCCAGCGCCGCACATGCGTCTGGCCGGTGCGGATGGTCAGGCCCTTGTTCATCACGAGGCCCATCGGGAACTTGTCGATCAGCCCGCTGTAGACGCCGGGGACGGACAGGATGCCGCCGGGGCGGCAGACATAGATCATCTCCCGCAGCACATGCGGGCGGTCATTCTCCAGCATCACCATCTGCTTGGCGCGGTCGTACAGCGTATCGGGCTGGCCGAGGCCGACATGGCTTTCCATGCCGGTGGCATCGATGCATTTCTGCGGGCCCTTGCCGTCCGTCATGTCGTTCAGCCGCTCGATGATGCGGTCCTCCTCGAAGTTCAGCGGGATGGCGCCGCCGGCGGCGGCCATGCCGAGGCGCTCCGGCAGCCGGTCGATGGCGATGACCTGCTTGGCGCCGAGCAGCACGGCGGAGCGGATGGCCATCTGCCCGACCGGGCCGCAGCCCCAGACCACCACGGTGTCGTCGCGCTCGATGTCGCATTGCACGGCGGCCTGCCAGCCGGTGGGCAGGATGTCCGAGAGGAACAGCACCTGGTCGTCGGTCAGGCCGTCCGGCACCTTGATGTGCGTTTCGTCGGCGAAGGGCACGCGGAGGTATTCCGCCTGCCCGCCGGCATAGCCGCCGGTCAGCTGGCTGTAGCCGAACATGCCGGCGCCGGCATGGCCGAAGACCTTGTCCGCCATCGCCTTGTTCCGGTTGCTGCGCTCGCAGGCCGAATAGTAGCCGCGGCGGCATTGCGGGCATTCGCCGCAGGTGATGGTGAAGGGGATGACCACGCGTTCGCCCTTGCGCAGCCGGCCGGCGGCGCCGGCGCCGACCTCCACCACCTCCCCCATCGTTTCGTGCCCCATGATGTCGCCGGGCTTCATCGCCGGGATCATGTTGTGGAACAGGTGCAGGTCGGACCCGCAGATGGCGCAGGCGGTGACGCGGATGATGGCGTCGCGCGGGTCCTCGATGACCGGGTCCGGCACGCTGTCGCACCGGATGTCCTCCTTGCCGTGCCAGACCAGTGCCCGCATCCGTCCAATCCCCCTGCCGCGCCCTTCGCGTGACGCCTGAATGCCGGGCGGGGCCACCGGGTTCGGCGGCGGGGCGGTCACGCTGGCGCGAATCCGCCGGCGCAATCACCGCGCAGCGCGCGCGGGCTCAGGCCGTTGCGCGGGCGGCGGCGTCGCGGATCGCCCGCACCACCGCGTCCGGCGCCTGGTGATGGATCATGTGGCCCGCGCCGGGCAGCAGCCGCAGAGTGCTGCCGGGGATGTCGCGGTGCAGGCGGCCGGATTGGCGCTCGACATCGACGATGCGGTCCCCGTCGCCGGCCAGGATCAGCACGGGCATGGGCAGCGCCCCGTGCCGGTGGCGGGTGGCCATGGCGGCCGGCACCATCAGCGCCGTGTCGGCCGCCGCGGCGCGCAGCTGGGACGGGCGCAGCGCCAGGCCGGTGGGGAAGCCGGCGGCGAAATGCGCCGGCACCGGGCCGGGGGCGAAGATCCGCCGGAACAGCAGCGGCGCGATGGCCAGGCCCAGCAGGGGCGACAGCGTGTAGCGCAGCAGGTCGCCCAGGATGGGGATGGCGGGGCCCGAGAAGGCCGGCACCTCCGCCCGCAGGGTGGGCGTGTAGTAGCCGGACATCAGCACCAGCGCCGCCACCTGGTCCGGCCGCTGCAGCGCCATCTCCATCGCCACCAGCGTGCCCCAGGAATGCCCCGCCAGCACGGCGCGGTCCACGCCCAGCCGGTGCAGCGCCCGGCCGATCAGCCGCGCCTGGGCCGCCGCCGTCCAGATCCGGCGGCGCGGCCGGTCGCTGTGGCCGAAGCCCGGGCGGTCGAAGACCAGGACATGGTGGTGGCGGGCCAGCGACCCGACGATCCCGCTGAGGGCGAAATCCTCGGCCATGGCGCCGTTGCCGTGCAGCAGCACCACGGGCGGGCCGGGTCGGTCGGTCCCATGCTCGATGACATGCAGCCGCAGCCCGTCCACCTGGACGAAGCGGCCCCGCGGCGGGCGCCGGGCCTCGCTGCGGCGGGCGACCACGTGATTGGCCAGGGCCAGCAGCCCGAGGGCGGTGGCGGAGGCGGCGAGGAGGCGGGCGGTGGGGCGGAAGGACATCCCGGGGCAACGGGCCACGCCGCGGCAAGTTGCCGGCCGGCAGGATGACCACGCCCGCACGCCGGCGCTGCTACCCCAGCGGCGCGCCCGGCCGGCCCAGCGTCTCGAACAGCCGGACGAACAGGCGGGTGCGTGGCACCAGGCAGCCGATCTCGATGTGCTCCTCATGGCTGTGCGGCCCGCCACCGATCACGCCCAGCCCGTCCAGCGTCGGCACGCCGAGCGCGCCGGTGAAATTGCCGTCGCTGCCGCCGCCGGCGATGCGCTCCCCCAGCACCGGGTAGGGGCCATCGGCCGCCAGCGCCCGGGCGTGGTCGTAGAGCGCCTGGATCGCCCTGGTCTTGCCGAAGGGCGGGCGGGACAGGCCGGGCGTGATCTCCAGCCGCACATCCGGATCCTGCGGCCGCAGCGCGGCCAGCGCCGCCGCTAGTTCCGCCGCCTCCGCCGCCGTGGGCACCAGCGCGTAGCAGATGGCGCGGCATTCGGCGGGCACGATGTTCTCATGCGTGCCGCCGGAGACGGTGCCGATGTTCACGTAGAACTGGCGCGCATGGTCGGTCAGCGCCTCGATCGCCAGGATCTGGCGCGCCATCTCCCGGATCGCGGAGCGGCCCTCGGCATGGGTGGCGCCGGCATGGGCGGGGCGACCGATGGTGCGCAGGTGGTGGCGCGCGATGCCGTGCCGGCCGACCGTCAGCCGGCCGCCCTCCCCCGACGGCTCCGGCACCAGCACCGCGGCATGGCGTCGCGCCTCCGCCTCGATGGCGGGGCGGGAGGAGGGGCTGCCCATCTCCTCGTCCGGGATCATCATCACCGTCACCGGCAGATGCGGGCGGCGGCCGGTGGCGTACAGGTATTCCAGCGCGGCGACGGCCATCGCATTGCCGCCCTTCATGTCGTAGATCCCCGGGCCGTAGGCGCGGCCGCCTTCCACCCGGAAGGGCAGCGCGCCGGCCAGGGTGCCGACGGGATGCACCGTGTCGACATGGCCGCAGACCAGCAGGCCTGGCTTATCGTTCCGTTCACCTTCGACTCGGCCGAGCAGGATGTCGGCGAAGCCGTCCCGGCCGGGGGTGCGTTCGATGCGGGCGCCGATGGCCCGCAGCTTCGCTGCCACATGGTCCGCCATGCGGTTCACCGCGGCCGCGTCCTGCGTCGGGCTTTCCAGGCGGACCCAGCCTTCCACCGCCCGCAGCAGGGCTTCCGCCGTCAATTCCCGCATGGCCGTCCCCTTCGGTTCCCGGCGCGCAGGCAATCACCGCCCCCGCCCGGCGTCCATCCTGGCGCGCCTCGTCAGGGCGCCGTTGCGCGCGGATCGCGGCTCGGGCATACCGCGCTCTCCCGCTGACACCGCGCGGGAGAGAGTGGCGGCGGCATCCCGGCAGGGGTGCGGCGGCCACCGCCGAAGGCGCAACCGGCCCCCGGAAACGCTCAGGCAGAAGGGCCGCGCGGATTGCTGCCGAAGGGTGGCGGCGGGACTCTGGAAAGCCTGCGCCCCGAACGGGGCGCGGCACCGACGGAGAAAGGCCCGCCGCCAGCCGGGCCGAATCTCTCAGGTCACCGGACAGAGGGGGGTCACGGAACACCGCGCGCCATTCCGGCGTGTGGCAGCCTTTGGGGGCACCGTGACCGATCTGCTGGAGACTCCGCTTGCCTCGTTGCACCGCCAACTCGGGGGCCGGATGGTCCCCTTCGCGGGCTATGCGATGCCCGTGCAATACCCCGCCGGCATCCTGACGGAGCATCTGCACACGCGGGATGCCGCCGGGCTGTTCGACGTCTCCCATATGGGCCAGGCCGAGCTGGTGGGCGACGGCGCCGCCGCGGCGCTGGAGAAGCTGACGCCCGCCGATGTGCAGGGCCTGAAGCCCGGCCGGCAGCGCTATGGGGTGCTGATGACGGAGAGCGGCGGCATCCTGGATGATTTCATGGTGGCCAATCGCGGCGACCGGCTGTTCCTGGTGCTCAATGCCTCCCGCAAGCATCTGGACATCCCGGCCATCGAGGCGGTGCTGCCCGCCGGAGTCACGCTGCGGCCGCTGCCGGACCGGGCGCTGCTGGCCTTGCAGGGGCCGGGCGCCGTGCCGGCCCTCGCGACGCTGGCGCCGGGCATCGCCGCCATGAAATTCATGGATTTCGCCGAACACGCCCTCGCCGGCATCCCCTGCCTGGTCAGCCGCAGCGGCTATACCGGGGAGGATGGGGTGGAGATCTCCGTCCCGGCGGAACAGGCCGAGGCCCTGGCCCGCGCCCTGCTGGCGCTGCCGGGCGTGAAGCCGGCCGGCCTCGGCGCGCGCGATTCGCTGCGGCTGGAGGCCGGGCTCTGCCTCTACGGCAACGACCTGGACGAGACCACCAGCCCGGTGGAGGCCAACCTGGTCTGGACCATGGGCAAGCGCCGCCGCATGGCCTGGGATTTCCGCGGCGCCGAACGCTGCCGGGCGGAGCTGGACGGGGGCCCGGCGCGGCTGCGCGTCGGCATCCAGCCGGAAGGCCGCCAGCCGGCCCGCGGCCACACCCTGGTGCAGCAGGACGGCGCCGTGATCGGCGAGATCACTTCCGGCGGCTTCGGCCCTTCCGTCAATGCGCCCATCGCCATGGGCTATGTCGCGCGTGGCGCGGCGGCCGATGGCACCGCGCTGGACCTGATGGTGCGCGGCAAGGCGCTGCCCGCCCGCACCTGCCCCCTGCCCTTCACCCCGCACCGCTACGCCCGCTGAAAAGGACACGCTTCCGATGGCCGAGCTTCGCTTCACCAAGGATCATGAATGGGTGCGGCTGGAGGGCGATGTCGCCACCGTCGGCATCACCGACCACGCGCAGAACGCACTGGGCGACGTCGTCTTCGTCGACCTGCCGGAGCCGGGGCGCGAGGTGGCGGAGGCCGAGGCCTGCGCCGTGGTGGAAAGCGTGAAGGCGGCTTCCGACGTCTACGCGCCGGTGGCGGGCCGCGTGGTGGAAGCCAATGCGGCGCTGGGCGAGAACCCGGCGCTGATCAACACCGACCCGACCGGCGAGGGCTGGTTCTTCCGCCTGGCCGGCGTCGATGCCGCGGCCGTGGAGGCGCTGATGGACGAGGCGGCCTATGCGGCCTTCGTGGACAGCCTCGCATGAACGCCATCGCCGAGCTGACCGCGCTGGAGGACAAGGGCGAATTCGCCCGCCGCCATATCGGCCCCTCCGAGGCCGAGATCGCCGCCATGCTGGGGGCGGTCGGCGCCGAGAGCCTGGAGGCGCTGGCCGCGCGCACCGTGCCCGCCGGTATACGCAGCACCGCCCCCCTGCCGCTGCCGCCGGCAGCGACGGAAGCGGAGGCGATCGCGGAGTTGCGCGCCCTGGCGGCGAAGAACCGCGCCGACATCAAGTCGCTGATCGGCATGGGCTACCACGGCACGCTGACGCCGCCGGTGATTCTCCGCAACGTGCTGGAGAATCCGGGCTGGTACACGGCCTACACCCCCTATCAGGCGGAACTCGCCCAGGGCCGGCTGGAAGCGCTGCTGAACTTCCAGACGATGGTGACGGATCTGGCCGGGCTGCCGGTGGCGAATGCGTCCCTGCTCGATGAGGCGACGGCCGCCGCCGAGGCGATGGCGCTGGCCCATGCGGCGACGCGCGGCAAGTCCGATACGCTGGTGATCGCGGCGGATGTGCATCCGCAGACCCGCGCCGTGGTCGCCGCGCGGGCCGAGCCGCTGGGCTTCCGGGTGCTGATCGCCAGGCCCGCCGAGGTCGTGGCGACGGTGAACGCGGAAAAGCCCTTCGCGCTGCTGCTGCAATACCCCGGCACCACGGGCGAGGTGCGCGACCTGACGCGGGAGATCGCCGCGGCGCATGGCGCCGGCGGGCTCGCCATCGTCGCCGCCGATCCGCTGTCGCTGGTGCTGCTGAAGCCGCCGGGTGAGATGGGCGCCGATGTCGTCGTCGGCTCCACCCAGCGCTTCGGCGTGCCGATGGGCTATGGCGGGCCGCATGCCGGCTACATGGCGGTGAAGGATTCGCACAAGCGGCTGATGCCGGGGCGCCTGGTGGGCGTTTCCGTCGATGCCGCAGGGCAGCCGGCCATGCGCCTCGCGCTGCAGACGCGCGAGCAGCACATCCGGCGCGAGAAGGCGACGAGCAACATCTGCACCGCGCAGGTGCTGCTGGCGGTGATGGCCGGCATGTATGCGGTGTGGCACGGGCCGGAGGGCCTGGCCCGCATCGCCCGGCGCGTCGCCCTGCAGGCGCGGCTGCTGGGCGCGGCGGCGAAGCGCTGCGGCTTCGCCCTGCGGCATCGCGACCTCTTCGACACGATCTGCCTCGAAGCCGGCAACAAGGCGGGGGCGCTGGTCGCCGCTGGCCTGAAGCGCGGCTTCAACCTGGCGCGCCATGAGGGTGGCGGCGTCGGCATCGCGCTGGACGAGACGGTGACGCGCGAGGACCTGCTGGCGCTGATGGCGGCGATGGCGGAAGCCGCCGGCACCGTGCCGCCGCTCCTCGATTCGCTGGACCCGGAGGGCGGCATCCCGGCCTCGCTGGCGCGCGCCAGCGCGGTGCTGACGGCGGAGGTGTTCCGCAGCCATCACGCGGAACACGCGATGCTGCGCTACCTGAAGAAGCTGGAAGACAAGGACGTCGCGCTGAACCGCAGCATGATCCCGCTGGGGTCCTGCACGATGAAGCTGAATGCGACGGCGGAGATGATCCCGGTCACCTTCCCGGGATTCTCCAACATCCACCCCTTCGCCCCCATCGACCAGGCGGCGGGCTACCTGGAGATGATCCGGCGGCTGGAAGCCTGGCTGTGTGCCGTCACCGGCTTCGCCGCCGTGTCGCTGCAGCCGAATGCGGGCAGCGCGGGCGAATATGCCGGGCTGCTGGCGATCCGGTCCTGGCACCGGGCGCGTGGCGACCTGCACCGCGACATCTGCCTGATCCCGAGTAGCGCCCATGGCACCAACCCGGCCTCCGCGGTGATGGCGGGCATGAAGGTGGTGGTGGTGGGCTGCGACCGCGATGGCAATGTGGATCTGGACGATCTGCGCGCCAAGGTGGATCAGCATGCGGATCGCCTCGCCGCGCTGATGGTCACCTACCCGTCCACCCATGGCGTCTTCGAGGAAGCCATCCGGGAGATCTGCGCCCTGATCCATGAGAAGGGCGGGCAGGTCTACATGGATGGCGCCAACATGAACGCGCAGGTGGGCCTGACCAGCCCGGCCGCGATCGGCGCCGATGTCTGCCACCTGAACCTGCACAAGACCTTCTGCATCCCGCATGGCGGCGGCGGCCCGGGCGTGGGGCCGATCGGCGTCGCGGCGCATCTGGCGCCGTTCCTGCCGGCGCACCCGCTGCTGGCGGAAGCCGGCCCGCAGGCGACCAGCCATGGTCCGGTGGCCGCCGCGCCCTTCGGCAGCGCGTCGATCCTGCCGATCTCCTACGCCTATATCCGCATGATGGGGCCGGAGGGGCTGACGCGGGCGACGCAGGTGGCGATCCTGAACGCCAACTACGTGGCGGCGAAGCTGGCGCCGCACTACCCGGTGCTCTACCGCGGGCGCCAGGGCATGGTGGCGCATGAATGCATCCTGGACTGCCGCGGCTTCCAGCAGAATGGCGGCGCCAGCGTGGAGGACATCGCCAAACGGCTGCAGGATTACGGCTTCCACGCGCCCACCATGTCCTGGCCGGTGACCGGGACGCTGATGGTGGAGCCGACGGAGTCCGAGACGATGGGCGAGCTGGACCGCTTCATCGCCGCCATGGTGGCGATCCGCGGCGAGATCCGCGCCATCGAGCAGGGCCGCATGGACCGTGCCGACAACCCGCTGAAGAACGCCCCGCACACGGCGGCGGAGGTCACGGCGGAGGCCTGGACGCACCCCTACACCCGCGAACAGGCCGCCTTCCCGCTGCCCTATGTGGCCCGCCAGAAGTACTGGCCGCCGGTGAAGCGGGTGGACAATGTGCATGGCGACCGCAACCTGGTCTGCACCTGCGCGCCGCTGGAAGCCTATGCGCAGGCGGCCGAGTAGGTGCGGGACCTCTTCGCCAAGGGCGAGGCGGTTGGCGCGTTGCTGAAGGCGCGCCGCGAAACCGTGGCCGTGGCGGAATCCTCCGCCGGCGGGCTGGTCTCGGCCAGCCTGCTCGCGGTGCCGGGGGCAAGCGCCTATTTCCTCGGCGGCGCCGTCAGCTACACGGCGCCGGCGCGAGAGGCTTTTCTGGGCATTTCCGCGGCGGACATGGCGCGGGCGGGGCTGCGCTCCTCCTCCGAGCCCTATGCGATGCTGCTGGCCCGCACGCTGCGGGCGCGGCTCGGCACCAGCTGGGGCATCGCGGAAACCGGCGCGGCCGGACCCTCCGGCAACCGCTATGGCGATGCGGCCGGGCATAGCTGCCTGGCAATCGCCGGCCCGGTGGAACGGGTGGTGACGCTGGAGACCGGGCACGCCGACCGCGCCGCCAACATGCAGCAATTCGCCCTGGCGCTGCTGGCGCTGTTCGAGGATGTGATGGCCGGGCGATAGCCGCCTGGCCCATGGCCGGGACGCCGTCCCACGCTGTAGGATCGCCTCAGCCGGCCCGAGAGCCTGGCGGAGGGGAAATGGCCATGATCCGATTCGGTGCCGCGCTTGCCGCGGCCTGGCTTGCCTTGGGCGGCGCCGCACAGGCGCAGCCGATCACGCTGGAGCGCTTCGGCTCCTTCCATGTCGGCGGGCGGCAGGTGGTGCTTTCGGGCCAGCCGGTACGCGAATACCTGCCGACCGCGGGCAGCGTGCCGCTGCGCATCGACCCGAACGGCGTGCACATGGTGGGGCAGATGTATGCCCGCTTCATGGTGCCCGCGCCGCAGCGCGGCGCGGCGCCGCTGATGCTGTGGCACGGCGCCTATCTCACCGGCGTCACCTGGGAAACCACGCCGGATGGCCGGCCGGGCTGGGACGAGTTCTTCCTGCGCCGCGGCTGGGCCACCTATGTGACGGATGCGGTGGAACGCGGCCGCAGCGGCGCCGCCATGGTGCCCGAGATCTACGCCCCGCCGCTGCACCTGCCGGCGCAGAACCCGTGGGAGCGGTTCCGCATCGGCACCGGCGCGGGGTCCTATGCCACGCGCTCCGTCCTGCCGGGCAACCAGTTCCCGACCGAGCAGTATGAAGCCTTCACCCGCCAGGTGGTGGCCCGCTATCTGGGCACCGATGCGGACGTGCTCGCCGCCTATGTCGCGCTGCTGGAGCGGGTCGGTCCTTCGGTGGTCATCGCGCACAGCCAGGGTGGCGCCCTTGCCTGGCAGGTGGCGCAGCGGCGGCCGGACCTGTTCCGCGCGCTGGTCCTCATCGAGCCCGCCGGCATCGGCGTGGCGGCGGAGGCCGCGAAGCTGAAGGATATTCCGCAGCTGCTGGTCTATGGCGACTATGTCGAGCAGGATCCGCGCTGGTCCGTCATCCGCCGCAACGCCCGCGGTTTTGCCGCGGCGATCCAGGCGGCCGGCGGCACCGTGGAGGATGTGGACCTGCCGGGCCGCGGCATTCCGGGCAACAGCCACATGCTGATGATGGACCGCAACAGCGACGCAGTGGCCGCCCTGGTGCAGGGCTGGCTGGCGCGGCAGGGGCTCTGGCGATAGCCGGGGGCTGGAGCCGTCTCACCGGCAGCGAAGGCGGTGTGAC
Source organism: Falsiroseomonas selenitidurans (assembly GCF_012103215.1). GTDB lineage: Bacteria > Pseudomonadota > Alphaproteobacteria > Acetobacterales > Acetobacteraceae > Falsiroseomonas > Falsiroseomonas selenitidurans. The sequence goes on from NZ_JAAVNE010000024.1 coordinate 63,850, forward strand.
GGCTCCGGCTTGCTGGTCCGAGGCGTTTTCCAGGTCGCCTTGCGACGCCGCAAGGCATCGATCTGGGCGCCCGCCCTCTCCCGGTGGGGAGAGGGCCTTCGGCTCAGCAAGCGTGAGGCAATCGGGCCTGTGCCCTGATGCCCGTTGATTAGGCTCGTCTCTCTCCTGCGACCGCGGCGCCTTCGGGCATCAAAGCGCGAACGCTCAGCTCAGCTTGAGGTCGGCGGCGGGAGGCAGGAAGGCGGTGGTGTAGATCTCTTCCTGGGAAGGCCGCCGCGGCAGGGCATAGACCTTCTCCAGGATGTCGAGGTTGCGCGCCAGCCGCGCCGGCTCCACCACCGACAGGCCGTTGCGCCGGGAATGCTCGGTCAGGATCATCTCGGCATTCACCAGCCGCACGCGCTGGCCCTCGATCCCCACCTCCGCCAGCGGCTCCGCCTCCTTCACCGCCTGGGTGGCATTGTCCGGGTCCCGCACCATGGACTGAACGCCGCGCGCGATGGCCCGCACCACGCCGCGGACGATCTCCGGATTCTGCTCGGCATAGCGCTTCGTCGTCATCACGCAGTTGGAATAGAGCGGCACGCCGAAGTCGCGGTAGCGCATGATGACCTGCCGGTCCTCCGCCAGGCCGAGCCCCTTCAGGCTCAGCACGGCGGAGCTGACGAAGCCGGTGATGGCGTCCACCTGGCCGCGCACGAGCATCGGCTCGCGCAGCTGCGGCGAAACGCTGACCCATTCCACCTTGCTGGCGTCGAAGCCGGCGGCATCGGCGAAGACCGGGAACAGCACCCGTCCGGCATCGCCATCGGGGGCGCCGATCCGCTTGCCCTCCAGGTCCTTCGGCACCCGGATCGGCCCGTCGCGGCGCGCCACGGCCGCCACCGGCAGCCCGTCATAGACCATCAGCACGCAGATCATGGCGTTGGCCGGATTCTCCGCCGTGAAGCGGATCATCGAGGAGAAGTCGCCGAAGCCGATGTCATGCGCGCCGCCGGCGATGTCCACCGGCACGCGGCCGGAGCCGAAGCCGCGGCTCATCCGCACCTCGATGCCCTCGTCGCGGAAATAGCCGTTGCGCACCGCGGCCAGGGCGAAGGCGGTGCTGCCGCTGATCGCCCAGTCCAGGGTGAAGCGGCAGCTTCGGCCCTGCGCCCGCAGCGCCGGGCTGCGCAGGATGGCGGCGGTGGCAAGGCCGGCGCCGAAGGCGCCACGTCGGGTCAGCATCATCCCTTCTCCCTGTCCTCAGGCGGTGGCCGGCTCCGGCACGCTTGCCGGGGCGGAATGGGTCTCGACGATGGCGCGCAGCTTCCGGCGCGCCAGGTTGCCGGCACGGTCCTGCGGCATGCCCTGCTCGGGCTTTTCCCCCGGCATGATCGGCACGTCGGCACGGGTCGCCTCGAGGATGATCTTGTCCTCGGTGGTCACGCGGCGGTCGAAGGCGATGGCGGCGGCGGCCGGGATGTCGGCCTCGCTGTCGTTCCTGATGCAGAACTGGGTGAACAGGATCCGCTTGTCGCCGAGCGGCGTCGCCGTGGTGAAGATGATGTGCTGCAGCCCGTTGGGGTAGGTGATGTGCAGCTTGCGGCAGTTCGGCGCCCACCAGGTGGCGGTGCGCCGGCGCACCGTGGTGTCGCTGTCGATGCCGGTGTAGCTCTTGCCCTCGCTGCGGTTGGCGATCGGCACCACGGCGCGGGAGACCAGGCCGAAATCGAACTCCTCGATCTCCTCCGGCGGCGGGACAGGCTGGCTGATGTCGCCTTGGGTGCCGCGGTGGACGAAGGCGACATGCGCCAGGTCGAACCAGTTGTCGACCAGGCGGAACAGCGACATGTCCCAGGGCTCGTGGAATTCCTGGATGATGCGGTAGCCCGCATCCTCGGCCTCCGGCAGCGCCGGGATCGGGATCAGCGGGTCCTCCACCGCGACCCAGACGAAGCCGTAGCGCAGCGCCACGTGATAGGCCTTCACCCGGGCGCTGGCGGGCGGCGCCACCTCCGGCCGCTGCGGGATCAGCGTGCACTGGCCGGCGGCGTTGAATTCCCAGCCATGATAGGGGCAGGCCAGGGCGGCGCCGCGCAACTCGCCCAGCGACAGGCGGGCGGAACGGTGGCAGCAGGAATCCTCCAGCGCCGAGACGGTGCCATCCGCCGCCTGCCACAGCACCATCTCCTCCCCGAACAGGGAGAAGGGCTGCGGCCCCTCGGCGAGGCGCGCCATCGGCATCGCGACATACCAGAAGCGCCGGAATACGGCGGCGTCACCGATCTTCATGGAGGTCTCCCCGGCCTGTTCCGGGCCGGGGAAATGCAACATGCATGCCAGTTGCCTGCGGGCGCCGGGGCATGATCCGCGCTGAGAGCCCCGCGCCTGCGCCGGCGCCGTGCCGGCGCGCCCCATCCGGGTCGTCAGGCGGCTCCGCCTGACCTGGAAATGCCCTGGAGACCGTTGAATCCAGGGCGAGAAGGGCGTTCGGATGGCGCCATCTGAACGCCGGTTGCTTCAGGCCGGGATCGGCACCCGGCCGGCCAGCGGATCCAGCAGGCTTTCGATCTGCGCCGATTCGGCCCATTCCAGCGCCACCGTCACCACCGTGACGCGGGACCGGAAGGCGGGCGGAATGCGCACGAAATCCTTCTTCGTGGTCACCGGCAGGGCACGCAGCGAATCCGCCTTGGCCAGCAGGTCCTGCATGTCCCCGGCATCGTAGGGGTAGTGGTCGTGGAAGGATTCGCGCCCCGCCAGCACCGCCCCGGCCTCGGCCAGCGTGCCGAAGAACTTGCGCGGGTTGGCGATGCCGCAGAAGGCGAAGACCGGCTGGCCGGCCAGGATCGCGGCCTCCGGCCCCGGCCGCAGCCGGGCGCGCAGCACCGGCAGGCCGGGCGGCAATTGCGCCAGCGCCCCCGTCTCATCCTCCCCGATCAGCACGGCGACGTGGCTGCGGGCGGCGGCGGCGCCGACCGGTTCGCGCAGCGGGCCGGCGGGAATGATGCGGCCATTGCCGAAACCGTAGCCGCCATCGATGACCAGCAGCGAGAGGTCCTTCGCCAGCCCCGGGTTCTGCAGCCCGTCATCCATCACGATGGCCTGGGCATTGGCGGCCACCGCGGCGCGGGCGCCGGCGGCGCGGTCGGCGGAAACCCAGGTGGGCCGCACCTCCGCCAGCAGCAGCGCCTCGTCGCCCACCATGGTGCTGTCATGCGTGGCGGGATCGACGCGGGCGGTGCCCTTCACCGTGCCGCCATAGCCGCGCGTCAGGAAATGCGCGGCGACGCCGCGATCCGCCAGGCGCCGGCCGAGATCCAGCGCCACGGTGGTCTTGCCGGCGCCGCCGGCCGTGGCGTTGCCGCAGCAGATCACCGGCACCGGCGCCTGCCAGCCCTGCTGCGCCATGCGCCGGGCGGTGGCCTGCGCGTAGAGCGCGGAGATGGGGGACAGCAGCAGGGGCATCACCCCCCCACCGCCCGCCCAGAAGCCGGGTGCTCGCATCAGGTTTGGACCATCTTTTCCGTTCAGATCCGTCAAGACCGGGCCATGGCCCGAACCGTCACCCCGGCGCCGCGCCGGGCCCGGGAAGCAGGGCCAGCAGCGCATCCGCCACCTGGCCCGGCAGGCCTGCCTGTCCTTCCGCCAGACCGGCGGCGGCGGCGACCATTGCCTGCGTCCCGCCACAATTGGATAGCACGGCCGCCACCTGCTCCGCCAGCGCCACGGGATCGGCGGAAACCCGCCTGGCGCCGCCGGCTTCCAGCAGCCGGCCGACGGCCTCCTCGAAGTTGAAGGTGTGCGGGCCGAGCAGGATCGGGCAGCCCAGCCTCGCCGGCTCCAACGGGTTCTGCCCGCCGCGCGGCACCAGGCTGCCGCCGACCAGGGCAACATCGGCCAAGCGGTAGAACAGGCCGAGTTCGCCCAGCGTATCCGCTACATGGACGGCGTGGTCCCGCGACGGCGCCTCGCCCGCGCCGCGTCGGGCAACGGCATGGCCGAGCCCGCGCGCCAGCGCCGCCACCGCCGGCCCGCGCTCCGGATGGCGCGGCACCAGCACGGTCAGCAGGCCGGGATGCGCGCGGGCCAGGATGTCATGCGCCGCCAGCACCACCGCATCCTCCCCCGGATGGGTGGAGGCGGCGAGGAACACCGGGCGGCCGGCCAGCAGCGCCTTCAGCCGGGCCAGTTCCGCCGCATCCGCCGGCAGCGGCGGCGCCGCCCATTTCAGGTCGCCCCAGCTTTCGGCGGCGACCGCGCCCAGCGCCGCCAGCCGCGCCCGATCCGCCGCCGAGCGCGCCAGCACCAGGCGGAAGCCGCCGAGGATGGTGCCGGCCAGGCCCGGCAGCCGGCGCCAGCGGGCGAAGGAACGCGCGCTCATCCGCGCATTCACCAGCGCCATGGGCAGGCGGCGGGCGCGGGCCGCGGCCAGCAGGTTGGGCCACAGTTCGCTTTCCACCAGCGCGCCGGCATCCGGCCGCCAGCCGTCCAGGAAGCGCCCCACCCATCCCGGCACGTCCAGCGGCGCGAAGCGGTGGGTGATGCGGGCGTGGCCTGCTGCGTCAGGCGCCAGCAGCGCGGGCGGCAGCCGGCGCCGCAGCGCCTCCGCCCCCGTCACCGTGCCGGTGGTCACCAGCAGGCGGAGCGCCGGGTCGCGCTCGGCCAGCGCCTCCAGCAGCGGCAGGGTGGACAGCGCCTCCCCCACGCTGGCGGCGTGCAGCCACAGCAGGCGGCCGGGGGGCCGGCCCGGCGGCAGCTCGGCGCCGAGGCCGTAGCGCTCCGCCAGCCGACCCGGCAGTTCCTTGCCGCGGCGGATGCGGCGGCGCAGGTGCCAGGGCAGCAGCGGCGCCACCAGGCTGGCCGCCAGCCACCAGGCGGTGCCGGCCAGGCTGATGCGCCCCGCCTCAGCCACCCGGCACCTCCGCCACGCCACAGAGCCGATCCGCCTCCGCACAGCTGGCATCGAGCGCCGCCTCGATGCCGGGCAGCGCCGCCGGCGCGCCGTCGCGGGGCACCTGGATCGGCGGACCGCAGACCACCACGCCGCGGCCGAAGGGCAGCGGGATCATCATGCGGTCCCAGGACCGGATGCGCCGCTGCGCCGTGCTGGCAGCGCTGAGCGGCACGACCGCCGCGCCGGACAGCGCCGCCAGCTGCGCCACGCCGGGCGCCGCCCGGCGGCGCGGCCCGCGCGGCCCATCCGGCGTGATCAGCACCGGCTGGCCCTGCCGCAGGGCGCGCAACAGGCCGGCCAGCGCGATGGCGCCGCCGCGGCGGGAGGAGCCATAGACCATGGTCACGCCGAAGCGTGCCACCGCGGCGCCGATGAACCGCCCGTCGCGGTGCTGGCTGACCAGCACATGCGGGCGCAGCTGCGCCACGCGCGGCTCGCGCGCCCGGGCCAGCCGGAACAGGGCCGGCATCACCGGCAGGCGTTCATGCCAGAAGGCGAGGATCAGTGGCTGCCCGGCGGCGATGAGGTCCAGCGCCGGCTCCGCCCCCAGCAATTGCCAGCGCGTGGTGCGCACCACCAGCACCAGGTACAGCCCGATCAGCCGCGCCAGGCCCGCCTGGACCGCCGGATGCCGGATGAGCTTGCGCATCATGGGCGGTTTGGGACGCACGCCATGGTCTGCCGGTAGCACGGTCCGGCCGGGTTAGGAAATTGCGCAGCCGGTCGGAACCGATGGAGGCCGGCCGGCCGCCGGAAGCCCCGCCGGCCATCCCCCAGGGGGGATGGCCTGCCGGCGCAGGGCCGGGGCGGCGCCGGTCAGCTGCAGTGCAGCAGGCTGTCGCGGAAGCGCTGGGCGCAGGCCGACCAGGAGAAGCGGGCGGCATGGACGCGGCATTCCTCCCGCTTCGCCTGCAGCGCCCGCAGGCAGGCGGCGCGCAGATCCTCATCCAGCGCACCCACCGGCGAATCGGCGATGACGTCGAGCGGCCCGGTGACCGGATAGGCCGCCACCGGCGTGCCGCTGGCCAGCGCCTCCAGCAGCACCAGGCCGAAGGTGTCGGTGCGGCTGGGAAAGACGAAGACATCGGCGCGCGCATAGGCGCGGGCCAGCGCGCCATTTTCCCGCCAGCCGGTGAAATGCACCTCCGGGAAGCGGCGCATCAGGGCGGCGCGCTGCGGACCGTCGCCCACCACCACCTTGCTGCCCGGCAGGTCGAGCGCGAGGAAGGCTTCCAGATTCTTCTCCACCGCCACACGGCCGGCACAGAGGAAGATCGGCCGCGGCAGCGATTCCCAGGCCTCCGCCGCGCCCTGCTCCGCCGCATCCGGGCTGAAGCGGGACAGATCCACGCCGCGCGACCAGGGCACGACATGGGCGAAGCCGCGGCCGCGCAGCTCCGCCGCCAGGGTCGGCGTGGCGCAGAGCGTGCCGGAGCCGGCGGCGTGGAAACGCCGCATCAGCGCCCAGGACCAGGATTTCGGGATGCCGGTCCGGGCGTGCAGGTAGTCCGGGAATTTGGTGTGGAAGGAGGTGGTGAAGCGCCAGCCGCGGCGCCGGCAGATCGCCCGCATGGCCCAGCCAAGCGGCCCTTCGGTCGCCACATGCACGGCATCCGGCCGGAATTCATCGACGATGCGCGCCAGCCGCCGGCGCGGCGCCAGCGCCAGGCGGATCTCGGCATAGCCGGGCGTCGGCAGGGTGGGGAAGCGATCGGGCCCGACCACCTCCACCACGTCGCCGCGCGCGCGAAGCTCCGCCACCACCGTCTGCATGGTGCGGACCACGCCATTGACCTGTGGCAACCACGCATCCGAGACGACCAGGATGCGCAACGGCCCTGCCGATGCCAACATCTCCGTCTCCTCGAGCGTTCCCATTCCCCAGCCTGCGTCGTCGTCCACGAAATCCCTTCGCCTAGGCTGCCTCCGGCACCGGCGTCGCGACCCCGGTGCGGAAGAAGCTAAGCTGGTTCTCCCGTGCCCAGTCCACCAGCTCGAACCGTCCATCGGCGTGTTCGACGAGCGCGGTGCAGCTTTCCACCCAGTCGCCATCGTTCATGTAGAGCACGCCCTGCACGTCCCGCATCTCGGCATGGTGGATATGGCCGCAGACCACGCCGTCAAGGCCGCGGCGACGGGCTTCCTGGGCCAGGGCGGTCTCGAAGCGGTCGATCGCCTTCACCGCCTCCTTCACCTGGCGCTTCAGCCATTGCGACAGCGACCAGTAGGGGTAGCCGAAGCGGCGGCGCAGCGCGTTGAACCAGCGGTTGGCCACCAGGGCGCTGTCATAGGCCCAGTCGCCGAGATGGGCCAGGAACTTCGCATAGCGCACGACGCTGTCGAATTCGTCGCCGTGGATCACCAGGAAGCGGCGGCCGTCGGCGGCCTCGTGCACCGCTTCCTTCTCCAGCTTGATGCCGGCGACTTCCAGGCCCAGCCAGTCGCGGAACATCTCGTCGTGGTTGCCGGGGATGTAGGTCACCTCCGTGCCGTTGCGCGCCATGCGCAGCACGAGGCGGATGACCTCGTCATGCTCGCTGTCCCAGTACCAGGATTTGCGCAGCCGCCAGCCATCGACGATGTCGCCGACAAGATACAGGCGCTCGCATTCGGTACGGCGCAGGAAATCCACCAGGAAGTCGGCGCGGCAGCCGCGCGTGCCCAAATGCATGTCGGACAGGAACACCGTCCGATAATGCCGCCGCTTCTGAGTGCTGTGCATGTATTGGCCCCGCATCTCCACGCGGGCCGGCGGCCTTGCGGCCCCGCTGCCCCTGCCCGGCGGGGGCGCACCCCGGCTGGGCCCGCCTAGCACCGTGCGTCGCCCGGAACGCGCCGATGGCGGCTCCGTTGCGCGATCGCGCTCTACCGCGCGCAGCACGAAAGCGACGTGAATCTTGAATGACGCCTGCCGCGTGGCGGGCGGCGGTGGAATGCAGCGGCTGCATGTCACGCGTTGGTCAGGCGCACGACCGCGAATCGTCACGATACCTCCGCTATCAGCCCGACACCGGCGCGGAATGCGCCCAACCCTTTCGCATGGGCGCCTGCCGCCCGCGGGGTCCTGCCATGCTCATCGTGTTCAACCCGGCCGCGGGGGCCGGGCGAAGGCGTCGACTCGGGCGCGCTCTGGCCGCGCTTGGCGCGCTGGGGCTGACGCCGGAGGTTCTGGAGACGGCGGGGCCGGGCGATGCGATCCGCATCGCCGCCGCGGCGGTGCGGCGGGGCATTGGCCAGGTGGTCGCCGCCGGTGGCGACGGTACCATCGCGGAGGTCGCGGCGGGGCTGGAGGGCAGCGCCGCGGCGCTCGGCCTGCTGCCGCTCGGCACCGCCAATGTCCTGGCCTGGGAACTGGGGCTGAACCTGGCCCCGGAAGCCGCGGCGCAGGTGCTGGCCGATGGGCGTGCCGGCGTGGTCTGGCCGGGCCGGGCGCGGTTCGCCGATGGCAGCCAGCGGCTGTTCGTGCAGATGCTGGGCGCCGGCTTCGATGCCCAGGTGGTGGCGCGGCTGGACCTCGGGCTGAAGCGCCGGCTGGGCCGCGCCGCCTATGTGCTGCAGGGCCTGGCGGAATTGCCGCGCTACCGCTTCCCGCCCATCGCGGTGACCATCGATGGCCAGCCGGCCGGGCTGGCGGCCAGCGTCATCGTCAGCAAGGGGCGGCTTTATGCCGGGCGGCACCTGCTGGCGCCGGCGGCGCGGCCGGCGGAGCCCGGCTTCCAGGTGGTGCTGTTCCGCCGCGGTGGCGCCGGCGCCGCGCTGCTGGCCGGCGCCGCGCTGCCGCTCGGCCTGGTGCCGCGCCTGCCGGGGGTGGCGTGCATTGCCGCGCGCAGCGTGCGGCTGGCGCCGGCCAGCGCCGCGACCGATTCCATCCCGACCCAGGCGGATGGCGACCCGACCGGTTCGCTGCCGGTCTCGGTGGAAGATCCGGCCGGGCCGCTGCGCATCCTGCTGCCGCGCTGAACGCGCCGCGGCAACGCTTCCTTCAGCCGTCGCGCCGCCATGATGCGCGCCGGAGCCGGAGGATGGGAGAGGGATGACCGGGCGATCGGCAGCGGCAAGGCGCCGGGCATGGGCGGCGACCCGAAGCGGGGTGACGGGGCGCGGCGCGGCGCCGCCGGGCGCCGGCCGGGCGGCAGGCTGACCGCCGTGCCGAAGGAGGTCCGCTACATCGTGTTCTCGGCCGAGGAGGTGCAGGTGGCGCTGGCCGAGGGGCTTGCCGCGGCCGATCCCGGCTGGGCGCGGGCCAACCCCCGCGTGCGGCTGGACATGGCCACGGCGCCGTCCGGCGAGGTGGTGGCCCGGCTCGTGCCCCCTGCGCCCCGCCCCGGCCGGCGGCGCGACTGGACCTTCCAGGCCACGGACATCCTGCCGCTGCTGCTGCAGGCGTGCCGGCGGCATCGTATCCCGCTGCCCCTGCGCGGCCAGAAGCGCCTGGAAATGCTGGGTTCCGGCCTGTGCCTGACCGTGACGCTGGGGGACATGCCGGTCGAGCCGGAGATGCTGCCCCAGCTCGTGCGCTACCAGGACCCGGCGCTGACCCCGCTGCTGGCGCGCAAGCCGCGACTGGCGCGCGGCGGCTGACGGCCGGGTGGGCTCAGGCCCGCCTTTCCTGCCCGAAGGCCAGCACGGCGGCGCCCAGTCCGGCGCCCAGCGAGACCGCGCCGAATCCCAGCGCCACGACGAGCCCGGCCAGCCCCAGCCCCATGGTGGGCAGCAGGGCCAGCGCCACGCTGGACATGCCGAGCAGGGCGGCAAGGCCGGCGAGAAGGCAGAGCGCGATCACCATGCGAAGCCTCCCTGGACAATGGCGTGCCTGCCACGAATGCGCCTTTTTTCCGCCACGATCCATTCACGAAAGCCGGAGGCCAGCCGCGGCCGGCCTCCGATCAGGCGGGTCAGGCCAGAGGGATCAGGCCAGAGGAATCAGACCAGAGGGGTCAGCCCATGACCGGCGCCGCCAGCGCGCTGGCCGGCGGCAGGTATTGCGGCTGGTAGAAATCCGCCGCCGCCAGCGTGGCCGGGATGTTGAAGGCGGTGCGGATGGTCTCGATGGAAGCCTGCACGCGCGACAGCGGCAGGTTGCCATAGCCGCCGGCGATCACCTCCGGCGTGCGCACGAACTCGAAATTGGCGATCAGCCGCTGCTTCTCCAGCGCCACCGGCGCCGTCGGGTCGCGCTTCACCAGGGCGGTGATCGCGGCATCCGGGTCCTTCGCCGCATCGGCGTGGCCGCGGATGATGGCGCGGATCATGCCGGTGACGATGCGCGGATTGGCCTCCGCATAGGACTTCCGCACCTGCAGCCCGGTGGACAGCAGCGCCACGCCGAAGCTGGAATAGCGCATCACCACGATATCCGCCTGCGGGATGCCGAGCGCGCGCAGGCTGAACACGCCCGACGTCTCGAACCCCGTGATGGCGTCCGCATCGCCGCGCGCCAGCATCGGCTCGCGCAGTGGCGGCGTCACGGTGATCCAGGTGATCTTGCCGGTGTCGATGCCGGTGGCGCGGGCGAAGGCGGGGAAGAACTGGCGCCCGCCATCGGTCTCCGGCGCCGCCAGCCTCTTGCCCTCCAGGTCCTTCGGCGTGCGGATGCCGGTACGGCGCAGCGTGATGGCCGAGAGCGGGCTGCCCTGGGCCAGCACGAAGGGGCAGATCAGGTCGGTGCCGGGCTGCGTCAGGCGCAGGCGCATCACGGCGGAGACGTCGCCGACGCCGAACTGGTAGGCGCCGCTGGCCACCTTCACCGGCACGTCGCCGGCACCGAAGCCCCGGTCCAGGGAGACATCGAGCCCTTCCTCGCGGAAATAGCCACGCTCCGCGGCCAGCAGGTAGGGCGCCTGCGGACCCTGGAAGGCCCAGTCGAGCGAGAATTTGATCGGCGTCAGGGACGCCTGGCCGCGCGCCAGGCGCGGGGTGCTGAGCAGGCCGGCGGCGGCGATGCCCGCGCCGGTCAGGACGCTGCGGCGGGTGGTCTGCATCTGTTTGGCCTCTCCTGTCGCGCTTGCGCGCTGGTTTCTTCGCGTCTGCGCAAGCAACCGACATGCCGCGGCCGCAGGGCCGCCCGGCAGGCGGCAGCGCCCGAAGCTGCTGCCAGGAGAGGCAGCCCCGCCCAGCGATTGAGCGCCTTTGCTCTCCCGCGCCGCCCCTGCCGCGAAGCAAGGCAGCCAGGAGCGTTGCGGCCGCGGCGGCCACGGGATGAAATCCGGCGGGGCAGGAGGGCCAGGCGATGTTGGTGACGCGCCAGAAGGTACTGCGACGGTTCTGGTACCCGGTGATGCCGGAGACGACGCTGGCGGCCGACCGGCCGCTGCCCTTCCGGCTGCTGGGCCGCGACATCGTGCTGTGGCGCAGCCGGGATGGCGCGCCGGCGGCGCTGGCGGATCGCTGCCCGCATCGCGGCGCGAAGCTGTCCGCCGGCTTCCTCGATGCGGCGGTGCCGGGCGGCCCGGCGCTGGCCTGCGCCTATCACGGCTGGGCCTTCGGCCCGGATGGCCGCTGCGTGAAGGTGCCGCAGGCGCATGACCCGCTGCGCGGCATGAAGGGTGGCACCCGCGCGCACCACGCCGCCGCCCGCCATGGCTGGATCTGGGTCTGCCTGGAGGACCCGCTGCACCCGATCCCCGAGATCCCGGAAGCCGCCGACCCGCGCTTCCGCCGCATCGACGAGTTCCACGAGCCCTGGGCAGTCGCCGGCCTGCGCATCATGGAGAACAGCTTCGACACCGCGCATTTCTCCTACGTCCATGCCGCCACCTTCGGCATCCCGGAGGATCCGCGGCCGGCCCCCTCCACCATCGAGCACACGGCATGGGGCTTCGTCATGCGGTCGGAGGCGCCGGTTTCCAACCGCGGCATCAGCAAGGACCTGCTGAAGACCGAGGCGGAGCGCACGGTGCGGATCATCGAGGGCCGCTGGTTCCTGCCCTTCTTCCGCGCCAGCCGCATCGACTACCCCGGGGGGCTGACGCACATCCTGTGCACCGGCGCCACGCCGATCGACGATGCGCATAGCATGATCTGCCAATGGGTCTACCGCAGCGACACGGAGGCCGATGCTCCTTCCGAGAAGGTGATCGCCTTCGACCGCGCGGTGACCACGGAAGACCGCACGGTGCTGGAGACGACGACCTTCGACGTGCCGCTGGCCATGGGTGCGGAACGGCACATGCCGGCGGACAAGCCGGGCATCGAGATGCGCCGCCGCCTGGCCGCGCTGCTGGCCGAGCACGGCGAGGCCGAGGCAAGGCTGCCGAAGGAGGCATGAGCCCGGCACGAGCGGACTTGCGGCCGGGCCGGGCGCCGCTTCATAGTCCGGACAAATCACTCCACCGAGCGAAGGAACGAGCCCATGCCGCGTGATGGTTTCATGTCGCGCCCGCTGACGCGGCGCCATGCCCTGGCCTCCGCCGGGCTCGCCGCCGCCACGCTGCTGCCCGGCCGGGCCGGCGCGCAGCCGCGCTTCGCGGGGCGCGAGATCGTGGCGACGGCCTTCGGCGGGCCGAGCCAGGATTTGATCCAGCGCATGGTCTACGACGCCGTGACGCGGGAGACCGGGGCGCGCGGCACGCAGACGCCGCTGCTCTCGGCCAATGCCTTTGCGCGCATGCGGGCGGAGGCGCAGGCGCCGCAGATCGACCTGTTCATGTTCTCCGGCGGCCAGCAGGTGCCGGCCAAGGCGGCTGGTCTCACGCAGAAGCTGCCGGAGGCGCCGAATTTTGCCAACGTCCCGGCGACTCTGAAGGACGCCGACGGCCATTGGGTCGCCTGGGGCCTGGTGACGGAAGGCATCCTGTACCGCCCGGACAAGGTCGCCACCCCGCCGCGCAGCTACAAGGATTTCTTCAAGCCGGAATTCGCAGGCCACATCGCCTTCCCGCACATCACCAACGGCTATGGCACCGACTTCCTGGTGATGCTGGCCCGTGCGCATGGCGGCAGCGAGAGCAATATCGGCCCGGGGTTCGAGGCGCTGAAGCGCATCGCCGGCCGCGCCAACATCTTCCGCTCGGCGGCGGAGGTGCAGACGCTGTTTGCTTCCGGCGACATCTGGATCATGCCCTATGACGGCGCTTCCGCCATGCGCAGCACCGCCATGGGCATCCCCGTGGCCTATTCGGTGCCGGAGGAAGGCGCGCCCTTCGTGCTGCTGACGGGCTGCGCCGCCCGCCGTTCCCGCAACGCGGACATCGCCAGCGCCGTGCTGAACCGGCACCTGGACCCGGAGGTGCAGACGGCGATCGCGCGCGAGATCGGCTGGGCGCCGGTGAACACCGCAACCCAGCTGCCGCCGGATGTCGCCCCCTTCATGGCGCCGACCGACAGGCTGGCCACGCTGGACCGCGACGTGATCAACGCCAGCCGCCCCGCCTGGACCGAGCGCTTCAACCGCGAGATCGCGCGCTAGCCGGGTGCCGGCTTCCGCCCGGCGGGGCCTCATCGCCGCCGGGCTGCTGGCCCCGGCGGCGCTGGTCTTCGCGCTGCTGTTCCTCTGGCCGCAATTCGGCCTGTTCCTGCAATCCCTGGAAGGGCCGCCGACCTACAGCCGCTTCCTCGGCGACGGCTACTACCTGGGCGTGCTCGGCAACAGCCTGCTGCTGGGCGTCTGCGTCACGCTGGTGACGCTGGTGCTGGGCTTTCCGCTGGCCTTCCTGCTGGCGCGGGCGGAAACGCGCTGGGCCGGGCTGCTGCTGCTGCTGACCACCTTTCCGCTCTGGGTCTCCGCCGTGGTGCGGAGCTTCGCCTGGATGGTGCTGTTCTTCCGCTCCGGCGTCGCCTCCCGCCTCTTGCAGGGCAGCGGGCTGGTGCCACCGGACTTTCAACTCATCGGCACCTTTGCCGGCGTGGTGATCGCGCTGGCGCAGGTGCTGCTGCCGATCATGATCGTGACGCTGTATGCCGTGATCCGCGGCATCGACCGGGACCTGGAACATGCGGCGATGAATCTCGGCGCCTCGCCCGCTGTGGCGCTGTGGCTGGTGACGCTGCGGCTGGCGCGCGGCGGCGTGCTGGCGGGGTCGCTGCTGGTCTTCTCCCTCTCCGTCTCCGCCTTCGCCACGCCGTCCATGATCGGCGGGGCGCGGGCGCATTTCATGGCGGTGACCATCTACGAGCAGACGCTGGAATTGCTGGACTGGCCCTTTGCTGCGGCGATCGCGGCCATCCTGCTGGTCATCTCGCTCTCCGTCGCGCTGACCTATGGCAGGCTGCTGGGGGAGCGCGCCCGATGACCAGCCTGCGTTCGCCGCTCGGCTGGGTGCTGCGCGCCCTGGCGCTGCTGGGCTTCATCTACCTGCTCGGCCCACTGCTGGTGATCGTCGCCGCCTCCTTCAGCGATACCGGCTACCTGGCCTTCCCGCCGCAGGGCTTCTCGCTGCGCTGGTACCAGGCGGCGCTGGCCGATGCGCGCTACCTGAACGGCTTCTTCGTCAGCCTGCGCCTGGCGGCGATGGTGGCGGCGCTGTCGCTGCTGGTCGGCACGGCGGCGGCGGTGGCGCTGACGCGCTTCGCCTTCCCGGGCTCCGTGCTGCTGGAGGCGCTGTTCCTCTCGCCGCTGGTGCTGCCGGCGCTGGTGCTGGCGGTGGCGCTGACGCTGTTCTTCGCCGCCAACCCCATCGCGCCGCCGGGGATGACACGGCTGGTGGTCTCCCACCTCCTCGTCGGGGTGCCGATGGTGCTGCGGGTGATGCTGCCGGTGCTGCGGCGCGTCGATCCCGCCATTGAGGAAGCGGCGCGCAACCTCGGCGCCTCACCGGTGAAGGCTTTCCTGCTGGTGACGCTGCCGGCGCTGCGGCCGGGGCTGGTCGCGGCCGCGGCGCTGGCCTTCATCTTCTCCTTCGACGAGGTCGAGATGGCGCTGTTCCTGGGCTCGGTCCGGGACGCGCCGTTGACCGTCGTGCTCTATGGCGCCGCGCAGATGCAGATGGACCCGACGGTCGCCGCCGTCTCCTCCCTCCTCATCCTGCTGGCGCTTCTGCTGATGGTGGCCCAACAGGTGTACGCGAACCGATGACGAGCAGCGCGGAGCTGGTGCTGGACGGGCTGGCGCGCCGCTATGGCAGCACCACCGCCGTGGCGCGGATGGACCTGACCGTCGCGGCCGGGGAGCTGGTGGCCCTGCTCGGCCCCTCGGGCTGCGGCAAGACGACCACGCTGCGCATGGTGGCGGGCTTCATCGAGCCGAGTGCCGGGCGCATCCTGCTGCGCGGCCAGGACATCACCACGATGCCCGCGCATCGGCGCGATACCGGGATGGTGTTCCAATCCTACGCGCTGTTCCCGCATCTCAGCGTGGCGGAGAACATCGCCTTCGGCCTGAAGCGCCGCGGCGTGCCGAAGCCGGACCTGGCGGTGCGTGTGGCGCGGATGGTGGCGCTGCTGAAACTGCAGGGGCTGGAGGCGCGGCTGCCGCGCCAGCTTTCGGGGGGCCAGCAGCAGCGCGTCGCCGTGGGCCGCGCCCTGGTCATCAACCCCGCCGTGGTGCTGCTGGACGAGCCCTTCAGCAACCTGGACGCCCTGCTGCGCGAAGGCACGCGGATCGAGCTGCGGCGGCTGCAGACGGAGCTCGGCCTGACCACGCTGTTCGTGACGCATGACCAGGCGGAGGCGATGGCGATCTCCGACCGCATCGCGGTGATGAACCAGGGCCGGCTGGAACAACTCGGTACACCGCGGGAGGTGTATGAGCGCCCCGCGACCCGCTTCGTCGCCACCTTTATCGGCCGCGCCAACCTCTTCGCCAGCCGCGACGGACGGTCGGAAGACGGCATCCCGCTGGATGGGCCGGATGGCACGCTGGTGCTGCGGCCGGAACGCGTGGTGCTGGACGACGCGCCGGCGGCAGGACCCAATGCGGTGTCCGGCACGGTGGAGGTGCTGAGCTTCCTCGGCACCGGCACCCAGGCCGTGCTGCGGCTGGACGGTGGCCGCGCCCTGCTGGTGGAAGGCCCGGCGGCGCTGGCCGACCACTTCCGTCCCGGCAGCCGCGCCACGGCGCGATGGATGCGCGCCGATCTGGTGGCGCTGCCGGCGGAGGGCTAGTGGAGTGATTCCAGCAGACGTTTCCCGCGCTGGTGCTTGCTGATGATGGTGTCGGCAGGTGCGGTCCAGCGGAAGGGCTTCGGGTCGGCGTTGTGTG
>NZ_JAAVNE010000025.1 GCF_012103215.1 Falsiroseomonas selenitidurans
GCCGCCAGCGTGGCGCGGGCGGCCTCCAGCGTCAGCCCATGGCGGCCGATGCCTTCCGCCAGCAGGGCGCGCTCCGCCTCCGGCGTCAGCGGGCCGTCGCGCAGCCGCAGCCGCACCAGCTCCGTGAAGCCCGGCGGCGGCGCCACGGCCTCGGCGCGCAGCGGCGGGCGGGCGGCGCAGGCGGCGCAGGGCATCAGGGTGGAGCGGCCATCCAGCTCCATCAGCCGCAATTCCACCTGCATGTCCGGGTGGCGCGCCAGCACCGCGGCGGCGGCCTGGTCCAGCACCGCCTGGTGCTGGCGCTGTTCATCCGCCCGGTCTGCCGCCAGGCGGCGCCCGGCGAAGAGGTCCATGGCGCCGCAGTCTCGGTGGTTCACGAAGACCACCTTGCGCACGCCATGCAGCTGGCGCGACGCCGCGAGATTCTCCCACAGCGCCTGGGACCAGGCCGGCCGGGCGGGGTCCACCGCGGCCAGGGCGGCGCCGGCGATGCGCATCTCAGAATAGCGCTCCGCGCGGCCCACCGAATCCATCAGATGGGTGACGTCGTCCACCAGCCGCGGGTCGATGCAGCTGACGACGAAGGCGTCGGCCTTGGAGGGCGCGGCGGCCGTGGCAGGCGTCGGCGATGGGGTCATTTCGTGATCTCATCCGTATGGCTGATGCCACCCAGCCGGTGATCCAGGTGGGAATAGGACAGGCCGGCGGTGAAGATCGCGGCGAGCGTCAGCAGTGCCCAGATCAGCATCGCCTCGGGGTCGGTGAGCGACATGCCGGAGAGGTGCGCCAGCGTCACGCCGGCGCCCAGGCTGAACAGCGCCACCAGCAGCATGCCCTGCAGCTTCAGCACGCCGCGGGTGGTGCGCCACAGCATCATCAGCACCGCGGCCAGGGCGGCGCCGACGGCCAGCTTCGCCCAGAACCACTCGAAGCTGTCCACCAACCAGTGCAGGTAGGAATAGCCAGAGGGGTTGTACAGCGCGAAGACGATGAACAGGCTGAACAGCCCCCGCGCCACCACCCCCTTCCAGTCGAAGCGTTGTGCGGCCATCGGCTCAGCCGCAGCCCGAGGCGCCAAGCAGCGCCGCGCGCCGCGCCGCCAGCGCCGCCGCCACCGCCGCCTGGCCCTGCGCCGCCAGGCGCGCCTCCGCCCGGTCGATCGCCTCCAGCGCCTGGGCTTCGAAGGCCGGGCGGTTCAGCGCGGAATCGACGCGGTTCAGCACCCAGTCCAGGCCCCAGGAAACGCCCACGCCGCCCGCCATGCCCAGCGCCACCCCGGGCGTGCCGCCCAGCGCGTAGCCGAAGGCGCCGCCGGTGGCGACGATCGACCCGGCCTCGCTCACCCGCAGCACCAGCGCGCCGAGGCGGGCGGCCATCGGGCGCATGGAGCGGAGGAAGACGGTGTTGGTATCCGCGCCCTCCTCCACCACCAGCGCCAGCGGGTCGGCGTCCTCGGTCGCTTCCAGCTCCAGCCGCGCGGCGCCGTTCAGGTCCAGCCGCGGCAACGCCACGGCGGCGGGCGCGATCGGCGTCAGCCGCGGCAGCGCGGCGGCTTCCAGCGCCAGCCCACGCAGGGCGCCCTGCCAGCCATGCGCCACCAGCGAAGCGGCATGGGCCCGGTCCGCCAGAAGGGCGGCGGGCGGAATGGCCGGCTCCAGCACCCGGCTGCGGAAGGCGTCCCGCACCGGGCCGGCCATGTTGCGCGCCAGCCGGTCGGCCAGCGCCTCCGTATCCGCAGCGGCCACGCCTTCCGCCAGCCCCTTGGCGGCGAGGCCGAGCACGCGCCAGGCGGTCAGGTAGCTCTCCACCCAGTCATAGGCCCAGTCGCCGAAGGCCGGCACGGCTTCGCGCGCCGCGGCCAGGCGCATCGCCGCGGCTTCCGCCAGCAGCCGGCCGGCCATGGCCTCCAGCCGCGCCTGTTCGGCATCGAGCCGCTTCTGCCAGGCTTCCAGCGTCGCCGCCGGGATGTCGAGAAAGCTGCACGCGCCGTTCGGCATCCGCACCGCCATCGGGCCGGCCTGCGCCGGCAGCGCGCCGCATGCCAGCAGCAGGACCAGCAGCCAAAGCGACATCGCCAGTCGACGGGGCGCGTCGGGCGTCCTAAGCCGGCCCGCATGGAGCTGACCGATCTCGGGCTGGCCGCATGGGGCCTGCTGCAGGTGGTGGTGGCCTGGCTGCTCGCCGCCGGGCTGCCGCGGCTGCTCGCGCTGCTGCATGGCGGGCTGCCGCCGCGCAGCGGCCTGCTGGCGCTGGCGGCCGGGATGGCCGGCGGGCTGGCACTGCTGCTCGCCCTGCCGCAGCCGGAAAGCTTCCTGCCCGACGCGCTGTTCGCCGCGGAGGGCCCCTGGCGCCAGCCCCTGCCCCTTCTGCTGCGCGACCATGCCCTGCCCGACGGTGCCTTGCTGCACCGCGCCTGGGGCGACCTGACCGGCGGCGGTGCGGCGGCGCTGCCCGGCGGGCTGGCGCTGGTGCTCCTCGCCCTGGCCCTGCTGCGCCCGCCGCTGCCACCGCTGCGCGTGATGGCCCGCCTGCTGCTGCTGACCATCGCCACCGCGCTGGTGCTGCACCTGCTGGCGCATCTGCTGGCCTGGGCGCTGGCGCTGCTGAATTTCTGGATCTTCGCCCTGCTGCTGCTGGCCTTCCAGCGCTGGCGCTACGCGCCGCGCCGCGCGCGCTATTGAGGCGATGCGCATCAGGTGACCTCCATCAGCGCCAGGAAGGGCCGTGGCGTCAGCAGGGCCGGGTCGCCGACGAAGGGGAAGGCCAGCTTCAGCGCCACCAGCAGCACCGCGCCGACGATCAGGGCGATGACCAGCCCCATGGCGTAGTGCATCGTGGCGTGGCCGCCGCCGAAGAACCATTGAAAGGCGATGGTGGCGACGGAGACGGTGAGCACCAGCGCCCAGATCAGCCCCGACAGGGTGCGGGACATCACGGAAAGCCGCGCGATCCGCGCCTCCCCCACCTCGCTCACCCAGTCATTGATCTTCTGCTGCAGCGAAAGCTGCCCGCCGGTGCTGCCATCGAGGTCGAGGAACACCCGCGCCAGCCGCTGGAAGGCGACCTCCGACCCGGTGGTCGGCTGGCCCGCCTGCATCGCCGGCCAATCCTCCCCCACCACCGCGCCCGCATAGCCGCGGATGGCGCTGCGCATCGCCTGGCGCGCGGGTTCGAAGGCCGGGCCGTCGAAGGCATCGACGGACAGCGCCAGCATGTAGAGGCTGGAGGTCTCCTTCTGCATCGTGTCGCGCGCGGTCTGGTAGATGTCCCAGGCGCCGACCAGGGCGAGCGCGGCGACCACCGCGTAGATCTCCACCACGAAGCCGTATTTCACCGCGCCCACCTGGACGTTGGCGGCGAATTCCTGCGGCGTGAACAGCTGGTGCATCAGGTAGCCGAGGCCGAGCGCCAGCAGCACCGGCACGCCGGCGGTCAACAGGATGGCGAGCCAGCCGGGCAGGGCGGCGATGTGGTGCGGCAGCGAAAGCTCGAACACGGCCCCTCCTGGGCATTTGGGCGCGCGGTCCAGCGCACCGGGGGCAGATCGGCGTGCCGCGCGGCGCGCCGGCCCGGCCCGCCGGACGCGGCGTTCACTCGGCGATGGCGCGATACCAGCGGCGGGTGCGGATCAGGCGGCCATGCGGCTTGGGCTGCAGTTCCAGCTCCTCCATCCGCCGCTTCACCGCGCGCGCCGCCTCCGCCTCGGTCAGCTCCGCCCCGGCGCGGGCGCGGTAGAAGGCCACCGCCTTGGCGAAATCCTGCCGCGCCACCCGGCCACGGGCGTCTGCCATGGTCTTCAGCAGCAGGCCCGAGGAGCGGCCGAGCTCCCCTTCCAGCGCCACCTGGTCCTGTTCCGCCGCGGCGCGCAGCAGCCCCGCGGCCTCGTCGAGGCGCAGCCCGTAGCGGGTGAGCCCCTCTTCCAGCAGGCGCCGTTCTTCGGCGCGGTCTAGGAAGCGTCGCCCCTGCATCTGCAGCTTGATCAGCTCGCCGAAGCGGGCCCGGCCGTCCTGGTCGGTCGCGTGCATCCGTGTCTCTCTCCGGCGAAGGCTCAGTTTTCCAGCGTGACGGGGCGGAGCGGCGTCGACATCGGCGTCTGCGGCAGGTCCATGCCCTGCGGCCGCTGCGTCGCCATGCCCTGCACCCGTGCGTTCAGGCGGTCGATCGCGCGCAGGATGCGGCTCGCCTCCAGCCCCACCGGCGCATCGGTCGGTGTCAGCACGAACTTCACCTTGGGCAGCGGGAACAGGTCCACCTCCACCTTGTCCACGGTGAAGCCGCCGATTTCCGTCGCATCCAGGATGCCGCGCACGATGGTCC
This sequence comes from Falsiroseomonas selenitidurans, assembly GCF_012103215.1. Lineage (GTDB taxonomy): Bacteria > Pseudomonadota > Alphaproteobacteria > Acetobacterales > Acetobacteraceae > Falsiroseomonas > Falsiroseomonas selenitidurans. The sequence goes on from NZ_JAAVNE010000025.1 coordinate 4,318, forward strand.
GCTGCACCAGGGCCAGCGGCCCGTTGTTGCGCTGGGCGTGGCGTTCCAGCATGCGCTCGACATAGTCGCGGTCGGCTTCCGTCAGCTCCCGCGCCTGGCCGAAGGTCAGGCTGAAGCCGGGGATCAGGCCGACGCTGCTCTCGATCTCCTTCAGCTTGTAGCCGGAGATGTCCATCAGCCAGGTGAAGTCGTCCTGCGCCGCACGGCCGCGCTGCAGGGCGCCGTGGCGGCGCATGAAGTAGCTTGTGCCGGAGCTGAAGCCGAACAGGCCCAGCGCGCTGGTCCAGAGATCCTCCGCCCTCTCGCTCAGGCTGCCGGAGGTCGGCAGGTCCTGCAACGGGGCGGTCACCACCGTGCGCGGCGCGGCGGGCGCGGCCACGGGCTGGGCCGGCGCCGGGCCGGACGGCGCCAGGGCGGCCAGCGTCAGGGCCAGAACGGGCAGGGCCAGCAGGCGGGTGCCGCGGTGGCTGGCACGGCCGGGGGGACGTTGCGTCATGGCTTGCGCCTCCTTCAGGGACACGGACAGGCTCAGCGGGAGATCAGGGTCAGGCGTTCGGCGATGCGGCGCTGTTCGGCGCGTTCCGCCGGGCCCAGCGGCACCAGGCCGGTCACGCCCAGATAGCCGCCCGGGCCGGCCGCGCCCTCACTGGTGGCTTCGTTCAGGAATTCGCGCACGCCGCGCACCACGCCGATGCCTTCCCGCAGCCGGGTGTGCTGGCGCTTCGCATAGAGGTAGACGGTGCGCGTCGCGATGTAGTCCTGGGCGAAGATGCTGGCCTGCGTGGGCAGCACGCCGTCCACCGACAGGGCGATCAGGTTGCCGCCGCTGGCCAGCAGCTGGTCGTAGGACAGCAGACCGATGGTGCCGGGCGGGCTGGCGAGCAGGGCTGCGGGGATTTCCACGCCGTCCAGCACGCGCACCCGGCCATCCTCGCGCAGCGTGATGCATTTGCCGCGGCGATAGGCGGCATCGAACAGCAGCCGCACCGCCTTCACGTCCCGGCAGCCGCCTTCGAGGATCATGTCCTCGAACAGGCCGGTGGTGCCGTTGCCGCGGGCCGGCATGATCAGGCGGATCTCGTTGCGCGGCAGGTTGGGGGCGATGTCGGACCAAAGGGAGCGCCGGTTCACCACGAATTCCTCGTCGTTCACCCGTTCCGCCGCCAGCGCCTCCCACACCTGGCGCGCGGTCAGGTTCGGCGTCGCCTCGCCCCGCCGCACCGCCAGCACCACGGCGCCGAGGCCGAGCCGAAGCTCCACCACGTCGCGCACGCCGTTGCTCTGGCAGGTCTCCAGCATGGTGCGCGGCATGCGGCGCACGACGATGGTGAGGTCGGGCGTCTGCGGCCCGATGCCGGCGCAGAACAGCTCCATCGCGGCGGAGGAGGGCAGATGGCGCACCAGCGGCTCCGTCACCCCCGCGAAGCGCTCGGTGAAGCTGAGCGTGAGCATCCGCGTGATCGCGGTGCTGGATTCCGAGGTGATGACCACCAGCCGGTCGCGCATCGCCGCGCCCAGCTGCGCCTGGGCTGGCGCGGCCCCGGCCGCGGATAGGCCGGCGGCCAGCGTCAGGCCGATCAGGAGATTGCGTAGACGGCCCATGTTGGACTCCCTGCCGAGGATAGGGTTGTGTTGCGGATCACGAGGGCCGGCGCGCCGCCGGGGCGGCCAGGAGCTGCGGCGGCGCCAGGGCGCGCAGCAGGACTTCCTGGATCGCCTGTTCCACCGCCAGCCGGGCGCGCGCTTGCGCCACCCAGCCGGCCAGCAGCGGCTGCAGCTGGCCATCCAGCGCCCCGGCATCGGCGACCGCGCCCGCCAGGTTGCCGCGGCGCAGATGTTCCGTGATGCCGGCGATGGCGGTTTCCGCCAGGCCGGGGGCCGGCGGGGCGGCCAGGCCGAGCGAGGCGAAGGTGCCGCGCAGCGCATCGGCGCCGCGGCTGAACAGGCCCTCCGCGCGCGGCATGCGCGCCAGCAATTGCGGGGCGAGCAGGGCGAAGCGGGCCTGCAGCTCGGCCTCGGAAGGCAGGCCGCGCGCGGCGTGGCTGGCCAGCACCTCGGCCAGGGAGGGCGGCAGCGCGCCGGCCGGGGCCAGGGCGAGCATCGCCTGGTATTCGCGCAGCCAGGGCCGCGGGGTGGCCAGGCTGGCGCGCAGCAGCAGCGCGGCGATCAGGAAGCGGTCGGATTGCGGTGCGTTGCGCGCCAGCATCGCCGCCGCCTCGCGCGCCACCGCTTCGGCCTGCCGCGCCGCGGCTTCCGCCCGGGCTGCCTGAATCTCCAGCTGGCCGAGGAGCGCGGCGGGGGGCGAATCGTCCGGCGCCGGCAGGGCCTGCGCCCGGTTGTCCGTGGTCGGCCAGAACACGACCAAACCGCAGGTTGCAACGGCCAGGCCCAGAAGGAAGCCGGCCACGGGCCCGGCATGACGCCGCGGGAGGAACACCGCGTCCCTCGCCGCGTGTCCGCCCGGCAGGATTGCCGCGGAGAGCCCCCGCGCCTTCAGCTGGATCGCCACGGTTAGCATTGCCCCTGCCACGACAGCCGACAGCCAGCCGTCTGGGGAGTCTTAGCGAGGTCTGGTGTTGGAAGTGTTAAGCGGCCCGCTTTTGAAACAGCGGCAACGACGGAATCTTGGGGCAACGGAAAGAAAGATTTATTTCAACCACTTGGGCGGGCTCCCCCGCGGCCGCTGCCACCGGGCGGGCGGCGGGGCCGTGGGGGCGCCTCAGCCGACCGAGGCGGCGTCGAAACCGTCCGGGACCCGCCCGCCGGGTCGCGCCAGGGCATAGGCGTCACGGGCCAGGAAACGCCCCCGGCCCGGCTCCGCCAGCACCTGCCCCTGCTGCACCGCGACGCGTCCGCCGGCGATGGTCACGCTGGGAAACCCCTTGATCGCAAAGCCTTCCCAGGGGGTGTAGTCGATCGCGTGGTGCAACTCCGTGTTGCGGATGCGGCGTTCCGCATCCGGGTCCCAGACCACCAGATCGGCATCCGCGCCCGGCATCAGGCTGCCCTTCCGCCCTTCCAGCCCGAACAGCCGGGCCGCATTGGCGGCGCTGAGGCGGACGAAATGCGGCAGGTCAATCCGGCCTTTGTTAACGCCTTCCGAGAACAGCACCGGCAGCCGTGTCTCGATCCCCGGCACCCCGTTGGGGATGGCATTGAAGGCCGGCGTGCCATCCGCGCGCAGATTGGCGCTGCCCATCCCATAGCCGCCGGACCCCGGCGCGCGCTTCGCGGTGGTGAAGGAAAAGCCGCAATGGTCGGAGGAGACGACATCCAGCGTGCCGTCCTGGATGCGGCGCCAGACCTTCTCATTCTCCCCCTTCGCGCGCAGCGCCGGGGAACACACCGCCTTGGCGCCGGCGAAATCCGGGCCCTGAAGATCCTCATGCGACAGGGTCAGGTATTGCGGGCAGGTCTCCCCCCACACCTTCACGCCGCGCGCGCGGGCGGCGGCGATCTCCGCGGCGGCTTCCTCGCAGCTCACATGGAAGATCTGCACCGGCTGGTCCACCAGCTCGGCCAGCGCGATGGCGCGGTGCGTCGCCTCCCGCTCCACCACCGGGGGGCGGGACCAGGCGTGCTGCAGCGGGTCGGTCAGCCCGGCCTTCAGCAGCGCGTCGATGCGCCAGCCGATGGCGTCGTAATTCTCCGCATGGATGGTGACGAAGGCACGGTGGCGGCGCGCCACGGCCAGCACCTCGATCAGCTCCCGGTCGTTCAGCCGCAGCGGGTCGTAGGTGAGGAACACCTTCAGGCTGCGCACGCCGCGCGCGATCAGCGCCGGGATCTCCCGCTCCAGCACCTCGGGCCGCGGGTCGGTGATGATCTGGTGGAAGGAATAGTCGCAGCGCGACTGCGCCGCGCGGGCCTCATAGCCCGGCGCGCTGTCTGCCAGGGAATGCCCCTTCCACTGCGGCAGGAAGCAGATGAAGGAGGTGGTGCCCCCGGCCAGGGCGGCGGCGGAGCCGCTGGCGAAGCTTTCCTCATGCACGGAGCCGTCCTGACCGATCTCCTCCAGGTGGCAATGCGGGTCGAGGCCGCCCGGCGTCACCACCATGCCCTTGGCGGAGACTTCCTCCCGCCCCGCGGCGAGGTTGCGGCCCAGCGCGGCGATGCGGCCCTCCAGGATGCCGATATCGGCCTCGAACACCTCCGCCGCCGTGGCGACCGTGCCGCCGCGCACCACCAGATCATACGCCCGATCGGTCATCCGAACCCCCTGCATCCACGCCACGCCAGGGTGCGCAGCGGCGGGGCGCTTGTCTACGGAGGAAGGGGGGGGAGGGGGGGGGGGAAGCGGGGTCGAAGCCCTCAGTCCTGGCTCATCTTCACCGCGACGAGGTCTCGGACGAACCCATCCGCATGGTCCACGCACTGCAGAACGGTGGCGGCGCCGACGTAGCGAAAGACCAACCGCCAGGTCGGGCCGGCCAGGGACATGCGGACCACGCCAGCGGCGACCAGCGTCCGTTCGAGCGTGACGACCGTCATCGGGCATTCGTAGCGATAACAGGCGGGCGGGACGCCCGCGCAGGGCAAAGCCCGTTCTTCCACGCCGTGCCACTGCACCAGCAAGGCCATCTGCTGCATGTCCACATTGTTGAAGCTAAGCGCCATACCCGACAGGGATGACTTTCGCTGGCCCGGGTCAATGCGCAGCCCGGCTGTCGCCTTGCCGACCCCTCAGATCTGCCGCATCCCCAACTGCGCCAGCAGCGGCAGGATCTGCGCCACGGCCCGCTGCCGGTGCGCCTTGGCGCGCGCCAGCGCCTCCGCCTCCGCCCCTGCGCGGATTGCGGCGAGGATGCCGGCATGCTCCTGCACCGAGAGGATGGGCCGCGGCCGCAGCCGCAGGGTCAGCATCCGGGCGCGGTGCGACTGGTCCATGATGCCGGCATAGATCCGCACGAGCCTGGCATTGCCGGCACCCTCCACCAGCATCTGGTGGAAGCGGCCATCGGCCTCCGCCCAGGCGGGCAGGTCCTCCGCCGCCAGGGCCGCCGCCATCGCCGCGTTCACCGCCTCCAGCGCCGTCGCCACGGGCTTGCGCTGCTTCTTCGGCTGCGCCGCGATCAGCGCCGCCGCGGCACTCTCCAGCGCCACGATCACCTCGTAGATCTCCCGCATGTCCTCGGGCGAGAGGGCACAGACCAGCACGCCGCGGCGCGGCAGCACGCGCACCAGCCCTTCTTCCTGCAGCCGGATGACGGCCTCATGCACCGGGGTGCGGCTCATGCCCAGCTGCAGCGCGATCTCCTGCTCCGAGCCCTGGTAGCCAGGGGCCAGCGCGGTGTCGCGGATGGCGCGCTTCAGCGCCGCATAGGCGGCATCGACGAGCGAAGGCCGGGGCGCCGCCGCCGCATTGTCGCGCATCTGCACCATGCCCTGCCTCCGCCGCATCCCGCCTGGTTGACGCTGCCGCCGGCCGGGGATTATCGAACGCCATCTTGCATGGAAGATGGCGCGCCAGGAAGCGCGCCGCGCCCCTGCGGGCAGACACGAAGGGGATGAGAATGCGCAGCTACCGCATCGCTTCCATGGGCGGCGACGGCATCGGGCCGGAAGTCATCTCGGCGGGGGTGGAGGCGCTGAAGGCCTGCGCCGCGCGCGACGGCGGCTTCACCCTGAACTTCACCGATTTCGACTGGGGCTCGGACTACTACCGCAAGCATGGCGTGATGATGCCGGCGGATGGTGCCGACCAGCTGCGCGGCTACGACGCCATCCTGTTCGGCGCCGTCGGCGCGCCCGACATCCCCGACCATGTCACGCTGTGGGGCCTGCGGCTCGCCATCTGCCAGCCGCTGGACCAATACGCCAATGTCCGCCCCACCCGCGTGCTGCCCGGCATCGTGAGCCCGCTGCGCCACGTCTCCGGCCCGGAGCTGGACTGGGTGATCGTGCGGGAGAACTCGGAAGGCGAATACTCCGGCATCGGCGGCCGCGCCCATCGCGGCCTGCCCATCGAGGTGGCGCAGGACGTCTCCATCATGACCCGCGCCGGCGTGCAGCGCATCATGCGCTACGCCTTCCGCCTGGCGCAGTCCCGCCCGCGCAAGCTGCTGACGGTGGTGACGAAATCCAACGCCCAGCGCCACGCCATGGTGATGTGGGACGAGATCGCCGCCGAGATCGCCGCCGAATTCCCCGACGTCACCTGGGACAAGATGCTGGTGGACGCGATGACCATGCGCATGGTCATCAAGCCGGCCAGCATCGACACCATCGTCGCCACCAACCTGCACGCCGACATCCTCTCCGACCTGGCCGCCGCCCTGGCGGGGTCGCTCGGCATCGCCCCTACCGCCAACATCAACCCGGAACGCGACAGCCCATCCATGTTCGAGCCGATCCACGGCTCCGCCTTCGACATCACCGGCAAAGGCATCGCCAACCCCATCGCCACCTTCTGGACCGCGGTGATGATGCTGGACCACCTGGGCGAGCCCGCCGCCGCCCAACGCCTGATGCGCGCCATCGAACAGGTCACCGCCAACCCGGCCCTGCACACCCCCGACCTCGGCGGCCCCGCCACCACCCGGCAGGTCACCGACGCCGTCTGCGAAGCCCTGCGGAAGGCGAACGACTGAAGGATGGCAGCGCGGGTGGTTCACGGGGAGGGCTCCGCCCTCCCCGCACCCCTCCCGCCAAAGGGCGGCGGCCCTTTGGAAACCCATGAGACTTGAGCCGGCGAGGAGAGGGGGCCGGAGCGACCGCCAATTCAGCGGAACCGCTGGCCCCCTCTCCTCGCCGGCTCAAAGGTCCTCGCGGTCCAGGGGGCCGCGCCCCCTGGTGGGGGTGCAGGGGGGCGAAGCCCGCCCTGCAAGCCACCCGCGCCGCCCCTTCAGACATCCCCGCCTGCCGCGCCTTCGGCAAATGGCGCCAGGCGGCTGCGGATGAGGGCGGCGATGGCGTCGATGGCGGCGCGGCGGGGGAAGGTGGTGCGGGAGACGAGTTGGATGTGGCGGCCGGCCTTGTGTTGCAGGGGGCGCAGCGCGATGCCGGAGTCGCGGGCGGTGCCGGCGGCCAGGCCGGGGATCAGGGTGGTGCCGTAGCCCGCGGCGACCATGTTCATCAGGGTGGAGAGGCTGGAGGCGCGGAGCGCCCCGGCGCGGGGTCCGGCCTGGCCGCAGGCGGCGAGCGCCTGGTCGCGCAGGCAGTGGCCGTCGGCCAGCACCAGGATGTCCGCGGCCAGTTCGTCCTCCGCCACGCGGGTGCGGGCGGTCAGCGGATGGTCGGGGGGCAGGGCGGCCAGGAAGGGTTCGGTAAACAGCGGCCGGGCTTCCAGGTCGGCCCCTTCGGTCTCGGTCGCCAGCAGGGTGGCGTCCAGGTCGTGGCTGCGCAGGCGATCCAGCAGCGCGGTGGTCACGTCTTCCCAGGGTTCGATCACCAGCTCCGGCAGGGCGTCGCGCAGCGGGCCGAAGACCAGGGGCAGCAGGTAGGGGGCAAGGGTCGGGATGATGCCCAGCCGCAGCCGGCCGCGGAGCGGGTCGCGCGAGGCATGGGCCAATGCCAGCATCGCGTCGGCCGCGGCGACCGCGGCGCGGGCGTGGGCCAGCAGCGCCTCGCCCGCGGTGGTGGGCGCCACGGATTTGTTGGTGCGCTCGAACAGCACCACGCCCAGCTCTTCCTCCAGTTTACGAAGCTGGGTGGACAGGGTGGGCTGGCTGATGTGGCAGAGTTCCGCGGCGCGGCCGAAATGCCGGTGTTCGGCCACGGCAAGCGCGTAGCGCAGGTCGCGCAGGTTCATCCGGCGGGTCCCCCTGTCTTTTCTTCTCCATCGATCATACCAGGGGTCGCTGCGGGGCAGTGATAAATGCGCTCAATCGTTCCGGTAGAGGGGTTCGATGCAGCGGCGTCAGGTCGGTGCCTCTTCCTCCGGCACATGCGCCAGCAGGTCGCCCGGTTGGCAGTCCAGCTCCCGGCAGAGTTTTTCCAGCGTTTCGAAGCGGATGCCTTTGACGCGGCCGGTCTTGAGCAGGGACAGGTTGACCTCGGAGATGCCGATCCGCGTGGCGAGCTCGCGGGACCGCATCTTGCGGCGGGCGAGCATGACGTCGAGCTGGACGGTGATCGGCATCAGATGATCGCGGCGTTCTCTTCGGTGGCGCGGGTGGCTTCGCGCAGCACCGCGGCGAAGCTGAGGAAGACCAGGCCGATGGCCAGCCCCACCGCACAGCCCAGCAGCGGCGCCGGGGCGATCAGCCCGGCGGGGCCGAGGGCTGCGAGGCGGGAGGCGGGCAGCAGCAGCGCCGCCAGCAGCAGCCAGCCGCCGAAGCGTCGCAGGGCCTCCGCCGCCGCCAGGCTGAACACCGCCATGCCGTGCAGGCGGGTGGCGAAGCGGTGCAGCTGTGCGAAGGCCAGCGCCGCCGCCAGGTAGGGCAGCGCCAGCGCCAGTGCCGCCGGCAGTCGCGCCGGCGTCGCGGCCAGTTGCCGGAAGGCCAGGCCGGCGGGCAGGGACCCCGGCGCCGCCACGCCCAGCAGCGGGATCAGCAGCAGCAGGGCGATCACCGCAAGCGTTGCGGCGCGCAGGCTCAGGCCAAGCCGGTGGGTTGTCATGGGCAGCCACGGCGGCGTTGACCGCGCACCGTTCCTTATCGTAAAACATAAAAACATTGATGTGAATCGTAGCGGATTTGCCCCGCCACGACAAGGAGCCCCCATGACCCGCCTGCTGCGCAACGCCCTGCTGATCGCCCCCCTCTGTCTCCTGCCGGCCGCCGGCCGAGCGGAGCCCTGGACCGGCCCCTATCTCGGGCTGCATCTGGGCTATGGCGGCGGCGGCGACGATATCCGCGAAATCAACGGGCCACGCGCCTGGCAGGCGGAGACGCGCGGCGTGCTCGGCGGCGCCCAGGCCGGCTGGAACTGGCAGCGCGAGCGGCTGGTGCTGGGGCTGGAGCTGGAGATCGGCCATCTCGGCCAGTCCGGCGACGTCGCCACCGCCGATGCAACGGGTGCGGTGCGCAGCGAGGCCACGCTCGGCCTGCATGGTGCGGCGACCGGCCGGCTTGGCTGGCTGGCCACGCCCGACACGCTGCTGTTCTTGCGCGCCGGCGGTGGGCTGGCGCAGTTCGAGGCGAGCACGACCGAAAGCTGCGCCGGGGCCTGCGCCACCTCCCGCGCCAGCGCCAGCGGCACCACGGTGGGGCTGGTGCTGGGCCTCGGCGTGGAACACGTGGTGGCGGCGGATTGGCGGCTGCGGCTGGACTACGCCTGGCACGCCTATCGAAAGGAACTCGTGCTGCCGCCGGGCAGCGGGCCGGGCTGGGATCACCATCTCGACCTGCACGCGCTGCGTATCGGCTTCAACCGTCGCTTCTGAACCGGCCTCTTGCGCCGGCCGGCTTGGCAGCCCTACTCCGGGGCTGCCACCGAGGACGGGACGCGATGAACTGGATTTCCGACTGGGCGCTGCCGAAGGTGAAGGCGCTGTTCGGACAGCCGCGGGAGGTGCCGGACAATCTCTGGCACAAATGCCCTGCCTGCGAGCAGATGATCTTCCATCGCGACCTTGAGCGGAACCTCTACGTCTGCACGCATTGCAACCATCATCTGCGCCTCACCGCCGCCGGCCGGGTGAAGGCGACGCTGGATGAGGGCTGGTCGCGCATCGAATTGCCGAAGGTGCCGCTGGACCCGCTGCGCTTCCGCGACCAGCGCCGCTACGCCGACCGGCTGAAGGAGGCGCAGGCCAAGGCGGGCATGGATGATGCCGTGCTGGTGGCCCAGGGCAGCATCCTCGGCCGCAAGGCGGTGGTGGCCGTGTTCGAATTCGCGTTCATGGCCGGCTCCATGGGCGCCGCGGTGGGCGAGGCGCTGGTCACCGCCGCCAAGCTGGCCGTGCTGCAGGATGCGCCGCTGATCGTCTTCACCGCCTCCGGCGGGGCGCGGATGCAGGAAGGCGCCGTCAGCCTGATGCAGATGCCGCGCACGGTGATCGCGACGCGCATGGTGAAGGAGGCCGGGCTGCCCTTCATCGTGGTGCTGTGCGACCCGACGACGGGCGGCGTGACCGCCAGCTTCGCCATGCTGGGCGACATCCAGATCGCCGAGCCGGGCGCGCTGATCGGCTTCGCCGGGGCGCGCGTGATCGAGCAGACGGTGCGTGAGAAGCTGCCGGAGGGCTTCCAGCGCGCCGAATACCTGCTGGAACACGGCATCCTGGACATGGTGGTGAAGCGCCACGACCTGCGCGCCACCCTGGCCCGCCTGATTTCCCTGCTGCGGGAGCCGATGCTGCTGGCGGAGCCGGAGCCGGAGGCCGAGGCGCTGCCCGCCTTGCCGGCGCCCGAACCCGCCGAGGCCGCCGAGGACGCGAAGCCGGCGTGAGCGCCCCCCCAGCCTCGCGGAGCGAGGACATCCCGCCCTCGCGGAGCGAGGAGATCATCGACCGCCTGCACGGGCTGCACCCGAAGCTGATCGACCTCAGCCTCGGCCGGCTGCAGCGCTGCCTCGCGGCACTGGACCATCCGGAACGGCGGCTGCCGCCGGTGGTGCATGTGGCCGGCACCAACGGCAAGGGCAGCACCTGCGCCTTCCTGCGCGCCATCGCGGAAGCCGCGGGGCTGCGGGTGCATGTCTACACCAGCCCGCACCTGGTCCGCTTCCATGAGCGCATCCGCCTGGCCGGCGAATTGGTGACGGAGCCGGCGCTGATCGCGGCGCTGGAGCATGTGGAGCGCGCCAATGGCGGCGAACCGATCACGGTGTTCGAGGTGACGACGGCCGTCGCCCTGCACCTGTTCGCCAGCGTGGAGGCGGACCTGCTGGTGCTGGAGGTGGGCCTGGGCGGGCGGTTCGACGCGACCAATGTGGTGGACCGCCCGGTGGCCACCGCGATCACCAGCATCTCCATGGACCACATGGATTTCTTCGGTGACGATCTGGGTCGCATCGCCTGGGAGAAGGCCGGAATCATCAAGCCCGGCGTGCCGTGTGCCACCGGCGCCCAGGCAGCGGCGGCGCTGCGGGTGATCGTGCAGGAGGCCGCGGCGCAGGGCGCGCCGCTGCGGGCGCGCGATGCCGCCTGGCGGGTGGAGCGCCTGGCGGATGGCGGGCTGGCCTGGGAGGACGAGGCCGGGCGGATCGAGCTGCCGCGCCCCGGCCTGGCCGGGCCGCACCAGGCGGACAATGCCGGCATCGCCATCGCCGCGCTGCGCGCCTGGAACCCGCCCTGGCTGACCGAGGCGGCGATCCGCCAGGGTGTCGCCACGGCGAGCTGGCCGGCGCGGATGCAGCGCCTGTCGGGCCGGCTGGCCGCGATGCTGCCGCCGGATTGGGAGCTGTGGCTGGATGGCGGCCACAATGCCGGGGCCGGCGTGGTGGTCGGGCAGCACATGCGGGACGCCTTCGCCGACCGGCCGCTGCATGTGCTGGTCGGCATGAAGGCCGGCAAGCAGGTGCCGGAATTCCTGGGGCCCATCATCCCGGCGGCCACCACCCTCTGGGCGGTGGCCGAGCCGGGGCAGCATCTGGCCATGCCGGTGGAGGGCATTGTTGCGGCCAGCGGCGGCGCCGCGATCCCCGGCGGCACGGTGGCGCAGGCCCTGGCCGCGCTGCCGCGCCCCGGCGGCCCGGCGCGGGTGCTGGTCTGCGGCAGCCTGTACCTGGCGGGCGAAGTGTTGAAGCGGGACGGCTGACGCGCGGGTTGCGCGGCCGGCGCCCAGGCCCGAGCATCCGGCATGCCCGAAACGAGCCCGAACTGGACCCTGGCGAGCCGCCCCCCGGCCGCGGTGTTGTGGCCGGCGGCGCTGCAGCATGTGGGGCTGGGCTCCGTCACCCTGGTGTTCCCGCTGCTGGTCGCCGACAGCGCGGGGGCGGATCCGGCGCTGCTGCCGGGCTATCTTTCCCTCGCCATGCTGGCGCTGGGCATCGCCACGCTGCTGCAATGCTGGGGGCGGCATGGCATCGGCTCAGGCTTCCTGCTGCCGGCCGTCTTCACCGCCATCTACCTGCCGCCCACCGTGCTGGCGGCGCGCCATGGCGGGCTGGGGGCGGTGGCGGCGATGACCATGGCGGCGGGGGTCACGCAGATCCTGCTCTCGCTCGCCATCCGCCGGCTGCGCCCCTTCCTGCCGACGGAGCTGGTGGGGCTGGTGGTGCTGATGATCGGCATCGGGCTCGGCCTGCTGGCGCTGCGCCTGATCCTCGGCTTCGGCCCCGGGCTGGATCGCGGCACGGACGACCTGCCAGCCAGCCTGCTGGCGCTGCTGGTCATCGGCGGGGTCAGTGTCTGGGGCGGGGCGCGGCTGCGGCCGCTGGCGGTGCTGGCCGGGCTGGTGGTCGGCTTTGCCGCGCATGCGCTGCGCGTGGCGGTGGAAGGCGGGCTGCTGCTGCCGGTGCCGCTGGGGTGGGAGGTCCCGGCCTGGCCGCCCGCCACACCCACCCTGGAATGGACCCTGCTGCCCGGCTTCGCCATGGGCGCCCTGGCCTGCCTGGTGCGCGCCTGCGGCGATGTGGTGGCCAGCGACCGGGCGACGGACCCGCATTGGCGGCGCCCGGATTTCGCCCGGATGCGCGCCGGCGCCCTGGCGGATGGGCTCGGCACGCTGGTGGCCGGCATGCTGGGGGTGCCGGGCACCAACACCTACACCGCCAGCGTCGGGCTTTCGATCGCCAGCGGCATCACCGCCCGGCGGGTGGGGCTGGCGGTGGGCGTGCTGTGGATCGGGCTCGCCTTCCTGCCGGGCTCCGCCGCGCTGGTGCTGGCGGTGCCGCGCGGCGTGCTGGGGGCGGCGCTGTTCTTCGCCGCGGCGTTCATCGTCACCACCGGCATGGGCATCGTCACCCAGCGGCTGATGGATGCGCGGCGCACGCTGGTGGTGGGCGCGGCGCTGGTCATCGGCCTGTCCTACGACGCGGTGCCGCAGATCTTCTCCGGCCTGCCGGACGCGGCGCGGCTGCTGGTTTCCTCCTCCCTCGTCCTGGCCATGGTGGCGGCGCTGCTGCTGGTGGCGGCCTTCCGCCTGGGGGCCGGGCAGCAGCGCCACCTGGCCTGGCGCCCGGCCGATGGCGCCGCCGCGCTGCAGGATTTCGCCCACCGCGCCGGCGCCGCCTGGGGCGCGCGGGCCGAGGTGGTGGCGCGGCTGGAGGCAGCGCTGGAGGAAGTGGCCAGTGCGCTGCCGCCGCTGCTGTCAGCCGGCGCGGTGGTGGAGGTGGCCGGCCGCTTCGACGAGTTCAACCTGGATGTGGCGTTGCGCTGGCCCGGCGAGGCACTGGACGCCGCGCCGCCCGACCTCGATGCCGCGGCGGACGACGCCGCCCTGGCCAGCCGCCTGGCCACCCTGCTGCTGCGCCGCGCCGCGGACCGTGTGACGGAGCATCGCCTGCCGGATGGCCGGCAGGAGTTGCGGCTGCACTACGAGCATTGACCGGCGCAGGCTGATACCCGACGCACGAAGTCCCGACCTGCGGCCCGAGGGGCACGAAGGCGAAACCTTCGTGCGGCTGGTATGACAGGATTGAGCCGCGCGGGCTGGCCCGCTTCAGCCGCCAGGCGCCAGCCGCAGGATCCGGCCCCGCGCCTCATCCGTCAGCAGCAGCAGCGCGCCATCCTGCGCCACCAGCACGTCCCGCAGACGGATGCGGCGGTCGAACAGCAGGCGTTCCTCGCCCACCACGCGGTCGCCATCGGTCGTCAGCCGCACCAGGCCGGGCGGGTTCAGCGCGGCGACGAACAGGCTGCCGCGCCAGGCGGGAAAAGCGTCGGAGTCGTAAAAGGCGATGCCGGAGGGGCTGACGGCCGGAACCCAGACATGGATCGGGTCCTCCATGCCCGGGGCGGTCTTGCGGTCGCTGATCGGGGTGCCGCTGTAGTTCACGCCCCAGGTCACGCGCGGCCAGCCATAGTTGCGGCCGGGGCGGAGGATGTTGATCTCGTCGCCGCCGCGCGGGCCGAACTCGGCTTCCCACAGGCTGCCCGTCCAGGGGTTGAAGGCCAGGCCCTGCGGGTGGCGGTGGCCGTAGCTGAACACCTCGGCCCGCGCATCGGCCCGGCCGGCGAAGGGGTTGTCCGGCTGGGCGCGGCCTTCCCGATCCAGGCGCAGCACCTTGCCGGCCAGGTCGTCCAGGCGCTGCGCCCTTTCCCGGTCCTGGTTGCGGTCGCCGGTGGACAGGTACAGCCGGCCATCCGGGCCGAAGGCGATGCGGCAGCCATAATGCTGGCGGCCGCTGGCCTGCGGCGGCGTGGCGTCCAGCAGCGGCGTCACCTGCTCCAGCCCGCGCGCCTCCGCGCCCAGCCGGGCGCGCACCAGCCGCGTCAGCGCGCCGCCCTGCACCAGCATCGCCTGGCACAGGAAGACCTCGCGGCTCGTCGTGAAATCCGGGGCGAGGGCAACATCCAGCAGCCCGCCCTGGCTGGCGGCTTCCACCGCCGGCACATTCGCCAGCGGGGCGGAAACGGCGCCATCCCGCCCGACCAGCCGCAGCCGGCCGGGCCGTTCCGTCACCAGCAGCCGCCCATCCGGCAGCAACGCCGCGCCCCAGGGATGTTCCAGGCCGCGGGCGAAGGTGGTCAGCCGGAAGTCGTGGCGTTCCGACCGAACCCGCTCCCCCTCCTGCGCCAGGGCGGCGGGGAAGGGCAGCAGGGCGGCCAGCAGGGCGATGAGGATGCGCGTCATGCGCCCGATGTAGGGCGCCGACGCGCCGGCGCCATGGCCGGGATCAGCCGACCTTGGTCGCGACCCAGTCCTTCAGCGCGCTCTTCGGCAGGGCGCCGACCTTGGTGTCCACCGGCTTGCCGTCCTTGAACAGGATCATGGTGGGGATGCCGCGCACCGCGTAGTCGTTCGGCGTCATCGGGTTGTCGTCGATGTTCACCTTCGCGATGGTCAGCTTGCCGGCGTATTCCTTCGCGATCTCGTCCAGGATCGGCGCGACCATGCGGCAGGGGCCGCACCATTCGGCCCAGAAATCGACCAGGACGGGGCCGGAGGCTTCCAGCACATCCTGCTTGAAGCTGTCGTCGGTGACAGCCTTGGTGAGTTCGCTCATCGGGGGTCTCCGTGCGCGTCGCGGGGGGCTGGCGCGTTGTGTGGCAAGATCGTGTCGCCGTTGCCCCCGGTCAAGCAAGCGCCTTCCTGCGCCGGCTGCGCAGCCTCATGCCGACGGCGCATGGCTATCCAGCAAACCTTCCACCAGAGGCATGAGTCGAGCGCCGAAGGTCCAGACCAGGGCGCAATCCACGCGGCGGCCGGGGAAGGCCTGGCGCAGCACGGCGCGGTAGGCGGCCATCTGGCGGAGATACAGCGCCGGTACCTGGGCAGCGTCCGCCGGCGGCGGGCGGTTGGTCTTGTAGTCCAGCACCAGCACGCGGTCCGGCGCCACCAGCAGCCGGTCCACCTGGCCGCTGACCAGCCGGTTGCCGAGCCGCCCGGCGATCGGCGCCTCCGCCAGGCTGTCCGGGCCGAAGGCGGCGGCGAAGGTCGGGGCGTCCAGCAAGGCCAGCACCTCCGCGAGGATCTCCGCCTGGGCTTCGGGCGGCAGCGCATGGCCGCGGCGGGCGAGGAAGGCGGCGCCGGCCTTGGTGCGCTCCGCCGGTGGCCGGTCTGGCAGGTGCTGCAGCAGCGCATGCACCAGCCGGCCGCGGCGGAAGCGCTGGCCGGTGGGGTCGGCGGCGCCATGCGGGGCGGCGGCGGGCGGTTCATTCTCTCCCGGCACGGCGGAGGGGGCCAGCGCGTCCAGCACCGCTTCGGCCGGCGCCGGGCGATGCGCCCAGCCGGGCAGGCCGGCAGCTTCCGGTGGCGGCGCGTCGCGGCCATCCGGGCGGGGCGGGGCTTCCTGCGGGCTGACCAGCTGGCGCAGCGTGGCGCCGGCGAAGCGGCATTCGACCGGCGCGCCGAAGTCCCCCAGCGGCGCCTCCGCCGCCTCCAGCCGGGCAAAGCCCTGGGCGATCAGGTCGTACCAGCAGGCTTCCGGCCAGTCCCGCGTCTTCGGCCTGCGCTTCTGCCAGCCGCAGACCAGCAGCCGGTCCTCCGCCCGGGTCAGTGCGACATAGAGCAGCCGGTGTTCCTCCTCCGCCCGCGCCGCCTTTTCCGTGGCCAGCAGCGTGGCGAAGGCGGGGGCGTGGTGGTCCTTGTTCGGCGCCCAGAGCGGCAAAGGCGGCGCATCCGGCTCCATCACCCAGCGCACATCGCCGGTGTCCCGCCCCGGCGCCACCGTATCCGGCAGGATCACCACCGGCGCCTGCAACCCCTTGGCGCCGTGCACCGTCATGATCCGCACCGCATCGCCCGCGGCTTCCTGGTCCCGCTTCACCTCCGCCCCGCCGCGGCGCAGCCAGTGGACGAAGCCCTGCAGGCTGGGGGGATGCCGCGCGCCATAGGCCAGGGCGGCGTTGAGCAATTCCTCCACCGGGTCGGCCGCATCCGGCCCGAGCCGCGCCAGCAGCCTCTGCCGCCCGCGATGTTCCCCGAGTATTTCGGCGAACAGGGCGTGCGGGGTGACGAGGTCGGCGCGGGCCATCAGCCCGGCGAGGAAATCCGCCGCATGGCCTGCCGCGCTGTCCTGCCCGCGCAGCGCGGCCAGGCGCGACCACAGGCTGCCGGTGCGGCCCTGCGCCAGGGCGAAGAGCTGCGCCTCGTCGAGCCCGACCAGCGGCGATTTCAGGGCGGCCGCCAGCTGCAAATCATCCTCCGGCAGCAGCAGCGCATCGGCCAGCGCCAGCAGGTCCTGCACCGCGATCTGCTCCGCCAGGCGGATGCGGTCCGCGCCGCCCACCGGCACGCCATGCTGCTTCAGCGCCCGCACCAGCCGCGGCAGCAGCCCGCCGCTGCGTTTGCGCACCAGCACCAGGATGTCCCCGGCCCGCATCGGCCGGTCGCGGCTGGGCAGGCGCTCCCCCTCCCGCAGCCAGGTGGCGATGCGCGCGGCCAGCGCCTCCGCCAGCAGGGCATCGGCACCGGTCGCGGCGGCGGGGGTGTCCGGCACCTCCCATTCCGGCGGCGGCTCCGGCTCCGCCGCTTCCAGCATCGGCCACAGCTCGACGCAGCCGGCCTGGCCGGCGCGGTCCGGGCGGTGGCGCAGCCCCTCGCCCGCCGCCACCACACCCTCCCGCGCCGGGCCTTCCGCGAAGACGGCATCGACCAGCGCCAGCACCGGCGCGGTGGAGCGGAAGGAGACCTGCAACTGCAAGTCGCGCAGCCTTTCGCCCAGCGCCGCCAGGCGTTCGGCGAAATGCGCCTTCCAGCGGATGAAGCCGGCGGCGTCGGCGCCCTGGAAGCCGTAGATGGACTGCTTGACGTCGCCCACCGCGAAGATGGTGCGCGGCGGCGCCTCGGCCCGCCGTTCCCGCCCGTGTCCGGCGAAGAATTCCTCGGTCAGCGCGGCGGCGATGCCCCATTGCGCCGGGTTGCTGTCCTGCGCCTCGTCCAGCAGCACATGGTCCAGCCCGCCATCCAGCTTGAACAGCACCCAGGCGCTGCCCGGGTCGCGCAGCACCTGGCGTGCCGCCAGGATCAGGTCGTCATAATCCAGCAGGCCGCGGGCGCGCTTGCGGGCGCGATAGCCTTCCAGCACCGGCGCGCCGAGCGACAGCAGCGCGCGGGTGGCCGCCAGCAGGCGGCTGGCGCGGCGGCTGCCTTCCATCGCCGCCACCCGCTCCGCCTCCCGCCGCAGGATCTCCGCGCATTCCGCCTGGCGCGGGCCGACCTCCTTGGTGGCGAGGCGGGCGCGCGGCGTGCCGTCCTTCGTCAGCAGCAGCGCCACCCAATCCGCCCAGCGGGCGGCGCGCTGCGCCGGGGGGGCCTGCAGCCAGTCCAGCAGCGCCAGGCCCCGATCGCGGTCGTTCTTGTTGCGGCTGGCCTCCAGCAGCCTTGCGGCCATCACCGCCTGGGGGTCCGCATCCTGCGCCGCCGCCTCCACCAGCGCCGCCTCTTGCGCCGCTTCCGGCAGGCCCAGATGCTGGCCGATGCAGGCGCAGAGCCGTTCGAGGGAGCCGGCGCCGCGCAGCGCCTCCGCCAGCCTTTCGCGGTCCCGGTCCAGGGCGGCGACCAGCCGGGCGAAGGCATCCGGCGGCACCAGGCTGGCCAGCGCCTCCAGCGCCGGGGCCTGGGCGGGGGCGGCCAGCACGGCTTCCCGCGCCGCGGCCAGCAGATCCGCCGCATCCGCTTCCTCCGCCACGCCGAAATGCGGGGCGAGGCCGGCCTCCAGCGGGAAGGCGCGCAGCAGGGATTGGCAGAAGGCGTGGATGGTGCTGATGCGCATGCCGCCCGGCAGGTCCAGCACCCGCGCGAACAGCCCGCGCGCCGCATCCAGGTCGCGGCGATCCGGCGCCCGCCCCAGCAGGGCGCCCAGCCGTGCCGCCAGCTGCGATTCCGGCTCCACCGCCCAGCGGCCGAGGTCGCGCGCCAGGCGCGTCGCCATCTCCGCCGCCGCCGCCTTGGTGAAGGTGAGGCAGAGGATGGCCCCCGGCCGTGTGCCCGGCGCCAGCAGCAGGCGCAGCACCCGGTCGGTCAGCACCTTGGTCTTGCCCGACCCGGCGGAGGCGCCGACCCAGGCGGAGGAAGCGGGCGCGGAGGCCTCGGCCTGCGCCGCCTCCGCCTCCTGCCGCGCCGTCAGGCTGCGGCCGCTCATTCCTCGCCCTCCGCATCCGCCCATTCGGCGAAGCGGGCCAGGTGGTCGTAGTCGCCGCCGCGGGCGGCGCGGGCGGGGTGCGGGCGGGCGGCGAAGGGCGCATCGCCCAGCAGGAAGCGGTCCAGCAGCCGGCCCAGCCGGTCGAGCGACAGGGCGGCCAGCTCCGCCACCTCCTCCGCCCCCGTCAGCATCGGGTGCGATTCGCCCGGCACCTCGCCACCCGAGAGCTTCCAGTACACCAGCGCGGCGACCGGCGCGGCGGGCAGCCCGGCGAAGGCGCCGGCCTCGGCGAGCGCGGCCTCCAGCGGCAATTGCGGGGCGCGGCCATCCTGCAATTCGGGCAGGCCGGGCACGCGGCCGGTCTTGTAGTCCAGCACCTGCAGGCTGCCATCGCCCAGCCGGTCGATCCGGTCGGCGCGCGCCTTCAGCGCCACCACGCCGCGCGGCCGCGGCAGGTCGAAGCGGGCCTCCACCTCCGTGACGCTGGCGGCGATGCCGCCGCCCTGGCGCATCTCCGCCTCCAGCCGCACCACGAAGGCGCCGATGCGGGCCAGGCGCGGGCGCCAGAAGGCCGCCAGCGAGGGCCTTGGCCCCTGCGCCGCCAGGGCCTCCGCCGCCGCCTCCCCCCAATCCGCCAGGGCCTGGTCCTCGCCCGGCCAGCCGCCGGGGGCGCGGGCGATGCGGCGGATGAAGCCGGACAGCGCGGCATGGACGATGATGCCGTAGTCCAGCGCGCCGACATCGGCATCCAGCGGATCCAGCGCCCGCAGCCGCAGCACGCGCCGGGCATAGAAGGCGTAGGGGTCGGCCAGCAGGTCGGCGACCTCGGTCACCGCAATCTCCCGCGGCCGCAGGGCCGCCGGCGGGCAGGGGGCGGGGCGGCCGACGGGGGTGACGGTCGCCGGCTGGTCCAGCGCTGCCGCCCAGCGCGCCGCCTCGCTGCCCGCCAGCGCCAGCCCCTGGCCGGCCAGGAAGGTTTCCAGCCTGGTGAGCCAGCGCGCGGCGACCGTCGGCGACCCGCCGCGCCGCGCCGCGCGCGACAGCACGGCCTCCTTCGCCGCGCAGGCGAACAGGAAAAAGTCCATGCAGACGCGGCCGATGCGGGCTTCCGGCTCCGGCAGGCCGAACTGCGCGCGCATCGGCCGGCTCATCCAGGGGCCCGGGTCGGTGGCCAGCGGCCAGACGCCCTCATCCAGCGCGCCGAGCACGACGCGGTCGAAGGCCAGCAGCCGCGCCTCCAGCAGGCCGAGGATCTCGACGCGCGGATGCGCGGCCTCGTGCAGCCGCACCTGGCGGGTGGCGATGCCCTCCAGGCTGGCCTCGAACAGCGCCGGCCAGGCGGCAGGGTCGATCGGCGCCAGGTGGGACAGCGCCGGGGCAAGGTCCGCCATATGCCCGGCCAGCACCTCCCCCTCCTGCGCCGCATAGAGCCGCAGGCCGCCGGGCTGCTCGGGCGTCGTGGCCAGCGCCTCGGCGGCGGCCAGATGCGCGGCCAGCAGATCCGCCGGTGGCCGGGCCACGCGGCCGGGATGGGCGAAATCGCCGAGGGAAGCGGCCAGGGCGGCGTGCAGGGCCAGCAGATCCGCCTTGCCGGGGCCGTCGGGCAGCGCCGCGATCAACGCCGCCAGCCCCTCCAGCCCGCCCTGCGGCCGTGGCCCGCGGAGCACCCGGCGTTCCAGCAGCCGCACGGCGGACAGGAATTCGGCGCGCGGCATCCCGGCGGCGGCAAGCGGGTGCTTGGCCAGGGCGAGCAGTGGCACCGGCGCGAAATCCTCCGCCACGGTGCGGGCCAGCAGGCGCAGGAACACGCCCGTCGGCGTCTGTGCCAGAGGCTGGCCGGCGCTGTCATCGGCGCGGATGCCGTGGCGCAGCAAATCGGCCGAGACGCGCCGCGCCAGGTCGCGATCCGGCGTTATCAGCGCGGCGCGGGCGCCGGGGCGCTCCAGCGCCTCGCGCAGCAGCATGGCGATGGCGGCGGCCTCCGCCTGGGCATCCGGGGCGACCAGCGCCTGCAACCCCGCGAGCCCCGGTGCCCAGCGCGCCGCGGCCGGCACGGTCCAGGGTTGCATGCCCTCCGGCGGGCGCAGCGCCATCTCCAGCAGCGCCGGCCGGGCTTCCGGCACCGGGCCGGCGGCGCCGCTGCAGCCGGGCCAGCGCCGCACCTGCCGCGGCGTGGCGCCCAGGGCCGCCAGCAGCCGCGCCTGGCTGGAGAAGGGATGCGGGGCGGAGGCGGCGATGGCCTCCCAGAGCGGGCCGGCGGTCTCGCGGTCGATGCCATGCAGCAGCACCGCGCCCTGCGGCGCGCCGGCCAGCACCCGCAGCAGTTCGACCGCCGCCGGGATGGTGCCGCCCACGCCGATGCCGGCGGCGATCACCGGGTCCCGGGGCGGAGCCTCCTGCCAGGCGCGGGTCTGTTCGCGCAGCGCCAGCACCCGGCGCAGGCCGATATCCAGCAGCCCCTCGCCCTCC
Source organism: Falsiroseomonas selenitidurans (assembly GCF_012103215.1). Taxonomy (GTDB): domain Bacteria; phylum Pseudomonadota; class Alphaproteobacteria; order Acetobacterales; family Acetobacteraceae; genus Falsiroseomonas; species Falsiroseomonas selenitidurans. The sequence goes on from NZ_JAAVNE010000025.1 coordinate 25,360, forward strand.
AGCCAGCCGGCCCAGGCGGTGGCGACGCCGCGCAGGAAGGTGGTGGTGATCTGCCAGTGGGTGGCCTGGGAGTCCGGCACCAGCGCCTCCAGCCGGCCGAGCCAGGCCTCGCCGAATTCCGCCGGCGATGCCTTGGCCAGCAGCGCCGTGTCCTTCTCCTCCAGCGCGATCTCGTCGAAGATCCGCGCCAGTTCTGCGGCCAGCGCCCAGGCCTGTTCGGGCGTGGAGGGGCCGCCATGGCGCGGCGGCAGGCGGATCACCAGGCTGGTCAGCACGGCCTGCCGGGTCAGCGCCGGCACTGCCGGCGGCAGGTCCAGCAGGCTGGGCAGGGCCAGCTCGTCCGCATCCTCGGTGGAAAGCCCGGCGAGCGCCCGCATCCGCGGCAGCAGCAGCGCGGCATCGCCTGACGCCGCCAGGAAGGCATCCCGCAGCCCGCGCGCGGAGCGCCGGGTGGGCAGCAGGATGGTGGCGCGGGAGAGGGCCTCCGGCGGCCGGTCGCGGAACTGCGCCAGGACCCCGGCGGCGAGGCAGTCCAGGAAGGGCAGCTCGGCGGGGATGTCGTAGAGGTTCATGTTCCGTTCCAGAGGCTAGCCGGCCCGCCCGCCCGGGTCCAGCGGCTCAGAACATCGCTGTCGGCATCCCCGCCCGCAGCAGCCGCTCCGCCCGTTCCAGGTCGCGCGGGGTGGAGAGGTGGAACCAGGCGCCGTCATGCACCAGGCCGTAGAGCCGCCCCTCCTCCATCGCGCGGTCATACAGCCGGTTCAGGCTGAAGGGCCCCTCCGGCGCCGCCGAGAACAGGGCAGGGGCCAGGATCTGCACGCCGCCGAACAGGTAGGGGCAGATCTCCCGCTCCTTCGGCCGGCGCAGCCGGCCCAGCGGGTCCATGAAGAAGTCGCCGCGCCCGGCCTCCCCCTCCACCAGCGCGGTGCGCACCAGCAGCAGCAGCGCGTCCATCCGCGCCGGGTCGAAGGCGGCGGCCAGGCGTTGCAGCGCCGGGGTCGGCCCATCCAGCCAGAAGGCATCGCCATTCACCACCGCGAAGGGCGCTTCCCCCAGATGCGGCAGCGCCGCCTTCACGCCGCCGCCGGTCTCCAGCAGCACCTCCTCCCGCAGCACCAGCCGGCCGGGCGCGTCGTGGCTGGCGACGGACGCCGACACCTGGTCGGCGAACCAATGCGCGTTCACCACATGGTGCTGCACGCCCGCATCGCGCAGCCGGTCCAGCGCATGGTGCAGCAGGGACCGGCCATCCAGGTGCAGCAGCGGCTTCGGCGTGTCGTCGGTCAGTGGCCGCATCCGCGTGCCGAGGCCGGCGGCCAGCACCATGGCGTGGGTCAGGGCGATCATGCGGCGGAGTCCTTAAGCCCATGGGGCAGCCCATCGGGCAACCCGTCCGGGTTGCGGCGCCGTTCGGGCGGCACGTGCCGGTCCAGGAAGTCCCGCAGCGGCGCGGTGGCGGGATGCGCGAGGGCAGCGCCCAGCAGCGCCCAGCAGCGCGGCCCATGGCGCAGGTAGTGCGGCTTGCCGTCCCGCCGCGCCAGCCGCACCCAGAGGCAGGCGACGCGCAGATGCCGCTGCGCCGCCTGCGCGGCCATGGCGGCGCGGAAGGCGTCCGCATCAAGCTCCGGCCGCAAGGCCAGGTAGTGCTCGATGCAGGCCTCGCGCAGCGCCGGGTCCACGTCGCGCCGGGCGTCCTCCACCAGCGAGACGAGGTCGTAGGCCGGGTGGCCGAGCGCTGCGTCCTGGAAATCCAGCAGGCCGACATCGGCGGGCGGTGTGCGGCCCGGCAGCGGCATGAGGTTGGCGGGGAAGAAGTCCCGGTGCACGAAGCCCGCGGCGGCAAAGGGGGCCAGCATGGCGTGCAGCGCCGTGCCGAATGCCACCGCCACGGCCTCCGAAGGCGCCTCCCCGAAGCTCTCCGGCCACCACCATTCCAGGAAGGTGGCGGCGGCGGTCTCCGCCATGCGGGCCACGCCCCATGCCGGCAGGCCGGGCGGCGGCGGCACCGCATGCAGCCGGGCCAGCGCCGCGGTGGCGGCCAGGTAGAGCGGCGCGGCCGCCGCCCCCGCATCCAGCCGCTGCGCCATGGTGTGGGCGCCGAAATCCTCCACCAGGGCGAAGCCCTGCCGTGCATCGGCGGCCAGCACCACGGGGGCGGAAAGGCCCGCGGCCGCCAGATGCGCGGCGATGTGCAGGTAGGGGCCCAGATCCTCCTGCGGCGGCGGCGCCTCCATCAGCAGCGCCGGGCGCGGGCCGCCGACCAGGCGGGTGTAGCGGCGGAAGGACGCATCGGCCGGCAGCGGCTGCCGCGCCGCGCCGATGAAGCCGTGCTCGGCCAGGAAGGCCACCGCCTCCGCCCTCATGGTGCGATGCCCCCCAGCCGGCCGGCCCAGCCGGTGAGGGTGGCGATGCGGGCATCCGCCGCCGCGGCGGGGGCGAGCGCGATGTGCAGCGCCTGGTCGGGGCGCTGCGTGCCCAGCCGGTCGGGCCATTCCACCAGGCAGATCCCCTCCCGCGCTTCTTCCCACCCCAGCTCCGCCAGGCCGGCGGGGCCGTCCAGGCGCCAGAGGTCGAAGTGGAAGGCCGGGCCGGCGGGCAGGTCGTAGGCCTGCACCAGGGTGAAGGTGGGGGAAGGCACCTCCAGCCCCGCATCGCCGGCGGCGGCGCGCAGGAAGGCGCGGGCCAGCGCCGATTTGCCGGCGCCCAGCGGGCCTTCCAGCAGCAGCACGTCGCCCGGCCGCGCGCGCGCCGCCAGCCGCGCGGCGAGCGCGGCGGTGGCGGCTTCATCGGGCAGGTGCAGGGTGACGGAAGGGGGCATGCGCGCGCGCAATCTGCCCTCTCGCCACGGCGCCGCACAAGCCGGCCCGGCCGGGGGCAGGCAGGCGGGGTTGATCCCTTCCGCGCCCTGGTCCAGATGCGGCACGGATGCAGAAGGACGGGGCGCGATGCCGGCGGTTGTCGAGACGGATGTGGCGATCATCGGCGCGGGTCCGGTCGGGCTTTTCGCCGTGTTCGAATGCGGCATGCTGCGGATGAAGACGGTGGTGGTGGACGCACTCGGCGAGATCGGCGGCCAATGCAGCGCGCTGTATCCCGAAAAGCCGATCTTCGACATCCCCGCCCATCCGGAGATCGCCGGCGCCGACCTGATCGCGGCGCTGCACAAGCAATGCGCGCCCTTCAACCCGATGCTGATGCTCGGCCGAAGGGTGGAGGGCCTGCGGCAGGACGGCGAGAAGCTGGTGCTGACCACCAGCGAGGGCGATGTCATCACCTGCCGCGCCGTGATCCTGGCCGCCGGCGCCGGCGCCTTCGGCCCGAATCGCCCGCCGCTGGACCGCCTGCCGGAGTTCGAGGCCTCGGGCGCCGTGCGCTACCTGGTCAGCCGGCGGGAGGAATTCCGCGGCAAGCGCGTGGTGATCGCCGGCGGCGGCGACAGCGCGGTGGACTGGGCGCTGAGCCTGAAGCAGCTGGCCGCCCAGGTGACGGTGGTGCACCGCCGCGACAAGTTCCGCTGCGCGCCCGACAGCGCCGCGCAGCTGAAGCAGGCGGCGGAGCGCGGCGAGATCGAGCTCGCCATCCCCTACCAGCTGCATGGGCTGGAAGGCGAAGGCGGCGTGCTGACCGGCGTCTCGCTGGCGACGCTGAAGGGGGAGGTGAAGACGGTGCCGGCCGACCACCTGCTGGCCTTCTTCGGCCTGTCCATGGAACTCGGCCCGATCGCCGATTGGGGGCTGGGGCTGGACCGCAGCCACATCCAGGTGGCACCCGCGACCTGCGCCACCAACATCCCCGGCGTGCACGCCATCGGCGACATCGCCACCTATCCCGGCAAGCTCAAGCTGATCCTGCAGGGGTTCTCGGAGGCCGCGATGGCGGCGCACGCCATCCACCCGCAGGTCTTCCCGGGCGAGGCGCTGCATTTCGAATACTCCACGAGCAAGGGCCTGCCGGTTCCGGGCTGAAGCCGCGTCGCCGGTGGGGCCGCCGGCGGCGCAACCGCCGGCATCCCCGTGGCGTTCAGGGCCATGCGGCAATGGGGCTGCGCCGGGTCCAGGACGGGTGCATGCAGGCTGCGGCCCAGACAGCCACCGAGACGCCGCCCCTGGCGCTCGGCGCGGCCGAGACCGCGACCCGCACCCTCGCGGTCGGCTCCGCCATCATCCAGGACAAGATCGAAGCCTGGTCCACCGGGTTCCAGTACCTGCTCCCCAACATTGTCGTCGGCCTGCTGGTCGTGGCGATCTTCATCGGGCTGTCCTGGCTGGTCGCGCAGGGGTTCCGGCGCTGGGCGCGGCGGCACGACCGGGAGAATCTGGGCGAGGTGCTCGGCGCCTTCCTGAAATGGGTGGTGATCTTCGTCGGCATCCTGATCGGGCTGACCATCGTCATGCCGTCGCTGCGGCCGGGTGACCTGGTGGCGGGGCTGGGCGTCGGCTCGGTCGCCATCGGCTTCGCCTTCAAGGACATCCTGCAGAACTGGCTGGCCGGGATGCTGCTGCTGCTGCGCCAGCCCTTCCGGCCGGGCGACCAGATCATCGTCCGCGGCTTCGAGGGCACGGTGCAGCGCATCGAAACCCGCGCCACGATCATCCGCACCTATGATGGCCGCGACGCCATCATCCCGAATGCCGAGATCTATTCGAACCCGGTCCTGGTCAACACCGCGCATGACCGGCGGCGCGACGAATACGACCTGGGCATCGGCTATGGCGACGACATCGAGACCGCCCGCCGCGCCATCCTGGCCGCCATCCGGGACCTGCCGGAGATCGCGGCGGATCCGGTGCCGGAGGTGCTGGTCTGGGAGCTCGCGGGCTCCAGCGTCAACCTGCGCCTGCGCTGGTGGACGCAGCCGCGCCGCATCGAGGTGGTACTGGCGCGTTCCGCCGTGCTGCAGGCGGTGAAGCAGGCGCTGGACCGGGACGGCATCGACATGCCCTACCCCACCCAGGTCATGCTGTTCCACGACCAGACGGAGGAGATCGACGGGCTGCGCGGCGAACAGCGTGAAGGCTGGCCGAAGCGCAAGGTCGGCGCACAACCACGTGCCGCGCGCGCATTGCCCCGCCGTGACCACCCCGCCGGCCCGGCGGGCTGACCCCGAGCCGCGCTCGAAAAGCCCCCGTTCATGGGAGTTGGAGAGGCCTTCTTCGCCGCGGCTACGCCGCCTGCAGCAGGCCTTCGATGCGCGCCGCATCCGCGCGCGGGACATGCAGGCGCAGCTCATTGCCCGCCAGGGTCGTGCAGTCCGGGTCCAGCGGCACGCGGCGCACCAATGTCTCCATCGCCAGCTTCGCCGTCTCCGGGTCGGGGAAGCGGCGGTACAGGGTCACCGGATCCTGGATCCGCGGTGTCTGGGCGTCGCCCTCGTCGAAGGGCACGGCGCGGGAGCCCTGGGTCGAGGTGGCGGAGCTGGGATCGCTGGCCGGGAAGCTGTCGCGGACGCTGATCTCCACGTCGCGCTCCTTGGTCTTGTCCGTCCGGTCGCTGGGCGCTGGCATGGTGGGATTCCCCTGTCGCATGCGGGCGTAACGCTTGCCGCCCGCCTGGGTTCGCCCAGCCCCAGCCCCTGGCGCCGCGTCAGGTCAGCCGTAGATGAAATCCGCGGCGCTCAGCGTCGCGGAGCCGACGACATGGCCGATCAGCTCATCCGTCGTGCCGTAGCGGTTGTTGCCGTCCAGGTCGGCGTAGATGGCGGTGCCCAGCTGGCCGTCGACGCGGATCTTGCGCAGGAAGTAGGTGTCGACGTCGTCGGAGAGCTGGATCCGGTCGCCGGCCGCGAAATCCATGATCCGCGCATAATCCCCGGTGCCCTGCTTGGCCGCCAGGCCATCGTCGTAGAAGACGCCGCGCGCATCGCCCAGCAGGAAGACGTCGTCGCCCGCCAGGCCCCACAGCACGTCGACGCTGCCCTTGCCCAGGGTGTTGCCGGTGGCGGCGATGCCGCTGATGGTGTCCACCCCCGCCGTGCCGACCAGGTTGTCCGACCCGGCCGTGCCGAAGATGAAGCTGGCCAGGATCGGCTCCGGTTCCGGCTCCGGTGCCGCCTGCTCCGGCTCCGCGTCCGGCGCGGCACCAATTTCCAGCATCCGCGCCACGTCCAGCCGCCCGCCAGTCACGGTCCTGCCTTCGAGGGATGCCGTGGCGGTGGTGGCGTTCAGCAATGCGCTGCGGATCTCCGCCGCGCTGTCCTCCGGATTCGCCGCGGCATAGAGCGCGATGGCGCCGGTGACATGCGGGGCGGCCATGGAGGTGCCGCTCATCGTCGTGTAGCCGCCATTGGCGGCGATGGAATGGATGCTCGACCCCGGCGCCCCCAGGTCGACCGAGGTGGCGCCGTAGTTGGAATAGCTGGCGCGGGCGCCGGTGGACGTGATGGCGGCGACGGAGACCACCGCCTCATACCCGACGCTGCCCAGCGTGCTGTAGCCGGAGGGGTAGTTGGCCGCGGCATCGGTGTTGCGGCCATTGTTGCCGGCGGCGGCGATGAACAGGTTGCCGGCTTCCGCGCTGCGGTCGATCGCCTGCTGCATGGCGCTGGAATAGGCGCCGCCGCCCCAGGAATTGTTGGTGGCGACGAAATCCTGCCCGACCGCCGCCTTGCCCGCCGCCGTGTAGTAATCCAGTGCCTTCACCGCATCGGCGATGGAGCCGGACCCGCTGGCGCCGAGGAATTTCAGCGCGACGATCTGCACATCCCAGGCCACGCCGGCCACGCCATAGCCATTGCCGCCCATGGCGCCGATGGTGCCGCTGACATGCGTGCCGTGGCCGTGGTCGTCGAAGGGATCGTTGTCGTCATTGACGAAATCCCAGCCGAACAGGTCGTCGCGGTAGCCGTTGCGGTCCAGGTCGTCGCCATTGACCCAGCTTGAATCCTTCAACAGGTCGCCCGCATCGATGCGGCCGTTCTTGTTGAGGTCCTTCACCCAGGCCTTGTTCGCCGCCTGGTTCAGGTCCCGGAAGGTGATCTGGCCGTCGCTGTCGGTGTCGGCGAGCTTGCCGCGGAGGCTGACCGGGATCTCGTTCTGGTTGATCCAGACATTCTGGTAGATGTCCGAATGGGTGTAGTTCAGCCCGGTGTCGAGCACGCCGACGACGATGCTGGCGGAGCCGGTGGCCCCCGTCGCCCAGGCCTCGCCGGCCTGGGACCCGTTGGCGTTGCGGATCTCCGTCGCGTCGCCATACATGCCCCAGAGATTGCCGCGGACATAACCGCCATCATTGGAGACGGCTTCCACCGAGACGGTGAAGTTGGCCTCGGCGAAGGCCACGGCGGGCTCGCCGCGGAGCAGGGTGATGGCCTCCTCCGCCTCCGCCTCCGGCGGCAGGCCGACCCGCAGCAGAAGGGCCTCGCCCTGCGCCGCGTCGCCATGCACCACCTCGAGCGCTGTGCCGCCGACCGTCGCCAGCACCTGCTGCACCCGGCCGGCATCGAGGCCGGCATTGAACTGCACGAGGATTTCCCCCGGCACGGCGGGCGGTGCGGCCGGCGCTGCGGCGTCGCGCGCCGGCGGGGCGGTTGCCTCGGCAAGGAATGCCGGGGCGTCGGGTGCCGGTTCAGCAGTCTCCGGGGCCGGCACGCCAAAAACAGTAAAGAATTGCGGCTGAATGTCTTCGAATGTCTCTTCGGAAACGTCAGCCAGCTTCAGTTTCTGGAAATTCACGGGGCCTCCGGAATTCTGGGGTCTGTCACCTCAGAATCCGGGAGTTATGTGAAGGGGAGGTTAGCCGGGTTGCATTCTTTGCTCGCGCCACAAACCAAGCTTCTGTTGTGCCGCAGCGTCCGAATACCCGAAGACTACCATCTCGCTTGTTGCCGAAACCTCAAGCGCCGCCCAGGACGGCACCACCAGCAGGTCGCGCGGCCCCAGCGGGAAGGGATGGCCGTTGATGCGGGCCAGCCCCGCGCCCTCCACCACCACCAGCACCATGGCATCCGTGGCGCGGCGCGGCAGGGTGGCGAAGCCGGCGGGCAGCAGGCGGACATGGGCGGCGATGGTGGGCATCACCGGGCCGCCATCGGCCGGGTTCACGAATTCCAGCGCATGGCCCAGATGTGGGTCCGGGTCGCCGTTCCGCGCCATGGCGGCAAGGCTGTCCCGCCATTCCGCATAGGGGTAGTGGAACAGTGGCAGGCCTGCGGGCCGGCGCGCGCCCAGGCTGCCGCCGAAGGGCCGCAGATTGCGGCCGTAGCGCGCGGCGGTATCCCCCGGCGGGGCGGTTTCGGCATGCGCCAGGGCGCCATCCGGCAGGCGTTCGGCAAAGCTGGCGGCGAAGTGGCGCACGGTGGGAATGTCCAGCCCGTCCAGCCAGATCATCGGCGCGGCGCTGGCATTGCCGTGGTCATGCCACTGCCAGTTCGGCGTCAGCACCAGGTCGAAGGGCCGCATCACCGCCTTTTCGCCATCCAGCGCGGTGAAGGCGCCGTCGCCTTCCATCACGAAGCGCAGCGCGCATTGGGTGTGCCGGTGGCAGGGCGCGACCTCGCCCGGCAGGATCAGCTGCAGGCCGGCATAGAGGCTGGTGGTGACGGAGGAGGTGCCGGGCAGGCCCGGATTCTCCAGGATCAGCACCCGGCGTTCCGCCTGTTCCGCGGTGATCAGGTCCCCGGCCCGCAGCAGGTGGGACCGCGCCGTGTCGTAGTGCCACAGATGTGGCCGCACCGGGGAAGCCGGCACCGGCGTCACCAGCGCGTGCAGCACCTCCCACAGGGGGAACAGGTGCTGCGGCGCCATCTCGGCATAAAGGCCCTGCAGCAGGGCCTTCGGATCGTTCGTCCCGTCCATCGCTTCGCTCCCGATCGGCTGGATCGGGCGCGGCGTGGTGGCCCCGATCAGCCCTGGCGCACAGACTCCGCCAATTCCCGCACCCGGTCCAGCACCGCCGGCACGGTGGCCGGCGTGGCGCGGCCCTGCGGGTCCAGGGTGGCCACCATGCCGTCGATCAGGGCGGAGGCGACCACGGCGCCATCGGCGATGCGCGACGCCTCGCCGGCCTGCTGCGGCGTGCGCACGCCGAAGCCGATGGCGATCGGCAGGTCGGTGTATTTGCGGATGCGCGGGATCGCCGCGGCCAGGTCATCCGTGCTGGCGCTGCGCGTGCCGGTGATGCCGGTGATCGCCACATAGTAGACGAAGCCGGTGGTGGCGGAGAGCACTTTTGGAAGTCGGTCCTCCCCGGTGGTCGGCGCCACCAGGCGGATCAGGTCCAGGCCGTTGGCGATGGCGTCCGGCGCGATCTCATCAGCTTCCTCGGGCGGCACATCCACCACGATCAGCCCATCGACCCCGGCCTCCGCGGCCTCGGCGCAGAACCGCGCCACGCCATAGGACAGGATCGGGTTGAAATAGCCCATCAGGATGACCGGCGTTTCCGCATCGTCCTGGCGGAATTCCCGCACCATGCCCAGCGCGCCTGCCATGCTGGCGCCGGCCTTCAGCCCGCGCTGCCCGGCCTTCTGCACCGTCGGGCCATCGGCCATCGGGTCGGTGAAGGGCACGCCGATCTCGATCAGGTCGGCGCCGGCGCCCGGCATGCCGCGCAGGATCGCCATGGCGGTGTCGCGGTCCGGATCGAACGCCTCCAGGAACGGGATGAGCGCGCCGCGGCCCTGCGCCTTCAGCGCCGCGAATTTCGTAGCGATGCGCGACATGTCAAATGTTCTCGCCCAGATGCTTCGCGACGGTGAAGATGTCCTTGTCGCCACGGCCGCACAGATTCATCAGGATGATCGTCTCTGCCGGCATGGCCGGCGCCATCTTCAGCACCTCGGCCAGCGCATGGGCGGGCTCCAGCGCCGGGATGATGCCTTCCAGCTTCGAGCAGAGCTGGAACGCCGCCAGCGCCTCGTCATCCGTCACGGCCCGGTACTGCACCCGGCCCAGCTCATGCAGCCAGGAATGCTCCGGCCCGACGCCCGGATAGTCCAGGCCGGCGGAGATGGAATGCGCCTCCGTGATCTGCCCGTCGCCATCCTGCAGCAGGTAGGTGCGGTTGCCATGCAGCACGCCCGGCCGGCCGCGCGACAGCGCCGCGGCATGTTCGCCGGAATCGAGGCCCCTTCCCGCGGCCTCCACGCCCACCATCGCCACCGAGGCATCGTCGAGGAAGGGGTAGAACAGCCCCATGGCATTGCTGCCACCGCCGACCGCGGCCACCAGCACGTCCGGCAGGCGGCCCTCGGCGTCCTGCATCTGCGCCTTGGCCTCGGTCCCGATCACGGACTGGAAATCGCGCACCATGGCGGGATAGGGGTGCGGGCCGGCGACGGTGCCGATGCAATAATAGGTGTCGTGAACGTTCGCGACCCAGTCCCGCAAACCCTCGTTCATCGCATCCTTCAGCGTCGCCGCGCCGGAGGTCACCGGCACCACCTCGGCGCCGAGCAGCTTCATGCGGAAGACGTTGGGCTGCTGCCGCTCCACGTCGGTCGCGCCCATGTAGACCACGCAGGGCAGGTCCATCAGCGCGCAGGCGGTGGCGGTGGCCACGCCATGCTGGCCGGCGCCGGTCTCCGCGATGATGCGCGTCTTGCCCATCTTCTTGGCCAGCAGGATCTGGCCGAGCACCGCATTGATCTTGTGCGCGCCGGTGTGGTTCAGCTCGTCGCGCTTGAAATACACCTTGGCGCCCATGCCCGGCGCGGCGTCCTTGCGCAGATGCGCGGTCAGGCGTTCGGCGAACCACAGCGGGCTCGGGCGGCCGACATAGTGCGTCAGCAGGCGGCGCCATTCGGCCTGGAAGGCGGTGTCCTTCTTGCTCGCCTCATAGGCCGCCTCGACCTCCAGGATCAGCGGCATCAGCGTCTCGGCCACGAAGCGACCGCCGAAGGGGCCGAAGCGGCCGCGCGGGTCCGGGCCTTGGCGGTAGGAATTGGGCAGGGTGTGGTTCACGGGCGGTGTCCTGGACGTGGGAAGTCTCTTAGCGCAGCGCCTTCAACTGGTCACGCCACGCAGATCCGGCCAGACCCAGGCCGTCTCCTCCAGCGCGACGGGGCCGTGCCAGCCGGTCTGGCGGGTGCCGGCGATGGCGCCGGTGGCGGCGTAGAAGCCGGCGGCGCGGGTGTTCGCATCCAGCGCCCAGGCCCCGGCCGAGTCATGGCCTGCCTGCAGCAGCACCGTGGCCCCGGCCGCCAGCAGCGCCCGCCCCAGCCCGCGCCCCTGCGCCGCGCGCAGCAGATACAGCCCCGAAACCTCGCCCGAGGCCCCCAGCGCCGCATCCCGCGCCGCGCAGACCGCGATGAAGCCGCGCACCGCGCCATCCTGTTCCAGCACCAGGATACCGCCCGGCAGCAGCGGCGCGGCCAGGGTGCGGGCCCAGGCGGCGCGGCGCCGGTCGGGGTCCGTCATCTCCGTCAGCAGGGCCGGCGGCACCAGGCCCGGATAGGTCTCCTGCCAGGCCTGGGCGTGCATGCTGCCGATGGCCGGGGCATCCGCCGCGGTGGCGGGCCGGATCACGCCGCGCGGGCCGCGCTGATGAACGCCGCGATCAGCGCCGGGTCCTTCACCCCCCGCGCCCGCTCCACGCCGGAGGAGACATCGACGCCCGGCGCGCCGCTGGCGGCGATGGCCTGTGCCACATTGCCGGGCGTCAGCCCGCCGGCCAGCAGCCAGGGGCGGGGAAGGCGCCGCCCGGCCGTCAGCGTCCAGTCGAAGGGCGCGGCATTGCCACCGGGCAGCGGCGCGCCGGGCGGTGCCTTGGCGTCCAGCAGGAACAGATCGACCGCCTCCGCATAGGCGGCCAGCGCATCCAGGTCGGCCGGGGTGGCGATGCCGAGCGCCTTCATCACCGGCAGGCCGAAGCGCCGACGCACCGCGGCGCAACGCGCAGGCGACTCCGCCCCATGCAGTTGCAGCACATCCAGCGCCAGCGCGCCGGTCACCGCCTCCAGCAGCGCGTCATCGGCATCGACGAACAGGCCGACGCGCTGCGGCCCGCCGGGCAGGGCGGCGGAGAGCGCCGCGGCTTCCGCCGGCGTCACCGCCCGCGGCGAGGGGGGGAAGAACACCAGCCCGACATAGTCGGCACCGGCGCGCGCGGCGGCCTCCAGCCCTGCCGGGTCCTTCAGGCCGCAGATCTTCACCCGCATGGGATCAGCCCAGCGCCGCGCGGATCGCCCGCGCCGCGGCGGCGGGATCCTGCGCCTGGGTGACCGGGCGGCCGACGACGATCCAGTCCGCGCCGGCATCGGCCATCTCTTCCGGCGTCGCCGTGCGGGCCTGGTCATCCGCCGCGCTGCCCGCCGGCCGCACACCCGGCACCACCAGCACCGGGTCCGGCCCCAGCGCCTGGCGGAGGGCGGCAACCTCCCCCGGCGAGCAGACCAGCCCATCCGCACCGGCTTCCACCGCCAGCCTGGCCAGCCGCAGCACCTGCTGCACCGGGCCGCCGGCCACGCCGGTGGCGGCCAGCGTCGCGGCATCCAGGCTGGTCAGCACCGTCACGGCCAGCAGGCGCGGCCGGTCCGGCCCGGCTTCCTCCGCCGCGCGGCGGGCGGCTGCCACCATGGCCGGCCCGCCGGCGGCATGCAGGGTGATGAAGGCCGGGCGCAGCGGCGACAGCGCCCGCACCGCGCCCGCCACGGTATTGGGGATGTCGTGCAGCTTCACGTCCAGGAACACCGGCCGGCGCGCGGCGATCGACCGCACCGCCGCCCCGCCTTCCGCCGAGAACAGTTCCAGCCCCACCTTCAGCAGCCCGGCATGCGGCGCCACCGCATCCGCCCAGGCTTCCGCCTGCGCCAGCACCGGCGCATCCAGCGCCACGCAGAGCCCGCAGCGCCGCAGCCGGGTCCTGGCCGTGTCCAGGGGCTTGTCCGGCATGGTCAGGCGCCGCTGCGCAGGGAGATGCGCATGGGTGCCGGGCCGGGCGCGTCGCGCAGCGCGGCCTCCCGCGCCTTCAGCACGGCCAGTTCGGATTCCACCAGCCTGGCGGCTTCCTCCACCCGGCGGGCGCGGCGGCGGGCGGGCAGGCCGGCGGCCCAGGCGATGAGCGCGCCGATCACGAAGCCGAAGCCCGACAGGATCAGCGCGGCGACGCCCAGCGGCGCGGCCCAGGCCAGGTCGAAGGGCCAGAGGCGGAACTGCACCTCCTGCATGTTGGACAGGGCGAACACCGCGAGCAGGATGAGCAGCGGCAGGAACAACAGCCAGCGCATGGGGATGTGCCTCTCCGATCGTCGCGGCCTGTCCTAACGCCGCGCGCGGCGGGAAGGAAGCGTCAGGCGGTCGCCTTGGCGCGGGGGCGGCGCGGCGGGTCCTGCAGCGGGCCGCCATTCACCCTTTCGCGCAATTCCTTGCCCGGCTTGAAATAGGGCACCGCCTTGCCGTCCACCGCCACCGCCGTGCCGGTGCGCGGGTTCCGACCGGTGCGCGGTTCGCGCCGCTTCGTGGAAAAGGCGCCGAAGCCGCGGAGTTCAACCCGGTCCCCGCGCGCCAGCGCCCCGATGATCTCATCGAAGATGGTGGTCACGATCAGCTCCACATCCGGCTGCCGCAGATGCGGGTTGGCGGCGGCAAGCTGCGCGATCAGTTCCGACCTCGTCATGTTGGCCCTCGGCGTGCCCCAAGCCGGGACATTGCACCTAAGGTTGCCAAAGCGCGCGCACGCGGTCAACGCCAACCCATTCATCGACAAGGCTTTTCGAGAACAGGCCCCAGAGGGCGCCGAAGGTGCGTTCCGCCAGCCCGCGCGGCTTGATGTCGCGCACCGGCAGGTCGGCTGAAACCTCCTGCGACTCCGCCAGCCAGGCGCGCGCCTCCGCCTCTCCGCCCAGCGCGTCCACCAGGCCGAGCGCCAGCGCCTCCCGCCCCGTGAAGACGCGGCCATCGGCCAGTTCGCGGACCCGCGCCGGGTCCATGCGTCGTCCCTCGGCGACCATGCCGACAAATTGCTCGTGCAGGTCCTGCACCACCCGGGCCAGCTGCGCCCGCCCCTCCTCGCTCAGCGGGCGGAAGGGGCTGGGCTGGTCCTTGAAGCGGCCGGAGGCGATCACTTCCGGCCGCACGCCCAGCCAGGCCAGCAGGCCGGAGGCATCGAAGCTCTGCAGGATCACGCCGATGGAGCCGGTGACGGTGGCGCTGCGGGCGAAGATCCGCTGCGCCGGCAGCGCCACCATGTAGCCGGCGGAGGCCGCGGTGCCGGACATCACGGCCACCACGGGCTTTTCCGTCGCCATGCGGGCCAGGGCGGCGTGCAGCGCCTCCCCGCCCGCGACGCTGCCGCCGGGGCTGTCGATGGCCACCAGAACGGCGCGCACCGAATCCTGCCGCCGCAGCCGGTCCAGCGTCTCGATCAACTCCCGGTCGTCGCTGATGAAGCCCTGCACGTTCAGGCGGGCGACATGGGCGGTGCCGCTGCCGGGCCAGAGGCCGGCGGTGCGGTCGTCATCCCAGGCGAGGGCCAGGCCGATGGCGACCAGCGCCAGCACGGCGGCGGCCCGCCACAGGGAAAGCCGGCGCTTCAGGCGGCGTCGGTCGAGCAGGAGATCGGCATCGAGGGGCATGCCCCGTCAGATAGGGCGCGCCGGGCCGGATGGCCATGGCGCGGCGGCGCCGGGGGAGCATGGCGCGGCGGCGCCGGGGGAGCATGGCGCGGCGGCGCCGGGGGCTGAAACGCGAAGCGGCCGCCGGGGTGTGCCCCGGCGGCCGCCTGCAGCCCGGACCCGAGGGTCCGGCGGATCAGTCCTCGGTGGACTGGTTGCGGCGGCGGATGGCCGCGCCGAGGATGTCGCCCAGCGAGGCGCCGCTGTCGGTGGTGCCGTATTCACGGACCGCCTCGCGCTCCTCCTCCACTTCCTTGCCCTTGATGGTCAGGGCCAGGCGGCGGCCGGCGCGGTCGACGGCGGTGATCTTCGCATCGACCTTCTCGCCCACGGCGAAGCGGTCGGGGCGCTGGTCGCCACGGTCGCGCGCCAGCTCGGCGCGGCGGATGAAGCCGATGAGGACCTCGTCGACCTTCACCTCGATGCCGTTCGGCTCGATCTTGGTGACGGTGCAGGTGACGACGTCGCCCTTCTTGATCCGGTCCAGCACTTCCGCGGCCGGGTCGGCCTCAAGCTGCTTGATGCCGAGGGAGATGCGCTCCTTCTCCACATCGACGTCGAGCACCTTGGCCTTGACGGTCTCGCCCTTCTGGAAGTTCGCCATCGCCTGCTCGCCGGGCAGGTCCCAGGACAGGTCGGACATGTGCACCATGCCGTCCAGGTCCGGGCCCAGGCCGATGAAGAGGCCGAACTCGGTGATGTTGCGGATCTCGCCCTCGATCACCGTGCCGGGCGGGTTGGCCTCGGCGAACAGCTCCCACGGGTTGCCCTGCGCCTGCTTCAGGCCGAGCGAGATGCGCCGCTTCGGACCGTCCACGTCCAGGATCATCACGTCCACTTCCTGGGAGGTGGCGACGATCTTGCCGGGGTGCACGTTCTTCTTGGTCCAGCTCATCTCGCTGACATGGACCAGGCCTTCCACCCCCGGCTCCAGCTCCACGAAGGCGCCGTAGTCGGTGATGTTGGTGACGCGGCCGCTGAACTTGCCGTTCACCGGGTACTTGATGGCCACGCCGTCCCAGGGGTCGGACATCAGCTGCTTCATGCCGAGGCTGATGCGCTGGGTTTCCGGGTTGAAGCGGATGACCTGCACCTTCACCGCCTGGCCGATGGTCAGGGCCTCGGAGGGGTGGTTGATGCGGCGCCAGGCGATGTCGGTGACATGCAGCAGGCCGTCGACGCCGCCGAGGTCCACGAAGGCGCCGTAGTCGGTGATGTTCTTCACCACGCCGTCGAGCACCATGCCTTCCTTCAGGCCCTGGATCAGCTCGCTGCGCTGTTCGGCGCGCGTCTCCTCCAGCACCGCACGGCGCGAGACGACGATGTTGCCGCGGGCGCGGTCCATCTTCAGGATCTGGAAGGGCTGCGGGCTGCCCATCAGCGGCGTCACGTCACGCACCGGGCGGATGTCCACCTGGCTGCCCGGCAGGAAGGCCACGGCGCCGCCGAGGTCGACGGTGAAGCCACCCTTGACGCGGCCGAAGATCACGCCGTTCACGCGCTGCTGCGCCGTGAAGGACTTCTCCAGATTGGTCCAGGCTTCCTCGCGGCGGGCCTTCTCGCGGCTCAGGATGATCGCGCCGTCGCGATCCTCGTAGCGCTCGACGAACAGCTCGACGACGTCGCCGACCTTGATTTCCGGCTTCTGGCCCTGCGGGGCGAATTCCTTGAGGGGGACGCGGCCCTCGGACTTCAGGCCGACATCGACGACGGCGAAATCGTCATCGATGCGGATGATCTTGCCGGAGATGACCGAGCCGTGGAACGAGGTGTTCTCGCCCAGCGTGGCGTCCAGCAGGGCAGCAAAGTCTTCGCCAGGATCAGCGAAAGCGGTGGCGCTTGCCATGTAGCGGTTGTTTCCCGATCAGATGCCCCGATCGTGGGGCATGGGGTATGCGCCCCCGCGGCACGTGGCCACGGACACGACCTGGCTGTTTCCCGGTGGGATGATCCCATTGGGAAGCATGGCCCGAAGGATGGGGGCGGGGTCGACGGACCGCCGTTTCCGGCCCGTGAAGCCGCGGGGCAATCCACACCGGCGGCCAATTCGGCCTGGCGTTTTCCCCCCGCAAAAACACGGGCGCCGCAGGCGCATGGCGCGTTCGGCTCGGGGTCGCGTTACGCCCTGGGGCTTCCGCGAGTCAAGGGGAATCGGGCCGGGGGCAGAACTGACGGGCGCCGGCCGACCCCGGCGCCGCCCTGCTCAGGCGCCGATGCGGTCGCGGATCAGCCGCATGGCGGCGGCGAAGGCGGCGTCCGCGTCCAGCGCCGTGGTGTCGAGCGTCGCCGCATCCGCCGCCGCCACCAGCGGCGCGACGCTGCGCGCGCTGTCCTGCGCATCGCGCGCCCGCAGCTCCGCCTCCACTTCCGCCAGGCCAATCGCCACGCCGCGGGCGCGCATCTCCAGCCAGCGTCGGCGGGCGCGTTCCTCCGGCGTCGCGACGACGAACAGCTTGATGGGCGCTTCCGGGAAGACGACGGTGCCGATGTCCCGCCCATCCATCACCGCGCCATTGCGGCGGCCGAATTCGCGCTGCCATTCCAGCAGCGCGGCGCGCACCGCGGGGATCGCGGCCACGGCGCTGGCGGCGCGGTCCGCCTCCGGCCCGCGCAGATCGGCGCGCGCCAGATCCGCCGGGGTCAGCGTCGCCGCCGCTTCCGCCGCCGCGGCCGCGCCATGCGGGTCCGCGCCCAGGTCCAGCAGCCGGCGGCCGACGGCACGGTACAGCAGCCCGGTGTCGAGATAGGCGAGGTTGAACTCGGCCGCCAGGCGGCGTGCCAGCGTGCCCTTGCCGGCCGCGGCCGGCCCGTCCACGGCGATCACCAGCGGGGCGCTCATGCCGCGCAGACCGGGCTGCCGGCCAGCCGCTCCAGCAGCGCGGCCAGGCCGGGAAAGCCGGACTCGATGCGGGCGAATTGGTCCAGCCGCACGGGCGCGCAAGCCGACAGGCCCAGCACCATGGCGGCCATGGCGATGCGATGATCCATATGAGTCTCCACCATGCCGCCACCCGGCGGCGGCCCGCCCGCACCCTGTATCACCAGATCCGGCCCCTCCCGCACCGCCGCCACGCCATGCGCGGCGAGCAGGGCTGCCATGGCGCCGGCAAGGGGCCCGTCCTGGCCCGCGCCGCACAGCCGGGTGCTGCCCTGCGCGGCGGCGGCGGCGACCGCCAGCGCCGGCCAGGCCGGGCAGGCACCGGCTTCCGCCACCACCTGGCCGCGCAGCGCACCGGCGCGGACGCGCCAATCGGACGCTGGCAGGGCCCCGGCGGCCGGCGCGTCCGACGCCAGGATGTCGGCGCCCATCGCGCGCAGCGCCGCCAGGGCGATGCCTCGCAGCGGGTCCGCGTCGATGCCCTCCAGCACGATGTCGGAGCCGGGCACCAGCAGCGCCGCCACCGCCAGGAAGGTGGCGGCATCGGCATCGCCCGGCACCACCACCGGGGTGGCCACCAGCTCCGGCTGGCCCTCCAGCTCGATCACCCGGGCGGCGCCCTCCGCGGTCATCCGGACCCGGGCACCGAAATGACGCAGCAGGGTTTCCATCCCCCCCGGCATCGGCACCGGCACCGTCAGCCGCGTGCTGCCGCGGGCGGCGAGGCCGGCCAGCAGGCAGGCGGATGTCAGCGAGGCGGCGGCCGGCGGCAGGCGCAGCTCCAGCGGCAGGGGGTCCGCCGCGCCCTCCACCGCCAGGGGCAGCAGCCCGCCGGCGCGGCCGGCGAAGCGCGCGCCGGTGCCGGCCAGCGCCTCCATCACCGCCTGCATCGGGTGGTGGCGCAGCCCCGGCCCGCCATCCACCACCGCGAACAGGGCATGGCCGGCCAGCAGGCCGCAGAGCAGGGTCGCAACCTCGGCCGAGCCGCCCGGGTCCAGCGCCTGCACCGGTTCCACCAGCCCGCCGATGCCGCGCCCGGCAACCAACCAGGCGCCATCCGCCCGCATCGTCACCCCGGCCCCCAGGGCGCGCAGTGCCTCGGCCAGGCGCACCGTCGCGGCATCCGTCGGCAGCCCGGTGATGGCGGTGGTGCCGGCGGCCAGCGTGGCCAGGACCAGGGCGGCATGGCCGGCGGCGCGGCAGCCGGGCACCCGCGCCCGGCCGCGGAGCGGGCCGGCCGGCGCCGCCGGCTGCGGCGGCTTCCTGGCAGCTTCGGGTGGGGGTTGCATGCCGGCGCGTTTGACATGCAGGGCGCGAAGTGGCAATCGCGCGCACCCTTTACGCCCGACGACCCGCGGACCTCCGCGGGCCGGCCCGGCCTGGCACGAGGCTCTTCTTCCCCATGGCGAAGCCCGAACTTGGACTGAAGCGCGTCTGCGTGTCCTGTGGCACGAAGTTCTACGACCTGACCCGCCAGCCCGCGATCTGCCCGAAATGCGGCACGGAACAGCCGGCCGAGCAGCCCCGCCTGAAGCGCGCCGCGCCGCCGCCGGATGACCGGCTGAAGAAGCGCGCCGTCGTGGCCGAGGCCGAGGCCGAGGAGGGCGTCGAGGTGGATGCCGACGATGCCGACGAGGCGATCGAGGACGCCGAGGAGCTGGAAGACGCGGATGAGGAGCTGGGCGACGACCTGGTCGTCGAGAGCGACCGCGAGGAGGAGGTCTGACCCACGGCGCATGAGGGCTTCGCCTTCATGCGCCCCGGGTGCCGGGCGGGCCGCATCCGCGGGCCGGCCCCGCGGGGCGCAGCCCCCGCCGCAGCCTGCTACGCCCGGCCCGGCGCCGCGCAGGGCATCTCGAAGGTGAAGCAGGTGGCGGCGGCGTCGGAGGTGACGCGGAGCGTGCCGCCATGGGCGCGGGCGATCTCCGCCGCGATATACAGGCCCAGCCCCAGCCCCTGCTGGTCCGGCCGCAGCGCCCCGCGGAAATAGGGCTGGAACAGCCGCTCCCTCGCCACTGGCGGGATGGGCGGGCCGCCATTGCAGACCTGCAGCCGGAAGCGCCCCTCCTGCGTCACCGCCTCCAGGCGGATCGGCTCGTCTACCGCGCCATGCGTCACCGCATTCGCCAGCAGGTTGGAACAGAGCTGCGCCATCCGCGCCACGTCGCATGCCACCGGCTGCGCCAGTGCCAGATGTGCCGTCACCGGCCGATCCGGCCAGGAGGCGGCCACCTCGTCCAGCACCTGGCGCAGCCCGGATTCCAGCCGGTCGCCCTGGTCGCGGCGCAGCGCCATCGCCTCCCCCACCTGGCCGCGGGCCAGGTCCATCATGTCGCTGACCAGCCCGGCCATGCGGCGCACGCTGCGCCGGGCGATGCGCAGCACCTCCTGCCGCCGTTCCTCCGAGGCCGGGCGGTCCAGCGTGCGCAGGCAGGCATCGATGGAGGCCAGCGGGTTGCGCAGGTCATGCCCCAGCACGGCGGTGAATTGTTCGCGCAGATGCGCCTCGCGGCGTTCCTCGGCCAGCGCCGCCTCGCTGACCAGCACCTTCTCCTGCGCCGCGATGTGCAGGCCGATCATTTCCGCGAACAGCCGGAACATGCCGGTGATGGCCGGCGTGTTCAGCGGCCGCGGCGAAGGGTCGATGGCACAGAGCGTGCCGAAGAAGCGGCCGTCCGGCAGGCAGATGGGGTGGGAGATGTAGCTGCGGAAGCCGTAGCGCACCGGCGTGGGGTGGCCGCGCCAGGATTGGTCGGCGGCGATGTCGTCGATCACCACCGGGGCGCGGTGCTGGCGAATCTCGTGGCAGATGGTGCTGTCCGCCGGCAGTTCCCCGCCCGGCTCCAGGCCGAAGCCGATCAGGTCCAGCACCTGGCAGGCCACCCATCGATCCTCCGTCACCCGCGCCACCGCGGCGAAGCCCATGCCGGTGGTGCTGCGCAGGATGTCGAGGATGCTCGGCACCGCCGCGATCCGGGCGACGAGACCGAGGTCGGTCAGCTGGGGGTCGCGCATCAACGGGCAGGATCCATCACCGGGGCAGGATAGACCCCGGTGCGTTGGCGCGTCCCACCCGGCGGTGGAATAAGCCCCCGAGCACAGGAACTTGACCGCGCAGGCCGCCGTTCCGTCAGATCCGCCGGCGCAGCCTGGCCCAGAGCATCAGCGCGGCGTCGTAGGGCAGGGCCGGGATCTCCCGCAGCCGCCACTGCCATTGCCGCGGCTGTCCGGTCTCGGTCGGGCCGGCCGGGGGCGGCACGGCGCGGGCGGGGCAGCCGGCCAGACGGAACAGCAGCAGGCTGCGCGGCAGGTGGTAGCGGTGCGTCGCCACCCTCACTTCCCCCGCATGGCCGATGCCGCGCAGCAAGGCCACGCAGGCCAGCACGGAGGAGAGGGTATCGGTGCCCCTGGGCTCCTGCAGGATGCGCTCATGCGGCACGCCGGCCGCCGCCAGGATGGCCGCCATCGCCACGCATTCGGCCGGCGGATGGCGGCCGATGGCGCCGGTCGGCACATAGCGGGCGGGGGGCATCTGCCGCTCCCCCCAGGCGCGGGCCGCCTGCACCCGGGCCCGCAGCGCCGGGCTGGGCGAGCCATCCGGCCGCACCGCGGCGCCGAGGATCACCACCGCCGCCGGCGCGCCGCCCCCCTGCATCTCAGGGGGCCGCCAGCAGCAGCCGGTTCATCCGCTGCATGGCGGCGGCCAGCGCCGTGCGGTCGCGCGCCGCCTGTTCGGCGCTGGCGCCACCGGCGATGACGGCGGCGGTGATCTCGCCCCAGCTCTTCCGACCGTCGATCCGCGCCAGGAAGGCGGCGGCCAGGCGCGGCAGGGGCACCGGCACGCGCAGCCCGTCGAAGGTGACGGTCAGCACCCCGTCCGGGCGCAGCCCGCGCGCCAGCGTCGGCCCGTCCAGCTCGCGCAGCACGGGGATGGCGGCGTCGTCAGCCCAGTCCGCCACCGGCGCCGGGTCCGCGGCGCGGGTCAGGTAGGCGATATGGATGCCCATATTGCCGCAGATCGCCTCCGCCAGGGCGGCGCGGGCGATGGGGTCCAGCCCGGCGGTGCGGGCGCGCAGCCGGGGGTCCGCCAGGTAGCTGTCCGGGTCGTAGCGCAGCGGCTCCACCAGGCAGGCGATGCGCAGGCCGGCGCCGGCCACCAGCGCGGCCAGTTGCGGCACGCTGAAGGCGCGGTCGCGCGGGTTCAGCAGCAGGTCGTACAGCCCGGCATCGCCGCCCTTGATGTGGTCGTCGATCCAGGGGTTCTTGCGCAGCCAGGCGGTCTCCGGCGTCTGCTTCCACAGCCGCTTGGCGATCTCAACCCGGTCCGCCGGCGCATCGCCCGCCGGCGCCAGCAGCCGCAGCGCGTCCTGCAGCATGTAGACGCCGGTGCGGCCATGCGGGGCATAGACCATGATGCCCATGCCGCCCCCCGGCGCCAGCACGGAAGCCAGCGCCGCCAGCCCCTCCGCCGGGTCCGGCAGGTGGTGCAGCACGCCGCAGCAGTCGATATAGTCGAAGGGGCCGAGGCCGGAGCCCGGCAGATCCAGCAGCGAGCCGTCCTCGAAGGCGATGTTGTCCAGCCCGCGCGCCGCCGCCCGCGCCTGCGCCACCCGCCTGGCCGCCGCCGAGCGGTCCAGCCAGGTGACCCGCCCCGGCCGGCCGAGGCTCGCCATCTGCTGCGCCAGCATGATGGTGCCATCGCCCGACCCGCCGCCGGCCATCAGCGCGCGCAGCGGCTGCGCGGCCGGGCGGGCGGCGCCGAACACCCAGTGGTCCACCTCGCGCAGATGCGAGGGGCTGCCGACCACCAGGCGCTTCGCCTCGTCCCTCGGGTCCCGGCGCGGATAGGGGAACGCCTCGTATTGGGCGGCGAGCTGGGCGTCGGTGGGGTCGCGCGGGGTCATCGGGGGCGTCCATAGAGCAAGCGCGGGGGCGGCGGAAACAGATGCGTGAAATTCCGCACCCCGCACGCAGGCGGTTGCCCCTGCAACGGGGCCGCCGTATCTAACGCGCCATGGTCCGCATCGCCCTTCCCCTTCTCGCCGCACTGGTCCTTCCCTTTGCCGCCGAGGCACAGCCGCGCGCCCAGCCGCAGCGGCTGGGCGCGCACCAGTCCTGGACCGCGGCGACGCACCAGGAAGGCGGCCAGAAGATCTGCTACGCCTTCGCCCGCTCCGGCGATGGCGAGAATGCGGCGCGCCGCAACGTGATGCTGACGGTGACGCACCGCCCCGCCGGGCGCGACCAGGTGGCGGTTTCCGTCGGCCAGGCGCTGCCGCGGGGCGCGGAAGCGGTGATGACCGTCACCTCCTCCGGCGGCAACAATGATTTCCGCAGCTATGGCGTGGTCGGCGCCTCCGCCTTCTTCCAGGGCGGCACCACGCTGATCGACGCCTTCCGGGCCGGGCGGGACGCGATGGTGCGGACGCCGGGCGCGGGCGGGCGGCCGGTGACGGACACCTTCTCCCTCATCGGCTTCACCGCGGCGTATGAGGCGATCTCCCGCGAATGCCCGGCCAGGCGGTGAGCCAGGCAGGGCCAGGGGCCGGGACCGAGACTGGGACGGGACAGCAGGACGGGACGGACGCGGTCGATCTCAGCGCGGCCGAGCGCAGCCGGATCCTCGCCAAATCCGCGATCTTCGCCCCGCCCGCCGCCACCCTGCCCGATGGCCGCCGCGACCTGGTCGGCCTGACGCGGGAGGAACTGGCCGCCGAGATGGTCGCGATCGGGGAAAAGCCCTTCCGCGCCAAGCAGCTCTGGCACTGGATCTACCACCAGGGCGTCACCGAATTCACCCGCATGCCCTCCATCGCCAAGCCGATGCAGGCCCGGCTGGCAGAGCGTTTCGTGGTGGGGCGGCCGGAAGCCACGACGGTGCAGACCAGCACCGACGGCACCCGCAAATTCCTGTTCCGCTACCGCGACGGGCAGCAGGTGGAGACGGTCTACATCCCCTCGCTGGATGAGGATCGCGGCGCCGTCTGCCTCTCCACCCAGGTCGGCTGCACCCTGTCCTGCAGATTCTGCCACACCGGCACACAGAAACTCGTGAGAAACCTGGGCGCGGCCGAGATCGTCGGCCAGTTCATGGCGGCGCGGGACAGCTATGGCGAATGGCCGAGCCCGAAGGACGGCACGGCGCGGCACCTGTCCAACATCGTCGTGATGGGCATGGGCGAGCCGCTCTACAATTATGAGAATACCGCCAAGGCGATGCGCATCGTCATGGACAATGAGGGCATCGCGCTGTCCCGCCGCCGCATCACGCTCTCCACCTCCGGCGTCGTGCCGATGATGGACCGCTGCGGTGCGGAGCTGAACGTGAACCTCGCCGTGTCCCTGCACGCGGTGACCAATGATCTGCGCGACCAGATCGTGCCGCTGAACCGCAAATACCCGATCGAGGAGCTGATGGCCGCCTGCCGGCGCTATCCGGGGGCCTCCAACGCGCGGCGCATCACCTTCGAATACGTCATGCTGCGCGGCGTGAATGACAGCCCGGCGGAGGCGCATGAGCTGGTGCGGCTGCTGAAGGGCCTGCCCGCCAAGGTGAACCTGATCCCGTTCAACCCCTGGCCCGGCAGCCCCTACAAGACCAGCACCGGGGAAGCCGTGCGCGCCTTCGCCGAGATCGTCGAGGCCGCCGGCTACTCCAGCCCGGTCCGCCGCCCGCGTGGTCGCGACATCGCCGCCGCCTGCGGCCAGCTGAAGACGGACAGCGAACGGACGCCGCGCGCCCGCAAGGCCGAAGCGGCGTGAGCGGCCCGCCCGGGAGCGGCGACGCACCCGGTTCCGAGCCCCTGGTCCCCGCCTTCCGCATGGACCCGCCGGTCTGGCTGATGGCGCTGGCCGCCTTCAGCATCGGCTGCGGCATGCGCATGCTGGACCCGCTGCTGCCGATGCTGGCGCGGGAATTCGGCGTCGGCCTGGGCGCGGTCGCCCCGCTGATCGGCGGCTTCGCCCTGGCCTATGGCATCGGCCAGCTGGTCATGGGACCGCTCGGCGACCGCTTCGGCAAGATGCGGATCGTCGCCATCTCCATGGGCTGCTTCGCCGCGACGCAGCTGGCGGCCTCCCAGGCCGGGGATCTCGGCATGCTGCTGACGGTGCGGGTGCTGGCGGGGCTGGCCTGCGCGGCGGTGATGCCGCTGTTCATGGCGCATATCGGCGACAGCGTGCCCTACGACCAGCGCCAGGCGATGATCGGCAAGCTGCTGACCGGCATGGTGGCCTCCCAGCTTCTGGCGGCGCCGCTGTCCGGCATCATCGCGGAGACCGCGGGCTGGCGCACCGCCTTCCTCGGGCTGGGGCTGATGGCGGCGGGGATGACGGCGTTCTTCATTGTCCGGCTGGGCCCGGGGCTGTGGCAGGCGCCGGCCGGTGGCGGGCGGACCATGGGGCTGTCGGGGTTCCTCCGCATCCTGGAACGCAAGGCGGGGCGGCGGCTGCTGCTGGCCGCCGGGCTGGACGGCTTCCTGCTGTTCGGCGGCGCCTTCCCCTTCCTGGCCAGCCTGCTGATCCAGCGCTTCGGGCTGGGCGCGGCGGAGGCCGGGCTGGTGGTGGCCAGCTTCGCGCTCGGCTCCTTCGCCTATACCCAGAAGGCGGGCTGGCTGGCGGCCCGGCTGGGGGAGCGGCGGATGGTGCTGTGGGGCGGTGCCGGCCTGGCGCTGGCCCTGTCCGTCTTCGCCCTGGCGCCGGCCTGGTGGATGGTGGCGGTGGCGCAATGCAGCGTCGGCCTGCTGTTCTTCATGCTGCATGGCGTGCTGCAGGCCCGCGCGACAGAGGCGCTGCCGGAGGCCCGCGGCACCGCGGTGGCCGCCTTCGCCATGGCGCTGTTCCTGGGCCAGAGCCTGGGCTCGGTGGTGTTCGGCAGCGTGATCGTCGCCGCCGGCTACACCGTGGCCTTCCTGCTGGCCGGCGCCGGGGTGCTGGCGATGGCGGTCTGGATCCGCGCCGGGCTCATGCGGCCGGCATGAGGCGCGGCGTCGCCGCCAGCGCCGCCAGTTCATCCGCCACCAGGCTCTCCATCGCCGCCTCCAGCCCCTCCAGCGCCGCCGCGCCATCGGCGCCGTCCATCACCCGGTGGTCGAAGGACAGGAACACCGCCACCCCGCCATCGGCGTCGATCGGGCCATAGGACAGGAAGCAGGGCAGCACCGAGACGCTGTCCACGATCGCCGCTTCCCGCCGCCCGAGGGCGGAGATGGCGAAGGTGCCGCCATAGCGCAGCAGCGGTGCGGCCGTGGCCAGGGCGAAGCGCAGCATCAGCCGGCGCAGCGGCCAGGGCAGGCGGGCGAAGCGCAGCAGCCGGTGGAAGGACCGGCTGGCGCCGGGCGGCGCCGTCTTCGCATGGTGCAGCTGCTGCGCCAGCACCGGAATGGGCGTGGCATGGGGTTCCGTGAAGCGGGCCAGCGCCAGCGTCGCCACGCCCTGGTGCAGCCGTTCCAGCACCACGCAGCCCACCGCATGGGGGGCTTCCAGCAGCCGCGGCGAGGGCAGGGTGGCGTGCAGGCGGCGCAGCGAGGGCTGGTCCTCCGCCACCAGGGCAAAGGCCTTGGTGAACAGCACGGTCCAGGGCGGCCGCGGCGCCGGCAGCGCGGTGCGGCCGGCCAGGGCGCGCGGGATGCGCAGCCGGGCGGTCAGGGTGCAGCGCGGCACGCGCAGGGAGGCCCAGGACAGGTCGGCGATGGTCTGCCGCCCGGGCGAGGGCCGAATGCGCCGCAGCGTCACGCAGCCCCCTGCCAGTGCCGGCGCAGCCGCAGCGCCGCGTCCGGGTTCACCGCGCCGGGCGGCATCTCGCCGCGGGCCAGGGCGGCCACCTGGCGCACCGTGTCCATCGCCTGGTGTTCCGCCGCTTCCGGCGTCAACCCGCCGATATGCGGCGTGGCGACCACGTTCGGCCGTGCCGCCAGCGCCGGGTCCGGCCGCTGGTCCGGCGCGCTGCCCACATCCATGGCCGCGCCGCGCAGCCGGCCGCTGTCCAGCGCGGCGGCCAGGGCGGCTTCGTCCACCAGCTCGCCGCGCGACAGGTTGACCAGCAAGGCGCCGGGCTTCAGGGCGGCGAAGGCGGTCGTGCCCACGATGTGCCGCGTCTCCGGCGTGGAGACCGCCAGCGGCACCAGGAAATCCGCCTCCGCCAGCAGCCGGTCCAGGCTGGCGGCGGTGACGCCCGGCTGGTCCGGCGGGTTGTAGGGGTCGTGCACGAGGATGTGCATGCGGAAGGCCTGGGCCAGCTCCGCCAGCCGCCTTGCGATTCGGCCCCAGCCGATCAGCCCCAGCGTCTTGCCCGACAATTGCGTGCCCATGCGCGAGCCGGGCGGGCTGCCGGCATGATAGGCGCCGGCCAGCGGCGAGACGCCGCGCGCCAGGTCGATCATCATGCCGATGGCGAGTTCCGCGACGCTGTCCACGAAGCCGGGCGTTGCCTGCGTCACCAGCACCCCGGCGGCGGAGGCGGCCGGCACGTCGATGGTGGAGATGTCGACCGCCACCCGCAGGAAGGCCAGCAGGCCGGACGCGGCCGCGAAGGTCTCCGCCGTGCCGGGGGTGGCGCGGTCGGCCACGATGCAGTGGCAGCCGGCGGCGGCCGCGGCCAGGGCGGCGCCGGACAGCGGCAGGGCGCCCTCATGCAGCGTCACCTCCGCCACCTGGCGCAGGGCGGCGAGCGGCGTCTCGGCATAGTAGCCGCCACGCATTTCCGGCGTGTGTGTGAGGAAAACCCGTAGCACGGTGTCTCGCTTCCCTTGGTTCTTGGCCTCTATCATACGCGCCATGCATCCCCAGACGGAAATCCCCTTCACCGCCGGCACGGCACCCCCCCTTCTGGCGGTCCCGCCAGGGGCGGTCGATTGCCATCACCATGTCTATGACGGCGACTGGCCGGTGGCGCCGGGCGCGCGGCCGCATGGCACCGCCACGCTGGCCGAGCACGGGCTGCTGCTGGCGCGCCTTGGCGTGCAGCGGCATGTGCTGGTGCAGCCTTCCACCTATGGCGTCGACAACCGCCTGCACCTGGCGGCGCTGGAGCGGGCCGGGCCGGCGCGGGCGCGGATGGTGGCGGTGGTGCGGCCGGATGCGCCGCTGGCGGCGCTGCGGGCCATGGCGCAGGCCGGCGTGGTGGGGGCGCGGGCCAACCTGGTGCAGGGCGTGCCGTTGACGCCGGCCGATGTCGCGCCGCTGGCCGGGCGGATGGCGGAGCTCGGCTGGCACCTGCAGATCTTCGCCTCGGCGGAGACCATCGCGGCGCTGGCCGGGGTGCTGCGGGCCGCACCCTGCCCCATCGTTTTCGACCATTTCGCCCAGCTTCCCCTGGCCGACTGGGCCTTGCACCCCGCCTGGGCGGTGGTGACGGAGCTTCTGGAAGCCGGGCGCGGCTGGGTGAAGCTGTCCTCCCCCTACAGCCTGGACCAGGCGGACCCGGCCCGCGTCGGGCCGCTGGCGCGGGCGCTGGTGGCGGCGGCGCCGGCGCAGATGCTGTGGGGCACCAACTGGCCGCACCCGAACGCCCAGGCCATCCCGGACGATGCGGCGCTGCTGGACCTGCTGGCCGGTTGGGCGCCGGACGAAGCGCAGCGCCGCGCCATCCTGGTGGACAATCCGGCCCGGCTCTACGGCTTCGGTGCCTGAGGGCAAGATCCTGGTGATCGTGAAGGATCACCGCCTCAATCGCCGTCGCCGGCATCCGCCGGCCTGGCTGCGCGCCAACGGGCGCGGCCGCCATTCGCCCGCCTGCCCGCCCGCGGCGGGCGCGGATTCACCTCACAGGGACAGGGCCTGAATCCGGCAGGTCACGGCGCCCAGCGCGCCAGCGGGATCCGCACCCGGGCTTCCAGGCCGGCGGCCGCCCAGTCCAGCACCAGCGTGCCGCCCAGCCGGCGGATCTGCGACTGCACCACCGCCATGCCGGTGCCGCGGCGCAATGGCGGGCCGGCCAGAGGCGGCCCGCCCTGTTCCGCCCAATGCAGCGCCACCTGCCCGTCCGCCGCCCGCGCGGCGATCCGCACGCAGCCCTGCGGGTTGCGGAAGGCGCCGTGCTTGGCGGCGTTGGTGGCGAGCTCGTGCAGCAGCATCGCCACCGGCTGGACCGCGGCCGGCGCCAGGTCCGGCACCCGGTCCAGCGCCAGGCAAAGGTGGTCCGCATAGGCGGCCAGCTCCGACCCGATCAGGGCCGCCAGCGGCGTCGGCCCCTGGCCGGCCTGGTCCAGCAGGCTGTGGGTGCGGGCCAGGGAGAGGATGCGTGCCTCCAGCCGGTGGCGGTAATCCGGCAGGTCATCCGCCTGGGTCAGGCGCACCAGGGATTGCACCACGGACAGGGTGTTGTTGGCGCGATGATTGACCTCCCGCGCCAGCAGGGCCTGGCGCTCCTCCGCCTCCACCGCCTCGGTCACGTCGCGCAGCATGCCGACGATGTGGGTGCGGGCGCCGGGCGGGCCGAACATGCGGCCGAGGAATTCGATGCAGCGGATCGCGCGATCGGTCTGGCGGATGATGCGCACGCGCTCGCAATAGGTGTCGCGGCCCCGCTCGCCGCGCAGATCGGCCTCGAAGGTGGCGCGGGCGGCGGCCTTGTCGTCCGGGTGGTAGCACTCCCAGAAGGGGGTGCGGTCCACCGGCATGCGGGGCGGCGGTGGCAGGCCGAACATGGTGAAGGCGTTGGGGCTGATCTCCGCCAGGCCCGTCGTCAGGTCGGTCTCGAAGAAGGCGATGCCGAAATTCTCCATCGCCAGCCGGCCGCGTTCCCGCCCGGCATGGGATCCGAAGTCCAGGCCGATCCTCGCGCCGGGGCCCCGCCGCACCATGCCTTCGGCACCTTCTGCGTCGCCGCCTGCATCCTGGGCATAATCGGAGCCCACGCGCCATCAACCCGTGGCGAGCCGCGCGAGCAGCAGCGTCGCCAGCCCGCCCAGCATCGCCGGCAGCAGCCGGGAGCCGAAGGCCCGCCAGGCCAGCGCGCCGCCGGCCAAGCCGGCCAGGCGCGCCGCCAGCGGCACCGTCGCCAGCAGCCCGGACGGCGCGGCAATGGCCAGGGTGACGAAGGCTGCCAGCGTGGCGACGGAGACGGTCGAGGCCCAGGCAATGGCCGGGTGGTCCGGCCGCAGCGCGCCGCCCAGCAGCAGCCCGGCGCCGCGCAGCAGCAGGCCGACCAGCACCGTCAGGCCCAGGGCGAGGTCTGCCTGGGTCATCGCGGCCGCCCCGGCCAGTGCCTTCGCAGCAGGAAGGCGAGCGTGCCGCCCAGCAGCCCGGCCGCCGGCAGCCCCCAGGCGCCGCCGATCCCCCAGGCCAGCGGCGCCGCCAGCACACCGGCGATCAGCGCGGGCGCAACGCCGGGCCTGCCCGCATCGGCGGCCAGCAGCAGGGCGAAATACAGCGGGTTGGCGAACAGCAGCGCCGCCCGGAACGCCACCGGCAGCGCCGGCGCCGCCAGATGCCCGGCCGCGGTGGCCGCCATCGCGACGCACCAGGAGGCCAGGGCGAAGCCCAGGAACCAGGGCAGGCGCCTGGCGTCCGGCAAGGCGGGCATGGCGCGCATGCCGGCGGCCCAGGGGGTGATGGCGATGAAGGGCAGGGCCAGCCAGCGCAGCCGCCGCCGGCCGAGCAGCGGGGCGATGGCCACCGCCATGGGCAGGAAGCGCGCATTGGCCGCCGTTGCCGCGATGGTGGCCGGCAGGGCGGCGCCGCCCGTCGCGGTCACCTGCAGCAGCACGAGCTGCCCGGCCATGCCATAGACCGCGCCCGTGCAGGCCAGCGCCCAGCCCAGCGCCAGCCCGGCTTCCGCCACCGCGGCGCCGAAGGCCAGGAAGGTGGCACCCATGGCCAGCGCCGGCGCCCCCAGCGCCTGGCCTGCTCCCCGAATGGCGGCGCTTGATGGCATGCGGCACAGAGTGGCGCGGCGCCGGAGTCCTGTCAGCCCAGGCGTCGCCTGGAAACCGCGCCCGCCGAAGGCGGACGAGCGGACGGATGGCCGCCGCGCCTGGTGGGCGGATGCCGGCGTCTGCGGCGGTGATCGGCCGCGATCACCGCGACCTGGTCTCAGCCCGTGAAGCGGGCGTCGCGCAGCCGGGCGAGATCCTCATAGGCCGCCCTCACCGCCACCGCGCCATGCCGGCGTTCCAGGCGGCGGACGGTGAAATGGCCCTCCGCGACACCGCGGAAATGCTCCAGAAAGGCGATGTTCACCGCGGCGCCGGCCGCTGCGCCGATCACCGGCGCGGCCTGCGCCGACAGCTTCAGTGCCACCGGCCCGCCGAAGCGGCCGGCGATGGTGCCGAGGAAGCCGGGCAGCAGGCCGCCCACCAGCCCCTTGGTGGTGACGCCCTTCAGCGCCTCCGCCAGGGCCAGCCGCACGGCGAAATAGCCGGATTCCGCGGCGTCGTCGCGCGTGTCGCGGCCACCGATGGCGAAGACCTTCAGGCATTCTGCGGCAATCAGCGGGTCGCCCAGCGCCTCCCCATTCGCTTCCGCCACCGCGGCGATCTGGCGCAGCAGCAGGGTGGTGGAGACCGGCAGTTCCATCAGCGTGCCGGGCAGGCCGAAGGCGCCGCCCGCGGCCCCGGCCGCGGCCGCCAGCCCGCGGTGGAACCAGGCCGCCGGCAGCGGGGTGGGGTTGGCCGAGGGCTGCGCGCGCAGCGCCGCCTGCATGGCCGAGGACAGCGCCCGCTTCACCGCGCCATCCAGCATCGCCTGCGCCGGCCCGGGCAGCCGGTTCTTCAGCGCCTCGATCGGCGTGCCGATGGCGGCCGAGAAGCGCGCGGCGAGCGACACATCCTCAAGCTGCGCCACGGCGCGGGCCAGTTCGGCGCGGGCGGCCTCGGGCAGGATGTCGGGCGGGGGCGGGGCGATGGTGAGGGACATGGCAGGAGATATGGGGTGTCAGGGGCGCGCTTGGGTATGGGCCCGCAGCCAGAGGGCGAATTCACTTTCGGACATTTCCCCTGTTGCGACTGACAACATGGTGAGGACGCAGTTTGCGTCGTCGGCGGTGAGGTCGAGACCGTTCAGCCCGAGGAAGGTCTCGACCGCCACAAAGGCCGTGCGCTTGTTGCCATCGATGAAGGGATGGTTGCGGGCGATGCCGCAACCCCGCGCCGCAGCCAGGGCGGGAAGGTCTGCAGCTTCATAGCTTGCCAGGTTCAATGGTCGGGCAAGCGCGCTCTCGAGCAGGCCGCGGTCCCGCATGCCTTCGCCGCCGCCATGTTCGGAAATCTGTTCTTCATGGATGGCCAGGGCGACATCCAAGGCGATCCAGGTGATGTCGGCCATCACCTGAACGCCATCACTTGGCGAGTTCGCGCAACACCGCACGCCGGCGGCGCATCACCGCCCGGGCTTCTTCCATCTGCCTTTCGAACTCCGGATCGGCACGCTTCAAGCGAATGCCGTCCGGGCTGTCCACCATGTGCAGCGTGTCGCCCTCCCGAAGGTCGAGCTTCGAGAGCACGTCCTTCGGCAGGACGACGCCGACCGAATTGCCGATCGCCCGCAGCTTGAGGGTTGCCATGCATGCCTCCATCGTTCGCCAGTAGAGTTGGCGTGTCAACAGAAGTTATAACCGTTGGATTTTCCAACGTCCATGGCATTTGGCCCTACAGGATGAACTTCGACAGATCCGCATTCCCCGCCAGCGGCCCCACCCGGCTGCGCACCAGCTCGGCATCCACCGAAATACTCTCCCCGCCCCGGTCGGAGGCGGTGAAGGAGATCTCGTCCAGCAGCCGTTCCATCACCGTCGCCAGACGCCGTGCGCCAATGTTTTCCACCGTCGCATTGATCTCGGCGGCGAGGTCCGCGATCGCGTCCGTCGCGCCCTCGGTGATGTCGAGCGTGACACCCTCCGTCCCCAGCAGCGCGATATACTGCTTCACCAGCGAATGCTCGGGCTCGGTCAGGATCCGCCGGAAATCCTCGCGCGTCAGGGCGGAGAGTTCCACGCGGATCGGCAGGCGGCCCTGCAATTCGGGCAGCAGGTCGCTGGGCTTGGCCTGGTGGAAGGCGCCGGAGGTGATGAACAGGATGTGGTCGGTCTTCACCGGCCCATGCTTGGTGGTGACGGTCGTGCCCTCGATCAGCGGCAGCAGGTCCCGCTGCACGCCCTCGCGGGAGACGTCGCCGCCGCGCACGCCGCCCTCGCCGGTGCGGGCGCAGACCTTGTCGATCTCGTCGATGAAGACGATGCCGTTGTTCTCGGCATTGGCGATCGCCTCGCGGTTCAGCGCCTCCTGGTCCAGCAGCTTGTCGGCCTCGTCCTTCACCAGGTGCTGGCGGGCCTCGGCCACCTGCATCCGGCGCGGCTTGGTGCGGCCGCCGAACATCTTGCCCAGCATCTCCTGCATGTTGCCCATCTGCGGCGGCATGCCGGGCATGTCCATCATGCCGATGGGGGCGGCCTGCTCCGCCACCTGCACCTCGATCTCCCGCGTCTCCAGGCTGCCGTCGCGCAGCATGCGGCGGAACTTCTGGCGGGTTTCGCCGGCGGCACCCTCGCCCACCAGGGCGCTGACCAGCCTTTCCTCCGCATTCAGCTCGGCCTTCGCCTGCACCGCCTTGCGGGAGTTTTCCCGGGTTTGCGTGATCGAAACCTCGATCAGATCCCGGATGATGCTTTCGACGTCGCGGCCGACATAGCCGACCTCGGTGAACTTCGTGGCCTCCACCTTCAGGAAGGGGGCGTTGGCCAGGCGCGCCAGGCGGCGGGCGATCTCGGTCTTGCCGCAGCCGGTCGGGCCGATCATCAGGATGTTCTTCGGCACCACCTCCTCCCGCAAGCCGCTGGGAAGCTGCTGGCGCCGCCAGCGGTTGCGCAGCGCGATGGCGACCGCGCGCTTGGCGTCCTTCTGGCCGACGATGTGGCGGTCCAGCTCCGAGACGATCTCCCGGGGGGACAGGTTTACCGTTTCCGTCACGATTCGATCACTTCGAGCACGATGTTGCCATTGGTGTAGACGCAGATGCCGGCCGCGATCGCCATGGACCGCCGCGCGATCTCCTCGGCCGACAGCCCGTCCACCGGCAGCAGCGCCCGCGCCGCGGCCAGGGCGAAATTGCCGCCGGAGCCGATGCCGATGATGGCGTCCTCCGGTTCCAGCACATCGCCCTGGCCGGTCAGCAGCAGGCTGCGCTTGCCGTCGGCCACCGCCAGCAGCGCCTCCAGCCGCCGCAGGTAGCGGTCCGTGCGCCAATCCTTGGCAAGCTCGACGCAGGCGCGTTCCAGCTGGTCCGGGAAGCGTTCCAGCTTGGCTTCCAGCCGTTCCAGCAGGGTGAAGGCATCGGCCGTGGCGCCGGCGAAGCCGGCCAGGACACGGCCCTGGGCGATGCGGCGGACCTTGCGGGCATTGCCCTTGACGACGGTCTGGCCAAGCGAGACCTGGCCATCGCCGGCCATGGCAACCCGGCCATCCTTGCGGACGCAGAGGATGGTTGTGCCGTGCCAGCCGAGGGGATCGTGGGGAGTGGGGGATATCATGGTGACCGCGCATGTGGCACCGCGACCCGCCTGCGACAACACTCGCCCCGTGGCGCGGCCGATCCCCCTCGCCAACCGGCGCCCCGCGGCGTAAACCGGCGCCCATGGACGGGCAACTCAACCAGAACGGGAATATCGCGCGGCGCGCCACCATCGCCCGCGCCACCTCGGAAACCGATATCCGCCTGACGCTGGACCTGGATGGGTCCGGCCGAGCGGAGGTGGCGACCGGGGTCGGCTTCTTCGACCACATGCTGACCGCGCTCGCCCGCCATTCCCTGATGGACCTGGCGGCGGCGGCGAAGGGCGACCTGCATATCGACGACCACCACACGGTGGAGGATGTGGGCATCGTGCTCGGCCAGGCGCTGCGCCAGGCGCTGGGCGACAAGCGCGGGATCCGGCGCTACGGCCAAAGCCTGCTGCCGATGGACGAGGCGCTGGCGGAGGCCGCACTCGACATCTCCGGCCGCCCCTTCCTGGCCTGGGACGTCGCCTTCCAGCGCCCCAAGATCGGCAGCTTCGACACCGAGCTGGTGGAGGAATTCTTCCGCGCCTTCGCCTTCAATGCCGGCATCACCCTGCATGTGACGTTGAAAGCCGGCACCAACGCGCACCATGTTGCCGAAGCGTGCTTCAAGGCCGTCGCCCGCGCGCTGCGGATGGCGGTGGAGATGGACCCGCGGACTGCCGGGGTCATCCCGTCCACCAAAGGCTCTCTGGAGGGCTGAGATGCGGCTCTTCACCGTCCATGCCGAACCGCCCCCGCCCAGCGGGGGGCCGGAAGGGTGGCCCGAACCCAAGGCCCGCCCGCCGGTCCTGGTGCGCGAGGGCTTTGCCCTGGCCGCCTTCCTGCTGGGCGTCCTCTGGCTGCTGTGGCACCGCCTGTGGTGGGAGGCGCTGGGCTTCCTGGCGCTGACCCTGGCCATCGCCCTGCTGCTGCCGGACCCCCTCGATGGCGCGGCGCTGCTGGCGCTGCATCTCCTGGCGGGCTTCGAGGCGCGGGACCGGCTGCGCGCCCGGCTTGCCCGCCAGGGACGGCCGCTGGCAGGGGTGGTGGCGGCACCGGATGAGGAAATCGCCTGGTTCCGCCTGGTGCAGCAGCGGCCCGACCTGGTGCGGGCGGCGCCATGAAGATCGCCATCGTTGATCCCGGCTCGGGCAACCTCGCCTCCGTGCTGCGGGCGCTGGAACGGGTGGTGGCCGAATCCGGCCGGCCGGCGGAGGTCGCCGTGACCACCGAGGCCGCCGATGTGCGGGCGGCGGACCGTATCGTGCTGCCCGGTCAGGGCGCCTTCGCCGCCTGCCGCCGCGGCCTGGATGCCCTGCCCGGCATGGTAGCCGCACTGCAATCTTCGGTGATCGATTCGAAGAAGCCCTTCCTCGGCATCTGCGTCGGCATGCAGCTGATGGCGCAGCGCGGGCTGGAGCATGGCGTGACGCCGGGCCTCGGCTGGATCGAGGGCGAGATCGCGCCGATGGACCCGCGCGATGCCGCCGGCGCCGCCCTGCCGCTGCCGCAGATGGGCTGGAACGGGCTGGACCTGGCGCAGCCGACGCATCCGCTGCTGGCGGGGATCGAGCCCGGGCAGCACGCCTATTTCGTGCATTCCTATGCCCTGGCCGATGGCCGGGCGGGCCAGCTTCTGGCCAGCACCGACTATGGTGGCGCCGTGGCCGCCATCGTCGGGCGGGACAATGTGGCCGGCACCCAGTTCCATGTGGAGAAAAGCAGCCGCGTCGGGCTGCGCATCCTGGCGAATTTCCTGGCCTGGACGCCATGAGCACGCTGCGCGCCGGCACCCACGACATGGGGGTGGAACTCATCACCGCCATTTCGCCGCACGACCTGGCCGAACTGTGCGAGGCGACGAACGCGGCGATCATCGATGGCGGCGGCTTCGGCTGGGTGCAGAGCCAGGACCGCGCCGCGCTGGCGCGGCATTT
Organism: Falsiroseomonas selenitidurans; assembly: GCF_012103215.1. Classification (GTDB taxonomy): domain Bacteria; phylum Pseudomonadota; class Alphaproteobacteria; order Acetobacterales; family Acetobacteraceae; genus Falsiroseomonas; species Falsiroseomonas selenitidurans. The sequence continues at coordinate 61,195 of NZ_JAAVNE010000025.1, forward strand.
CCGCGGCGTGCTGCTGGTGCCGGACCGGACGCTGTTCATCGCGCGCCTCGACGGCATCGTGGTGGGCAGCGCCCAGCTGGTGCGCCCGCCGCGCAACAACGAGGCGCAGGCCTTCGCCGCGCAGGTCACCCACGCCTACATCGCCCCCTATGCGCGCGGCTTCGGTCTGGCGCGGCAGTTGATCCGCCGGGTGGAGGAACACGCCGCCGGCATCGGCCTGCGCGTGCTGAACCTCGACGTGCGGGAGACGCAGGAAAGCGCCATCGCGCTGTTCGAGGGGCTTGGCTACATCCGCTGGGGCACCCACCCCGCCTATGCAAGGGTGGACGGCCGCACCGTGGCCGGGCACTTCTACCACAAGCTGCTGGAGCCGGGCCGGGGCCGCAGCACGGACAGCCTGATCGGCCTGCGCTGAGGATTCTCCCATGGGTTTCACGCTGTATCCGGCCATCGACCTGAAGGCCGGGCAGGTGGTGCGCCTCAAGCGCGGCGACATGGCGCAGGCCACCCTCTACAACGCCGACCCGGCGGCGCAGGCGGTGGATTTCGCCGCCGCCGGCTTCGCCTGGGTGCATGTGGTGGATCTGGACGGTGCCTTCGCCGGCAGGCCGGCCAATGTGGCCGCGGTGCAGGCCATCATCGCCGCGGTGCCGGGGCTTTCGGTGCAGCTCGGCGGCGGCATCCGGGACATGGCGACCGCCGAGGCCTGGCTGGCGGCCGGCGTCACCCGCATCATCCTCGGCTCGGCGGCGGTGAAGGACCCGGATTTCGCCCGCGCCGCCTGCCGCGCCTTTCCGGGGCGCGTGGCACTCGGCATCGATGCGCGGGACGGCTTCGTGGCCACGGAAGGCTGGGCGGAGACCAGCGGCACCACCGCGGTGGGGCTGGCCCGTGCCTTCGCCGACAGCGGCGCGGCCGCCATCATCTACACCGACATCGCCCGCGACGGCATGCTGACGGGCGTGAACCTGGCGGCGACGGCCGAACTGGCGCGCGCCGTGCCGATCCCGGTCATCGCCTCGGGCGGCGTGGCGTCCATCGAGGACATCGTGGCGCTGCAGGCGGAAGGCGTGGTGGCCGGTGCCATCCTGGGCCGCGCGCTTTATGACGGCCGGGTGGACCCGGCGGCGGCGCTGGCGCTGGCCGCCGGCTAGAGCCGTTTCACCGCAGGCGAAGACGGTGAAGCGGCTCCAGCTCATTGTTTCGACGCATTTTCCGAGTCGCCTTGCGAAGCCGCAAGGCTTGAAAATGCCCTAGCCCCGTGCTGGCGACGGCGCTGGAACTGGCCTGGGCGGCCTGCGCCGTGCTGGCCGCCTGGCTCGGCATCCGCATCGCCCTGCTGCTGCTGCGGCGCAAGGGGCGCCTGCCCGGCGCCACCGGCCCTGGCACCCTGCTGCACCTCCGCGACGTGCAGGGGATGCTCGGCTTCGGCCTGGCCGCCTGGGTGCTGGCGCAACTGCTGCACCGCATCAACATGGCTTGACCGCGGCGCCCCCACGCCTCAATCACCGTCTCCGCGCCGCCGCCGCCGCTGGTGGGCGTGGCAAGCGACATGTCGGGATCTTGTCCCCCGTCCCCCTCCGGAGTGCTGCCGGTGCTGGCCCTGCGTGTGATTCCCTGCCTGGACGTGAAGGATGGCCGCGTCGTCAAGGGCGTGAATTTCCTCGAACTGCGCGATGCCGGGGACCCGGTGGAACAGGCCCGGCTCTATGACCGGGAAGGCGCGGACGAGGTCACCTTCCTGGATATCGGCGCCAGCCATGAGGGGCGGGACACCATCCTCGATGTCGTCGCCCGCACCGCGGCGCAGGTGTTCATCCCGCTGACGGTCGGCGGCGGCGTGCGCAGCGTGGAGGATATGCGGCGCCTGCTGCTGGCCGGCGCGGACAAGATCTCGGTCAATTCCTCGGCGGTTGCCGACCCGGCGCTGGTGACCCGCGGCGCGGAGGCCTTCGGCAGCCAGGCCATCGTCGTCGCCGTCGATGCGCGGGGCGATGGCAAGGGGGGGTGGGAGGTCTTCACCCATGGCGGCCGCCGCGGCACCGGCATCGACGCGATCGACTGGTGCCGGCAGGCCGAGGCGCGCGGCGCCGGGGAGATCCTGCTGACCTCGATGGACCGGGACGGCACAAGGGCGGGCTTCGACCTGGCGCTGCTGCGCGCGGTACGGGCGGCGGTGCGGCTGCCGCTCGTCGCCTCCGGCGGGGTGGGGGAGGCGTCGCATTTCGTCGACGGCGCCCGCGCCGGCGCCACCGGGTTGCTGGCGGCAAGCGTGTTTCATTATGGACAGATGCGGATCGCGGAGGCCAAGGCGGCGCTGGATGGCGCCGGCCTGCCGGTGCGACCGATGGCGGAGGCAGGCTGATGGCGAAGACGGTGAAGCAGGGGCCGGCCGGCGCCGCCAAGGCCAAGGCGGCCAAGCCGAAGCTCCCCAAGGCCAAGCTGCCGAAGCCGAAGCTCAAACTGTCCAAGGCGGCCGAGGCGAAGCGGTCGAAGCCGGCCGAGGCCAAGCCGCCGAAGCCGGCCAAGGCACAGCGCAAATCCGCCAAGGTCGCCGCTGCCCTGCCGCTTCCCGCCACCCTGCCGGCGCCCGAAATGCTGCGCGCCCCGCGCGCGCTGAGCGCCGGCGCCAGCGCCCTGCAGCCCTATGCGGTGGACGGTGCGGAAGCCACCGTCCTTGACACGCTGTGGCAGACGGTGGAGTCGCGGCGCCAGGCCGGCGACACCGCCACTTCCCACTCCGCCCGCCTGCTGTCGCGCGGCACGCCCAAGGTGGCGCAGAAGCTGGGCGAGGAGGCGGTGGAATGCGTCATCGAGGCGACGCTGGGCAACCGCCAGGCGACGGTGCTGGAAAGCGCCGACCTGCTGTATCACCTGGTGGTGGTCTGGGTGGATGCCGGCATCGCGCCCGCCGAGGTCTGGGCCGAACTCGCCCGCCGCCAGGGCATCTCCGGCATTGCGGAAAAGGCGGCGCGGCCGAAGGCGCTGGTGCGGGCGGCGAACACCAGCAAGCTGCCCTGAGCGTTCCTGGGCGAAGGCGCGAAAGCGCCGCCATCGCGGGAACGATCCGAGCGCCATCGACGGGCATTCCTGCGCCGGCCCGCTTGCCTCCCCCATGCCGAGGCGGCCGGTGGCCGCGCGCGGCGCTTGCGCCAGCGGCCCGGCCTCGCCAGAAACGGGAGCCTGACCGAGCCTCGGGAGCCAGATGGATGCGCGTGACCGGCCTGCCCCCCTACGACCCGCAGAACATCTTCGCCCGCATCCTGCGCGGCGAGATCCCGGCCAAGGCGGTGCATGAGGACGCCTTCGCCCTGGCCTTCCACGACATCAACCCGCAGGCCCCGGTGCATGTGCTGGTGATCCCGAAGGGCGCCTATGTCAGCCAGGCGGATTTCGCCGCCCATGCCTCCGATGCCGAGATCGCCGGCTTCTGGCGCGCCGTCGGCCATGTCGCCCGCACCCTGGGCCTGGAGGCGACGGGCTATCGCATCCTGTCGAACATGGGCGAGGATGCGGGGCAGGAGGTGCCGCATTTCCATGTCCACATCTTCGGCGGAAGGCGGCTGGGCCACATGCTGCCGCGCACGGCCGGCTGACCGTGGCTGAGGCCGGCGCAGGCGATCCGGGCCAGGAGGCGCCGCCGCCGGGCGTGGCGGAGGCGCGGGCGGCGCTGGCCGCGATCGGCAGCCTGCCCGATGCGGAGATCGACATCGCCGCCGCAGCGCTGCAGTTGGCCCGCATCGACGCGCCGGAACTCGACTGGCGCCAGGGGGCGGAGCACCTGACCAGCCTGGCACGGGACGCGGTTCAGGCCGCCGCCGCCGACCGCCGGGCCGATGCCGGCGATGCGGAACGGCGCCGCGCGGTGCTGGCGGAGGTGCTGCAGGGCCGCTTCGGCTATGGCGGCGACGGCGAGACCTATGAGGACCTGGCAAACGCCAACCTGCTGCGCGTGATGCTGCGCCGGCGCGGCCTGCCCGTGGCGCTGGGCATCCTGTGGCTGCACGCGGCGGAGGCCGCGGGGTGGGAGGCGCATGGGGTGGATTTCCCCGGCCATTTCCTGCTGGCCCTGGCCGGGCGCGGCAAGGTGGTGGTGGATGTCTTCGCCGGCGGCAAGGCGCTGGATGCGCGGGAGCTGCGCGCCACCCTGAAGCGCTTCGCCGGCGAACAGGCGGAGCTTGGCCCCGCCGCCCTGGCGCCGATGGACAAGCGCGCGGTGCTGCTCCGCCTGCAGAACAACATCAAGGTGCGCCGGCTGCGCGATGGCGACCTGCCCGGCGCCGTGGCCTGCACCGAGGACATGCTGCGGATCGCCCCCGAGGCCGCGCCGCTGTGGCGCGAGGCCGGGCTGATGCACCAGCGGCTGGACCGCATCGGCGCCGCCATCGCCGCGCTCGAGACCTTCCTGCGCCTGGTGCCGGAAGGCCTGCAGGCCATGCGGGTGCGCGGGCTGCTGGAGGAGCTGCGCCAGCGCCTCAACTGAGACCCGGCGCATGACGGATTCACCGTCCTGCCCCTCCGACGCCGGGCCTCGGCGGCGCTACCCCGCCTGCCCCCGCGCCGCAAGCAGGTCGGCGACGAAGCCCTGGAAGGCCTCGGCCTGGGCGTCCGGGTCCGGCAGGCGCAGCATGTAGCTGGGGTGAATGGTGGCGAAGACCGGCGGTCCGGTCAGCCCCGGCACCACCTGCCCGCGCGTCTTCAGCACCGGCAACTTCCGCCCCGTCGCGGCCAGCAGGGCGGATGCGCCCATCGCCACCACCAGCCGCGGCGCCACCGCCGCGATCTCGCGCGCCAGGAAGGGGCGGTAGTAGGTGATGTCGCCGGCATCCGGGCTCTGGTGCAGGCGGCGCTTGCCGGTGGGCGTGAATTTGAAGTGCTTCACCGCGTTGGTGACATAGGCCTGTCCCCGGTCCAGCCCGGCCTGGATCAAGGCGCGGTCCAGCAGCCGCCCGGCGGGCCCGACGAAGGGGCGGCCGCTGATATCCTCCTCATCCCCCGGCTGCTCGCCGAGGATGAACAGGGCGGCGCCGACCGGTCCCTCCCCGAACACGGGCTGGGTGGCGCGGCTGGCGAAATCCGGCAGGTCGGGGCGGGCCAGCAGCTCCTCCCGCAGGGCGGCCAGGGCCCGTTCGGGGTCGGGATGGGCGTCGATCGGCATGGTCATGGCCGGGGCAACGCCCATCGCCCGGGAAAGATGCGTGGCGCCGGGGTGGGGGGACAGGTGCCGCCGGTCCTGCGGCCGCGGGTTCGGTGCCGCCTGCGCCACCATCGCCGCCACCCGCCGCGGGGCTTCCGCCATCAGGCGCGGAATCTCGGCGGCTTCCGGCAGGTTGCGCCAATACTTCCGGGGCATCTCGGCCCGCATGGCCGCGGGCTTGAGGCGGGCCGGGTTGAAGATGGCGGCATAGTAGGCGCGCCACAGCGGCTCCATCGCATCGTCCGGCGGCACATCCGCCCGCCGCCCGCCCGGCCCGAAGGCCAGCGCCTGCCCGTCCCAGGCGACGGAGCGGCGTGGCGTGACGATGGACCAGCGCAGCGCGGCGAAGCGGCGGAGGAAGAAATCCGCCTCCGCCTCCTCGATATGGTGGTCGGGCTCGAACCAGGCGACGTGGCGCGGCCCGTCCGCCGCCTGCACCTCCCGGAAGCGGAGGAAGGCGTGCATCTTGTGCGCATCCCGCCGCACCGCCTTGGCCAGCGCCGCCAGGCGGATCACCGCCGGGTCGGTCGCCGCCTGCATCAGGTGGCGCTCCCCCTGCACCAGGCGCCACAGCAGCGCATAGAGCAGCGCGAAGCGGGCGGGGTCGCTGTGGCGGATGGCGATCTCGGCCTGGTCGAGGAAGGCGCGCGGCACGCTGAAGGGCTTGGCCGGCGCCTCCGGCGGCGGGGCCTCGGCCAGCAGGCCGGGCAATTCGCCCTCCACAACCCATTCCGTGCGCTCCGGCGGGATGCCGGCCGCCACAAGCCGGCGCGCGGCCTGCCGCCAGGCCGGGAAATCGGCGGGGCCGGGCAGGGTGGCAACGACCCCCAGCGGCGGCGCCCAGCCCTGCGCCATCGGCAGCAGCGGCGCGGGCATCAGAACAGCGCCATCTGGCGGGGCTTCGCCAAGGCGGCGAAGGCGGTGGCGGGCAGCAGGCGGCGGCGCAGCCCCTCCGCCTCCAGCCCGCGCGGCACATGGTCGGTCAGCACCACGAAGGGCAGCACCCGGGGCAGGCTGACGCGCAGCCGGGCGAGATCCGCCACCCGCAGCGTGGCGTGGCGGCGGGCGGCGAGCAGGCGGTCCACCGTCTTCGCCCCCAGCCCGGGCACGCGCAGCAGCGCCTCCCGCGGCGCGCGGTTCACATCGACGGGGAAGCTGGCGCGGGATTGCAGGGCCCAGGCGGTCTTCGGGTCCAGTTCCAGGTCCAGCATGCCGCCCTGGCCGCCGGCCATCACCTCCTCCCGCGAGAAGCCGTAGAAGCGCAGCAGCCAGTCGGCCTGGTACAGCCGGTGTTCACGCACCAGCGGCGGCGGGCTGGGCGGCAGCAGGCGCGAGGCCTCCGGAATCGGCGAATAGGCCGAGTAGTAGACGCGGCGCATGCGGTAGCTGGCATAGAGATCGGTCGCGGTGCCCAGGATGGCGCCGTCATCCGCGCCATCGGCGCCGACGATCATCTGCGTGCTCTGCCCGGCCGGGGCGAAGCGGTCCGGCCGTGCCCGGCGGGCTTCCTTCCGCGCCGCCTCCGCGCCCTCAATCTGCTGGCGCAGCCCGGCCATGGCGTGGCGGATGCGGCGGTGGCTCTTCTCCGGCGCCAGGCTTTCCAGCCCGGCCGCGGTCGGCAGTTCCAGGTTGATGGACAGGCGGTCGGCATGCCGGCCGGCTTCCGCCAGCAGGCCCGGATCGGCGTCCGGGATGGTCTTGAGGTGGATGTAGCCGCGGAAGCCATGCTCCTCCCGCAGGCTGCGCGCCACGCGCACCACCTGTTCCATGGTGTAGTCCGGGGAGCGGATGATGCCGGAGGACAGGAACAGCCCCTCGATCACGTTGCGGCGGTAGAAGCCGAGCGTCAGCTGGACCACCTCCTCCACCGTGAAGCGGGCGCGCGGCGTGTTGGAGGAGGCGCGGTTGATGCAGTAGGCGCAGTCGAAGACGCAGGCATTGGTCAGCAGCACCTTCAGCAGCGAGATGCAGCGCCCGTCCGGCGCATAGGCGTGGCAGATGCCGCTGCCCTCCGTGCTGCCGAGGCCGCCGGACAGGCTGTTGCGCCGGGTGGTGCCGGAGGAGGCGCAGGAGGCGTCGTATTTCGCTGCATCGGCGAGGATCTCCAGTTTCTGCAGCAGCTCCATGGGCCAGGTCCGGAAGTGGGTGTGCGTTCATGATATGTTCTAATCACCCCACGACAAGGGTGATTCGACTCGCGCGCTTGTGATGGGGCGTGGCGACGCGGCGCTGGGTGCGGCTTTACCCGGAAATCTCAGCCGGTCCATTCTCGCGACAATGTCTCTCCCGCCCCAGCCAACCCCGATGCCACCGCAGACCGAGGCGCCTGGCGCCGGGTCGCTGGAGTCGATCCTGGCGGCGTTGCGGGCATTGGCCGTGCAGGCGCTGGATGCGGGGCATCCGCTGGCTGCGGTGCGGATCGCCGGCACCGCGGATCGGCTGGAGGCCGAGGCCTGGCCCCTGCCTTCCCGCCCGGGCTACGGCCCGCCAGCCGGCTGAGGCCTCGGCCGCCCGTCAGCCTCCCCTCAGCTTCCGAGCGGCAGGATGCGGCATTCCAGGCTGCCGCGGCCGGTCATCTCGCCGCGCAGCGTGCCGCCGGCGGCGGGAACCGGCAGCAGCCCGGTCTGGCTGCCCAGCGTCACCACCTCCCCGGCCTGGGGTGCATGGCCGCTGGCCAGGCAGCGGTCGCGCCAGGCGGCCACCAGCTCCGCCAGCGGCATGGCGCGATGCGGGCCTTCGTGGCGCGCCACCTCGATCCCGTCCACCGCCAGGCGCATCGCCAGGCTTTCCGCATCCGCCCAGCCCCAGGCGCCGGTGGCCGGGCCGTAGACGGTGCTGCCGTTGGAGACGCAATCGGCCAGCTTCTCCAGATCCGTGGCCGGATGGTCGGCGGCGAAGCGGGTCTCGACGAATTCGAACAGCAGGACGAGGTCGGCGAGTCCGGGCACATCGGCCGGCTGCAGCGCGGCCAGCGCCGCGGCGTCCAGCCCCTGGCGCAGGCGGAAGGCCACTTCCAGCTCCATGCCCGCGCCCAGCGGCAGGTGCAACGGCGCCGTGCCGAGCGGCGCGACGGTGGGCGCCGGCAGGGGGGCGGCGATCGGCTGGTCGAAGGTGCGGCCCACCTTCCAGCCGGCGATCCCCCAGCCCAGCGCCGCCAGGGTGGCGTCCTGAATCGCCGTCGCCTCGGCAATGTCGGCGGGCTGCAATCCGGCCGGCAGGCCGGCGAGGGGCGCCCGGCGGCCGCGGCGGATATCGGCCAGCAGCGCGGCGGCGCCGGCGATGCGCGCTTCGGGGGTGGCTTCGGTCTCGAACATGCTGGCTCTCCTGCCGCTCGGGCGGCGGGAGGGTAGGGCGAAGCCCGGGCGGGACATAGAGCCGTTTCACCGGGACCGAAGACGGTGAAGCGGCCCCAGCCTCTTGTTCCAACGCATTTCCCGAGTCGCCATGCGAAGCGGCAAGGCTGGCGAAGGCGCGCGCACCCGCCTGGCCGGTTCAGGCGAAGGACCGGGCGGCGGCCGCGGTCGGCGGCCGTCGGCCTCAGACGGGCGCGCCATTCCACACCGGGAAGCTGCCGCTGGCCACCGGCAGGCCCGGGCGGCGCCAGGCGGCGCGCCAGGCCACCTGGTCGAACACCATGCCCATATGCACGAACTGGCCGCCGCCGGAGACCTCGATCTCCGCCACCGCCATGCGCAGGCCGGGGGCGATCTGGGTCATGGCATGCGCCACCAGCTCATGTCGCGGCACGCCATGGATGGCGCCGGACTCGATCGGCAGGTCGGCGGTGGGGGAGACGAAATCGAAGGGCATCTTCAGGCTCCGCGACGGGAAAGGGGGCCGGGACCCGATTCTTGGGATGCAACGGCTGTCTTGGCCGGTGGCGCTGGTCTCATCCTGCCGCGCCGAGGATTGAAGCATGGTTAAGCCGTGGCGCGATGCCGGGGGGCTTTCCGCGACGCGGCCGATGGACCATCTCCAGTCGATGTCCGATGCCCTGACGCCCCCGATCGCCCGTCGCCGGTTCCTTGCTGCTGCCGGCCTGGCCCTGGCCAGCGCCGCCGCGGCGCGCCCCCTGGCGGCGCAGGCCCGGATCGACCGGGAGGGCCTGGCGCGGGTGGAGGCCTATCTCAATGCCCTCACCACCCTGCGGGCGCGCTTCCTGCAGGTGGCGCAGAACGGTGCTTCCGCCCAGGGCACGGCGCTGATCAGCCGCCCCGGCCGCATGCGCTTCGATTACGACCCGCCGGAGCCGCTGCTGCTGGTGGCCTCCGGCGGCCAGGTGCTGATGTATGACCGGGAGTTGCGCCAGCCGACTGCCGTGCCGGCCTCCTCCACCCCGCTCGGCCTGCTGCTGCGGCCGGAGATCCGGCTGGCCGGGGATATCACGGTGACGGGCACGGAGCGTTCGGCCGGCTTCTTCCGGGTCGGGCTGCACCGCACCGGGGCGCGGGCGGAGGGGCTGCTGACGCTGACCTTCAGCGAGCAGCCGCTGGAATTGCGGCAATGGACCGTGCTGGACAGCCAGGGGCGGGAGACGCGGGTGACGCTGTACGAGGTGCAGACCGGGATCGCCCTGCCGGACCGGCTGTTCGACTTCAACGATCCCCGGTTCCTGGAGGCCGAGCAGCAGCGCCGCTGACGGGCCGCCTGACACCGCCTTTTCCCGGATCCGCTGGATCGGAACCTGCGCCCGCCGAAGGCGGGCGAGCGGCCGGATGGCCGCCGGGCCCGGTGGCGCGCAGCCAGGCCGGTGATCGCGGCGGTGACCGGTCACCATGGACGGGGCCTGGCATTAACCCCTTTCCGCTGGCCTTTCGGGGCCTGGCGTGCCATAGGCCGCGCGGGTCGGTCCCGGATGCGGGAAAGACCTTCGCTGCGATGGCAGCGGAAGCCTTGCGGACCAGCCGTGCCCGGATGGGACGATGACGGCGCCTCCGGCCACATGGGCGGCCTCCTTGCAGCGCCGTCCCCATCGCGTCGTGCCCCCCAGGGGGAAGGCCGCGGTGGGACCCATGCCGCCCGAGTCGCCGCGTCCTCTCGGGCGCGGAACCCTCCCGGCCTCCGCCTTCGTCGCGTTCCGGCCGCCTGCGCGCCCTGCGCCTGGGTGGCCTTTCGCTGTGGCGTCGCATCCGGCGGCGCCAAGAAGGACGTTTCATGTTCGACAAGTATTTCCGCAAGGACATTTCCTGGGGTGGCCAGCTGCTGACGCTGGAGACGGGCAAGATCGCCCGCCAGGCGGATGGCGCGGTGATGGCCCGCCTCGGCGACACCATCGTGCTCTGCACCGTGGTCGGCGCCCGCTCCGTGAAGCCGGGCCAGGACTTCTTCCCGCTGACGGTGAACTACCAGGAGAAGGCCTTCGCCGCCGGCAAGATCCCGGGCGGCTTCTTCAAGCGTGAGGGCCGGCCCTCCGAGAACGAGACCCTGGTCTCCCGCCTCATCGACCGCCCGCTGCGCCCGCTGTTCCCGGAGGGCTTCCGCAACGAGGTCCAGGTGGTCGCGACCGTGCTGTCGCATGACCTGGAGAACAACCCGGATGTGGTGGCCCTGGTCGGCTGCTCCGCCGCGCTGACGCTCTCCGGCATTCCGTTCTTCGGCCCGGTCGCCGGCGCGCGCGTCGCCTATATCGATGGCGGCTATGTGCTGAACCCGACCGCCGCCCAGCTGCTGCAATCCCAGCTCGACCTGATGGTCGCCGGCACCGCCGAGGGCGTGCTGATGGTGGAATCGGAAGCGCAGGAACTGTCCGAGGATGTGATGCTCGGCGCCGTGGAATTCGGCCACAAATCCTTCCAGGCGGTGATCCAGGGGATCATCGAGCTGGCCGAGGTGGCCGCCAAGGAGCCCTGGGCGCTGCCCGAGGAAGCCGACAGCGTGAAGGCGCTGAAGACCCGCATCGCCGAGCTCGGCCGCGCGCCGATGGTCGAAGCCTACAAGACCATCGAGAAGCTGGCCCGGCAGGCGCAGGTCGGCGCGGTGAAGAAGCAGGTTCTGGCCGCGCTGGAGGCCGAAGGCCTCGATGCCGGCGCCGCCAAGGGCCTGCTGAAGGAGCTGGAGGCGGATGTGGTCCGCAACGCCATCCTCGACACCGGCATGCGCATCGATGGCCGCGACACCAAGACCGTGCGCCCGATCGTGGCCGAGGTCGGCGTGCTGCCGCGCGCCCATGGCTCCGCCCTGTTCACCCGCGGCGAGACGCAGGCGCTGTGCGTGGCAACGCTGGGCACCGGGCAGGATGAGCAGATCATCGACGCCCTCGCGGGCGAGTACCGCGAGAACTTCATGCTGCACTACAACTTCCCTCCCTATTCGGTGAACGAGACGGGCCGCATGGGCAGCCCGGGCCGTCGTGAGATCGGCCACGGCAAGCTCGCTTGGCGCGCGCTGCATCCGCTGCTGCCGGAGAAGGAGAAGTTCCCCTACACGATGCGCGTCGTGTCGGAGATCACGGAGTCCAACGGCTCCTCCTCCATGGCCACCGTCTGCGGCACCTCGCTCGCGCTGATGGATGCCGGTGCGCCGCTGAAGCGCCCCTGCGCCGGCATCGCCATGGGCCTGATCAAGGAAGACCGCGGCTTCGCCGTGCTGTCCGACATCCTGGGTGACGAAGACCACCTGGGCGACATGGACTTCAAGGTGGCGGGGTCCGAGGCGGGCATCACCGCGCTGCAGATGGACATCAAGATCACGTCCATCACCTTCGACATCATGAAGATCGCCCTCGGCCAGGCGAAGGACGGCCGCCTGCACATCCTGGGCGAGATGGCCAAGGGCCTGTCCGGCGCCCGCGGCGACGTGGCCGCGACCGCGCCCCGCATCACGGTCATCAACATCAACAAGGACAAGATCCGCGATGTGATCGGCTCCGGCGGCAAGGTGATCCGCGAGATCACGGAGCAGACCGGCACCAAGATCGACATCGACGACGACGGCACCATCAAGGTGGCGGCGACGACGATCGAGGCTGCCCAGAAGGCCATCGACCGGATCATGGGCATCGTCGCCGAGCCGGAGATCGGCAAGATCTACAACGGCAAGGTGGTGAAGACGGCCGAATTCGGCGCCTTCGTGAACTTCCTCGGCGCCAAGGACGGGCTGGTCCACATCTCCGAACTGCAGAATGAGCGCGTCCAGAAGACCACGGACGTGGTCAAGGACGGCGATGCGGTGAAGGTGAAGGTCATCGGCTTCGACGACCGCGGCAAGGTGAAGCTGTCCATGCGCGTGGTCGACCAGACGACCGGCGCCGACATCTCCGAGCAGGTCGGCGCCCGCCGCCCGCGCGAGGATGGCGAAGGTGGCGGGGAACGCGCCCCGCGTGGCGACCGCCCGCCGCGCCGCGACGGCGAGCGCAGCTTCCGCCCGCGCCGCGAGAACGCCGGGGACTGATCCCCGGGCCTTTTCCGCAAACCGCAGGGGGGGGCCTCCCCCTGCGGCAGCGGGAACGCCATATTCCGGTCACATGCGATGGACCGGACGGCAAGCGCATGTCCAAGAATGTGACCGGAGCCTGAATATCTTGAAGGCCATCAACCCGATCCGCATGGGTGGCGTGGAGGTTCTTCCGCTGGTGGAAGGCGGCAAAGGCGTTGCCGTGTCCAACGGCGCGACCTGCGGCGGCTGGGCATCCGGCGGCGGCGTCGGCACCTTTTCCGCGGTGAACGCCGACAGCTACGACGCCGAGGGCAACCTCATCCGCCAGACCTATTCCGGCCGCACGCGGCGCGAACGGCATGAGGAACTCGTCGCCTACGGCATCGCCGGCGGCATCGCCCAGGCGAAGGAAGCGCATGAACGCGCCGGCGGCCAGGGCCGCATCCACGCCAACATCCTGTGGGAGATGGGCGGGGCGGAACGCGTGGCGCGGGGCATGCTGGAAGGCGCCAGGGGCCTGATCCACGGCATCACCTGCGGCGCCGGCATGCCCTATCGCCTGGCGGACATCGCCCGCGACTACGGGGTGCACTACTACCCGATCATCTCCTCCTCCCGCGCCTTCGCCGCGCTGTGGAAGCGCGCCTATTCGAAGACACGGGAATGGCTGGGCGGCGTGGTCTATGAGGACCCCTGGCTGGCCGGCGGCCATAACGGCCTGTCCAATTCCGAGGACCCGAAGCGGCCGGAGGATCCCTTCCCCCGCGTGCTGAAGCTGCGCCAGCAGATGCGCGAATTCGGCCTGGGCGACGTGCCGATCATCATGGCTGGCGGCGTCTGGTGGCTGGAGGAGTGGGAGGACTGGATCGACAACCCCGATCTCGGCCCGATCGCCTTCCAGTTCGGCACTCGTCCGCTGCTGACCCGGGAAAGCCCGATCAGCGAGGCCTGGAAGCAGCGCCTGCTGACGCTGAAGCCGGGCGATGTCTCGCTGCAGCCCTTCTCCCCCACCGGCTTCTATTCCAGCGCCATCCGCAACGAATTCCTGCGCGAGCTGGAAGACCGCAACGAGCGTCAGGTGGCCTTCACCAGCGAACCGGTGGGCGACCATATCGCCGAGTTCGGCGTGGGCCCGCGCAAGCGTCTGGTCTACCTGACGCCGCATGACCGCGCCCGGGTGCATCACTGGGAGGCCGAGGGCTTCACCGAGGCGATGCGCACGCCGGACAACACGCTGATCTTCGTGACCCCGGAGAATGCGCGGGAAATCCTGAAGGACCAGATCGACTGCATGGGCTGCCTCAGCCATTGCCGCTTCTCGAACTGGGCGCAGACCGAACCGGACTTCTCCACCGGCAAGAAGGCCGATCCGCGCAGCTTCTGCATCCAGAAGACGCTGCAGGACGTGGCGCATGACGGGGCGCTGGAGCGCAACCTGATGTTCGCCGGCCACAACGCCTACCGCTTCGCCAGCGACCCCTTCTATTCGAACGGCTTCGTGCCGACGGCGAAGCAGCTGGTCGAGCGGATCATGACGGGGCGCTGAGGGACCGTCTGACAGCACCGGCGGGTCGGTTCGGTGGCGCTTTTCCGCCCTTGCGGCGCTGCCGGTCTTGCCGACGCCATCCGCATCGGCGGCGCCCTGCGCCTTGCAGGGCGGAAGAAGCGCCCGCCGACCCCCGGCCGCCGGCAGTGGCGAAGGGTCTCTGAGGCCGGGCCGGGCGCCGTGGTGCCCGGTCATCCCTTCGCGGCGCGCACCCTTCACGGGGCACCCCCGGCGCAGGTATCCTGCCCCGGCTTTCCGGAGGGCTGAGCCGACCCCATGCGCAACCTGCTGCACGCGACGGACCGCGACCGCCTGATCGCCCATCTCCGCGGCGCCCTGCTGCGGGAGGTGACGGTGGGCGGGCGCCGGCTGCGCGCCCTGGCGGAAGCCGAGGGCGCCGAGGGTGGCAGCTTCTGCGCCGCCCCCGCCAATGCCCGCGCGGCGGAGCTTCTGGTGCAGCCGGAGGTGCGGGACGGCGATCCGGCCTTCGCCGATGGCGTGCTGGACTTCGTCATGGCCATGGCGGAGGCGCCGCTGCCCTGCCGCCGCGCCGCGGCCGGCGGCATCGAGGTGCTGCGCGACGACCCGCGCAATTTCGAAATCCTGACGCCCTTCCACCGCTTCACCGGCGACCTGTCCGCCGGCATGGTTCGCCAGCAGCTGCGCGGCGCCGCTGCGCCGCCGGTGCTGCACACCGGCAATCTGGTGGAATTCCGCCTCGGCCGGCATCGCAACGCCGTCGATGTCGAGGACAATATCCGCGACTGCGCCATCCTGCGGCAGGGGGAGGGCGTGGTGCTGCGGCATGAAAGCCGCATCGCCGGCAAGGCCGGGCTGGTGCGTACCCGCCAGGCGGAAGCCGGTGTGCTGCGCTACGACTACGCGATCATGGCCGGCTCGCCGCTGCTGCGGCTGACGGTCACCTTCGTCGCCGCGAAGCAGAAGGTCCAGCGCCTGCGGCTGACCACCGCGGTGGACCAGCTGGGCAGCAACGGGCTGGAACTAGCGGAGGGTCGCGTCGCCGTGGGCGCCGGGCCGGCTGCCCCCTGGAAGGACCAGCCCGTGCCGCAGGCCGCCGGCGTCGCCGCCTGGGCGGAAGCGACCCCGGCGCGCCACCTGGCAATCGGCGCCGCCGGCTGGCCGGCCGGCGCGCCGACGCTGCACATCCGCCCCGGCGCGCCGGCGGGCGTGGTCGGCGTGAAGGCCATCGCCGCCCGGCCCGGCGCGCTGCATTGGCTGATCCTGCGGCATGGCGGGGCGAGCCTGGCGCCCGGCGCCACGCTGGTGGTGCAGGAGGACCGGCTGCTGGCGGCGGGCACGCAGGCCGAGGCGGCGGAGGTGGCGATGCGGGCCGCCGGCCAGCCCGGCGTGGCGGGCCTGGACCTGGACCCGCTGCCGACCGATGGCGCCGCGCTGAACGCGGTGGCGACGCAGATCCTGCTGGCGGCACGCGGCGCCTACCGGGTGCCGCTGCCGGTGGCGCGGGTGGTGGCGCTGGAAGCCTGGCTGGACCGGCACATGGCGGCGCTCACCCAGGGCCAGCCGAGCCTGCCGGACCTGGCCCATGCGGTGCTGGCGGCGGAGGCGCGTCTGCGCGCCGGCTCCGGCCCCGCGGCGGGCGCCGGCCAGGTCGAGAATCTGGTGCGGCGCCTGCTGGCGCTGCAGAAATCCAATGGCTGCTTCCAGGAGAACGGCCGCGGCGCCACCACCCTGGCTGGCCAGGCGCTGGCGCTGCTGGCCCTGGCCCGTGCCGTGCCGCACCTGGACCCGCTGGCGCTGGGCGGGCCGATCGCCCGTGCCCTGGCCGTGATCCACCCCGGCACGGTGGAGATGGAGGAGGCCGGGCGAATGGTGCGGGTGGACGGCATGGCGCTGGACGGCGCCGTTCCCGCGCCGCTGCGGCAGCACGCCGAAGCCGTGGGGCTGGTGGCCCGCGCCGCCGGCGCCGTGCTGCTGGCCGCGGAAGCGCGGCCGGAAGCGGTGCCGGCCGAGGCGCTGGCCGCCGCCCAGTCACTGCACCGCCAGGCCATCGCCCTGGTCCGGCCGCTGGTGCGCGCCCGCGGCGCGGCGCTGGAAGTGGCGCCCTCGCCGCTCGGCGGCACGGCCAGCCCCACGGGGCAGGCGGCGGT
>NZ_JAAVNE010000026.1 GCF_012103215.1 Falsiroseomonas selenitidurans
GCCGCGACGGCCGCTGCCGCCGCGACGGCCGCCACCGTGGCCACCGCCCGGCCGGCGGAGCCGCCGCGCCCGGCGCCGCCGCCGATCCCCTCCACCGGCTCCGTCACCGGCATGCCGCTGCCGCGCTTCGCCGCGCTGCGCTCGGACGAGGTGAACATGCGGGTCGGACCCTCGACCAGCTACCCGATCGAATGGACCTTCCAGCGCCGCGACCTGCCGGTGCAGATCATCGGCGAATTCCAGCTCTGGCGCCGGATCCGCGATGCCGACGGGGCGGAGGGCTGGGTGCATTCCTCCACCCTCGCGGGCCGCCGCACCGCCCTGGTGCGCCCGGCCGGCCCGGGGCCGGAGGTGATGCTGCGGCGGCGGGCGGAGGAAGCGGCCAGCCCCGTCGCCCGGCTGCGCCCCGGCGTCATCGCCCGCCTCCGCGAATGCGGCGCGGAGTCGCCCTGGTGCGAGGTGCAGGTCGCCGGGCATCGCGGCTTTCTGCGCCGCGCCGAGATCTGGGGCGTGGGCGCGGCGGAGGAGATCAAATAGGCTGCCGCCATGACCGATGATCCGCCCGGCGCAACGCCCGACATCCCCCCGGCCGCCACCCACGACATCGGCGGCCTCCCCCGCTTCCGCTGCACCCCGGTGGAGCCGGATGACGAGGCGCCGCCGGATGATTTCGGCAAGCGCGTGGACGCGCTGCGCCAGCTGCTCGCCCAGCGCGGGCTGATGACGGTGGACGAGCTGCGCCGCGGGGTGGAGGCGATTCCGGAGGCCGAGTACCACGCCATCGGCTATTACGAGCGCTGGCTGCGCTCCATCACCGGGCTGATGGCGGAAAAGGGCGTGGTGTTGCCGGAGGAATTGCGGCCATGACCGAACCCCGTTTCGAACCGGGCGCCCGCATCCGGGTGAAGGCGGATTTCCCGGAAACCCGGGGCCCCTGCCACATCCGCACGCCGCACTACCTGCGCGGCCGGGAGGGCGCGGTGGAACGCCCGCTGGGTGCCTTCCCCAACCCCGAGGACCTCGCCTTCGCCCGCCCCGCCGCGCGCATCCCACTGTACCATGTGCGCTTCGACCAGCCCTCGCTGTGGAACGAGGGCCAGGCCGGGGACACGGTGCTGGTGGAGCTGTACGAACACTGGCTGGAGCCCGCCGCCTGATGGCCCACGCCGCCTCCCCCGACAGCATCGCGCTGCTGGAACGCTTCACCGCGGCACTGGCCGCACGCGGCATCGTCACGGAAGACCAGATCGCAGCGCAGATCGCCCGCACGGACCGCGCCGACCCGCGCATCGGCGCCGCCATGGTGGCCCGCGCCTGGACCGACCCGGACTACCTGGCGCTGATGCGCCGGGACGGCAGCGCGGCGGCGGAGGCGATGGGCGTCTCGATGGCCGGCGCCCCGCCGCTCGGCGTGCTGGAGGACCGGCCGGGGCTGCACCACCTGGTGGTCTGCACGCTGTGCTCCTGCTACCCGCGCGCCGTGCTGGGCTATCCGCCGCATTGGTACAAATCCGCCGCCTACCGCGCCCGCGCGGTGCGCGACCCGCGCGGCGTGCTTGCCGAATGGGGCACCACCCTGCCGGAGGCCACGCAGATCCGCGTGGTGGACAGCACCGCCGATTATCGCTGGATGGTGCTGCCGGAACGTCCGGCCGGCACGGAGGGGTGGGACGCGGACCGCCTGGCCAGCCTCGTCACCCGGGATGCGCTGGTCGGCACCCGGCTGCCGCGCCCCTGAACACGGCTGCGCGAGGCAGCCCGACCGACTGGCACCACAGGCGTTGCAGGGACGAAATCCGGGGCATCCCGCCCCGGCCGGGAACCCCTGCATGCCGAGCGACAGCCCCAACGTCACCTCTCCCCTCGCCCGGTCCTGGGGGCCACAGCTTCTCTCCCTGCTGCGGATCACAGCCGGGCTGGTCTTCCTGGCGCATGGCACGCAGAAGCTGCTGGGCTTTCCCGCCGGCAGCGGCGGCGCGCCGGAGATGCTTTCCCTGTCCTGGTTCGCCGGCGTGATCGAGCTGGTGGCCGGCAGCCTGATCACCCTCGGCCTGTTCACCCGCCCGGCGGCCTTCGTCGCCTCCGGCACCATGGCCTTCGCCTATTGGCTGGCGCATGCGCCGCGCGACCCCTTCCCGGTGAACAATGGCGGCGACGCGGCGATCCTGTACTGCTTCGTCTTCCTGTACCTGGCCGCCGCCGGCGCCGGCCCCTGGAGCGTGGATGCCGCGCGCCGGCGCCCGTGATCCCGCCTATGCCCGCCGCAGTGGCAGGGCCAGGGTGACGGCCCAGCAGGCCAGCAGCATCAGCGCCGAGCCGGCCAGGCAGGCGAACAGCCCGCCGAAGCCGTACAGCAGGCCGGAGAGCAACGTGCCGCCGAACCGCCCGGCGGCATTGGCGGCGTAGTAGAAGCCGACATCCTCCGCCGCCTTCTCCGACCCCGCATAGGCCAGCACCAGGTAGGAGTGGACGGAGGAATTCACCGCGAAGACGAAGCCGAACAGCGCCAGCCCCACCACCACCACCAGGTCCGGCCGCGGCACCTCCGCCAGCAGGGCGGCGGTCAGCGCCAGCGGCACCAGGGCCAGGGCCAGCGACCAGAGGCGCGCCGCCGGCACCTCGGCCGTGAGGCCATCCGCGCTGCGTCGCACCAGGGCGGGGGCGGCCGCCTGCACCACGCCGTAGCCGATGGTCCACAGGGCCAGGAAGCCGCCCACCATGGTGAAGGTCCAGCCCGCGGCATAGAGGAACACCGGCAGGCCGACCACGAACCACACATCCCGCGCGCCGAACAGGAACACCCGCGCCGCCGCCAGCAGGTTCACCCCGCGGCTCTTCCCGAACAGCTCCTTCGCCGTGCGCGAGGCCCGGGCCTTGCCCATCAGCGGCGGCAGGGCGAGCAGGACGCCCGCCAGCACCAGCGCCAGCCCCGCCGCCATGGCCCAGAGCGCGCCGCGGAAGCCCACCACATCCAGCAGCAGCCCGCCGAGGAAGAAGCCCACGCCCTTCATCGCGTTCTTGCTGCCGGTGAAGAAGGCCACCCAGCGGAACAGCCGCCCGGAAGCCTCGCCCGCCGTCAGCTTGATGGCGGATTTGCTGGCCGTCTTGGTCAGGTCCTTGGCCACGCCGCAGACGCCCTGCGCCGCCACCACCCAGGCGACGGAAGCCACGGCGGTCCAGCCCGGCGAGAGCGCGGACAGCATCAGGAAGCCGGCGATCTGCGTCGCCAACCCCACCGCCAGCATCCGCGCGATGCCGAAGCGCGTCGCCAGCCAGCCGCCGATCAGGTTCGCGCCGATACCCGCCGCCTCATACAGCAGGAACAGGAAGGCCAGCGCGAAGGGGCTGTAGCCCAGCCGGAAGAAGTGCAGCAGCACCAGCATCCGCAGCGCGCCATCGGTCAGCGTGAAGCCCCAATAGGCGGCGGTGACGATGGCATAGTGGCGGGTACCGGACGAAACGGCCAGCGTGGTGCTGCTGCCCATCGGCTCAGATCCCGGCTTCGGCCATGTGGCAGGCGAGGTCCACCATGCGGCAGGCATAGCCCATCTCGTTGTCGTACCACGCATAGACCTTCAGCAGCGTGCCGTCGGTGACCAGCGTGGAGGGCGCGTCGACAATGGCGCTGCGGGTATCCCGGGCATAATCCGCGCTGACCAGCGGACGCGCCTCATAGCCCAGGATGCCGGCCAGCGGCCCGGCCGCGGCCTCGGCGAACAGCGCGTTCACCTCCGCCGCCGTCGTCTCACGCCGCATCTCGAAGACGCAGTCGGTGAGGCTGGCGTTCAGCACCGGGGCGCGCACCGCATGGCCGTTCAGCTTGCCCTTCAGCTCCGGGTAGATCAAAGCGATGGCGGTCGCGCTGCCCGTCGTGGTCGGCTGCAGCGACAGCATGGCGGAGCGTGCCCGGCGCAGGTCCTTGTGCGGCGCATCCACCACGACATTGGTGTTGGTCGGATCGTGGATGGTGGTGATCTGGCCGTGGCGGATGCCGATCGCCTCGTGCACCACCTTCACCACCGGGGCCAGGCAGTTGGTGGTGCAGGAGGCCGCGGTGACGATCGGGTGGCTGGCCGGGTCGTAGAGGTGTTCGTTCACCCCCACCACCACGTTCAGCACGCCGCCCGTCTTCACCGGCGCCGCCACGATCACCCGTTTCGCGCCCCGCGCCAGATGGCCTTCCAGCGTCGCCGGGTCGAGGAATTTGCCGGTGCATTCCAGCACCAGGTCGACGCCGAGATCGCCCCAGGGGATGTCCGCCGGCTTCGCGTGTTCGGAAAAGCCCAGCCGCCGGTCGCCGATGCGCAGCGCCTCGCCGCCCTCCGCCGCGATCGGCGCCCGCCAGCGGCCCTGCACGCTGTCGAATTCCAGCAGATGCGCGCAGGCCGCCGCGCCGCCCTTGATCTCGTTGAGGTGGACCACCTCCAGCCGGTTGCCGCGGCGCGGGTCCTCCGGCTGGCGTTCCGCCGCGCCCATCGCCGCGCGCAGCGCCAGACGGCCGATGCGGCCCATGCCGCTGATGCCGACCCTCATGCGCGGGCCACCGCATGCGGCTGCGCCAGCTCATCCATGCGCGCCTTCAGCGCCATGCGGTCCAGCGAGGCGAAGGGCAGGCTCATGAAGATGTCGAGCCGGCGCTTCAGCGCGGCATAGAGCTCGTTCAGCAGCGTCGCGCGTTCCGCGGCGTTGCCCATGAACTTCGCCGGGTCGGGCAGCGGCCAGGCGGCGGTGATGGTGGTGTCGCCGAAATCGGGGCAGGCCTGGCCGGCCAGCGTGTCGCACAGCGCGATGACGAAATCCATGCGCGGCGCGTCCGGACCGGTGAACACGTCCCAGGATTTGGAGCGCAGGGCACCGACATCATGGCCCAGGGCGCTGAGCTGGGCCAGCACCTCCGGCAGCGGGCCTTCCTGGGCCGGGTCGGAACCGGCGGAGAAGGCGTGGAAGCGGCCCTGGCCGAACCGGCTCAGGATCGCCTCGCCCATGATGGAGCGGGCGGAATTGCGGGTGCAGAGGAACAGGACGTTGAAGACCGGCATGGGGCTGGACATGGGGAAGGGCTCCGGGAGAAGGCGGTGGAGATCGCCGCAGCGCTCCGGCTCTCCGCCGCAACAGGTTTCGGCAAGGAAGGCGACGAGTTCGCGAAGGCGGAGGAACTGCGCGGCGTAGATCAGGCTGCGGCCCTGGCGGGTGGCCGCGACCAGGCCCGCCTGCTCCAGCGCCCGCAGATGGAAGGACAGGGTGGAAGGCGGCACCGCCAACTGCGCCGCGATCGCCCCCGCCGGCTGGCCGCTGGGCCCGGCGGCGAGCAGGGCGCGCAGGATATCGAGCCGCGTCGCCTGGCCCAAAGCGGTGAAGGTCGCAGCAGCGTCTGTCGCATCCATGTTTCCAGAATAGTCGAAACATGCAGCCGAAGCATGTGATGCTTTGGTGACGCCGCCCCTGTCACAGGCGCGGAGGGCCCGCGGTCAGCGCTCGCAGCGCAGCAGCACGGTGGAGCGGTGGGCGATGTCGCCCACATCGGCGGCGCTGCGGTCGGCACCGCTGCTGGCCTCGGTGCGGAAGGCCAGGCCGGCGCGGCGCAGGAAGGCCTGCGCGGCCTCCCCCTTCACCGCGAAGTTGACATTGTCCACATTCTGCACCCGGCGGCTGTCCAGCTTCGCCACCACCACGCCCACCACATGGCCCTGCATGTCCAGCAGCGGGCCGCCGGAATTGCCGGGCTGGACCTCGGCGCTGATCTGGTAGTTGTTCTGGTCGTTGCGCAGCCCGCCGAGTGCGTTGATCTCGCCGCGGGTCAGCTTCGGGTCGGCGGAAAGCAGCCCGGTCAGCGGGAAGCCGTAGGCCACCACGCTTTCCCCCCGCCGCACTGCCGGGCCGGCCCGGAAGGCCAGGGCCGGGCCCGGATTGCCGGGGATGGACAGGATCGACAGGTCCAGCGCCCGGTCCACCTGCGCCGGCGGCACCGCGGCCAGCCATCGGCCATCGGGCGTGCGGGCCAGGATGCGGTCGCAGCCATCCACCACATGCTGGTTGGTCAGGACCCGATCGGCCGCCACCACGAAGCCGGTGCCGGTCGAGACGCGCCGCGCCGCGGTGTTCGGCCGTGCCTGGGCCACGGACGCGGCGGGCGCCACGGTGACGGCGGCCGAAAGCTCCACGCGCGGGGTGCCGCAGATGTCCTGGTTCCGCGCCGTGCTTTCCCGCCCATCCTGCAGCACCAGGCGGATATCGAAGTGGCAGCCGGCGCTGGCGCTGGGGCGCATGGCGAAGGCAGCGTTATTCGGCAGCGGGCCGCGGTTCAGCAGGTTGCTGCCCCAGTCCGGCCGGCCGCTGCGCACCGCATGCAGGGCGGTGGCCGGCTGCCCCGTGCGGTTGACGATGCGCACCGGCACCGCCGGGTCCGGCTGGGCCGCGCCGGCGGCCGGCGCGTTCTGCGCCCAGGCAGGGCCCGGCGCCGCGCCCAGGGGCAGCGCCAGCAGGAGGAAGCCGAGGATCAGGCGGGGGGTTGTGCGCATGGCGGCGACGATGTCGGCCCGACACCGCCGTCCGTCAACGGCCCCGCCACAAAAGCCACCCGCCGCGAAACCTGCTGTGGATCAATGTCCGCATCGCTTCCTTCCGGCAGTCTCCGGGTTGCGGGGATTGACCTTCCCATGGGGGCAACCCCCATCTCCGCCGCATGGAACCACAAGCGACGATGCCAGAGGCCCCGCTCACCAGCCCGCCAGGGCGGCTCCTGCCCGTCAGCCCGCCAGGGCTGATCATGCCGATCGAGGGCATGACCTGCGCCAGCTGCGCCGGGCGGGTGGAGCGCGCGCTGGCACAGGTGCCGGGGGTGCAGCAGGCCAGGGTGAACCTTGCCTCGGAACAGGTGCAGGTCATCGGCACCGCCAACCCGGCCGCCTTGGCCGAGGCGGTGGCCAGGGCCGGCTACAGCGTGCCGCGCCGGCACCGCAGCATCGGGGTGGAGGGCATGACCTGCGCCAGCTGCGCCGGCCGCGTGGAACGCGCGCTGGCGGCGGTGCCAGGCGTGGCGAGCGCCTCGGTGAATCTCGCTTCCGAACAGGCGACGCTCGAATTGCTGCTGCCGGTGGAGGACGCCGCCCTGGCCGCCGCGCTGGACCGCGCCGGCTACCGTATGGCCGCCCCCACCGTGGCGGAGGGCGCGGAGGCCGGCGCGGCAGAGGAACAGGCGGCGGCGGCGAAGCTGGCGCGGCAGCGCCGCGACCTGGCGCTGGCCGGGCTGCTGGCCGCGCCCTTCCTGGTCGGCATGGTCGGCATGCCCTTCGGCCAGGACTGGATGCCGAATGGCTGGGTGCAGCTGGCGCTGGCGCTGCCGGTGCAGCTGTGGTTCGGGGCGCGCTTCTACCGCGCCGCCTGGGCCGCGCTGCGCGCCGGCACCGGCAACATGGACCTGCTGGTGGCCATCGGCACCTCCGCCGCCTTCCTGCTGTCCCTGTTCCTGCTGCTGCAGCAGGGCGGGGCGCACGCGCATGGCCTGTATTTCGAGGCCTCGGTCGTCGTCATCCTGTTCGTCCTGCTCGGCAAGCACCTGGAAGCGCGCGCCCGTCGCGGCACCGGGGCGGCGCTGCGGGCGCTGCTGGACCTGCGGCCGCGCACCGCCCGGCGCCTGCGGCCCGATGGGTCGGAGGAGGAGGTGCCGGCTGCGCGCCTGGCCGTCGGCGACCGCATCGTGCTGCGCCCGGGCGAATCCGTGCCGGTGGATGGCCTGGTCGAACAGGGCGAGGCCGGGGTCGACGAAAGCGCGCTGACCGGCGAGAGCCGGCCGGTGGAAAAGGCCCCGGGTGCGAGACTTTCCACCGGCACGGTGGTGCTGGACGGGCGGCTGGTGCTGCGCGGCACCGCCATCGGCGCCGACACCACCCTGGCCCGCGTCGCCGCGCTGGTGGCCGCCGCCCAGGCCAGCCGCGCGCCGGTGCAGAAGCTGGTGGACCGCGTCGCCGCCATCTTCGTGCCCGTCGTGGTGGTGCTGGCGCTGGCCACCCTTGGCGGCTGGCTGCTGGCCGGCGCCGCCTTCCAGGACGCGCTGCTGCATGCGGTGGCGGTGCTGGTCATCGCCTGCCCCTGCGCGCTGGGGCTGGCGACGCCCGCCGCGATCATGGCAGGCACCGGCGCCGCCGCCCGCGCCGGAATCCTGCTGCGCGACGCGGAGGCGATCGAGCGCGGCCAGCGCATCACCCTCGTCGCCTTCGACAAGACCGGCACGCTGACCGAAGGCCGGCCGCGCCTGGCCGCCCTGCACCCCGCCGCGGGCGTGGCGGCCGAGGCGGCGCTGGCGCTGGCCGCGGCGCTGCAGGCCGGCAGCGAGCATCCGCTGGCCCGCGCCGTCCTGGGCGCCTTCGGCGGCACGCCCACCGCCGCCACCGGCTTTCGCGCCCTGCCCGGCCGCGGCGTGGAAGGCCGGGTGGAAGGCCGCCGCCTGGCACTCGGCAGCCCGCGGCTGCTGGCCGAATCGGGCCTCGATGCCGGCCCCCTGGCGGCGCTGGCGGCGCAGGAAGCCGCGCAGGGCCGCAGCCTGGCCTGGCTGCTGGGCCCAGGGGATGGCCCAGGGGATGGCCCAGGGGATGGCACCGTGCTGGCGCTGTTCGCCTTCGAGGATGCGGTGAAGCCCGGCGCCATCGGGGCCATCGCCGCGCTGCACGCCATGGGGGTGCAGACGGCGATGCTCAGCGGCGACAACGCCCCGGCCGCGCAGGCCGCCGCCGCCAGGCTGGGCATCGACCGCGTGGCGGCGGAGGTGCTGCCGCAACAGAAGCTGGACGCGATCGAGGCCTGGCGGCGCGAGGGGGCGCGGGTCGCCATGGTCGGCGATGGCGTGAACGACGCGCCGGCGCTGGCCGCGGCCGATCTCGGCATCGCCATGGGCACCGGCACGGAGGTCGCCATGGCGGCCGCCGGCATCACCCTGATGCGTGGCGACCCGGCGCTGGTGCCGGCCGCGCTCGACATCACCCGCCGAACCACCCGCAAGCTGCAGGAGAATCTGGCATGGGCCTTCGCGTACAACCTTCTCGGCCTGCCCCTGGCGGCAGCCGGCCTGCTCTCCCCGCCCTTCGCGGGGGCAGCCATGGCACTGTCCTCGGTATCGGTCCTGGGCAACGCCCTGCTGCTGGCCCGGTGGCGGCCTGCCAGCCGATGAGCCGCGGCATGACGATCGGCGAGGCGGCGGCACAGTCCGGCGTCTCCGCCAAGATGATCCGGCACTACGAGGCGATCGGCCTGATCGACGCGCAGCGCCGGCCGAACGGCTACCGCGCCTATGGCGCGCAGGACGTGGCGGTGCTGCGCTTCATCCGCCATGCGCGCGACCTGGCCTTCCCGCTGGAGGATATCCGCCGGCTGCTGGCCTTGTGGCGCGACCGGACGCGCGCCAGCGGCGACGTGAAGGACTTGGCGCTGGCGCATGTGGCGGCGCTGGAGACCAAGGCGGCCTCGCTGCAGGCGGTGGCTGACAGCCTGCGGCACCTGGCGCAGCATTGCCAGGGCGACGACCGGCCGGATTGTCCGATCCTGGCGGAGCTGGAGGGACCGAAGCCATGACCCAGGCGATGCAGGTGAAGGGCATGACCTGCGGCCATTGCGCCCGCGCCGTCACCGGCGCGATCCAGGCGCGGGACCCGGCAGCGACGGTGCAGGTGGATCTGGCCGCCGGCACGGTGCAGGCGGAGACCACGCTGAGCCGGGCGGAACTGGCCGCGGCCATCGCCGCGGAAGGCTACACCGTCACCGGCTGAGGCCGGCTCCTCACGGCGCCCGCACCGCTTCCTGCAGGGAAGGCGCCGCGGCCGGCGCCGGGGCCAGCAGCCGGCGATACAGCCGCACCAGCCGCGCCGCCTCCGGCGACCAGCCGAAGCGGCCGAGCGCCGCCGCCCGGCCGCGCGCCCCCAGTGCCGCCCGCTGCGCCGGGTCGGCCAGGGACAGCACCGCCCGGGCAATGGCGCCGGGGTCGGCGACATCCACGGCCAGGCCGCAGCCGGCCTGGCGCACCACCTCCCGCACCTCCTCGGCGAAATCGGGCACGATCACCGGCAGGCCGGCCAGCATGCAGTCGAACAGCTTGTGCGGCAGCGCCAGCCGATGGTTCTCCACCCCCGGCTGGAACAGCACCAGGCCGATGTCGCAACCGGCCGCGCCCGTCAGCGCGGCCTCGCGCGCCATCCAGCCCAGGGCCTCGATCCGGCCTTCGACGCCGAGCGCCCGGGCGCGGGCGTAGAACGCCTTCTCGCTGCCATCGGTGAAGCGGCCGAGCAGGCACAGCGTGGTGTCCTGCGGCAGCCGGGCCAGCACCGCCGGCATCAGCAGTGCACCGCGCGCGGCGCCGAGCGCGCCGAGATGCAGCAGCCGCAGCGGCCCTGCGCGATGCCGGCGCGGCACCACCGGCACCGGGCTGGCGTAATTGCGCACCGCGGTGCAGCGCGCCGCGCCGCCGAAATCCGCGTCCAGACCGTCCTTCGCCACCACCACCGCATCGGCCCGCGCCGCCGCCACCCGGCACAGGCCGCGCAGCGCGGCGCGCGCCAGCGGCCGGAGCGGCCGCGGCAGCCGGGTGTCGAGGCGGGAGGGGTAGTGCTCGTGCACATCCAGCACGCAGCGGGCGCCGCAGCGCCGGGCGGCCAGCAGTGCCGCCAGCCAGCTGTCCGGCTCATGCGCATGGATCACCGCCGGGCGCAGCACCGCCGCCCGCCGCGCCAGCGCGGGCACGCCGCGCAGCCGGCCCAGCCAGCTGCGCGGCGCCTCATAGGCCGCGATCGCCACGCCGTGCAGCATCGGGGCTGCCTCGGCCGGCCCGCGGGGAGGGGGTGCCGGCGCGAGATGGGCCGGCGCGAGGTGGCACACCGCCAGGCCGGCGGCGGCCAGCGCCGCGCCCTCCTTCACCACGATCCGGACATCCTGCGGCGGGTGCGCGGCGGAGAGCATCAGCACCAGCGGCAGCGCCTGGCGGCCGGGCGCCGCGGCGCTGGCCGCCGGCGGCCCCGGCGCCGTCATGCACCGCCGCCCCGACTTCGCCCCGGCGCATGGCCGCAGGTCGCTTCCACCACCTGCACCAGCCGCGCGGCGATGCGCCGTGCGTCCATGCCGCGCTCGGCGGTGATGCGCGCCCCGCGCCCCATGGCGGCACGGCGCACCGGGTCCGAGGCCAGGGCCAGCAGCGCGGCGGCAAGGGAATCCGGGTCCCCCGGCGGCACGGTCAGCCCGCAGCCGCCGTCCCGCAGCACCCGCGCGGCGCGGCCGGGGACGTTGCTGACCATCGGCAGGCCGGCGGCCAGCGCCTCCACCAGCTTGTTCGGCGCCGACCATTCGGCGAAGGCCGGCACCGGCGCCAGGCAGAGCAGCCCGACCTCCGCCCCGGCCAGCAGCCGGGCCAGATGCACCTTGGGCAGCGGGTCCAGGAACAGCACCGGCAGGCGCTCCGCCGCCGCGCGGGCCGCCAGCGCCGGCTTTTCCGCCCCCTCGCCCACCAGCACCAGGCGCAACCCGGTGCCGCGCAGCCGGGCGGCCGCATCCAGCAGCTGCCCCAGCCCGTTCGCGACGCCATGCGCCCCGGCATAGACCGCCAGCACCTCCTCCGGCCCGACTCCCTCGGGACGCCAGGGCGGGATGGCGGGGTGGAACAGCGCCAGATCGGCGCCCTGCGGCAGCACCCGCACCCGTTCCGGGTCGGCGCCGCGGTCGAGCGCGATGCGGGCGATGCCCTCGGTCAACGCCACCACCACGCTGGCCTGCTGGCAGGCGGCATTGGACAGCCGGCCGAGCGCGGCCAGCACCGGCTGCGGCACCCGGCGTTGCTGGCCGCCCGCCTCCCGCGGCATGTCGGACAGCGCCTCTGGCAGTTCCGGCCAGGGGTCGCGTACCTCGTAGATGAACGGCGTGCCGCGCAGGCGGCGCGCCAGCAGCGCCGGCAGCGCCACGGTCGGCGGGGTGGAGGAGGCGATGACGAGGTCCCAGGGCCGGGTCAGCGCCAGGCGGGCCGCCGCGAAGGCGAAGCGCAGGAAGGCCAGGCTGCGCGCGCCCAGGGTCTGCGCATTGCCGCAGCGGATATCGTATTCCACCACCTCGAACCCCGCGACGCGGCCCTGGCGCCGGCCGAGCCGCCAGGGACCGTCGAGGCCGGAGACCGCGCCCTTGTAGCGCCCGCAGGCCAGCGTCACCGCATGGCCCGCAGCCGCCAGCGCCGCGGCATGCTGGAAGGCGCGCGTGGCGGTGCTGCCGGCGGGGGTGGAGAAATGCTGGTGCAGGTAGAGGATCCGCAGCCCGGCCTCCGCCGCCGGGCCTGCGCCGATGCGGCCGGCGCCGGCATCGTAGCCGCCTTCAGCCTCGCGCATGGCGGTGCACCGCGTCGATGACCCAATCCTGGTCGGACTGCGTCATGCCGCTGCCGGAGGGCAGGCACAGGCCACGCTCGAACAGCCGGGCGGCGACCGCGCCACCGGCGCGCGGCGCGCCGCGGAACGCCGGCTGCAGGTGCAGCGGCTTCCAGGCCGGCCGGCTCTCGATGCCCTGCTGGTCCAGCGCGCGGCGCAGCGCTTCGCGGTCGGCGCCGAAGGCCGCCGGGTCCACCAGCACCACGCTCAGCCAGCGCGTGGCGCGGCCCCAGGCGGGCTCGGGGATGAAATCGAGGCCCGGCAGGTCGGCCAGCGCCTGGGCATAATGGGCGAAGATGGCCCGGCGGCGGGCGACGCGGGCTTCCAGCAACGGCAATTGCGCCAGCCCGACCGCCGCGAGGAGGGAGGACAGGCCATAGGTGTAGCCCGTCGTCTCGTGCTGGTAATGCGCCGCCGGTTCCTTCGCCTGGCCGGCCAGGTGGCGGGCGCGGGCGATCAGCGCCGCGTCGTCGCTGCACAGGGCGCCGCCGCCGCCCGCGGTGACGATCTTGTTGCCGTTGAAGGAGTAGACGGCCAGCCGCGCGCCGCGCCCGGCATGCTGGCCGCCGCGCTGCGCCGCGCCCATCGCCGCGGCGCTGTCGCACAGCACCGGCACGCCCCAGCGGTCGCAGGCGCCGAGGATGGCGTCCAGGTCGCAGCACTGGCCATAGAGGTCCACCGGCACCACCACCCGCGGCAGCCGCCCGCGCCGCGCCGCCAGGGCCAGCTCCGCCGCCAGCAGATCCGGATCGAGCGTCCAGCCCGTGGGATTGACATCGAGGAATCGCGGCACCGCGCCCATCTGCACCGCCGGCGCGACCGTCGCGACGAAGGTCAGCGTCGGCGCCCAGACCTCATCCCCCGGGGCCACGCCCAGCACCCGGTAGGCCAGGTGCAGGGCCGCGGTGCCGGAGGTGGTGGCCAGCGTGGCGGCGAAGCCGGTGGCGGCGCCGATCGCCGCCTCGAAGGCCGCCGGGGCGGGGCCGGCCGGGGCGAGCCAGCCGGATTCCAGCGTCGCCCGCACCGCCTCGATCTCGCCGCCTGCCAGATGCGGCGGGGATAGCGGGAGCCGGCCATACGGCGCCCGGCCGGGAAACGGCAGGACGGCGGCGCCGGGCAGGGCTGGATGGAGGTATCCCATATGAACCAAATAATTGAAATTTGCTGAACGAATTCACAGAATGGTTGATGTCGAACCTGAAAATCAAGCGTTCGCTGCAACCCTGCCAGGCCTTGCAACGCGAAAGGCAGCGCCGGCCCGGGCGGATCAGGCGAAGGGGTCGCGCGGGCCGGGCGGGGTGAAGCTGGGCATCGTGGCATGCCCGGGGGCGGTGACGCCCTGGCCGCGCAGCAGCACCCACAGGCTGCGCCAGGCCAGCATCAGGTCGAGCGACAGACGGGGCGGCCGGGCGGCGTAGTCGGCCCCCAGTTCCAGCCGCTGCGGCCAGGCCACCGCATTGCGCCCGGCGGCGACGCCCGGCCCGACCAGCCCCGGCCGCACCCGCAGCCGCAGCGCCTGGCGCGGCGAGTAATGCGCCAGATAGGCCAGCGGCAGGGGCCGCGGCCCGACCAGGCTCATCTCCCCGCGCAGCACGTTGATCAGTTGCGGCAGTTCATCCAGCCCGCTGGCCCGCAGCGCCCGGCCGAAGCGCCCGAGCCGCGCCGCGTCCGGCGCCCGGCCCGGCGCCATGGAACGGAACTTCAGCAGGGTGAAGGGCATGCCGCCGCGACCGGCGCGTGGCTGCACGAACAGCAGCGGACGGCCCAGCCAGGCCCAGACCGCCAGCGCCACGGCCAGGAACAGCGGCGCCAGCAGCACCAGCAGCAGCAGCGCCGCCGCCAGGTCCAGCAACCGCTTGCCGAAGCGCTCATACATCGGCGGGCGATCCGGCGGGGCGCGCCGTGACCCCCAGGCTCAGTGCCAGGCCCAGCGCGAACCAGGCCATGCGGTTGCCAAGGTCGGTGGACACCAGCACGGTCATCGCCACCGGCAGCACCAGGGCCGCGATCGCCGCCAGCCGCGCCGGCGGCACCAGGAAAGCGCGGCGGAGCACCACCCAGGCAGCGCCGCCGAAGGCACCCAGCCACAGCAGCAGCCCGGGCAGCCCGGCTTCCGCCAACACCTCCAGCGCATGGTTGTGGGGATACAGGCCACGCCACTCGCCATGCCCGGCGGCGATGGTGAAGGCCCCGGTGCCAAGGCCCCAGGGCGCCGCCAACCCGGCCCAGTCCAGCGCCGCCTGCCACAGGGCCAGCCGCGCCTCCAGCCCGGCCGGATCGGCGGTCAGCCGCTCCAGCGTGCGGAGCCCCTCCACCAGGTCGGGCCGCAGCGCCAGCCACAGCACGGCCCCGGCCAGTACCGTCAGCATGGCGGCGAGCCAGGCCATGGCCCGGCCGCGCCGCAGCAGCAGCGCCGGCGCCAGCGCCACCCCGGCGGCCAGCGCCAGCAGCGCGGTGCGCCCCCCCGGCCGCAGGGCCGCGAGCCCCAGCCCCGCCACCGCCAGCGCCCAGGGCAGCCGCGCCAGCCCGCGTGCGCGCAGCGCCGCCACCGCCGCCAGCGCCGCGGCCATAGCCAGCGCCAGCCCGGCCAGCTGATGGTGCACCCGCCCGGCCTCCTCCGGCACCGCGAACCCGCCCGCCGCGGCCTGCGCCGCGATGATCGCGGCCAACAGCAGCCCGATGCCGAAGGTGGTGCCACAGAGCGCCTGGCGGGCCCGTTCCTCCGCCCCCAGCAGCAGGCCGGCAGCCAGCATGGCCGGGGCCAGCAGCACCACCTCCGGCAGTTTCTGCGCCAGCACGAGGCGCGAGGGCGACCAGGCGCCGGCCAGCACCAGCCACAGCCACAGCAGCGCCGCGGCGGCCAGCGGCAGCGCCAGCACCGGCGCCAGCAGCCAGCGCCGCGTCACCGCCAGCAGGGCCAGCAGCGGCAGCAGCCCCAGCAGGCTGGCCCAGGTGAGGTCGAGCGGCAGCGCGGCCAGCGGCGGCGCGGTCTTCAGCGCGCCCGCCAGGTGCAGCACCGCGGCCAGGAACCCCGCCGCCAGCGCCAGCGCGGCGTTCATTCGGCGGGCTCCATCCGCAGCGGCCGCGGCGCCGGCTGGCCGGCCGCCAGCAGCCCGGCCGCCACCAGCGCCACCGCCGCCAGCGGCGCCGCCAGCAGCAGCAGCAGCAGCAGCAGCGGCCGGTTGGGGACGGAGGCGCGCTGTTCCACCATGGGGGCGGAGACCAGCCGCGCCGCCACCGCCTCATCCGCCGCCACCACCAGCCCGACGCGCTGCTGCTGCGCCAGCATCTCGTACAGGGATTGCCGGATATAGAGGTCCGGCTCCCGCGCCAGCCGCGCCTCCAGCGCCACGATCCGGCGCCGCGCCATATCCTCCAGGTCGGCACGCACCTTGGCCTCGGCGAAGCCGTGCAGCCGGCGCAGCGCGTCCAACGCCTGGTCGCGGTCCGGATGGGTCAGCGCCAGGGTCCAGGTCACGGCGCCCAGCGTCTGCGTCACCGCCAGGTTGCGGGCCAGCCAGGCCCGCGCATCGTCCAGGTCCACCGCCAGGCGCAACCCCAGCGCCCCGCGCACCGCACCGCCCGGCCCCGCCGCCCGCCGCGCGGCAAGTTCCGCCAGCAGGGGCGTGTCCGCCGCCAGCATCGCCGCCGCCTCCGCCGAGCGCAGCGCGCCGAGGTAGATGGCGAAATTGCCGGTCGGCCGCGGGTCCAGCAGCCCGGAAAAGGCCGGCGAGGGCGAAAGCAGGGAGGAGGTGGCGATGCCCGTTGTCTCCGACGGCGCCACCAGCGCCTCCGCCACGAAGGCGCGCGGCCAGGACAGCACCAGCGTCGCGCCGGACGCCAGCAGCAGCATGGCCAGCAGCGCCACGCGCCGCCGCAGCACCCAGAGCCGTAGGATCAGCGTGTCCAGAGGCATTATGCCCCTCCCCGAACACAGATTGTTGATGTCGAGATCGAAAAGCAACCATAGATCGTCATGGCAGGGCGATGATGGTCGTCATGCGCGAAATCCCTCCAGCCACCGTTACCCGCAGCAGGGGGCAGGGCGCGATCCGCCCGTAGCCGGGGCTCTCCCAGCCCTGCACCAGGTCCAGAAGCGGCGGCTGTTCGGCGATGACGCGGATCGTCACCAGGCCATCCGTCGCCGCCTCCCCGGTGAGCCGCCACGGCCCGGCCGGCAGGCGCCAATGCAGCACCGCCTGCCGGAAGCGGCCGGAGAGCCTGTCCGTCACCGTCCAGACCCGGCCTGCCACGGCCACCTGCCGGGCATGGACCCGCCCGGCCGCATCGCGCCGCCAGGCACCATCGGGCAGGTCCTCCACCCGCGGCCAGCGGGCGAGCAGGAAGCGCCCGGCGCGCGGCATCGGCTCGGTGCCGTCGAACACCACGGCATTATGCGCGGCGGCGCCGGCCAGCGCGCCCCACCACCAGGCGGCGGGCGGGTTGTAGGCGCCGGTGCCGCCATCCCGCAGCACGGCGCGCGGGCCATCGCGCAGGGTCAGGTGCAGCAGGTCGGCCTGGGCGGGGCGGAAGCGCAGCCTGCCGCCGCGCAGCACGGCGCTGGCCCCGGCGGATCGCCAGCCCTGGCTGCCCGAAGCCCGCCACCGCGCCGGCCGCGCCAGCCGCCCCGCCGGCACCGCCAGGCCAAGCCAGGCGCAGCCGGCCTCCTCCGGCAGGTCGCCGCCCAGCCCGGCGAACAGCCGCGCCGCGCGCTCCACGCTGCCGCGCGCATCCTGCGGGCCGTGCAGGCCCAGATCGGCAAAGGCGGAGCCATCCTCCACCCCCATCGCGGGGGTGCTGCCATCCTCCGCCGCCGTCACCTGGTGCAGCCAGGCGGCCAGGGCGGCGGCGCGGGCCGGCAGCGGCGCCGGGAAGGCGGGCGCGCCATGGCGCTGGCGGAGCACCTCCGCCACCGCCAGAACATCCAGCGCCAGCCGCGCATAGCCGGCCGAGACCTGGGCGAAGCCGCCATCCGGCGCCACCAGCCGCGCCACGCGTCGCGCCAGGCGCCGCGCATGCCCGGCGCTGTCCCGGCGCAGCAGCAGGGCGCAGGCATAGGCGCCGGCGGCCTCCGAGATCGCATGGTTGTTGTCCTGCGCCGCGGCATAGGCCGGGGTGGCGGCGATGCGCCGGGCGCAGCGTTCCAGCAGGGCGCGGCTGGCCGGCGGGGCCTCGGCCTGCAGCAGCGACAGGGCCAGGGCAAGCGCCAGCGCCCGCAGCGCGGCTTCCTGGCCGCAGGCCCAGGCCGGGCCGAAGAAGGGCGGGTTGGCGGCACACCAGGCGGCCAGCCGCGCCTCCGCTTGCGCCAGATGCGGGCCGGCCGGGTCCAACCTGGCGGCCTGCACCAGCACCAGCAGGTCGGCGAAGCGGCTGGCCTCCCACACCGGGCGGACATCGCCGGGGCCGAACAGATCCAGCCCCAGGGCGTCGGCCGCCGGGTTGAAGGGGCCGTGCCAGTCGGGCCGCTCCGGCAGCGCCGCCGCGGCCCGCAGCAGCCGGGCGGCCTCCCCGGGCGGCAGATCCGGCGCGGCGGGCGCGACCCCGGGCAGGAAGCGCCCCCGCGGGGGATGCGCCCGCGCCAGGGCGCGCTGCGGCAGGCCGAGCGCCAGCCGCAGCCGGTGCAGCAGGAACAGCGCCACCGGCCGCCGGCCCAGCCGCCAGGCCGCATCCACCCGCCAGAGGAGGCGCAAGGCCCGCGAATCAGGTCGGCCGGGTGCAACCGGGGGATGCGACATGATTGGTTCTTGGTCAGTCATGAATCCTGCGGCTATGGTATATCAGGGCTGAACAATGGCGATGAAATTCACCCACAGGTTGCGATTCCTCTACCGGACCGCCCTGCTGCTGGCGGGAGTCGTGCCGGCCGTCGCGCCCCGCCCGGCCGGGGCGCAGATCTCGGATGGCGCGTCGCTCGCGCCACCTTCACTGCCCGCCCTTCTCCCCGGCGGCCTGCCCCTTCCCGCCCTGCCGCCGGCCGCACAGCAGGAGATCCTGCAACGGATGCGCGAGGCCGCCACCGGCCGCCCCCCCGCCCCGCCCGGCCCGCTGCCCGCCCCCGCCGCGCCCGCCACGCTCCCGGCGCCGGAGCCTGCCGCCACGCCGGCGCTGTCGCATACCGAGGCCTTCTTCGCCGAGCGCCTCGGCCTGGCGTTGCGGCAGTTCGGTTATGACAGCTTCAACGCCCCGCCCCGCCCGCCCGGCCTGATCGGCGCCCTGCCCGAGGACTACGTCATCGGCCGCGACGACGAGCTGGTGCTGGCGCTGCGCGGCCGCACCCGCGCCACGCTGAACCTGCGGGTGCAGCGCGATGGCAGCATCCTGACCCCGGATCTGCCGCCCATCCCCGCCGCCGGCCGCACGCTCGGCGAATTGCGTGCCGACCTGGCCGCCCGCGTCGCCCGCGACATGCCGGGCACCGAGACCTTCGTCTCGATCGGCCAGGTCCGTCAGATCGCGGTCTTCGTCGCCGGCGAGG
This sequence comes from Falsiroseomonas selenitidurans, assembly GCF_012103215.1. GTDB lineage: Bacteria > Pseudomonadota > Alphaproteobacteria > Acetobacterales > Acetobacteraceae > Falsiroseomonas > Falsiroseomonas selenitidurans. The sequence goes on from NZ_JAAVNE010000026.1 coordinate 18,862, forward strand.
TGCAGCGGCCGGGCATGCAGACGCTGACCGCCCTTTCCTCCGTGCTGGATGCGCTGATGCAGGCCGGCGGGCCGCGCCGCACCGGCAGCCTGCGCGCCATCCGCATCGACGGCCCGCGCGGCCGGCGCATCGTCGACCTCTATGCCGTCATCACCGGGGAGGAGGCGGAGGCCGACCTGACGCTGACCGAAGGCGAGCGCATCCTGGTGCCGCCGCTCGGCAGCGTGGTCGCCGTGGCCGGGGAGGTGACGCGGCCGGGCATCTACGAGCTGCCCGCCGGCGCCCGCAGCGCGCCGCTGGCCACCCTGCTGCGCCTGGCGGGGGAGCCGCTGCGCCCGGCCGGCAACCGCTTCCTGGTGCAGGGCACCGATGCCGGCGGCCGGCGCAGCTTCGCCGAGATCCGCCCTGGGGACGCGGTGCGGCGCGGCGACAGCGTGCTGGTGCAGCCCGGCGCCGATGTGGTGGCCAACCGGCTGCGCCTGTCCGGCCACGTCACCGCGCCGCTGACCCGCGCCCTGCCGCGGCACGGCGGGTCGCTGCGCAGCCTGCTGTCGGACCCCCGGCTGGTGCGGCCGGACCCCTATCCGCGCCTGGCCGTGGTGCTGCGGCTGGACCCCCAGACCCGCGGCCGCCACTTCCTGCCCTTCGACCTCTCCCGCCTGCTGCGCGGCAGCACGGACCTGCCGCTGGCCGAGGGCGACGAGGTGATCGTGCTCGGCAACGCCGACATCGCCTGGCTGGCCAGCCCGCCGGTGCAGCGCGCCCTGCGCGGCGAAGCGCCGGCGGCGGAAGCCTGCCCGGCCCTGGTCCAGCTGGCCATCGCCAGCCGCAGCGCCCCCGCCCGCTTCGCCCATGCCCGCGGCGCCGGCTTCCCCGAGATCGGCGCCCCCGGCTGCCCCGCCGTGTTCCGCGACCACCCGCCGCTGCTCGGATTCCTGCTGGACACCGCCGCGCTGCTGAGCGGGGAGGTGCGCCAGCCCGGCCTGTTCCCCCTGGCCGACGACACCGGGCTCGACCTGCTGCTGGCCGCCGCCGGCGGCACCACGGAAGGCGCCGACCTGTCCGCCATCGAACTGGCGCGCGAACCCACGGACCAGTCCGGCGCCCAGCCGCTGTCCCGCCTGCTGCTCGACCTGCGGTCCCGCAACTTCGCCGCCGTGCGGCTTTCACCGCGCGACGTCATCCGCATCCCGCGCGGCTTCAGCGACCGCGAAGCCGGGCCCGTCACCCTGGCCGGAGAAGCCCTCCGCCCCGGCAGCTACGACATCCGGCGCGGCGAGAAGCTCTCGGAACTCCTTGCCCGCGCCGGGGGGCTGACGCCGCAGGCCTACCCCTACGGCGCCGTCTTCACCCGCGAGAGCGTGCGGCTGCGCCAGCAGGAAGGCTTCGCCCGCACGGCGCGGGACCTGGAGACCTCGCTGGTGCAGGTGGCCGCCGGGCAGGCGGTGGCGGGCGGGCGCGGCGTCGGCACCGATGTCGGCAGCGCCATCACCGCGGGGCGCGAACTGGCCAACGCCCTGCGCCAGGCCCAGGCCGCCGGCCGCATGGTGGTGGAGGCCGACCCGGTGCAACTCGCCGCCCATCCGGAGCGCGACGTGCTGCTCGAACCGGGCGACCTGATCGTCATCCCGAAACGCCCCAATGAAGTGACCGTGGTCGGCGCCGTGCTGAACCCCGGCAGCCTGCAATTCCGGTCCGGCTGGCGCGCCGGCGACTACACCAGCGCCGCCGGCGGCCCGCAGCGCTTCGCCGACACCAGCCGCGCCTTCGTGGTGCTGCCGAACGGCCAGGCCGCCCCTGCCGGCCTCTCCGCCTGGCAGGCCGGCGGCCCGCCCGTCCCGCCCGGCAGCCTGGTGGTGGTGCCGCAGGACCCCTCCCCCTTCGAAACCTGGGGCCTGGTGCGCGACCTGACCCAGGTGCTGAGCCAGATCACCATCTCCTCCGCCGCCCTGGCGGTGATCGCGCGGGAGGTGCGTTGAGGGAGTGTGGCGCGGGTGGCCTCGCGGGGGCGCCGCCCCCGCACCCCCACCGGGGGGCGTGGCGCCCCCCGGGCCCCGCCTTCTGGCAGGGGGGTGCAGGGGGGACAGCGTCCGCCTTGCGATCACCCGCGCCGCCTTGCTCCTCACGCTCCTCCTGCCCCTCCCCACCCTGGCGCAGGCGGTGCCAGGAACCGGGTCAAGCCTGGGTGGGGTAGGGCTGATCGAGGCACGGAATGCGCGGTTCCGGCCGGATGGGGTGGTGGAGGCAGGGACCACGCTGCGGCACCAGCGGCGCTTTCACTTTCTGACCTGGCAGGCGCTGCCCTGGCTGGAGACGACGTTCCGCCTGGCGGAGCGGCTGGATGGCACCAGCGGCGCGGGGATGACCACGGACCGCGCCTTCGACGTGAAGCTGCGGCTGCTGGCGGAGGATGACTGGCACCCGGCCGTGGCGATCGGGCTGCAGGATTTCATCGGCACGGGGATCTATTCCGGCGAGTACCTGGTGGCATCGAAGCGCTTCGGCCCGCTGGATGTGACGCTGGGGCTGGGCTGGGGCCGGCTCGGCACCGGCGCGGATTTCGGCAATCCGCTGGCCGCGCTGTCGCCGCGCTTCGATGACCGACCGCGGGAGGTCGGGCAGGGTGGCGCGATCAACACCTTTCCCTTCTTCAGGGGGGAGGATGCGGCGCTGTTCGGCGGGCTGGAATATTCCCTGCCGCCGGTCTGGACGCCGTGGGGCGCGGTGGAGGGGCTGCGCGGCAAGCTGGAGGTTGCCGGCGATGCGCTGCGGGACGAGCGCGGCGGCTGGCCGGCGCAGACAACCGGGTTGCGGGGGCTGGCGGACAGCCGGCTGAACTACGGGCTGCACTGGTCGAATGGCTGGCTCGATGCCGGGCTGGACTGGGTGCATGGCACGGACCTGCTGTTCCGTCTGTCCGCCCGGCTGGACCCGGAGCGGGTGCAGGCGCCCGCCGTGCCGCTGCCGGCGCTGGCGCCCCGGCCCCTGGCGCCGGTGGCGGCGCCGGCGGACGCGATCCGCGCGGCGCTGCGCGAGGCCGGGTTCCGGCCGGTGGCGGTGGAACTGCGCGGGGCGGAGGCGCGGATCGCGGTGGCGGGCGCGCGCCAGCGCCGCCTGGCCGGGGTGGCCGGGCGGGTGCTGCGCGCGGTGCAGCCGCATCTGCCGCGGGACGTGGAGCGGGTGCGGCTTTCCTGGCGCCGGGCGGGGGTGGAGGTGGCGCGGCTGGTGCTGCCGCGCCGGGCCATGGAAGCCGCGAGCCGCGGCGAGGGCAGTGCGGAGGAGGTGTTCTTCGCCACCACCCTGTCCCCCACCGGGACAGACGCTTTCGGCGCCGGTGACCCCGGCGGCGCCAGCTTCGATGCGGTGCCGCGGGTTTCGGTGCTGCTGGGCGATCCCTCCCGCACCCTGCGCTGGCAGTTATCCGCCCTGGCGGGCGGGCGGTGGGAGATGGGGGGCGGGCTGGCGCTGGCGGGCAGCCTCTCCCGCAGCCTGGCGGGCAACCTGGCCGGCGCGCCGCCTTCCGACAGCCTTCTGCCGCGCGTCCGCAGCGAGGCCGCGCGCTATGCGCGGGAGGGCGAGACGGCGATCCCGGCCCTGTATGCCGAGCGCATCGCCGGCCTCGGGCCCGACATCTTCGGCCGTCTCACCGCCGGGTTCCTGGAGCCGATGTTCGCCGGTGTCTCGGCGGAGGTGCTGTGGCGGCCGCAGGCACGCGACTGGGCGCTGGGGGCGGAGGTCGCGCAGGTGGCGCAGCGCGACTACGACCAGCGCCTGGGGGTGCTGGGCTACAGCGTCACCACCGGGCATGTCTCCGCCTATGCCGACCTGCCCTGGTACAACCTGCAGGGCGTGGTCCGCGCCGGGCGCTATCTGGCGGGCGACTGGGGCGCGACGGTGGAGCTTTCCCGCCGCTTCGCCAGCGGCATCGAGATCGGCGGCTTCGCCACCTTCACCGACGTGCCCTTCAGCCGGTTCGGGGAGGGCAGCTTCGACCGCGGCGTCTTCATCCGCATCCCGCTGGATCTGTTCGGCCTGGCCTCGCCGGCTGTGGCGCCCGTGGTGGTGCGCGGCGTGACGCGCGACGGCGGCGCCCGCCTGTCCGTGGACAACCCGCTGTGGGCGGTGACGCGGGAAGGCCGGGCGCGGGCGCTGCGCGAGGGCTTTCCGGCCTTCTTGCACTGAGCGTATCGTCGCTGCCTGCCACGCCCGGCGACAAGGGCGAAGGAGGAAACCATGCTGAATGCAATCAGGCCGCGGCGCGGGGCGGCGCTGGGAGCGTTTGCGCTGCTGGCCGCCGGCGCGCTGCCCGCCAGGGCCGAGGTGGTGCGCTTCGACATCACGGCGCGCGAAGCCGCCGCCCTCGGCGGCCGCGAATTCGGCGCCAGCGGCCAGGCGGAGAAGATCACCGCGCGGGCAACCCTGGCGCTGGACCCCGCCCATCCGCGCAACGCCGTGATCGTCGACCTGGACCGCGCGCCGCGCAACGCGGATGGCCGGGTGGAGGCGATGACGGAGGTGGTGATCCTGCGCCCCGCCCGCCCCAACGGCACCCTGCTGTTCGAGGTGCTGAACCGCGGCCGCAAGCTGCTGCCCGGCTGGGTGCAGGACACCAGCACGGCGGCCGGAATCCGGCTGCAGCAACCCGACGATGCCGGCAATGGCTTCCTGCTGGAACAGGGTTTCACGCTGGTCTGGGCCGGCTGGCAGGCGGACAGCCCCGCCGCCCCCGGCGCGCTGCGCATCGAGGTGCCGACGGTCGCCGGCCTCACCGGGCCGTCGCGGGAGGAATGGCCGGCGGCCAGCCGGCCCGGGCCGCAGCGCGTCACGCTCAGCTACCCCCTGGCGGACCGCGCCAGCGCGCGGCTGACGGTGCGGGCGCGGACGGATATGGACCGGCAGACGCCGGCCGGGCTGGGCTTCACCTTCATCGATGACAGCACGCTGGAGATCACCCGCCCGGACGGCATCGCTGCCGGTGCGATCCTCGAGTTGACCTACACCGCCCGCGACACGCGGGTGATGGGCATGGGCCTCGCCGCGATCCGCGACGTGACCTCCTTTCTGCGCCGCGCCACCGGGCCGGAGAATCCCCTGGCCGCGAACGGCAGGCCGGGGGTGGATCGCGCCATCGGCCTCGGCATCTCGCAATCCGGCCGCGTGCTGCGCGACGTGCTGTATTTCGGCATGAACGAGGACGAGGCCGGGCGCCTGGTGTTCGAGGGCATGATGCCGGTGATCCCCGGCGCCCGCCGCAGCTTCACCAATGCCCGCTTCGCCCAGCCGGGCCGCAACCCGGGGCCGCAATACGACCGGCTGTTCCCGGTGCTGGGCTTTCCCTTCACCTATGCGGTGATGGAGGACAAGGTCGGCGGCCGGCGGGATGGCATCCTGCTGCGCTGCCAGCAGACCAATACCTGCCCCGTCATCATGCACATGGATTCGGAGTTCGAGTTCTGGGGCTCCCAGGCCAGCCTGCTGGTCACCGACACGCAAGGCAACCACCACGACCTGCCGGCGAATGTGCGCGCCTACCTGGTTTCCGGCACGCCGCATGGCAATGCCTGGAACGCGGTGGCGCGGCGCATCGCCGCCTGCCGCATGGCGCTGAACCCGATGACCCAGGGCCCGGCGCTGCGCGCCCTGATCGTCGCCATGGAACGCTGGGTGCGGGACGGGGTGGAACCCCCGGCCAGCCGCTTCCCGACCCTGGCCGCCGGCACGCTGACGCGGCCGGCGATGGTGTATCCGGAAATCCCCGGCCTGCCCTATCGCGGGCAGTATGTGCGGGCGGAGCTGGTGGAGCAGACCGCGCCGCTGCCGCGCGCGACCGGCAGCTACCCGCTGTTCCTGCCGCGCGCCGGGCTGGACGGCAACGCCGTGGGCGGCATCCGCCAGCCGATCCTGGAGGCGCCGCGTGCCACCTATGTCGGCTGGAACGCGCAGGCTGCCGGCGACGGGCCGCAGGAGATCTGCACCCAGGTGGGTGGCGTGGTGCCCTTTGCGGAGACCCGCGCGGCCAGGCTGGCCGCCGGCGACCCGCGCCCCTCGATCGAGGAGCTGTATCCGACGCCGGCCGCCTATGTGGCAGCGGTGCGCCAGGCCTCGGCAAGGCTGGTGGCCGAACGGCTGCTGCTGCCGGCGGATGCGGAAGCCGCCGTGACGGCCGCCGAGGCCGGCACCCTGGCCCGCCTGGCGCCCTGAGGCCGGTCAGGCCAAGGGCAGGGCCAGCTCCTCCGGCACCGCCGCGATCCGCCGCGCCCGCAGCGCGGCGGAGAAGGCCGGGTCGGCGGTGAGGACACAGAGCGGCACGGCCAGGATCATCCCGGCCGTGAAGGGCAGGGCCAGCGCCAAGGCGGGCCAGGACACCAGGGCGAAGGCCGCGGTCAGCAGCAGCCCGGCCACCGTGTGCGGCCACAGCATGCGCGTGGCATCGCCCCAGGTGACGCCGCGGTCGGCGCGGTTCTGCGGCAGCCAGCCGGCGCGGGCGCCGAAGGGCAGCCGGGCCAGGAAGGCGGCCTTGTTCAGGATCGACAGCGGCTCGAACAGCTGCATGAAGGCCAGTTCCGCCAGCGCCCCGCGGGCGAAGGCGGCGCGGCCGCCATAGGTCGCGGCGAGCCTGCCCTGCGCCAGCGCCTGGGCGTAGCCGGCCAGCTTCGGCGCGAAGTAGCAGAGCCAATGCGCGAGGATGGCCAGCGCCAGCGCCCCCATCGGCGTGCCCGCCCCGCCGCCGGTCAGCGCGTTGGCCGCCGCCAGCAGCAGCAGGGCGGCATACAGCGGCGCGCCCAGGAACAGCAGGATCGCCTGCAGCAACTGCAGCCGGCCGAGCCAGCTCATCCCCTTCAGGCGCAACAGATGAAAATACTGCATGTTGCCGGCACCCCAGCGTTCGTCCCGGCGCAGGAATTCCGGCAGGGCGGGCGGGTTCGCTTCCTGGCTGCCGTCTTCCGCCGGCAGGCAGCGCACCGCCCAGCCCGCAGCCTGCAGCCGCACCGATTCCACCATGTCGTGGCTCAGGATGCGGCTGCCATCGGGCAGGGGTTCCAGCTTCGCATGGTCGCGGAAGGGGGCGGCGCGGAGGATGGCGTTGTGGCCCCAATAGGGGCCGGCATCCATCTGCCACCAGGCCTGCCCGGTGGCCCAGGCGCGCATCCCGGCGCGCATGCCGAACTGGAACAGCCGCGGGAAGGCGGCGGTGGCCGGGCGGCCGACGATCAGCTGCTGCACGATGGCCAGCCGCGGATCGGCCTCCATGATCGCCACCAGCCGCAGCACGGCGTCCGGCGTCATCACGCTGTCGGCGTCCAGCGTGATGAAGAAGGCCTCGTCGGTCAGGTGGTGGTCCAGGAAGTCCATCACATTGCCGGCCTTGAAGCCGGTGTTCAGCGTCCGCCGGCGGTAGCGGGCCTGCGGATGGGCCGCCAGGAAGGCCGCGACGGCCGCTTCCTCCGCCGCCACCGCCGGCGGGTCCTGGGTGTCGGACAGCAGCCAGAGCCGGAAGCGCTCCCCGGCGCCGCGCGCCGCCAGGCCATGGAGCAGCGCGCCGAGCGGCGGCAGCACCGCGCCCATCTCCTCGTTCCGCAGGCAGACCAGCAGCGCGGTCACGGCCTGCGGCGGGCCGGGGCGGGCGCGGGCGGCGGCCGGCAGCACCGCGGTGGCGGGGTCCGGGCTGCGCAGCAGGATCACCAGCCCGACCAGCGCATTGGCGGCCGAAAGCGCCGCCCAGGGCGTGGTCAGCGCCAGGCACAGCAGGATCAGTGCCTCCGCCGCGTTCAGGCCGTGCGGCAGCAGGGCGCGCAGCGGCAGCAGCAGCAGCAGCGCGGCGAGGGCGGCGACCAGCAGCGCGAACAGCGTTCGGCGCAGCGGCGCGGATTCGGTGGGTTCGGGCACGGGGGCGGACATGCCGCCCGATCATGGCGCGGTTACGGCGAAAGCGGCACGCCCGCCTGCGCCAGCCGCAGCGCCCCCAGCGCCAGCCCGCCCCAGCCCAGCGTGGCCAGCGCCACCAGCCGCGGCCCGGCCCGCGTCAGCAGCCAGAAGCCGGGCACCGCCTGCATCGCATGCACGGCGAGGAAATGCGCCACGCGCAGGTCGCCGCCGTCGCGGGACCAGAAGAAGGGCGGCAGGCCCGGGGTGGCGGCGCCAACCAGCGGGCTTCCGGCGCCGCCGATGGCGAAGCCCGTCACCAGGCCCAGCACGCCCGTCACCACCAGGCCGAGCCCGACGGCCAGGCGCCAGGGCCGCGGCTGCGCCGCCTCCCCCCGCGCCAGCACCAGCACGCCCAGCAGCCCCGCCATCAGCACCAGCAGCGTCGCCGCCGCGCCCATCACGCCGAACATCGCCTGACCGATCGGGTCGGTGGCGAAGTGGCTGGGCAGGCCGGCGGCGCCGCGCCCGGTGATCCACACCATCTCCAGCGCCGCCGCCGCCAGCGTGCCGCCCAGCACCAGCCAGGCCAGCGCACCGCGCCGGGCAGCGGGGGCCAGCAGCCCCCAGGCCCAGGCGAGCGTCCAGAACCAGGGCAGCAGGCTGGCCGCGAATTTCGCCGGCTTGGTCCAGACGGAGGTGCCGCCGATCTGCCGCCCATCCAGCGCCATCGCCAGCAGGCACAGCGCCAGCCAGGCCAGCATCGCCCAGCCCGCCCAGGCCAGCACCGGCTGGCGGCGGTGCAGTTCCGCGAGGAAGCCCCTCATCGCCGCACCGCCCGCAGGCCCAGGAACAGCAGCAGCCCGATCGGCCCGGCCAGGAAGGTGGGCGGCAGGCACAGGCGCAGCAGCCAGGGGTTCACGCCTTCCGCCGTGCCGCGCCGGCAGATCCAGGCACCGATCGCCAGGTCGAAGGCCAGGTAGTGCACCCAGCCGGCCAGCAGCAGGCCCGGCGTGGCGAACAGGCGCGCCACGTCCGCCAATGTCGCGAAGCCACCTTCCGCCCCCGGCGCGTGCCAGGCCAGCAGCCCGGCATAGAGCAGCGCCAGCAGCGCCGGCAGCGCCTGGCCAGCCAGGCGCCAATTGGCCCAGCTGCGGCCGGGGGCGACCAGCAGCGCCAGCCAGCCGGCCATGGCGACGGCGCCGGCAGCGGAGAACAGGGTTTCGAGCGACATGGGGGCGCCTTCAACTTTCCATCGGTCAGTCTTCGCCCGGAAATCTGACCGTTGTCAAGTTCCGCCCGCGCCGCTACAGCCCCATCATGTCCGTCACCCCGAAAGCCCGCGGCCGCCACCACCACGGCGACCTGCGCCGCGCCCTGCTGGATGCAGTGGCGGAGATCGTGCTGGAAGCCGGGCCGGAACGGGTCAGCCTGCGCGAATGCGCCCGCCGCGCAGGCGTCTCCCACTCCGCCGCCGCGCCGCATTTCGGCGACAAGCGCGGCCTGCTGACCGCCTTCGCCACGGAGAAGTCGGAAAGGCTGCGCGCGGCGATGGAGCAGGCGGTGGCGGATCTGCCGCCGGGCGCCGATGCCCGCGCCGTGCTGGCGGCAACCGGCCACGGCTATCTCGGCTTCGCCCGGGACAACCCGGCGCATTTCCGCCTGATGTTCCGCACCGACCTGATCGACACCGCCGACCCCGCCTGGCGCCACGCGGCGCAGGCGGCGCGGGACCCGCTGGACCGCGCCATGGCGGCGCTGGTGCCGGCGGCGGACGCGGCGGCGCTGCGCGCCCGGCTGGCGTTCGCCTGGGCCGCCGTGCACGGCTTCTGCACCTTGCGCGCCGAATTGCCGCGGAACGAGCTGTGGCACCCGGCCCCGCGCGGCGCCGAGGTGGCGGAGGATCTGGTGGCCCTGGTGGTGCGCGCCTGCGCCGCCCCGGAACGAAGCGCCGATTGACCCACGGCTGGGCCTGAACGATCCGCCTGAACCGGCGTTGCCACCAGGACAGGTGCCGAGGCAAGCCCGATGGATCAGACGCACAACACCCTTTTCCTCCGCCTGATGGCGGTGCTGCTGGCGTTGGTCGGGCTGGCCCTGGCCGGCGGCGGCGGCTGGCTGCTGGCGCTCGGGGGCAGCTGGTTCTACCTGGCGCTCGGCCTTCTGCTGCTGGTGGCGGCGGTGCTGCTGTGGCAGCGCCGGCCGGCGGGGCTGACGGTGTTCGCCGCCGGGCTGCTGGCCACCCTCGCCTGGTCGCTGGCGGAATCGGGCCTGGACTGGTGGGCGCTGGCGCCGCGCGGCGGGCTGCCGGTGGTCCTCGGCCTGCTGCTGCTGCTGCCCTGGGCGTTGCGCCCGCTGGGCCAGCGCCTGCTGCGCGGCCCGGCGCTGGTGCTGGGCCTCGTCGTGCTGGCCTGCCTGGTCGCCGCCCCGCTCAGCCTGCTGGCGGACCCGCATGCGCGGCAGGGCCGCCTGCCGGTGCAGCGGATCGCCGAAGACCCCCTGACGATCCAGCCCGGGGAATGGCACGCCTATGGCCGCACCGGGTTCGGCCAGCGCTTCTCGCCGCTGGACCAGATCACGCCGGCCAACGTCGCCGCGCTGGAAATGGCCTGGCAGTACCGCACCGGCGATGTCCGCGGCCGGCCCGGCGACCCGCAGGAGACCACCTTCCAGGTCACCCCGCTGAAGCTGGGCAACCGCCTGTTCCTGTGCACCCCGCACCAGCTGGTCATCGCGCTGGACGCGACGACGGGCGAGGAGGTCTGGCGCTATGACCCGGACATCCTGAACCCGCTCGCGCTGCAGCACCTGACCTGCCGCGGCCTGGGCTATGCCCCGACGATGGACGCCGCCGATGCCCCGGCGCCGGACCCGGCCCGGCTCGAGGCCGCCCGCGCCGCCGTGCCCGGCCTGCCGGTCGCCACGGAGGGCGCGGAGACGACGCGTTGCGGCGCCCGGCTGTTCATGCCGACGGCCGATGGCCGCGTCATCGCGCTGGACCCGGAGACGGGCGCCGTCTGCGCCGATTTCGGCGCCGGCACCGGGCAGATCAACCTCTGGGCCAACATGCCCAATGTGAAGCCTGGCGCCTACTACTCCACCTCCCCGCCCGCGGTTGCCAATGGCGTGCTGGTGGTGGGCGGCACGGTGCTGGACAATGTCTCCACCAACGAGCAGTCCGGCGTCATCCGCGGCTATGACGTGCGCAGCGGCGCGCTGCTGTGGAACTGGGATTCCGGCGCCCCGGAAGAGGTGGCGCCCATTGCCGCGGAGGCGACCTACACCGCCAACTCCCCCAACGCCTGGTCGATCCTGAGCGTCGATGCCGGGCTCGGCCTGGTCTATGTGCCGCTGGGCAACCAGCCGCCCGACCAGTTCGGCGGCAACCGCAGCCCGGCGGTGGAACGCTTCTCCTCCGCCGTGGTGGCGCTGGACCTGCGGCAGGGCGCGCTGCGCTGGGTATTCCAGACCGTGCACCACGACCTTTGGGACTATGACGTCCCCTCCCAGCCCACGCTGGTGGACCTGACCATCAATGGCGCCACGGTGCCGGCGCTGGTGCAGCCGACCAAGCAGGGCGAGATCTTCGTGCTGGACCGCCGCACCGGCCAGCCGCTGCTGCCGGTGCGGGAGGTTGCGGCGCCGCAGGGCGCGGCGGAGGGCGACTTCACCGCCGCGACCCAGCCGGTCTCCGCCCTGTCCTTCGACCCGCCGCGGCTGACCGGCCGGCAGATGTGGGGGGCGACGCTGCTGGACCAGCTCGCCTGCCGCATCCAGCTGCGTCGGCTGCGCTACGAAGGCCGCTACACCCCGCCCTCGCTGCAGGGATCGCTGGTGCATCCGGGCAATTTCGGCGTGTTCAACTGGGGCGGCATCGCCGTCGATCCGGAACGGCAGGTGGCCTTCACCACGCCGGCCTACCTCGCCTTCGTCTCCCGCCTCGTGCCGCGGGCGGATGCGACAACGCTGTATGTCCAGGCCGATGGCGCCCCGCCCGGCCCGCTGCCGGCGCTGAACGAGAATTTCGGCGCGCCCTATGCGGTGGAGCTGAAGCCCTTCCTCTCCCCGATCGGCCTGCCCTGCCAGCAGCCGCCCTGGGGCTATGTCGCGGGGGCCGACCTGCGCACGGGGGAGATCGCCTGGCAGCACCGCAACGGCACGGTGCGCGACCTCTCGCCCGTGCCGCTGCCCTTCCGGCTGGGCGTGCCGGACCTCGGCGGGCCGGTGATGACGCGCGGCGGCGTGGCCTTCATGTCCGGCACGCTGGATGATTTCGTGCGCGGCTACGACGTGACCACGGGCGCGCAGCTGTGGGAATCCCGGCTGCCGGCCGGCGGGCAGGCCACGCCGATGACCTATCTGGGCGCGGATGGGCGGCAGTATCTGCTGGTGGTGGCGGGCGGCCATGGCTCGCTGGGCACCACGCCAGGGGATCACGTGATCGCCTATGCGCTGCCGCGCTAGCGGCCTGCGAATCGGGGTGCGACTCGGGGCGCGACTCGGGGCGCGACTCGGAGAACGCGGTTGTGGGCCGACTCGGGCCGGCACCCCCAAATCTTGTGGTGGGAGAACAACAGGGCCGGGTCCGCGATTCGTTCGCGCGACTCGGGCCAGGTGGTTGATTCCACGATCGATACGTGCCCGCGCACTCGCTGTGATTCACCCTGTGTTCCGATTCGGGGGCGAATCGCGAACCTGACCGGGCTAGCGACCCCGCCGCGCCAGCAGCAGGCCGAGCACCAGGATGCCCAGCCCCGCCACCGTCAGCGCCACCTCCGACCCGAACAGCGCCCGCCCCAGCGCCATGGCGGCGGGGCCCAGCGACTGGCCGAGGAAGAAGCTGAAGGCGTGCAGCGCCACCGCACTGCCGCGCGCCATCGGCGCAACCTCCGTGACCCGGGTCTGGATGGAGGAATGCATCATGTAGAAGCCAAGCCCGGTGGGCAGGCAGCTGGCGATCACCATCCAGGCCTCGAAGCCGAAGCCCTGCGCCAGCAGCCCGCCACAGGCCAGCGCGCCGCCCAGCTGCACCATCCGCCCCTGCCCCAGGTGGCGCAGCAGCAGCGGCGCCAGCGCGGCGAAGGCGAAGCCGCCGATGGCGAAGGCGGCGATCGCCATGCCGGCCTCCGCCGGGCCGCCCAGCCCGCGTTCGGCCAGCAGCGGCGCGATGAAGGGGAAGATGCCGAAGATCAGCGTGCCTTCGACGAAGACGCTGGCATAGAGGATGCGCGCCGCCGGCAGGGCCAGGATCTGCCGGTAGCGCCGCAGCGCCTCGCCCAGGTTGAAGCGGCGGCCGGGGTCCGGCGCCTGGCCCGGCGGGTCGCGCAGCAGCGGCAGGCCGGCCAGCGCAGCGGCGGCGCAGGCCAGCGTCACGCCGCGCCAGCCGATCAGCGGTTCCAGCAGCGCCGCCAGGATGCCGCCGGCGGCGCTGCCGGTCAGCCCGGCCACCAGCAGCCGCGACAGCGCCACCTGGCGGTGCTGGATCGGCACCTGGTCGCCGACCGAGGCGATGGCCAGCGGGAAGATGCCGCCCGCCGCCGCGCCGGCCAGCACGCGCAGCACCGTCAGCGTGGTGAGGTCCGGCGCCAGCGCCGCCGCGGCCAGCGCCACGGCCAGCGCCGCCAGGCAGAAGCGGATGACGCGCCGCTTGCCCGCCGCATCGCCCAGCGGTCCCAGCACCGGCTGCACCAGCGCATAGGGCAGGGCGAAGGCGGTGGCGAGCAGGGCGACGGTGGCCGGCGTCGCCGCGAACTCCGCCGCCAGCACGCCGACCAGCGGGTCGAAGGACCGGGCGGCGAGCACGGAGGCCAGGCAGCCCAGGCCGAGCACGAAGATCAGGCGGCGCGTGGCATGCGCATCGGGGGGGTCGGCCATAGGGGCGGGATGCTGCGCGGCCGGGCGCCGCGGCGCAACCGCGCAGAAAGCAACGCTGCTTGGCGCTGGCGCATTGGCAGCGGTTATGGGTTAGCCTGCGGTTAACCACTGCCTGGACCGGGACCGTGACCCCCGACTTCGCCCCAGAACCGAGCCCCGAGCCTGCGACGACCGACGCGCCCGGCGCGACGCCAGGCCTTGTCCCCGCATATGCGCCGGATTTCGCCATCGCCTTCCAGCCGATCGTGGACGTCGAAACCGGCCTGACCCTGGCGCAGGAAGCCCTGGTGCGCGGCCCGAAGGGCGAAGGCGCGGGCAGCGTGCTGGGCGCGGTCCCCCCGGCACAGCGCTACGCCTTCGACACCCGCCTCCGCCGCCGGGCGCTGGAATCGGCCATCCGCCTCGGCCTGCCCGCCACCACCGCCAGCCTGACGCTGAACATCTACCCCGGCTGCATCGGCATCCCCGACTATTGCGCCACCCGCACGGTGGAGGATGCGGTGGCGCTGGGCTTCCCCACCGACCGCCTGGTGTTCGAGATCAGCGAGATGGAGCCGGTGGAGGACCCGGAAGCCCTGGCCGCCACGCTGGGCGCCCTGCAGCGCCGCGGCCTGCGCATCGCGCTGGACGATGTCGGCACCGGCCATGCCCGCATCCCGCTGCTGATGGTCTGGCGCCCGGACGGCGCCAAGGTGGCGCGGGAGGTCATCATGGGCCTGGACCAGGACCCGGACCGCTTCGAGAAGGTGCGGGAGACGCTGGAACAGCTGCACGCCTTCGGCATGGTGCCGGTGGTGGAAGGCATCGAGACGCCGGGTGAGCTGGCGGCACTGCGCCGCCTCGGCGTGCGGGCGATGCAGGGTTACCTGTTCGCCCGCCCAGGGCTGGAGATGCTGCCGGTGCCGGTGGTGCCGTAGCGGCGGGCGGGCCCTACCCCACCCGGTTCTCCACCAGATCCTGCACCACGCCGGGATCCGCAAGCGTCGAGGTATCGCCCAGGCTGTCGGTCTCGTTGGCGGCGATCTTGCGCAGGATGCGGCGCATGATCTTGCCGGACCGGGTCTTCGGGAGCCCCGGGGCCCATTGGATGGCGTCCGGGCTGGCGATGGGGCCGATTTCCTTGCGGACCCAGGCGACCAGCTCCTTGCGCAGCGCCTCGGAAGGCTCCTCCCCGGTCTTCAGGGTGACATAGGCGTAGATGCCCTGGCCCTTGATCTCATGCGGCATGCCGACCACCGCGGCCTCCGCCACCTTGGGGTGCGCCACCAGCGCGCTTTCCACCTCCGCGGTGCCCATGCGGTGGCCGGCGACGTTGATCACGTCATCCACCCGGCCGGTGATCCACCAATAGCCATCGGCGTCGCGCCGGGCGCCATCGCCGGTGAAATAGGTGCCCTTGAAGGTGGAGAAGTAGGTCTGCACGAAGCGCTCATGGTCGCCATAGACGGTGCGCATCTGGCCCGGCCAGCTGTCCAGCAGCACCAGGTTCCCCTCCGTCGCGCCGTCGAGGAAATTGCCCTCATTGTCCACCAGCGCCGGCTTCACGCCGGGCAGCGGCAGGGTGGCGGAGCCGGGCTTCTGGGCGATGGCGCCGGGCAGGGGCGAGATCAGGATGCCGCCGGTTTCCGTCTGCCACCAGGTGTCCACGATCGGGCAGCGCTCCTCGCCGACGACGCGGTAGTACCACAGCCAGGCTTCCGGGTTGATCGGCTCCCCCACACTGCCCAGGATGCGCAGGCTGGCGCGGCTGGTGCGCTTCACCGGGGCCTCGCCGTCGCGCATCAGGGCGCGGATGGCAGTCGGCGCGGTGTAGAAGATGTTCACCTGGTGCTTGTCCACCACCTCCCAGAAGCGGGAGACGGTGGGATAGTTGGGCACGCCCTCGAACATCAGCGTGGTCGCGCCGTTCGCGAGCGGGCCGTAGACGATGTAGGTGTGGCCGGTCACCCAGCCGACATCGGCGGTGCACCAGTAGATCTCGCCCTCGCGGTAGTCGAAGACGTTCTGGTGCGTGAAGCTGGCCCAGACCATGTAGCCGCCGGTGGTGTGCAGCACGCCCTTCGGCTTGCCGGTGCTGCCGCTGGTGTAGAGGATGAACAGCGGGTCCTCCGCCCCCATCGGCTCCGGCGCTGCCTCCTTCGGCTG
This sequence comes from Falsiroseomonas selenitidurans, assembly GCF_012103215.1. Classification (GTDB taxonomy): domain Bacteria; phylum Pseudomonadota; class Alphaproteobacteria; order Acetobacterales; family Acetobacteraceae; genus Falsiroseomonas; species Falsiroseomonas selenitidurans. The sequence goes on from NZ_JAAVNE010000026.1 coordinate 34,744, forward strand.
CCCGTCGCAGGCCGCCGCCCACCAATGGTCGCGGCCTTCCTGCATCGCCACCGCCCCGCCGGTGTTCCTGGCCACGATGACATGGCGGATGGAGGGGCAGGTCTTCAGCGCCTCGTCCGCATTGGCCTTGAGCGGCACCTTGCGGCCGCCGCGGCGGCCCTCATCGGCCGTGATCAGCAGGGCGCATGCCGAATCCTGGATCCGGCTGGCCAGGCTGTCCGGCGAGAAGCCGCCGAAGACAATGGAATGCACCGCGCCGATGCGGGCGCAGGCCAGCATGGCGACCGCGGCCTCCACGATCATCGGCAGGTAGATGCAGACGCGGTCGCCCTTGGTGACGCCCAGGCCGCGCATGGCATTGGCCAGCTGGCAGACGCGGGCGTGCAGCTCCCGGTACGTCACCTTCGCGTCGCTGGCGGGGTCGTCGCCCTCCCAGATGATGGCCACCTGGTCGCCGCGGGCTGGCAGATGCCGGTCGAGGCAGGAGACGGAGGCGTTGAGCACCCCGTCCTCGAACCATTTGATGGAGACCTGGCCGGAGGTGGCGCCGAAATCGACGTTCTTCACCAGGCCCGGCGCCTTCATCCAGGCGATGCGCCCGGCCTCCTTCGCCCAGAAGGCATCCGGGTTGTCGGCCGCTTCCGCGTACATCGCCTTGTAGCCGGCGGCATCCACATGGGCGCGCGCGGCGATTTCGGGCTTCACGGCGATCAGGGTGGTTTCGGTCATTGGGCGTCCCCGTGGTCTCTTGGGCCTGGTCTCATGGGCCGGGTCGTTCGGCGCGTCTCGTTCCGGCGTTCCGGCCGGTTCATAGAGCATGAATGGGGCACGCGGCGTTGCGCTGCGTCAACCGGGCGTCAAGCGGCAGGCGGGGGGGGGGCAGGGCATGGAGAATGGGTGGGGGGAATCGGCCGGGGCCTGGATCGCCAGCCAGGGGGAGGAGGGCGATTACGGCCGCCGCTTCGTGCTGGATGCCCCGATGCTGGCGCGGGTGGCGGCGGCGCCGGTGCGCGCCGCGCTGGATGTCGGCTGCGGCGAGGGCCGCTTCTGCCGGCTGCTGCGCGCCCGCGGCATCGCCGCCACCGGCATCGACCCGACCGAGGCGCTCCTGGAAGAGGCCCGGCGCCGCGACCCGGGCGGCGACTACCGTCCGGGCCGCGCGGAAGCCCTGCCCGCGCCGGATGCGGCCTTCGACCTCGTCGTCAGCTATCTGAGCCTGATCGACATCCCGGACGCCGCCGCCGGCATCACGGAGATGGCGCGCGTGCTGGCGCCCGGCGGCCGCCTGCTGATCGCCAACCTCAACCCCTTCTTCACCGCCGGGATGCCGGATGGCTGGGTGCGCCGTGGCGAGGCGACGCATTTCGCCATCGACCGCTACCTGGAGGAGCGCGCCGAATGGGTCGGCTGGCGCGGCATCCGGATCCGCAACTGGCACCGGCCGATGCACCACTACATGACCCTGCTGCTGGGCCGGGGCCTGGTCCTGACCCATTTCGACGAACCGGCGCCGCGCGAGGGCGGCGACCCGCACGCGGCGGCGCGCTACCGCCGTGTGCCCTATTTCCACATCATGGAATGGTGCCGGCCGGCGGTCAGCTTCCCACCGTGATCCCGCGTTCCCGCGCGATGGCGGCGAAGGTCTCGATGGTGTTGTCGAAGCGGGCGGTGAAGGCCGCCGGGCCGAGGCCGGAGGGGTAGAACCCCAGCAGGGCCAGCTTCGCCTGCACCGCCCGTTCGGCCAGCACCGCCAGCACCGCCTGGTGCAGCCGGGCGCGGATGGGCTCCGGCGTGCCGGTGGGGGCGAAGAAGCCGATCCAGGTGTCCTGCACGAAGCCGGGCGCGATGACCTCCGCCGCGGTCGGCACCTCGGGCAGGGCGGCCGGGCGGGCGGCGCTGGTGACGAATAGCGGCAGCAGCCGGCGATCGCGCGCGAAGGGCACGCCGGCGGAGAAGGTCACCACGCCGACATCGATGTTGCCCGCCAGCAGGTCCTGCAGCACCGGCCCGCCGCCGCGATAGGGCACATGCTCCACCCGCAGCCCGCCGGCCGCGCGCAGCAGCAATTCGCTGGTCAGGTGCTGCGAGGCGCCGATGCCCGGCACGCCGACATTCAGCGCCCCCGGCCGCGCCCGGGCGGCGGCGGCGAAATCCTGGGCACTCGCCAGGCCGGAGCGCGGATGGGTGAAGAAGCCCTGCTCCGCCGTGATGACCTGCGCGACCGGGCGCAGGGCCTGGCGCAGCGCCGGAGCCCCTTCCACCGGCAGCGCCTCGGTGGCGGCGAAGGTGTCGTTGGCCAGCAGCAGCGTGTAGCCATCCGCCGCGGCGCGCGCCGCCGCCTGGCCGCCGACCCGGCCGGAGGCACCGCCGATATTCTCGATCACCAGCGGCTGGCCGAGCGCCGCACCCAGCGGCTGCTGCACGGCGCGCGCCAGCACATCCACCGCGCCGCCGGGCGGCCAGGGGACCACCAGGCGGATCGGCCGGTCGGGCCAGGGCGCCTCGGCGCCGGCGGCCCGGCTCGTGGCCCAGGGGGCGGTGGCGCCGGCCAGCGCCAGGGTGTGCAGCAGCAGGCGGCGGCGGAAGCGGTCGGTCGGGGGTACGGGCATGATCGGTCTCCGAGGCTCAGAAGCGGGGGGCGGGGCGGCTGTCGGCGGGGCGACATCGCCGCCGGCACCTGGGCGACGGGACGGGGTGGTGCGCTAGCCTCGGCTTGTTCATGGAAATATTTTCCATGAAGGCCGGAATTTCAGTCAATCAGAAGATTTATTTTCTCTCATCCCGCCTGTCAGGCAGGAAGAGCGCGCGAGGCCGCGGCGGTGCGGGCAGTGCCCTGCTACAGCCCGGCATCCCCAGGCACGATCACACGCCCCTGTTCATCCACCCGCGCCGGCACCGCCTCCAGGCTCTCGCCATAGCAGGGGCCGGAGGTGCAGAGCCCGTCCTCGATGCGGAATCGGGCGCCATGGGCGGCGCAGATGATGGCGCTGCGCTTCGCGTCCAGGAAACGGTCCGGCGCCGGGTCCAGCGGCAGGCCGATATGCGGGCAGGAATTCACATAGACGAAGACCTGCGCCCCGCGCCGGATCGCGAACAGGCCGGTGAAGGCGCCGGCCGCCGGGGCGAAGCCGCGGCTCTCGCCGTCCGGAATCTCCTCCAGCTGGCACAGCACCCGCTCGGCGGCATCAGCCTCGCTCATGTCTGCTCCAGCCCCAGCCTGGCATGCCATGCGGCGATGCTTTCCCTTGGATAGTCACGGTGCCGCCGGTCGCCCTCCGCCAGGCAGGGCTCCACCCAATCGGCCTTGGAGCCCAGCATCAGGTGGGTGTGTTCCGGCGGCACCGGCAGCCTGGTGTCGATGGCGGAGGCGAAGGGATGCACCAGCGCCGGCCAGCGCGGGTCGAAAAGCCACAGCGCGCTGCCGCATTCGCCGCAGAAATGCCGCTGGCCCGGGCTTTTCCGGGATCGCCGGCCGGCCTCCCGCAGCACCGCCCGGTAGATCCTCAGATGCTTTGCCCCGCGGATCTTCAGCGTCGCCGCATCGCCCGAGAGGTTGATGGCATAGCCGCCGCCCCCCTGCGTCTTGCGGCAGATCGAGCAATAGCAGCGCTGGTAGGGGTAGGGGTGCGCGCTCTCGCACCGGAACCCCACCTTGCCGCAATGGCAGGACCCTTCCAGCCGCATCCCCTACTTCCCCTTCCAGCCGCCCAATTGACAGAGCTTCTTCCAGTGCTCGGCCGAGACCGGCATCACCGAAAGCCGCGACATCCGGACCAGGGCGAGGTCGGCGAAGTCGGGGTCCGCCTTGATCTCGGCCAGCGTCACCGGCTTCGGCATCGGCCCCACCGCCTTCATGTCGACGCAGACCCACTCCCCCTTTGTGCCCGGCTCCACCGTCGGGTCGGGGTAGGCCTCGCGCGCCACCGCCACCACGCCAACGATCTCCTTGCCCTCGTTGGAATGGTAGAAGAAGGACAGGTCGCCGGTCCGCATGGCCTTGAGGTTGGCCTTGGCCATGTGGTTGCGCACGCCGGTCCAGGGCTCGGTGCCGTTGGCCACCTGCTGGTCCCAGGAAAAGGCGTCCGGTTCCGACTTCACCAGCCAGTACTGGCGGGCTGGCGCCATCACACCATCGCCCCGTCCTTGAACACCATGCGGAAGGGCCGCACCTGCACGGTCTCGAACAGCCCGGCCAGGGCATAGGGGTCGCCGGCGGCGAAGGCCTCGGCGGCGGCCTGGTCGGCGGCCTCCACCACGAACAGGCTGCCGCAGGGCTTGCCCTCCGCGTCCAGCACCGGGCCCACCACGACGAAATCCGCCATCCTGGACTTCAGGTATTCCAGATGCGTCGGCCGGGTGGCCAGGCGCAGTTCGAGGGAATTCGGCTTGTCGGTGCAGGTGATGGCGAACAGCATGGACGGCTCCCGTGGTTGCGGCGGTGATAAAGGGACGTAACGCCCCCAGGCTCCGGCTTCAATCCGGCGCGAAGCCGCCTTACTCTAGGGGCGTGGACGCCAGACCCAGCACGCCCCGAGAACCGGGCCCGCCCGCCGCCGCCCCGCCAGCGGGCGCGCGGTCCTTGCATCGCTTTGCCAATCCCGGCCGCTTCCTGCGGCTGGCCGGGGCCGTCCTGCCCTGGCTGTGGGCCACGGCCCTGGCCGTGACCGCCTGGGGCACCGCCTGGGCCCTGCTCTACGCCCCAGCGGACTGGCAGCAGGGCGAGACGGTGCGGATCATGTATGTGCACGTGCCGATGGCCTGGCTGGCCATGGGGGGCTATCTCGGCCTCGGCATCCTCTCCGTGATGTCCTTGATCTGGCGGCATCCGCTGGCGGATCTGGCGGCGCGGGAACTGGCCCCGGTGGGCGCCGCCGTCACCGCGCTGTGCCTGGCCACCGGCAGCCTGTGGGGCAAGCCGATGTGGGGCACCTGGTGGGTGTGGGATGCGCGGCTGACCAGCGTGCTGGTGCTGTTCTTCCTGTGGCTGGGCCATGCCGCGCTGGTGCGCGCCTTCGACGAGACGGAACGCGGCGCCCGCGCCGGGGCCATCCTGGCCCTGGTCGGGCTGGTGAACCTGCCGGTGGTGAAGTTTTCCGTCGATTGGTGGAACACGCTGCACCAGCCGGCTTCCGTCACCCGCCTGGACGCGCCGGGGATGCATGTGGACATGCTGTACCCGCTGCTGGTCTGCGCCATCGGCTTTTCCCTGCTGTTCGGCGCCATTGTCCTGGCACGGACCCGCAGCGCGGTGATGGAACGCCGCATCCGCGCGCTGGAAATGGCGCGCGCCCGCCGTGCCGACCGGCCGCTGGCCGCCGCGCCCGCAACCCTCGCCGGGGATTGATCCATGACAACGCATTGGGTCCACATCACCCTATCCTGGGCCGGCACGCTGGCGATCTTCGCCGGGCTCGCCATCTCTGCCGTGCTGCGCCAGCGCCAGGCGGCGGCGACACTGCAACGGCTGGACCCGCGGGGCGGGAAGGACACATGACCCGGAAACGCCGCCGCCTCTGGATCCTGCTGCTCTGCGGCCTTGGCGTCGGCAGCGCGACGGCGCTGACGCTGACCGCCTTCCAGGACAACATCGTCTTCTTCCGCTCCCCCTCCGACATCCTGGCCGAGCGCCCGGCGCCGGAACGCTCCTTCCGCCTGGGCGGGCTGGTGGAAGCCGGCAGCGTGGAGCGCGAGCAGGTGGCCGATGGCGCGCGCCCCAGCGTGCGCTTCCGCGTCACCGATGGCGCCAACACCATCCCGGTGGTCTACCAGGGCGTGCTGCCGGACCTGTTCCGGGAAGGCCAGGGCGTCGTCACCGCCGGCCGCTACGGGCTGGACGGCACCTTCCGCGCGACGGAGGTGCTGGCCCGGCACGACGAGACCTACATGCCGCCCGAAGTGGCGGACGCGCTGAAGCGGTCCGGCCATTGGCAGCCCGAACAGGGCGCCGCGCCGCCGGCGGCCAGCTGGAACACGCTCTCCCCGCCCCGCAGCCCGGCCAGCGGCTCATGATCGCGGAGCTGGGCCATTTCGCCCTGGCGCTGGCCCTGGTTCTGGCCCTGGCGCAGACCATCCTGCCGCTGCTGGGGGCGGAGCTGCGCAACGGCCGGATGATGGCCACCGCCGCACCGCTGGCGCTCGGCCAATGCCTGGCGCTGGCCAGCGCCTTTCTCTGCCTGATGTATGCCTATGCGATCAACGACACGACGGTGGCGAACGTCGTGCAGAACAGCCATTCCGCCAAGCCGATGCTCTACAAGATCACCGGCACCTGGGGGAACCATGAGGGGTCGCTGATCCTCTGGGTCATGATCCTGGGGATCTGCGGCGCGGCCGTCTCCACCTTCGGGCGGGACCTGCCGACGGCCTTGCGGGCGCGGGTGCTCGGCGTGCTGGGGCTGATTTCCGTGGGCTTCCTGGCCTTCACCATCCGCACCTCCAACCCGTTCCAGCGGATCTGGCCGCCGGCGCCGGATGGGCAGGGGCTGAACCCGATCCTGCAGGATATCGGGCTGGCGATGCACCCGCCGCTGCTCTACCTCGGCTATGTCGGCTATGCCGTGACCTTCGCCTTCGCCATCGCCGCGCTGATCGAGGGGCGGGTGGATGCCGCCTGGGGCCGCTGGGTGCGGCCCTGGTCACTGGCTGCCTGGTCCTTCCTGACGCTCGGCATCGCGCTGGGGTCCTGGTGGGCCTATTACGAGCTGGGCTGGGGCGGCTACTGGTTCTGGGACCCGGTCGAGAACGCCTCGCTGCTGCCCTGGCTGATCGGCACCGCGCTGCTGCATTCCGCCATCGTGGTGGAGAAGCGGGAGGCGCTGAAGACCTGGACCATCCTGCTGGCGATCATCGCCTTCGGCATGTCCCTCCTCGGCACCTTCCTGGTGCGCTCGGGCGTGCTGAACAGCGTGCATTCCTTCGCCAACGACCCGGAGCGCGGGCTGTTCATCCTCGGCCTGCTGATGTTCTACCTGGCGGGCGCCTTCCTGCTGTTCGCCTTTCGCGCACGGGCCATGATCCCGACCGGCATCTTCGCGCCGGTGTCGCGCGAAGGCGCCATCGTGCTGAACAACCTGCTGGTCTGCTGCATCACCGCGGTGGTCTTCGTCGGCACGCTGTGGCCGCTGTTCGCGGATGCGCTGTTCGGCACCAAGGTCTCCGTCGGGCCGCCCTTCTTCAATTCCGCCAGCTTCCCGCTGGTGGTGCCGCTGCTGCTGGCGATGGCGGCCGGGCCGCTGATGCCGTGGAAGCGGGCGCAGTTCATGCCCGTGGTGATGAAGCTGTGGTGGGTGGCGGTGATCGGCTTCGCCGCCTTCTTCGTGGCGCTGCTGGCCTCGGGCCAGAAGGTGCTGCCGGCCGTGGGCTTCGCCTTCGCCGCCTGGGTCATCGGCGCCGCCTTCGCCGATATCGCCGACCGCACCGCGCTGTTCCGCACCAACCTGGGCAATGCCTGGAACCGGGCGAAGGGCCTGCCGCGCGCGGCCTGGGGGGCGGCCATCGCCCATGCCGGCATCGGCATCACCGCCGCGGGCATCGCCGGCATGGGGCTGGCGCAGGAACGCCTGGCCTCCCTCGCCCCCGGCCAGTCCACCACCCTCGCCGGCTATGAATGGCGGCTGGAGGAGGTGCGGGACGAGGTCGGGCCGAACTGGACCGCGCGCCGCGCCACCATCACCCTGCTGCGGGACGGGGCGGTGGTGCGGGTGATGCGCCCGGCGCGGCGCTTCTTCCCCCTCGCCCGGCAGAACACCACCGAGGTCGCCATCCACACCAACCTGATCGCCGACCTCTACGCCGTGATCGGGGAGGAGGACGCCGCCAGCGGCCGCGCCGTCATCCGCCTGCACTACAATTTCCTCGCCCCCTGGATCTGGCTCGGCGCCGGGATCATGGCGCTGGGCGGCGGCCTGTCCCTGGCCGACCGGCGGGTGCGCGTTTCCGCCCCGAACCGCGCCACCGCCCGCGCCACGACGGGGCCGAGGCCGGCATGACCCCGCTTTCCCGTCGCCTGCTGCTGGCCGCGCCCTTCGCCGCCGCCGCGCTCGGCGGCGCCGGCTTCTACACCGCGCTGCAACGGCAGCGGACCGGCGCCTACAACCCGCGCGGCGTTCCTTCCGCGCTGATCGGCCAGGCGCCGCCGGCCTTCGACCTGCCGCCGGTGCCCGAGAGCGGGGTGGAGCCCTTCGCCGCCGCCGATCTGCGCGGCCTGGGCCAGCCCGCGCTGGTGAATTTCTGGGCCAGCTGGTGCGTGCCCTGCGTCATCGAGCATCCCCAGCTGATGGCGCTGTCCCGCCAGGGGGTGCCGGTGTTCGGCATCGCCTACAAGGACAAGCCGGCCGACAGCCTCACCTTCCTCCGCCGCCACGGCAACCCGTTCCGCCGCCTGGCGCAGGATGTGCCGGGAAGGGTGGCGATCGACTGGGGCGTCTACGGCGTGCCGGAAAGCTACCTGCTGGACGCCCAGGGCATCATCCGCTGGCGCTATGCCGGCCCGATCACGCCCGAGGTGCTGGAGCAGGATCTGCGCATCCTGCTGGCGCGGCACGCCGCCTGATGCGCCGCGCCCTGATCCTTCTGCTGCTGCTGCTGGCGCCGCTCAGCGCCCTGGCGCTGTCCAGCCCCGCCGACATGCTGCCCGATCCGGCGCAGGAGGAACGCGCCCGCGCCCTGGGGCGCGAAATCCGCTGCATGGTCTGCCAGAACCAGTCGATCGAGGACAGCGAGGTGGGCCTGGCGCGCGACCTGCGGCTGCTGGTGCGCGAACGCATCGCCGCCGGCGCCAGCGACGCGGAGGTGAAGTCCTTCCTGCATGCCCGCTACGGCGATTTCGTGCTGCTGCGCCCGCCCTTCGCCTGGAACACGCTGATCCTGTGGGCGACGCCCGTGCTGGCCCTGCTCGGCGGCTTCGGGCTCATCTGGCTGTCCCGCCGCAAGGCCGTGCAGCCCACCCCGCCGGCGCCGCTGACGGCAGAGGAACAGCGCCGGCTGGCGGAACTCGAACGGGTCGGGGGCGGGACACAGGCGTGATCTGGCTGTTGCTCGGCGGCCTTGCCGCCCTGGCCCTGGCGCCGCTCGCCTGGGCCCTGCTGCGCCCCGCCCGGTTGCGCGGCCGTACGGAGGCCGATCTCGCGATCTACCGCGCCCAGCTGGCGGAGCTGGACCGGGAGCGCGAGGCGGGACGGCTGGAGGCGGCACAGCACGAGGCCGCGCGGCTGGAGGTGCAGCGCCGCATCCTGGCCGCGCCGCAGGATGCGGATATCGCGGGCGGCCGCGGCACGCCGGCGCTGCTCGCCGCCCTGCTGTTCCTGCTGCCTGCCGCCGGCCTGGCGCTGTACCTGGTGCGCGGCGTGCCGGACATGCCCTCCGCCCCCCACGCCGAGCGCCAGCGCCTGGCCGAGGCCGAGGACCGGATGATGGAGACGCTGCGCGCCCGCGTCGCCGCCATGGACCCGGCCACGGACCTGGCGCGGCAGGGGCTGATCCTGCTCGGCAATGCGGAACGCAGCCGCGGCAACATGGCGGAGGCCGCCGCCGCCTGGCGGCGCGCGTTGCAGGCCCGCTTCGACGCGTCGCTTGCCGGCGACCTGGCCGAGGTGGAGATCGAGCGTGGCGAGACCGATGCCGCCGCCGCCCTCATCGCCCGCGCCTTGGGCAGCGCGCCGCAGGAGCCCCGGCTGCGCTTCCTGGCCGGGTTGGCGGAGGCCCGCGCCGGAAGGGCGGATAATGCGCGGCGCACCTGGCAAGCGCTGCTGGCGGAAGCCCCGCCGGACGCGCCCTGGCGCCCGGTGGTCGAGACCCAGCTGCGCGCCCTGCCCTGATGGTCCGCCGGCCGGCCGCCCCGGCGGCGGCCCTCGGCTTCAGAAGTCGCTGACCCGGCCCTTCTGCTCCCAATCGCCATAGCGCGTCGGCTCCGGCCCCTTGGGGCCGCCGATCTCGGGCGGCAGGGCCATGCGCATCGGCTTCTCGGAGGGCGGGTCGCCCACCGGCGGCTGTTGCGGGTCACCGGGCAGCGGCGGCTCATTGTCCGGCGGCGGCTGGATCGGCGGCGGCTCCGGCGCCGGCGGCTGGCCCGGTGGCATGCCGGGCGGGTCGTGCGGCGGCAGCGGCACCTGCTGGGCGCCGATCCCCGGAGGGGATGTGATCGCGGGTGTCATGCCCCGACCCTCGTGATTCGCGTTGCTCATGCCCCACATGTAGGTCGTTCCCCTGGCGCTGCGGAGAGGTCAACGCCGCAGCACGGCGCCGGATTGCGGAAAGGAGGACCAATGGGCGGGTATCTGCGGACGGCGGTTCTGCTGGCAGGGCTGACGGCCCTCTTCGTCGGCGTCGGCTTCATGATCGGCGGGCAGCAGGGCATGGCGATCGCCTTCCTGGTCGCCTGCGGCATGAACCTGTTCGCCTGGTGGAACAGCGACCGCATGGTGCTGCGCCTGCACAATGCGCAGCCGATCGGCCCCGGCGACGCGCCGCGCCTGTTCCAGCTGACCCAGGCCCTGGCCAACCGTGCCGGCCTGCCGATGCCGGCGCTGTATGTGATCCATGAGGACCAGCCCAACGCCTTCGCCACCGGCCGCAGCCCGGACCGCGCCGCGGTGGCGGTGAACACCGGCCTGCTGGACATGATGCCGGAGCGGGAGGTGGCGGGCGTCATCGCGCATGAGCTGGCGCACATCAAGAACCGCGACACCCTGATCATGACCATGACGGCGACCATCGCCGGCGCCATCGGCATGCTGGCGCAGTTCGGCTTCCTGTTCGGCCGCGGCGACAACCGGCAGAACCCCTTCGGGATGATCGGCACCATCCTGATGATCGTGCTGGCGCCGCTGGCCGCCATGGTGGTGCAGATGGCGATCAGCCGGTCGCGGGAATATGAGGCGGACCGCATCGGCGCCGAGATCGCCGGGGACCCGGAAGGCCTGGCGGCCGCCCTGCTGCGGCTGGAAGCCTACAAGGAGGGCCGGGTGAACCTGACGGCGGAGGCCAATCCGGCGACCGCGCACATGTTCATCATCAACCCGCTCTCCGGCCAGCGGATGGATGGTCTGTTCTCCACCCATCCGCGGACGGAAAACCGGGTGGCGGCGTTGCGCGCGCTGCGCGGCCCGGCGCAGGCACCGTCCGGCCCGCCGCTGCGCGCCCCGGCGCCGGGGCCGTGGTCGCAGCAGCGCCAGCCTTCCCGCACGCCGCGCCGCAACCCCTGGGCCTGACAGGGCCGCTTCCGCCGTCCCGCAACCGCCCGCACCAGCCGCGCGTTTCGCGCGGATAGGAGGAGGTTGCGATGCGTCGCTGCGAAGGGCTGCCGGGGATGGTGCGATTCCTGCTGTGCCAGACGGCCATCGGCTTCGGCCTGGCGGCCCTGGCGATGGCTTTCCTGCTGGCCGCCGATCCGAATGAGGCGCGGGCGCTGCTGCTGCGCGGCGCCGGCCATTGGTGGCCGGGTGCGCTGCTGTGGCTGTTCCTCGGCCTCACCTTCTCGGCCGTGCAGATCGGCGTGGCGCTGGCGCTGCTGGACGGCGCGTCACCGCCGCCGCGCCGCGGCCCCCCGGTGCCGGCGTGGTTGCCGGGCCTTGTGCCGGCCCGCGCCAAGGCCCGGCGCCCGGGGGCGAAAAACTAGGGGACAGTTGGGGCCGGGATGCGGCCGGCGAGGGATTTTTGGTGCTGGGCAGGAAGACAGCGCAGCCGATGGCTATCCATCGGCGAGCATGGCTGACGCACCCGGCGCGGAAAAGCACCGCCGGACGCGCCCGCAGCCCAAGAGTCCACAGGCCCTAGCCCTTCCGCCGGCCTCGGGTGGACCAGATGTGCCAGAGATAGGTACCGATGATGCCGGCGATGACCACGTAGCTCAGCGGCTCCAGCCAGCCCTCGATCTGGTCGTACTGGTCTTCCAGGAAGTAGCCCGCGAAGGTCAGGAAAGCGGTCCACACCGTGCTGCCCAGGGCTGTGTACAGGTAGAAGACGTGGCGCGGGATGCGGATCAGCCCGGCGGGGATGGAGATGATGGTGCGGATGCCCGGCAGCAGCCGGCCGAAGGACAGCGCCACCGGCCCGTATTTCTCCAGCGTCCGCTCCGCCTTGCGCATGTCGTCCTCGCTGACCGCGAACCAGCGGCCGTAGCGCCCGACCAGCGGCCGGATCCGGTCGGCGCCGATGGCGCGAGAGAGTTCGTACCAGAAGACATTGCCCAGCAGCGTCCCGACGATGCCGGCGAACAGCGCCAGCCCCAGCGACATCTCGCCTCGCGCCGCGGCGAAGCCGGCCAGCGGCATGATCACCTCCGACGGGATCGGCGGGAACAGGTTCTCCAGGAACATCAGCGCCATGACGCCGGGCCAGCCGCCGGCGGCGACCACGCCTGTCACCCATTCGATCATCGGTTCGTCCCGTACAGCGTGATCGCGACCCTGCGGCCGCGGGAATAGTTGAAGCCGGTCACCTGGCCATGGGCCGCCGGCACCAGGCCGAGCCGCGCCGCCTCCGCCAGGAAGGTGGCGCCGTCGCGGTCGGAAACGGCGGCGAGGCGTCCGGGTTCGTCGGCCAGGAATGCCGCCGCCGCCACGCCGTCGCGCAGCAGCCTTATGTCGCCGCCCAGCGCGAACAGCAGGGACGGCTCGTGGTAACCGGCGACGCCGAAGCGCGCGGTGGGCAGGCCGGGCGCGGTGGCGCGCACCAGCGCCGCCAGGCGGGGCGAAATCCAGGGCGCCTCCAGCCGCGGCAGCACCAGGCCCAGGGCGGTCGCCTGGATCGGCACCGCCAGCAGCACCGCCGCCAGGGCGGCGCGGGCCGGCAGCCCCTGGCGCAGCAGCGCCAGCACGGCCCAGATGAACAGCGCGGCGGCCGGCAGCGCCAGCAGCGCCAGCGGATCCACCGCGCCATCCGCCAGGACCGGCAGGAGGGCGGCGGCCAGCGCCAGCCCGGCGGCGGCGGCCACCGCGCCGAAGCCGGACAGCCGGGCAAGCCAGCGCGGCGGCGCCCGGCGCAGCGGGTCCAGCGCCCAGGCGGCGGCCAGCAGCATCAGCGCCGGGTAGGCCGGCATCACGTAATGCGGCAGCTTGGTGGTCACCGCCTCGAACATCAGCCAGACCGGCACGGCCCAGGCCAGCAGGAAGCGCGTGCCGGGCTGCAGCCGGTCCGCCCAGACCCCCGGCGCGGCGCGCAGCACCAGGAAGGCAGCGGGGAAGGCGGCCAGGCCGAAGCTCAGCAGGTAGTAGCCGGGCGGGCCCCAATGGTTCTCATCCGCCCCGCCCACCTTGCCCAGCATGTCGCCGCCCAGCGCTTCCGTGATGAAGCGGCCTTCGGTGGCGATGGTGACGGCGATGAACCAGGGCGCGGCGGCCAGCACCATCAGGGGCACGCCCCAGCCCGGGCGCAGCGCGCGCAGCCAGGGCGCGCCGGTCTTCCAGGCGCGGTCGGCGGCCGCCAGCGTGATGCCGGCCAGCAGCGGCACCAGCGGCCCGATCGGCCCCTTCAGCAGCACGGAACCGCCGAGCACCAGCCAGAAGGCGGCCGCCTGCCCGGCGCCGAACTGCGCCGGCGTCAGCCAGGCGCGGCCCATCAGCCCCATGGCGACGACGATGGTCCCCAGCAGCGCTGCGTCGGTCTTGGCGATATGCGTCTCCACGCCGAGGACGAAGCAGCCGGCCAGCATGGCGGCGCCGAGGAAGGCGGCGCGGCGCCCGACCAGGGCGCGACCGAAATGCGCCGTCGCCAGCACCGCCGCCAGCGCGCCGAGCAGCGAGGGGACGCGGTAGGGCCAGATGTCGTCGCGGCTGCCGATCCGCAGCGCCTCCGCCGCCTGCACCGCGGCGGCCTGCGCCCAGTGGATGCCGGCAGGCTTCTTGTTGCGCTCCACCTCGCCGAAGCGGATGCGGACGTAATCGCCGGTCTGCACCATCTGCCGCGTTGCCTGGGCGAAGCGGCTTTCGTCGCGATCACCGGCCGGCAGCGTGGCGAAGCCCGGCAGCCACAGCAGCGCGCACAGCAGGACGAGCCAGGGAAGCGGTCGCCGCGTCTCCGGCAGCCGATCGAGGAAGTCGGAGAGCGCCTGCATGGCGCCGCCCCTAGCATGGCCGGTCGCGGGCGGCCATAAACCCGGCCTCATGCCCCCCACAAATCCCCCGGCCACCAAGCGGGTGACCGCCCGTCCGCCCAATGCCCGCGCCAACCGCGCCGGCCCGCCGCCCGGCACGCGCTCCGCCGCGCTGGCGCTGCTCGCCGCCGTCTTCGACCGCCACCGGCCGTTGGAAGAAGCGCTGGACCAGCTGCCCGCCGCGCTCGATCCGCGCGACCGCGCCGCGGCGCATCGCCTGGCCGCCGCCGTGCTGCGCCATGCCGGCAGCCTGGATGCGGTGCTGGAGCCGCATCTGCGGCGCCAGCCGCCGCCCGTGGTGCGCGCCGCGCTCCGCATGGGGGCGGCGGAGCTGCTGCATCTCGGCACCCCCGCCCACGCCGCGGTCGACGCCACCGTGGCCGTGGTGCCGCGCCCCTTCGCGGGCCTGGTGAATGCCGTGCTGCGCAAGGTGGCGACGGAGGGTGCGGCAGCGCTGGCCGCGCTGGATGCGGAACGGCTGGACACGCCGCCCTGGCTCTGGTCCGCCTGGCACGCCGCCTATGGCCCGGCGGTGCGTGGCATCGCCCGCGCGCATCGGCTGCCCGTGCCGCTCGACATCACCCTGGCCCCCGGCGCCACGCCGCCTGAAGGCGCGGAGCAGTTGCCGACGGGGTCCTGGCGCCTGCCGGAAGGCACGCGGGTGACGGACCTGCCCGGCTTCGCGGAGGGCGCCTTCTGGGTGCAGGACGCCGCCGCCGCCCTGCCCGCGCGGCTGCTGGGCGTCCGGCCGGGGGAGCGTGTGGCCGATCTCTGCGCCGCGCCCGGCGGCAAGACCGCGCAGCTCGCCGCCGCCGGCGGCATCGTCACCGCGGTGGAGCGGGAGCCGAAGCGCGCGGCACGGCTGCGGGAGAACCTGGCCCGGCTGCACCTGGCGGTGGGGGTGGTGGAGGCCGATGCCGCGACCTGGATGCCGGAGGAAGCCGGCTTCGACGCCGTGCTGCTGGACGCCCCCTGCTCCGCCACCGGCATCATCCGCCGCCACCCGGACATCCCGCATCTGAAGCGGCCGAAGGACATCGCCCCGCTGGTGGAGGCACAGGCCCGGCTGCTGGCCCAGGCGGCGCGGCTGCTGCGCCCCGGCGGGCGGCTGGTGCTGGCCACCTGTTCCCTGCAGCCGGAGGAAGGCGAGGCGCATCTGGCGCGGGCCGCGACCTTCGGCCTGGCGCCGGACCCGATCGCGCCCACCGAGCTGCCCGGGCTGCGCACCGCCCTGATGCGCGGCGGCACCCTGCGCACCCGGCCCGACATGTGGGAGGAGAAGGGCGGCATCGACGGCTTCTTCGCCGCGCGCTTTCGCAAGCTCTGAGGAAGATTATTCCCTGCCCCGCGGGCCTGGCTTCGTGGCGGAGAGGATCGTGCTACAGATCCTGGTGAAACAGGGAAGATTCCCGAGATGGCCGCTGCCGAATTGGACCGTATCGACCGCGAGATCCTGCGCCTCATCATGCAGGATTCCGCCCGCTCCCTCGCCGAGATCGCGCAGGAGGTGGGGCTGACGCCGACGCCTTGCTGGAAGCGCATCCGGCGGATGGAGGAAGCGGGCGTCATCACCGGCCGTGTCGCGCTGGTGGACCCGGCGCGCGTCGGCCTGCCGATCTCGGTCTTCGTCGCGGTGGAGACCGGCGACCATTCCGGCGCATGGATCGCCCGGTTCGCGGAGGCCGTCTCAAGCCTGCCGGAGATCGTCGAATGCTGGCGGCTGGGCGGCGACGTGGATTATCTGCTGCGCGTCGTGGTGCCGGACATGGCCGGCTACGACGCCTTCTACCGACGCTTCGTCGCCGCCGTGCCGGCGCTGCGCAAGGTGACCGGCCGCTTCGCCATGGAACGGGTGAAGTCCACCACCGCCCTGCCCATCTGAAGGTCGCCGGGTGGTGCCGCGGCCGGCGCCGCCCGGGTTCCGGGAAAGCCGCCTGACCCCAGGCCAGAGCCCGGCCCGGCCGCGTTCAACCCTGCCGTTATTGCGACGGGGCCGGTTCCCCCGCGCCACCGCGAAGGCTAGAACCGACCGGACATGCCCGCACCCATCCGCATCGCCCCCTCCCTCCTCGCCGCCGATTTCGCCCGCCTGGGCGCGGAGGTCGCCGCCATCGAGGCGGCCGGCGCGGACTGGCTGCACCTCGACATCATGGATGGGCATTTCGTGCCCAACATCTCCTTCGGCCCCGGGCTGGTGAAGGCGCTGCGGCGGCAGAGCGGGATGTTCTTCGACGTGCACCTGATGATCGCCCCGGCCGATCCCTATCTGGCCGCCTTCGCGGAGGCCGGGGCGGATTTGATCAGCCTGCACCCGGAAGCCGGGCCGCATCTCCACCGGTCGCTGCAGACCATCCGTGCGCTGGGCAAGCAGGCCGGCGTGGTGCTGAACCCTGCCACGCCGGTGGAAGCCGTGGCGCCGGTGATCGACCTTTGCGACCTGGTGCTGGTGATGTCGGTGAATCCCGGCTTCGGCGGCCAGTCCTTCATCCGCAGCCAGCTGGCGAAGATCGCCGCGCTGCGGGCGATGATCGATGCCTCCGGCCGTGCCATCGCGCTGGAGGTGGATGGCGGCGTGACGGCGGCGACGGCACCGGACTGCCTGGCGGCGGGGGCGGATGTGCTCGTGGCCGGCACCGCGGTGTTCGGCGCGCCCGACTACGCCGCGGCCATCGCCGGACTGCGCGGGGGGGGAAGCAGCGCATGATCGGGGGGGTTCTGCGCGGCGCCCGCCGCATCCTGGCCAACCTCAAGCCGATCAAGGTGCCGGAGGGCCCGGCGCGCTCCTTCCGCGATCTCTGGCCGGGCGATGCGGCGCGCGGCGCCCGGCTGCTGCGCGGCGAGTTCGAGGCGCATGGCACCACGCGCCCGCTGCGGCCGCAGGAAGTGGAAGGCGGGCCGTCGCGGCATGACTGGACCCCCGCCCAGCCCGGCGGCACCGGCACCTGGTACGCCGCCGCCCATGCCTTCGCCTGGCTGCGCGACCTGCGCGCGCTGGGCACCGACGCCGCCCGGCTGCGCGGCCGGGCGCTGGCCGCCGACTGGCTGCTGAACGGGGCGTCGGACCCGCTGGCGGAAGCCCCCGAGGTGGCCGGCGCCCGCATCTCCGCCTGGCTCGGCCATTGGGACTTCCTGGCCGCGACGGCGGAGGATGATTTCCGCCGCCAACTGATGCAGCGGCTGGCGCAGGATGCGCGCAGCGTCGTCGCCGGCCTGCCGGCCGAGGCGCTGCACCGCGGCGCGCTGGTGGCGCTGAAGGGCGGCATGGCCGGCGCCGTGGCGCTGGAGGAGGAAACCTGGCTGGCGCGCTGCGTCCGCTTCCTGCCGCAGGAGCTCGAACGGCAGTTCCGCGCCGATGGCGGGCATGTGGAGCGCAGCCCGGGCGTGCAGCTTTCGGCGCTGCAGGACCTGATCGAGATCCGCAACCTGCTGCACGGCGCAGGCGTGGAGGCGCCGCCGCAACTGGCCGCGACGCTGGACCGCGCCGCCCCGGCGCTGCGCCTGATGCGCCATGCCGATGGCGGGCTGTCGCTGTTCAACGGCACGCGGGACGAAGCGGCGTCCTTCATCGACCTGGTGCTGACCCAGGGCCAGTCGCGCGGCCGCGCGCCCAGCCTCCTGCCGGAGACCGGCTTCCACCGCCTGGCCGCCAGCCGCACCCTGGTGCTGATGGATTGCGGCGCCCCGCCGGCGGCGCGGCGCGACGCCGCCCCGGGCGGCCTGCCACGCGGCGCCGACCGCAACGCCCATGCCGGCACCCTGTCCTTCGAGGTCTCGGTGGGCCGGGAACGCCTGATCGTCAATTGCGGCGCCGCCCCGGCGGCGGAGGGCGAATGGCGCGACGCGATGCGCGCCACCGCGGCCCATTCCACCCTGGTGCTGGCCGATACCAACTCCTCCGAATTGCGGCCGGAAGGGCTTGGCCGGCGGGTGGAGACGGTGACCACGGACCGCTTCGAGGAGGAGGGCAAGCTGTGGCTGGACGGCACCCATGATGGCTGGGTGAAGCAGTTCGGCCTGCGCCACCGCCGCCGCCTGTTCCTGTCCGAATCCGGTGACAGCCTGATCGGCGAGGACGTGCTGGAGGCAGTGCGCGACACCACGCTGCCCGGCTTCACCGTGCGCTTCCACCTGCACCCGACGGTGACCGCCAGCCTGCAGCAGGACGAACAGGGCGCGCTGCTGCGCCTGCCGTCGGGCGTCGGCTGGCGCCTGCGCGCGGGGCGGGAGGTGCGGGTGGCAATCGAAGAGAGCATCTATCTCGGCGGCGAACCGCGGCGCAGCCAGCAGGTGGCGCTGCATCTGGAAGCCGGGGCCACCGGCGTGAACTGGGCGCTGAGCCGGATCGGCGTGCCCGCCCCCACGGCGCCGGAGCCGCAGCCCGAGTGATGCCGGATCCCACGGGCCGGAACCCGCGCCCGCCGAGGGCGGGCAAGCGGCGGAACGGCCGCCGCGCCCCATGGCGCCTGGCCATGCCGGCGGATGCCGGCGCCGGCGATTGAGGCGGTGGTCGGCCACGATCACCGGGATCTGGCATGAGCGGGCCGGCTGCGGGCGCACCGCCGCGTGCCCTGAAGATCCTGCAGGTCACCAACATCGACTTCGCCCTGCTGCACTTCATCTCTCCCCTGATGCGCGCGCTCCGCGCCCGGGGGCATGAGGTGCAGGGCGCCTGCGCCGAGGGCCCGCTACTGGCCGGGCCGCGGGCGGAGGGCTTCCGCATCCACCCCATCCCCTTCGCCCGCAGCCTGAACCCGCTGCCGCAGGCGCGCGCGCTGGCGGCGCTGGTGGCGCTGATGCGGGCGGAGAAGCCGGACCTCGTGCACGCCCACATGCCGATCAGCGGCCTGCTGGCGCGCAGCGCCGCGCGCATCGCCGGGGTGCCGCGCATCGCCTATACCGGCCATGGTTTCCTGTTCAACCAGCCCGGCCCCTGGTGGCGCCGGCGGCTGGCGCTCGGCCTGGAACGCGCCGCCGGCCGCATCACCCACACCTACCTGACCGTCAGCGCCGAGGAAGCCGGGGATGCCAGGCGGCTCGGCATCCATCCACACCCCGTGGCGGTGCTGAACGGCCGCGACCCCGCCCGCTTCCACCCGGACCCCGCCGCCCGCGCCCGTCTGCGCGCGGCGCTGGGCGCGGCCGCGGGGGATTGCGTGGTGATCGCCATCTCCCGCCTCGTCCGCCACAAGGGTTTTGTGGAGTTGCTGGAGGCGATGGCCTGCACACCGCCGAACTGCGTGCTGTGGGTGGCCGGGGAACGCCTCGCCAGCGACCATGGGGAGGACCTCACGCCGCATTTCCAGCGCGCCGCGGCGCTGCTCGGCCGGCGGCTGGTGATGCTGGGCTACCGCACTGACGTGCCGGCGCTCCTCGCCGCGGCGGATGTCTTCACCCTGCCGTCCCATTTCGAGGGGCTGCCGATGTCGATCATCGAGGCGATGCTGACCGGCCTGCCGGTGGTCGCCACCGACATCCGCGGCCCGCGCGAACAGGTGGTGCCGGGGGAGACCGGGCTGCTGGTGCCGCCGATGCAGGGGCCGCCGCTGGCCGCGGCGCTGTCCCGCCTGGCCACCGATCCGGCGCTGCGCCAGGCCATGGGCGCAGCCGGGCTGGCCCGGGCGCTGGCGCATTTCGACGAGGCGCGGGTTCTCGGCAACACCGTGGCCCTTCTGGAAGCCGGCGCGCCAAGCCCCTGAACTTTCGGCGCCGTCGCGACGTTGGCGCGGCGTCTCCGGAGGTCCAGATCATGCAGCAGAGCACCACCCCCCTGACCGCGACGGACAAGCTGCCGTCCCGCGTCTCCTGGGGCGCCATCCTGTCCGGCGGCCTCGTCGCCGTGACGGTGGGCACCATGTTCAACATCCTGGGCGCCGCGATCGGCGCCAGCACCATCGACCCGATCTTCGCCGGCGGGACGCCGGATGCCGGCACCTTCGGGATCGCCGGCGGCATCTGGCTGCTGCTGGCCAGCCTGCTGGGCCTGGCCTGCGGCGGCTATGTGGCGGCGCGGCTATCCGGTACGGCGGACGATACCGACGGCGTGCTGCACGGGCTGTCGGTCTGGGCCATCGCCTTCCTCGTCTCCGCGCTGATGCTGGGCAATCTGGTGGCCGGCACGGCGCGCGGCGTCGGCGCGGCGGCACAGGGCATCGGCTCCGCCGTGGCGGGCGCCGCCGGCACGGCCGGGGAGGCCGCCAGCCGGCTGGTGCCGGAAATCGGCGACCCGGAGGCGCTGGTGGAGCGGCTGCAGGCCGGCCTGCAATCCGGCGGCGACCCGGCGGCGCTGAACGAGGACCAGCGGCGGGCGGAGATCACCCGCCTGGTGACGCAGCGCGCCACCCAGGGCGCGCTGGCGCCGGCGGAACGCGAGCGGCTGACCACGCTGGCCGCGGCCGAGTTCGACATCGCGCCGGCGCAGGCGGAACAGCGCATCGCGGCGCTGGAGGCCGAGGCGCAGCGCCTGCTGGACCAGGCCGAGAGGCGGGCGCGGGAGGCCGCCGACGCGGCGGCGAATGCGGCGGCGGTGGCGGCCTATTGGGCGTTCGCGGCCATGGCGCTGGGTGCGGCCGCCGCCGTGCTGGGCGCCAAGGTGGGCACGCGCAAGACCATCCTGCTGGCCGGTCGCCGCGCCTATAGCTGAGGATCCGGAAGAAGGAGACCGGGCAGGACCCGTCCCCCGGGATTCCTACCGCGTCCCCCCGGGAGGGGCCTGCGCCCGCCGAAGGCGGGCGGGCGGCCAGGCCGGCGATCCAGGCGGTGATCGGTCCCGATCACCAGGATCTGGCGTCAATGGCCGCGGGACACCGCGGCCTTGGGCGCACCGCGCCCGCCAAGCCGGCGGATGCCGCCGCTGAGCAGGAACAGCAGCACGCCGAGCGCCAGAAGCCCGGCGCTGTAGAGCAGGGTGCCGGTCAGGCCTTCGCCCACCAGGCGCGGCCCCGGGCCGCCAAAGAAGCCCATCATCAGGGCGATCAGCAGCCCGAAGATGCCGAGGGTGAGCGCGACCAGCGCCGCACCATCGGCCAGCGTGCCGACCAGGGCGGCGAAGCCGGAACGCGTGGTTTCCTGGTTCTCCTGCAGGAAGCGGAAGAACAGGTAGAGGAAGACGGCCACGATGACGATCCAGAACCACATGACAGCCACCCTTCTCGACACGGCGCCCGATCGCGCGGGGCGCCGTGCATTTGCATCAGGCGTGGCGCCGTATGCAAGCGCCGTCCATGCCGGCGTGGGTTTTGGCCTCGATGAGCACGAACCGGGGGTGCAGACGGGACGAAGCCAGGATCAGCGCCATCCCACGGCGCGGTTGGTGCAGTTCTCGATGGCGACCAGGACATTCCGCACCGACGTGCCGAGGTTCCAGTGGTAGCGGGTGGAGGCGGCCTGGACCATCAGGGGGCCGCGGAAATCCATCATGCGCTCGACAGTCTGCAGGTCGAGCGCCCGCCAGGCCCTGCCGCCCTGGTTGCCCTGGGCATTGGCGACATGGTTGCCCGAGCCCGTGGAGTTGACCGAGATCCGGAGCGGTTGGCCGCGCTGCACAACCACCTGCGGAATGCTGAGCCCATACTCCCGCTGGGCGGTGAAGGCGATGCGCAGCATGTTGCGGTTGCTGTCGAAGAAGGCGGCCGAGCAGCGATGGAAGCGCCCATTTTCGAAGATCCGGATGACATCGCCGGAGCCGATGCGCCCCGCTGGCTCCTGCCGGTATTGCGCCTGCGCCGGCGGTGCCCAGACGCCGGCGGCCAGCGCCAAAGCAGCCACGCCATAGGCGAGCGCCTTGCCGGATCTTGCCGCATCCTGCGCGATGCCCCCGGGTGTCTTGCGAAGGGCCAGCCGGCGACGCGGCCAGCCCGGAAGCCGCCGGGACAGGGATGTCGAAGGAATGGCGGGGGCGATCCGGATGGGGGTGTGCAGGCGAGCAGCCATCATTTCAATCTCCCGCCCGAGGCGCGGTTGGTGCAATGCTGAGCGGCCACCAGCACAGGCTCGGCGGAGGCTCCGAGATGCCATGCGTCGCGGGGGCTCTGTGTCCGCAGGATCAGGGGGCCGCGGAACGCCATCAGGCGACGCGCCGTGCCGGCGGGCGGCCATGGCGCCCATCGGCCCTGCCGAAGACGGCGCGGGAGGCATGGGGCCTGGACCGGCTGGCGGTGACCGCGATGATCGGCAGTTGGCTCGGCCGAAGGGCGGTGGCGGCAATGCCGGGCCGGTCATGCCCAGCCGCACCCGGCGATCCGCCCGCGCGCGAGGTGGCGACCAGCGAAGCTGAACCGATGCGCGCCGGGACAGGACCCCGGCGCTTGTCCGATCTTGCCGTGCTGACCAAACCTGCCTCCCCTTTCGGGAAAGCAATCACAAAAAAGTCAGGCCCACAAGCAACCTGCTACAGGCATCGGCAGGGCGCCGGGATGCCGGGGCGGTCTCGCAACGCGCCCGGCTTTGCCGGGCGCGCCGAACCGCCTCAGTAGCGGTACTGCTCGGCCTTGAAGGGGCCCTGCTGCGGCACGCCGATATAGCCGGCCTGCTGGGCGGAGAGCGTGGTCAGCTTCGCGCCCACCTTGGCCAGGTGCAGCGCCGCCACCTTCTCGTCCAGGTGCTTCGGCAGCACATAGACCTTCTTCTCGTACTTGCCCGGGTTCGCCCACAGCTCGATCTGCGCCAGCGTCTGGTTGGTGAAGCTGGCGGACATGACGAAGGAGGGGTGGCCCGTGGCGTTGCCCAGGTTCACCAGCCGGCCCTCGGACAGCAGGATGATGCGCTTGCCGTCGGGGAACTCGATCTCGTCCACCTGGGGCTTCACATTGTCCCACTTGTAGTTGCGCAGCGCCGCGACCTGGATCTCGCTGTCGAAGTGACCGATGTTGCAGACGATGGCGCGGTGCTTCATGGCGCGCATGTGGTCGGCGTTGATCACGTCCACATTGCCCGTGGCGGTGACGAAGATGTCGGCCACCGGCGCGGCATCCTCCATCGTCACCACCTGGTAGCCTTCCATGGCGGCCTGCAGAGCGCAGATCGGGTCGACCTCGGAGACCATCACGCGGCAGCCGGCGTTGCGCAGGCTGGCGGCGGAGCCCTTGCCCACATCGCCGAAGCCCGCGACCATGGCGACCTTGCCGGCCATCATCACGTCCGTGCCGCGGCGGATGGCGTCCACCAGCGATTCACGGCAGCCATACAGGTTGTCGAATTTCGACTTGGTGACGCTGTCATTCACGTTGATGGCCGGGAACAGCAGCTTGCCTTCCTTCGCCATAACGTACAGGCGGTGCACGCCCGTCGTCGTCTCCTCGGACACGCCGACGATGTTCTTTGCCAGCTCGGCGAACCAGCCGGGCTTTTCCACCAGGCACTGCTTGATGAGGGCGAAGAAGACTTCCTCCTCCTCATTCGTCGGCTTCTCCAGGAAGGCGACGTCGCCCTGCTCGGCACGCAGGCCGTAATGCACCAGCAGCGTCATGTCGCCGCCATCGTCCAGCAGGACGTTCGGCGTGCCGCCATCGGCCCATTCCAGGGTCTTGCGCACATAGGCCCAGTATTCCGGCAGCGTCTCGCCCTTCACGGCGAAGACCGGGGTGCCGGTGGCGGCGATGGCGGCCGCGGCGTGGTCCTGCGTCGAGAAGATGTTGCAGGAGGACCAGCGGACATCGGCGCCGAGATGCTTCAGCGTCTCGATCAGCACCGCGGTCTGGATGGTCATGTGCAGGCAGCCGGCGACGCGGGCGCCCTTCAGCGGCTGGCTGGCGCCGTATTCGGCGCGCACCGCCATCAGGCCGGGCATCTCGTCCTCGGCCATGTTGATTTCCTTGCGGCCCCAGCCGGCAAGCGACAGGTCCTTGATGATGAAGTCCTGGGTCTGGCCGTGGGCGTCGGGCATGGGAAATCCTTCGAGGGACACTGGAAACAGGCTGCGAGCGCTGTAGCAGGCGGCAGGGAGGAGGCCAAGCGATTTCCCGTCAGTCATAAGGATATCTTTATATCCGATGGCGCGGACGCAGAGTGGCGGTCGTCACCGCCGCGGGTCTAGGCTTCCCGGCGACGCGCCAACGGGCGCGTCCCACAAGCAGACGAGGAAACCCATGTCCCTGAACCCGTTCGGCCGGCGCCTGGCGCTGGCCTGCGCTGCGATGCTCGCCCTGGCCATCGCGCCCGCCGGCGCCCAGACCCGGCCGCAGGTGCGCGACCTGGGGGCGGAGGCGCCGCGCTCCGCCATCTACATCGGCAATAGTTTCTTCTACTATAACAACAGCATGCATGGGCATGTGAACAGCATGATCCGGCTGGCGCCGCCGCCCGCCCATGCCGGCTTCGCCACCAGCTCCGTCACCATCAGCGGCTCGGGCCTCAACTGGCACGATGTGGAGAGCTATTTCCGGCCGAACGCGCTGCGGTCCTATTCCTTCGACCGGCAGAACAACATCGTCTTCAACACCAATGATCGCCTGTACGAGATCGCGATCATGATGGATTGCAGCCAGTGCCCGATCCATCCGCGCCTCAGCGGGCTGTTCGCCGAATATGCCCGCAAGCACAGCGAAACGGTGCGCCGGCACGGGGCGCAGCCGGTGTTCTTCATGTCCTGGGCCTATGCCGACAAGCCAGAGATGACCCAGCAGCTGGCGGAGGCCTACACGGTGGCCGGCAACGCCAACAACGCGCTGGTCATTCCCGCCGGCCTCGCCTTCGCCCGGGCCATCGCGGAGCGGCCGGCGCTGAACCTCTATGTGGCGGATAAGCGCCACCCCAGCCTGGCCGGCACCTACCTGGCGGCGGCCACCACCTATGCCGCGCTGTTCGGCCGCTCGCCGGAGGGCAACCGCCACACGGCGGGGCTGGACGCGGACACGGCGGCCTTCCTGCAGCGCACCGCCTGGGCGACGGTGCGCGACTATTACGGGGAGCGTCGCGCGGCGGCGAACTGAGCCGCCCGCACCTACTTCAGCGGAAAGCCCAGCGCCGTCAGCGCCTCGCGCATCCGGTGCCGCCCCGAAAGCCCGGCGGCGGTGCCGACGCGGCTCATCATCCGCTGTGTCCAGTCCTGCTGGCCCATCCCCTGGGCCAGCGAGAAATCGCCCAGCGCCTTGTCGTAGCCGGTGATGGCCGGCTGTTCCTCCGCCACCTGGTACTGTTCGCGGTGCAGCACCAGGGATTGCGGCAGGCGGGGCTTCACCGCGCCCTGCACCGCCGGGTGGCCCACCGCCATGCCGAAGCAGGCAAAGGCGTTGGGCGGCAGGTTCAGCTCGGCCGAGACCTGTTCCGGATGCTGCCGCAACTGGCCGACATAGACGGTGCCGAGGCCGAGGGATTCCGCCGCCACCAGCGCGTTCTGCGCCGCCAGCGCGGCATCGACCAGCGCCACCATGAAGGCTTCCAGGTAGTCCAGCCCCTCCATCTTCTTCTGGTGCGCCTCGCCCAGCCGAACCAGGCGGGAATTGTCGGCGATCCAGCACAGGAACAGCGGCGCCTGGCGGATGAAGCCCTGGCGGCCGGACAGGTCGGCCAGCCGGCCGCGCCGCGCCGCATCCTCCACCGCCACCACGGACCAGGCCTGCAGGTTGGAGGAGGTGGGGGCGGATTGCGCCGCGGCCACCAGCGTCTCCAGCGTGCCGGGCGCCAGCTTCTGGTCGGTGAAGCTGCGGATGGAACGGTGGCCGAGCAGCGTCTCCAGCACCGGGTTCGTCGCCTCCAGCGCCGTCTCCGGCCCCTGGCCGGCGCCGTAGCGGCCCTGCACCTGCTCCAGCGGATTCGCCGCGTCCCTGTCCATGCCCGACCCCTGCGCTCGTGTTGCGCCTGCCTATCGTGAAGCCATGCCGCTGGTCCAGGCCTGCCACACGGTCTCGGGCGTTGAAGCGGCCCCGCGGCGGGTCCATACCGCGGCGACATTGCTCGCAGGCTTCCAGATGTCCGAACCCGTCCCGGTCCGCCGCGCCCTGCTCTCCGTCTCCGACAAGACAGGCATCGTCGAATTCGCCCGCGTCCTGGTGGCGCAGGGGGCGGAGATCCTCTCCACCGGCGGCACCGCCCAGGCGCTGCGCATTGCCGGCCTGCCGGTGAAGGATGTCTCCGACTTCACCGGCTTCCCGGAAATCCTCGACGGGCGGGTGAAGACGCTGCTGCCGCAGGTGCATGGCGGGCTGCTCGGCCGGCGCGACCTGCCGGAACACCAGGCGCAGATGGCGCAGCACGCCATCCAGCCGATCGATCTGGTGGCGGTGAACCTCTACCCCTTCGAGGCGACGGTCGCCCGCGGCGCCGCCTTCGAGGATTGCATCGAGAACATCGACATCGGCGGCCCGGCGATGATCCGCAGCGCCGCCAAGAACTTCGCCTCCGTCGTCGTGGTGACGGAGCCGGCGCAGCTGGCGGAGGTGCAGGCCGAGCTGGCGCAGGGCGGCACGACGCTGGCGCTGCGCCGCCGGCTGGCGCAGGCCGCCTTCGCCCGAACCGCCGCCTATGACACGGCCATCGCCACCTGGTTCGCCGGCCAGAACGGGGAGGCCTTCCCGCCGCGCCTGGCCTTCGCCGGTGTGCTGCGCCAGACGCTGCGCTATGGCGAGAACCCGCACCAGCAGGCCGGCTTCTACGCCGATGGCAGCTTCCGGCCGGGGCTGGCCACCGCCGCCCAGGTGCAGGGCAAGGAGCTGTCCTACAACAACCTGAACGACACCGACGCCGCCTTCGAATGCGTGGCGGAGTTCGAGGACCCGGCGATCGTCATCGTCAAGCACGCCAACCCCTGCGGCGTCGCCACCGCGGGCGATCTCGGCGCCGCCTGGGACCTGGCGCTGCGCTGCGACCCGGTCTCCGCCTTCGGCGGCATCGTCGCCGCCAACCGGGTGCTGGACGCCGCCGCGGCGGAACGCATCACCGCGATCTTCACGGAAGTGGTGGTGGCGCCGGATGCGGATGAAGCCGCGCGCGCCATCTTCGCCCGCAAGAAGAACCTCCGCCTGCTGCTGACCGGCGCGCTGCCGGACCCGGCGGCGGCAGGGCTCACCTTCAAATCGGTCGCCGGCGGCTTCCTGGCGCAGTCGCGCGATGCCGGGCGGGTGCTGGCCGCCGATCTGCGCGTGGTGACGCAGCGGGCGCCGACGCCGGCGGAGCTGGCGGACCTGCTGTTCGCCTTCCGCGTCTGCAAGCATGTGAAGTCCAACGCCATCATCTATGCCAAGGGCCTCGCCACGGTCGGCATCGGCGCCGGGCAGATGAACCGGGTGGAAAGCAGCCGCATCGCCGCCTGGAAGGCGGAGGCCGCGGCCAAGGCCGCCGGGCTCGACCGGCCGCTGGCGGAAGGCTCCGTCGTCGCCTCCGACGCCTTCTTTCCCTTCGCGGA
The DNA here is from genome assembly GCF_012103215.1 of Falsiroseomonas selenitidurans. GTDB lineage: Bacteria > Pseudomonadota > Alphaproteobacteria > Acetobacterales > Acetobacteraceae > Falsiroseomonas > Falsiroseomonas selenitidurans. The sequence continues at coordinate 62,169 of NZ_JAAVNE010000026.1, forward strand.
TGGGCTGGAGACGGCCGCCGCCGCCGGCGCCACGGCGGTGATCCAGCCGGGCGGGTCGATGCGCGATGCGGAAGTGATCGCCGCGGCGGACAAGGCCGGCCTCGCCATGGTCTTCACCGGGATGCGGCATTTCCGGCATTAATGAGAAAACTTTCATCTTGAGCCTCGGCCGGGGTTTGAACGCAACCGCCCCGGACCCATCTCGGCCCGCGACCGACACCAGGAAGGGCCCGCCCGCATGAACCGCCTCCTCGACGGCTATCGCCGCTTCCGTGCCGAGACCTGGCCGCAGGAACGCGCGCGGTTCGAGGAGTTGGCGGCGCGCGGGCAGAGCCCGCACACCATGGTCATCGCCTGTTCCGACAGCCGCGTGGACCCGGCGGTGATCTTCGGCGCCGGGCCGGGGGAGCTGTTCGTGGTGCGCAACGTGGCCAATCTGGTGCCGCCCTGGCAGCCGGACAGCGCCTATCACGGCACCAGCGCGGCGCTGGAATTCGGCGTGCGGGTGCTGCAGGTCTCCAACCTGATGGTGATGGGCCATGCCATGTGCGGCGGCGTCACCGCCCTGCTGCGCGGTGCGCCGCCGGAAGCGCGGGACTTCGTGCCGAACTGGATGCGCATCGCCATCCCGGCGCGCGACAAGGTGCTGGCCTGCACCCCGGCCGAGGCGGCGCAGGAAGCCTGCGAGTTGGAAGCGGTGCGCCTGTCGCTGGCCAATCTGATGACCTTCCCCTGGGTGACGGAGGCGGTGGCGGAAGGCAGGCTGGTCCTGCATGGCGCGCATTTCGGCGTGGCCACCGGGCGCCTGATGCTGCTGGGCGATTCGGGCGACTTCGCGCCGGCGTGAGGGGGCTGTAGCCAGGGCGCGCGGCGGGGTGCCAAGCTGGCGGGCCCTGCCACGCGATTCGGGGAAGGATCGCCCCTGCCCGACTGGCTGCCGCCCACGCTGATCGCCGCCGCCTTCGTCCTGGCGGCGTTGCTGCTGTTGCTGGCGCTGCGCGGCCGCGGCGCCGACCAGATGGCGCGGCTGGGCGCGATGATGGAAGGCCTGGCCGCCGCCCAGGACCGCCTGGCGCGGCAGAACGAGGAAAGGCTGCGGGACCAGGAACGCAGCCTGGCCGCGCGGCTGGACCAGGCCGCCGCCCGCGCGCAAGACAGCGCCGGCGCCATCCAGCAGCGCCTGGCGGTGATCGACGCGGCGCGCGCGAACATGGAGGCGCTGGGCAGCCAGGTGGGCGCCCTGGCCGCGGTGCTGGGCAACAAGCAGGCGCGCGGCGCCCTGGGCGAGGTGCAGCTGCGCGACCTGGTGGCGGACCGGCTGCCGGCTTCCGGCTATGCCTGGCAGCACACCTTGTCGAACGGCACGCGCTGCGACTGCCTGATCCACCTGCCCTTCCCGCCCGGCCCCATCGCCGTGGACAGCAAATTCCCGCTGGAAGCCTGGACGGCCCTGCAGGAGGCGGCCGAGCCCGCCGCCCGCACCCTGGCCACCCGCCGCTTTGTCCAGGACATCCGCCGGCACGTTGCCGACATCTCGCAGAAATACCTGATCGCGGGGGAGACGGCGGAGGCCGCGCTGCTGTTCCTGCCGTCGGAGGCCGTGCACGCCACGCTGCATGCCAGCCATGGCGATCTGGTGGCGGAAGCGGCACGGCGCGGGGTGCACATCGTCGGGCCCTCCACGCTGTGGGCGGTGCTGAACACCATGCGCGGCCTGCTGCGCGATGCCCGCCTGCAGGATGAGGCGCGGCGCATCCGGCATGAGGTGGAGGCGCTGGGCGAGGAGACGGAGCGGCTGGAACGCCGCATCGCCGCCCTGCGCGGGCATTTTTCCAGCGTCCAGCAGGATCTGCGGGAGATCGAGCTGACCGCGGAGAAGATCGTCCGCCGCGGCGCGGCGATCCGCGCGCTCGACATCCCCGACCCGCCCGCTGCCCGGGCCGCCGAATGAGGTGCCCCCGATGAGCCTGCTGCAACTGCAATCCGGCGCCGGCCTGCTGGCCATGGCGGCGCTGGCCTGGGTGCTCGGCGGCTGCCACCGGCAGGTGCGCAAGCGCGTGGTGGTGGCAGGGCTGGGGTTGCAGGTCCTGCTGGCGGCAGCGCTGCTGCACATCCCGCCGCTGCGCGCCGGCTTCGCCCTGCTGGGCGATGCGGTGGGCGCGCTGGCGGCGGCGACGCGGGCCGGCACCAGCCTGGTCTTCGGCTATCTCGGCGGCGCGCCGCTGCCCTTCACGGAGCCCTTCCCCGGCGCCGGCTTCGTCCTGTTCTTCCAGGGGCTGCCGCTGGTGCTCGTCATCGGCGCGCTGTCCGCCGTGCTGTACCACTGGCGCGTCATCCCCCTGGTGGTGGAGGCGCTGGCCCGGCTGCTGACGCGCGCCTTCGGCCTGGGCGGCGCCGCCGGCTTCGCCACCGCCGCCAATGTCTTCGTCGGCATGGTGGAGGCCCCGCTGCTGGTCCGGCCCTGGCTGGCGCGGCTGACGCTGTCGGAGCTGTTCGTGGTGATGACCGCCGGGCTGGCCACCATCGCCGGCAACATGCTGGTGGTTTATGCGGTGATGCTGGGGCCGGTGGTGCCGGATGCGGCCGGGCAGCTGCTGACCGCCAGCCTGATTTCCGCCCCCGCCGCCGTGCTGGTGGCGCTGCTGATGCGCCCGCGCCTGGAATCGGACCCGCCCGCGGCACCGGAACAGGCGGCGCAGGCGCCACGGCTGTATGACAGCACGATGGAGGCGCTGGTGCGCGGCACCGGCGATGGGCTGACGCTGCTGCTGGGCATCATGGCCAGCCTGATCGTCTTCGTCGCGCTGGCCGCCCTGGCCAACATGCTGCTGGAGCCGCTGACCGGCCTGACCCTGCAGCTTCTGGCCGGCTTCGCCTTCTGGCCGCTGGCCCATGCCATGGGCGTGCCGGCCGAGCATGTGGCGACGATTGCCGCCGCGCTCGGCACCAAGGTGGTGGTGAACGAGTTCGTCGCCTTCCTCGAACTCTCCACCACGGCGGGCCTCGGCCTGGATGCCAGGTCGCGGCTGATCCTGGTCTATGCGCTGTGCGGCTTCACCAATTTCGGCTCGCTCGGCATCATGCTGGGCGGCATGGCGGCGATGTGCCCGGAGCGGCGGGCGGATATCGTGAAGCTCGGCCTGCCCGCCCTCGTCTCCGCCAGCCTGGCCTGCTGCATGACGGGGGCGGTGGTGGGGCTGCTGACCGCACCAGGGGGAATGCCATGAGTTTCGAGATCCTGGGCCCGCCGCCCGCCGGCTCCCCCCGCCCGTTCAGCGAGGCAACACGGGCCGGCGGCCTGGTCTTCGTCTCCGGCCATTCCGCGCCGCACGACCCGGCGAACGGGGTTCACCGCGGCGCGACCCCGGCCGAGGAGGTGCGGAACGCGCTGGGCAAGGTGGCCGCCATCCTGGAAGGGGCCGGCAGCGGGCTGGACCGGGTGGTGCAGATGACCATGCTGATCACCGACCCGGCCGACTACGCCGCGCTCAATGCCGAATATGTGAAGCACTTCCCGGGCGGCCTGCCGGCGCGGCACACGGCACGCTTCGGCGTGCCGACGGACGCCCGCGTCGCCTTCGCCTGCATCGCTCTGGCCGGAGAGTCCACCTGATGCGCTCACGCCTCATCCAGCGGAACCTCCGCGCCGATCCGCCCCTGGCCCTGCGGGGCGAAGGCATCTTCCTGCATGATTCCAACGGCCGGACCATCATCGACGGTTCCGGCGGCGCGGCCGTCGCCTGCCTCGGCCATGGCCATCCCCGCGTGCTGGAGGCGATGGCCGCGCAGATGGCGAAGCTCACCTACGCCCACACCGCGCTCTATTCCTGCGAAAGCGCGGAGGCGCTGGCCGATCTGGTGCTGGAGGGCGAGCCGGGCGGCCTGGCGCAGATGTATCTCTGCTCCTCCGGCTCCGAGGCGGTGGAGGCCGCGCTGAAGCTGGCGCGGCAGCATTTCGTGGAGATCGGCCAGCCGCAGCGCCGCCACTTCATCGCCCGCCGGCAGAGCTACCACGGCAACACGCTGGGCGCGCTGGCCGCCGGCGGCAACATGATGCGCCGGGCGCTGTACCAGCCGATCCTGTCCGACGCCTTCCACCATGTCTCGCCCTGCTACGCCTACCGGGAGCGTGCGGCGGGGGAGGATGAGGCGGAGTATGTGGCGCGGCTGGCGGCGGAGCTGGAGGCGGAATTCCAGCGCCTCGGCCCCGACAGCGTCGCGGCCTTCGTGGCGGAGCCGGTGGTGGGCGCGACGCTGGGCTGCGTCACCGCCCTGCCCGGCTATTTCGCTGCCATGCGCGCGGTCTGCGACCGCCACGGCGCGCTGCTGGTCTTCGACGAGGTGATGTGCGGCATGGGCCGCACCGGCACCCTGCATGCCTGGGAACAGGAAGGCGTGGCGCCGGACATCCAGGTGGTGGCGAAGGGGCTGGGCGGCGGCTACCAGCCGATCGGCGGCTTCCTGGCCAATCGCCGGGTGATGGACCCGATCCGCGACGGCTCCGGCGGCTTCATGCATGGCCACACCTACCAGGCCCACCCCATGGCCGCCGCCGCCGCGCTGGCCGTGCAGCAGGTGATCCGGGAGGAGAAGCTGCTGGACAATGTCCAGGCCATGGGCGCGCTGCTGGAGGCGCGGCTGGTGGACCGCCTGGGCAACCATCGCCATGTCGGCGACATCCGCGGCCGCGGCCTGTTCTGGGCCGCCGAATTCGTGGCCGACCGGGCCAGCAAGGCGCCCTTCGACCCGGCGCTGAGGCTGAACGACCGCATCAAGCAGGAAGCCTATGCGCGCGGCCTGGCCTGCTACCCCATGGCCGGCACGATCGATGGGCGGCGCGGCGACCATGTGCTGCTGGCGCCGCCCTACATCGCGACGGAGGCGGACATCGAGGCGATCGTCACCCGCTTCGGCGATGCGGTGGACGCCGCCCTGGCCAACCTGCCGGCTTCGTAACAAACCGATCCTTCCGCAACGCGTTCAATCCCCGAGACCGGCCACAGGGCCGGCCCGAGAAGGAGCGACGCAGATGGACAAGGATCGGATCAAGGGCGCAGGCAACCAGGCCAAGGGCGCCGTGAAGCAGGGCATCGGCGAGTTGACCGGCGATGCCAAGCTGGAAGCCGAGGGCCGGATGGACAAGGCCAAGGGCAAGGTCCAGTCCGCCGTGGGCGGCGCCAAGGATTCAGCGCGCGAGGCGGTCGACGACAAGGCCTGAATTTCCCTCAGGCGCCCGGCGGCCGCTGAACGCGGCCGCACCCGGGCCGCTCGACCGGCACCTGCCGGCGTTCGCGTTTGCGCCGGCTACTTGCCGGCGTTCGCGTTTGCGCCGGCTACTTGCCGGCGACGACCACCATGGCGGGCTTGAGCAGCCGGCCATGCAGCGTCCAGGCGGGCGTCCATGCCTGGATGACGGTCCCGGGTTCGACGCCTTCCGGCGCCGGCTGCTCCGCCATCGCCTGGTGCAGCTCCGGGTCGAAAGCCTTGCCGGTCGCTTCCACCCGGGCGACGCCATGGCGCTCCAGCATGGCGACGAAGGCGCGTTCCACCCCTTCGAAGCCGCCCCGCAGCTTGCCGAGCAGGGGGGCCTCCTCCTCCGCCGGCGGCGGCAGGCTGTCCAGGCCGCGGCGAAGATTCTCCGCCGTCTCCACCACGTCGCGGGCGAATTTCTGCACGGCGTAGAGCCGCGCATCCTCGGCCTCGCGCTTGGCACGGCTGCGCAGATTCTGCATCTCCGCCTCGGCGCGCAGCCATTTGTCGCGCATCAGCACAACCTCCGCCTCCAGCGACGCGATGCGTTCGGCATCGGTCTGCGGTGCGGTCTGGGCGCCGGTGACGCTGTCGGCCTCGATGTCGGCGGGCGTGTTGGCCGGAGCCGGGTTCGGCGTGTCCTGGGTATCGCTCATGGATCGGGCGTTCTGACTCGCAGATGGGGGGTGGACGCCCTGCCCCGGGGGCGGGACGCCGGACCGCCCTCCACCTAAGCGTCCCGCCGCGGCGCGGCAAGGACCCCCGCCGCCCTGCGGCATGACCTCGCGCCGCCGCGCGGCAGCCCATCACGCCGCGGCGCCATGTCGCGCCAGGATCAGGCGGCCCGCAGCCCGGTCACGATCGTCTCCAGCGCCCCGCGCAGCGCCACCGCGCCCTCATCAAGCGTCCGTGCCGTCGCATCCAGTTGCTCGACGGAGCGCGCCGTGGCCTGGATCGCGCCCTCCGCCCGCTGCACCGCCCCGGCCGCGCGTTCCGTGCTCTGCGCCACCAGCGCGGCGGTGCCGGCAATGCTGCGGGTCGCCTCGCCCTGCTGCTCCACCGAGGCCGCCATCTCCGCCGCCGTGGATTCCAGCCCGGCGACCACCGAGACGATGCCACGGATGGCCAGCACCGCTTCGGCCGTCGCCGCCTCGATGCTGTTCGCCTGCCGGCCGATCTCCTCTGTCGCCTGGGCCGTCTGGGCCGCCAGGACCTTCACCTCGCCCGCCACCACGGCGAAGCCCTTTCCCGCCTCACCCGCGCGGGCCGCCTCGATCGTCGCGTTCAGGGCCAGGAGGTTGGTCTGGTTGGCGATGGCGCCGATCAGGCGCACCACCTCACGGATCCGCACCGCCCCCTCGGCCAGGCCGGACACCGTGGCATCCGTGCTGCGCGCCCGATCGGCGGCGGCGCGCGCGACATTGGCTGCCGCCGCCACCTGGCGCGTCACCTCCTGCACCGAGGCCGCCAGCTCCTCCGACGCGGCCGCCACGGTCTGCACGCCGCTGGCGGCTTCCGAGGTGGCATGCGCGGCGGCCTGCGCCGCCTCCGTTCCGCTGCGGGATGCCCCGGCCAGGTCCTTCGCCGCCCCGCCAAGGCCGAGGGAGGCCGTCGAGACGCGCCCGGCGACGCTGCCGATCTCGTCCTCCACCCGGGTGGCCAGGGCGGCGCGGCCCTGCTGCGCGGCGGCGGCTGCCTGGGCTTCCAGCGCCTGGCGCCGCGCCTGTTCCGCGGCCTCCCGCTCGCTTGCGGCCTTGGCCTCGGCCAGGGCCGCGGCGGCGGTGGCGGACGCCGTTTCCAGGCGCCGCAGCACCAGCAGCAGCGCCGCGGCTTCCGCCACCAGGATCCCGGCATGCAGGGCCACCCGGCCCAGCGAGCCGGCGCCGCCGAACACTGCCATGGGCGCCAGCTGGTTCAAGGCGGTATGGTGCAGCGCGACCGTCAGCGCCGCGAGCAGGATGGCGCGCAAATCCACCAGCCCGGCGAGCATGGCCAGCGCCGCGAAATAGGCCATGTGCAGGTCGATCCGCAGCCCGGTGGGCACCACCCAGACCAGGACGGAAACCTGCACCATCAGCGCCACCGCGATGGTCTGCCGCGCCGCCGGCCGCGCCACATCGCCCTGCGCCGCTGCCAGGGCCGCGAGCGCGCCCAGCAGCGCGAGGCCGGTGCCGCCCCACTGTTCCGCCGATCCGCCGCCGGACAGCAGGGCGATCGGCAAGGTGGCAACCGCCAGCGCGCCCAGCAGCGCCAGCAGAACCCGCGCCGTTCCTCGGCGCAGCAGATCCAGATCCATCAGCCGTCTTCCTGTCCTGATCCAGTCGGCGCCCCGCAGGGCGCGCCGGCGCCCCGCATCATGACCCACACCCCGCGCACGGGACCCGCCGCCCCACCCGGCCCTGGCACCGCGACGGCCAGGGTCAGCGGCCCGATCCGGCGTGTCGCCAGGGGTCGCCAGCCATCGGCCTGCAGCACGCGCCGCATCGCCGCCGCCTCGGTCAGCCCGGGCGGGAAGACCAGCGTCACCGCCTCGCCCTGCCGCGGCAGCGCCTGGGCCAGCGCCAGACCCGCGGTCGCGCCCAGCAGCAGCAGCCAGGGAAGGGAAGCGGTGCGGTCGATACGGGCCGCGCCGGCAGGGTTGCGGTTCGCCATGGCGCAGCCTGACGCAGCGACGCTAATCGCGACTTAACCGGCGCCGCGATGGCCTGCGGCGCCCCGGTTCCAGGCGGTCCGGTTCCAGCCTACACAGGCCGAATGTTGCGCAGCGTCTTCACCGTCGGCGGCTGGACCATGGCGAGCCGGATCCTCGGCTTCGCCCGGGACATGCTGATCGCCTCCCGGCTTGGCGCCGGACCGGTGGCGGATGCCTTCTTCATCGCGCTGAAACTGCCGAACCTGTTCCGGCGCCTGTTCGGCGAAGGCGCCTTCAACGCCGCCTTCGTGCCCGCCTTCGCCGGCAGCTTCGCGCTCGACGGGCCGGCCAAGGCACGGGCGCTGGCCAATTCACTCGCCGGGCTGATGACCATCTGGCTGTCCGCCCTGGTGCTGCTGGGCATCGTCTTCATGCCGCAGCTGCTGTTCGTGCTGGCCCCGGGCTTCGTGGGGGAAGCCGTACGCTTCCCGCTGGCGGTGGAGCTGACGCGGATCACCTTCCCCTATCTGCTGTTCATTTGCTTGGCGGCGCTGGTCTCCGGCGTGCTGAACGGCATGGACCGCTTCGGCGCCGCGGCGGCGACGCCGGTGCTGTTCAACCTGGTCGCCATGGCCGCGCTGCTCGGGCTCACCCCCTATGTGGCGACGCCCGGCCATGCGCTGGCCTGGGGCGTGCTGGCCTCCGGCGTGCTGCAGCTCGGCCTGCTGCTGGTGGCGGTGCGGGCCGCCGGCCTCGCCATCAGCCCGCTGAGCCGCCCGGTGCTGACGCCGGAGGTGCGCGGCGTGCTGCGCCGGATGGGGCCGGGGCTGGTGGGGGCGGGGGTCACCCAGCTCAACCTCGCCATCGACATCATCCTGGCCTCGCTGCTGCCGGCCGGCGCGGTCAGCTACCTGTACTACGCGGACCGGGTGGCGCAGCTGCCGCTGGGCGTCATCGGTGCCGCGGTGGGCACGGCGCTGCTGCCGCTGCTGGCGCGGCAATTGCGCACCGGGCGGCGGCTGGCGGCGCATCGCAGCCAGAACCGCGCCATCGAGCTGTCGCTGGCCTTCGCCCTGCCGGCGGCCTTCGCCATCGCCATCTCGGCCGGGCCGATCATCACCACCCTGTTCGAGCGCGGCCAGTTCGATGCGGCGGCGGCGGCGGCGACCGCCGGCGCCCTGGTGGCCGGCGCCATCGGCCTGCCGGCCTTCGTGCTGGTGAAGGCGCTGACGCCCGGCTTCTTCGCCCGCGGCGACACGGCGACGCCGGTGAAGGTGGGCATCCTGGTGGTGGTGCTGAACCTGGCGCTGAACCTGGCGCTGATCCCGGTGCTGGCGCATGTCGGCATCGCGCTGGCGACCTCGATCGCCGCCTGGATCAACGTGGCCATCCTGGGGGCGCTGCTGGTGCGGCGCCGGCAATTCCGCGCCGACCGCCGGCTGCGCCGCACCGTGCCGCGGCTGCTGGCGGCGGCGGTGCTGATGGCGCTGCTGCTGTGGGGGCTGGGCGCGCTGCTGTTCCCGGTTGCCGGCACGCTGCCGCGTTTTGCCGCGCTGGCCGCCCTGATCCTGGCCGGCCTGGTCACCTATTTCGGTACGGCGCAGCTTCTGGGCGGGCTCGACCTGCGGGAGGCGCTGCGGATGCTGCGGCGCCGGTCGGGCTGAGGCACGACGCCGCGCGCCCACCCAGACGCAAAGACCCCGCCGAGGCGGGGTCTGCGGTGTCGAACAAAGAAGACCCCGCCGAGGCGGGGTCTGTCGCGCGAAACAGAAAAGACCCCGCCAAGGCGGGGTCTTTCACATCAGCGGCGCAGGCCGAGCCGGCCGATGAGGCTCTCGTAGCGCTTCTGGTCCTTGCGCTTCACATAGTCCAGCAGGCCACGACGCTGGCCAACCAGCACCAGCAGGCCGCGGCGGCTGTGGAAATCCTTCGGGTGGGCCTTCAGGTGTTCCGTCAGCATGGACACGCGGGCGGAGATCAGGGCGACCTGGACCTCCGGGCTGCCGGTGTCGCCGGGCTTGGTGGCGTATTCCTTGATGAGCGCCGCGCGCGCCTCGCTCGTGATCGTCGACATCGGATATCCTTCCAGGTCGGGGTTCAGTCCTCGCCGCCCGCCCCTTGCCCGGAATCGAGCTGGATCAGCCTTTCAGGCTGCATCCAGCCGCTCTCCAGCCGGCAGAGGCCGAGCAGACGCTCCCCCGCCATCGCGCGCAGCAGGCCCCCTTCGGGATCGGCTTCACGGGGAACGCGCCCCATCAGTTCCACCAGGCTGATCGCCTGGCCCTGATGAAGGCGTGCGGCCTCCTCTCCTGTGACGGCCAGTGCCGGGATGTCGGCCAGCGCGGTCGTCACCGGAAGCAGGAGGTCCGGGGAAGGGGAGGGCATATCGCCGTTTCCGATCAGCCTGTCCAGCGGAATCGCGTGCTCCTCGCGGAACGGGCCGACGCGCAGCCGGCGCAGCGCGATGATGTGCCCCACCGAGCCCACCGCCCGCGCCACATCCCGGGCCAGGGAGCGCATGTAGACGCCCTTGCCGGACTGGACGTGGAAGATGGCGGTGTCGGCATCCGGCCGGGCGATCAGGTCGAACCGGTCGATCCGCGCCGGGCGCGCTGCGATCTCCACCAGCTGGCCTTCGCGCGCCAGGTCATAGGCACGCTCGCCACCGATCTTGATGGCGGAATAGGCGGGCGGCACCTGCATGATCTCGCCGCGGAAGGCCGGCAGCACGGCCTCGATCTCCGCGTCCGTCGGCCGGACCTCGCTGGTCGCGACGACCTGGCCGTCGGCGTCGTCGGTGTCCCGCGCCTCGCCGAACTTCAGGGTGAAGTTGTAGGTCTTGGTGCCGTCCATGACATAGGGCACGGTCTTGGTGGCGGCGCCGAAGGCCACCGGCAGCAGGCCGGTCGCCAGCGGGTCCAGCGTGCCGCCATGGCCCGCCTTCTGCGCGTCGAAGGCGCGCTTCACCTTGTTCACCACATCGGTGGACCCGATGCCCGAGGGCTTGTCGACGATCAGCCAGCCATCGAGCGCGCGGCCCTTGGGCTTCCTGTGCCGATGGCGGCCGCCGCCCTTCGGGCCGCCCTGCCTGCCACCATCCTGACGCTGATTCATCCGCTGCTCCGATCCGGGCGGCGCTGCTAGCATGGAATTGTCATGCAGGGCAGGCAGGTCAGTCGCGCGATTCAGGGTCCGGCTGCGAGGCGGGCTCGGCGGGCTTGGACAGATCCTGCTGCACCACCGGGTCCTGCATCACCTTGCTGATATGCATGGCGTAGTCCAGCGCCGTGTCCGGCTGAAAGTGCAGTTCCGGCGCCACGCGCAGCCGCACCGCCTTGGCCACCTGGGTGCGCAGGAAGGGCTGCACCCGCTTCAGCGCGGCGAACTGCGCCGGCGTCAGATCCTTGCCGAGCCCGCTGACGAAGGCCGTCATGTGCTTGAGGTCCGGGGAGGCGCGCACCTCCGTCACCGTCACCTTCAGGTCGAACAGGTCGGGGTCGCGGAATTCCTCCCGCACGAAGACGGCGGACAGGGCATGGCGGATTTCCTCCGCCACGCGCAGCTGCCGCTGGCTCGGCCCCTCCGGCCCCGCCTTGCGGACGGAGGGGGTGCGGTCCATGGCGGATTTCGTATCGCGCCGCGGCGTCTCCGCGGCATCGCGGGTCCTGCGAGGCATCTGTGCATTTCCTTGACAAGAAAAGGGGCGCGGCGTCTCCGCCGCGCCCCCTGATCTGCGGCCGTGGCTGGCGTCAGAGCGTGCCGGCGACCGTCTCGGTCTCGTAGCACTCGATCTGGTCGCCGACGCGGATGTCGTTGTAGTTCACGAAGGACATGCCGCATTCGTAGCCGTTGGTGACTTCCTTCACGTCGTCCTTGAAGCGACGCAGTGTCGAAAGCTCGCCCTGGTGGATGACGGTGCCGTCGCGCAGCAGGCGCACGCCACAGCCGCGCTTCACCACGCCTTCCGTCACGCGGCAGCCCGCCACATTGCCGATGCGCTTGACCTCGAAGACCTGAAGGATCTGGGCGTAGCCCAGGAACTTCTCCCGCTGCACCGGCGCCAGCTTGCCGCGCACCAGCTCCTCGATGTCGTCCGCCACCTCGTAGATGATGGAGTAGTAGCGGATCTCCACGCCGTCCCGCGTCGCCAGGTCGCGCGCCTGGGTCGTGGCGCGGACGTTGAAGGCGACGATGACGGCGTTGGACGCCTTGGCCAGCTGGATGTCGCTTTCGGTGATCTGGCCGACCGCCGAATGCAGCATCCGCACCCGCACTTCCTCGTTGCCCAGCTTGCCGAGCGTGACGGAGATGGCCTCCGCCGAGCCCTGCACGTCGGCCTTGACGACGACGGCCACTTCCTTCTGCGCGCCCGCCTGGATGCGGGCCAGCATGTCGGACAGGCTGCCGCGGCCGGCGCTGATCGCCGCCACCTGCTTCTCCCGCAGCTTGCGCTGGCGGAATTCGCTGATCTCGCGCGCCTGGGTCTCGTCCTTCACCGCGACGAAGTTCTCGCCGGCGGTGGGAACACCCGACAGGCCAAGGATCTCGACAGGCAGGGAGGGCGGGGCCTCCTTCACCTGACGGGCCTTGTCGTCCAGCATGGCGCGGACCTTGCCCCATTCGGCACCGGCCACGACGATGTCGCCGGTCTTCAGCGTGCCCTTCTGCACCAGCACGGTGGCGACGGGGCCACGGCCGCGGTCCAGCCGGCTTTCGATGACGGTGCCTTCGGCGGCGCGTTGCGGATTGGCCCGCAGGTCGAGGATCTCGGCCTGCAGGGCAATCGCCTCCAGCAGCTTGTCCAGGTTGAGCTTCTTGGTGGCGGAAACCTCGATTTCCTGCGTCTCGCCGCCCAGGCTCTCGACCACGATCTCGTGCTGCAGCAATTCCTGCTTCACGCGCTCCGGCCGCACCCCTTCCTTGTCGATCTTGTTGATCGCCACGATGATCGGCACGTTCGCCGCCTTCGCATGGCTGATCGCCTCGATCGTCTGCGGCATCACGCCGTCATCGGCGGCCACCACCAGCACCACCATGTCCGTCACGCTGGCGCCGCGGGCGCGCATGGCGGTGAAGGCGGCGTGGCCCGGCGTGTCGATGAAGGTCACCTTCTGCCCGTCGGGCAGCATCACCTGATAGGCGCCGATATGCTGCGTGATGCCACCGGCTTCGCGCGCCGCCACATCGGCCTTGCGCAGCGCATCCAGCAGGCTGGTCTTGCCGTGGTCGACATGGCCCATGATCGTGACCACCGGCGGCCGCGGCAGCATGTCCGTGTCGGTGTCGACCTCGCCTTCCAGACCGATCTCGACGTCACCTTCCGCCACGCGGCGGACGCGGTGGCCGAATTCCTGCACCACGAGTTCCGCCGTGTCGGCGTCGATCGACTGGGTCAGGGTCGCCATCACGCCCATGCGGAACAGGGCCTTCACCACTTCGCCGCCACGCGCGGCCATGCGGTTCGCCAGTTCCTGCACGGTGATCGCTTCCGGCACCACCACGTCGCGCACCACGCGCTCCGTGCCGGAACGCAGCCGGGCGAGTTCCTGCTGCCGCCGCTCCCGCTCCCGCGCCCGGCGGACGGAGGCGATGGAGCGCGTGCGCTCATCCTCCCCCTCGATCGCGGCGGAGACGTCGATGCGGCCGTCGCGGCGGCGATCGCCGCCGGGGACCAGGGACTTCTTGACCGCCGGCAGCGCCGGCTTCTTCACGGCCCCGGTCGGGCCGGGCATGCCGGGGCGGCGGACGACGCCGCGCGGCGCCTCCTCATCCTCGGCGGTCGGCGTGCGGGCCTTCAGCGTCAGCTTCGCGGCCGGCGTCTCGCTGGCCGGGGCAGCGGCCGGTCGGGCCGCCACGGGCGCGCCGGGCGCCGGCGGGGTGGCCGGGCCGCCGAGCAGGGTCAGGCCCGAGGTGTCGG
>NZ_JAAVNE010000027.1 GCF_012103215.1 Falsiroseomonas selenitidurans
CAGCCAACCAACAACACCCTCAACAGGCACCATCAGCCAACCAACAACAAGCAAAGAGCAACCAATACTCTTCCCTCAACAGATACACAGCTTGAATGAACGGTGGGGCCGAAGGGCCGACGCCCCTTGGAAGGGGGCCAGCCTGTCTGTCCCGGTTTACCTCCGCCTCGGCGGGCCGTTGAAGTTAGCGGGTGTCCCGCTCGCTTTCAAGTGGCTGCCTCGTCGTCGGTGGGCGGTTTCTAGTGGCGGGCCGGGCTCCTGTCAAATCGCCCCTGCCACCCCCCCGCCCTGCCCGGAAACCCAGGCAAACCCTGGCGCTGGAAGCAAAAGGGGGCGGCCCTGGCGGGCCGCCCCCCTGTCATCGAACCGCATTTTTTTCACGCCGCCACCAATCGGGTGCCGGCGGGCGCGCCTCAGCTGTCCACGCGGATGTTGTTGTCCTTGATCACCTGGCCCCAGCGCTGGATCTCGGAGGCAACGAAGCTGCGCGCCTCCGCCGGGGTGGAGGCGACAATGTCGCAACCCTGTTCCTCGATCCGGGACTTCACCGCCGGGTCGTTCAGCGCTTCCCGCAGCGCCGCATGCATGCGGTCCACGATCGGCTGCGGCGTGCCGGTGCGGCCGAAGAAGGCCCACCAGGTCGGTGCCTCGAAATTGCCGAAGCCCTGCTGCGCGAAGGACCGGGTGCCCGGCACATGCCGAGTCTCGCCCCGCGTGGTCACCCCCAGCGGCCGCAGCGTGCCCGCCCGCATGTGCTGGGAGACGATGACGACGTTGGTCATGAACAGCGGGATTTCGCCGGCGATCGCCGCCGTCACGGCGGGGCCGCCGCCACGATAGGGCACATGGGTCAGCTTGAAGCCGTTCTGCTGCTGCAGCAGCGTCGTCGCGATATGCGCCAGGCCGCCGACGCCGGACGTCGCATAGTTCAGGCTCTCCGGGTCCTTCTTCGCCGCTTCCATCACCTCCTGGAAGTTCTGGAAGGGCGTGTCCTTGTGTGCCGTCATCACCAGCGGGCCGGTGGCCACCAGGCTGACCGGAACCAGCGCCTCCAGCGTCTGGTAGTTCAGCCGCAGCAGCGTCTGGTTCGGCGCCTCGTTGTCATAGGCCAGCATCCAGGTGCTGCCATCGGCCGGTGCCCGCGCCATTTCGGAAGCGCCGATGGAGCCGCTGGCGCCGCCACGGTTCTCGATCACCACATTCTGGCCGAGGATGGCGGCCAGCTTCGGCTGGAACAGGCGCGCCACCGTGTCGGTGGACCCACCGGGCGCCCAGGGCACGATCAGGCGCAGCGGCCGCTCCGGCCAGTTGCCCTGGGCCCGCACCAGGGCCGGCGCGGCCAGGCCGAGCGCGGTCAGGGTCATCAATCCACGACGCTGCATCATCTGCAGACACCTCCCGTTTGTTCGTTGCGGCGCCAAGCCTACATCAGCTCGGCGGCCGTTGGAATTCACCCGGCCCGACGGCCTGGTTCAGCTGTCCGCGCGGATGTTGTTGTCGCGGATCACCGCGCCCCATTTCTCGATCTCGCTGCGCACGAAGGCCGCGGTTTCCGCCGGGGTGGAGCCGACGATGTCCGCCCCCTGCTCGGCCATCCGCGCCTGCACGTTGGGCTCCGCCAGCACCTGCTTCACCGCGCGCTGCATCCTGTCCAGGATCGGCTGCGGGATGCCGGCGGGGCCGACCAGCTGCCAGTAGGTCAGCGCCTCGAAGCCTGGGAAGCCCTGGCGGGTGAAGGGCACCACGCCGGGCAGGTAGCGGCTGTCGGTCTGCTGGGTCAGGCCCAGCGGGCGCAGCGCGCCGGCGCGGATGTGCGGCAGGATGATCACAATGTTCGACATGAACAGCGGCACATGCCCGGCCAGCGCATCCTGCAGCGCCGGGCCGCCGCCGCGATACGGGACGTGTTCCAGCTTGAAGTCGCCGCGCTGCTGCAGCAGCACGGTGGCGATATGCGCCCCGCTGCCGACGCCGGTGGTCGCGTAGTTCAGCGTCTGCGGCCGCGCCTTGGCGGCCTCCACCATCTGCTGGAAGTTCCGGAAGGGCGTCGAAGGGTGGGTCACCAGCGCATAGGGGCAGGTGCCGACCATGGTGCAGAAGGAGAAGGCCTGCATCACCCGGTAGGGCAGGTTCATCAGCGTCTCGTTGGTCGCCAGCGTGTCATTCGCCAGCAGCCAGGTGTAGCCATCCGGCGCCGAGCGCGCGGTCTCGGAGGAGCCGACGGAGCCTGAGGCGCCCGCGCGGTTCTCCACCACCACCGGCCGTCCCAGCAATTCCGTCAATTTCGGCTGCAGGATGCGCGCGACCGTATCGTTCGACCCGCCCGGCGGGTAGGGCACCACGATGCGCACGGGCCGGTCCGGCCAGGACCCGGTGCCCTGCGCCAGGCCCAGGCGCGGTGCGGACAGTGCCGCAAGCGCGGCAGGGGCGGTCAGCAGCTTGCGGCGTTGCATTCTCGCGTCTCCCTCGATGCTTGGGAGGCATTGCCGCACGCCGGGCCGTGACGTTCAAGCACCGATACGCGGCGGGCGGCGGAATCCGGCCGGGAGGCCCGTGCGGCGCGCCTCAGGCCGGCCGGCGATAGGCGCGCGCCGCCAGCGCCGCCCCGGCCAGGGCCAGGGCGCAGCCCGCCAGCCCGGTCCAGGCCAGGCCGCCGGCGGCGATCACCAGCCCGCCCAGCGCCGCGCCGGTGCCCTGCCCGGCCAGGATAACCGCGCCGTTCAGCGCCAGCGCAACCGAGCGATCCTCCGGCGCCAGGCCCATCAGGCGGGACTGCACCAGTGGCGCCAGGGCAAAGAGGGAGGCCGAGCCGGCGAAGACCAGCAGGCTCAGCGGCACGGCGTGCCAGGCCGCGCGCTCGAGCCCCAGCAGCCCTGCATAGCCCAGCAGCGCCAGCGCCAGAACCAGGAACAGCACCACCGGCACCGCCGGCCCCTGCCGGTCCGCCACCCGGCCGCCGGCCCCGATTCCCACCAGGCTGCCCAGCCCGACGAAGACCTGGATGGCGCCGATGCCGGAGCCCTCGATCCCCGTGGTGGCGGTGACGATCGGGCCGAGATAGGCGGCGATGCAGAACAGGCCGGAAAAGGCGAGCCAGGAGGTGCCGAGGACGCCGAGGATCGCCGGCCGCAGGGCGATGCCGAGCGACCCGGCGCCGCCGCGATCCGTGCTCGGCAGCGCCGGCAGGCCCAGACGCACGGCCAGGGCGGCAAGGCCGGTCAGGGTGCCGGCGAAGACGAAGGTGCCGCGCCAGCCCACAACGCCGCCGAGCGCGGTGCCGAGTGGGATGCCGAAGGAAAAGGCCAAGGTCAGCCCCGCCATGACCAGCGCGATGGCACGCGCCCGCTGCGCCGCCGGCACCAGCATGGAAGCGGCCACCGCCGGCAGCACCAGGGCGGAGGCCAGTGCCGCGGCGACGCGCAGCACCAGGGCGCTGCCGAAATCCGGCACCAGCGCGGTGGCGAGGTTCAGCACCGAAAGCAGGCCGAGGCCGACCGTCAGCAGCAGCCGGCGATCCACCCGCGCGGTGAGCGCCGCGATCGGCGGCCCGGCCAGGGCGAAGGTCAGCGCATAGGTGGCGGCGAGCTGCCCGGCCGTGGCGACGCTGACACCGAGATCGGCGGCCAGCCGCGCGATCAGGCCGGTGAAGGCATAGGCGCCGGTGGCGGAGGCGAATTGCGCCCCCGTCAGCAGCCAGATCCGGCGGTCCATACGCGCTCCCGCATCGGGGCCGCCAAGGCGCGCCCAGAGAAGCTTATCTCGGCGCGCCCCGGCGTTCCGGCAAGGGTGGCGGGTTCAGCCGCCCCAGGGGTCGGCCAGGCGCAGCCCGGCGCGGCGGAAGCAGCAACCCAGAGCGATGGCGGCGCCGGTGGCGGCATAGGCCTGGTGCGGCGGCAGGCGGCGCAGCAGGCAGGCCAGCGCTTCCCGCCTCGGCCCGCGCTGGGCGCAGGCGACGGCCAGCAGCAGGGCCGGCTCCTGCCCCACCAGACGGGGACATAGCGGGCAGCCCAGCGTCAGCGGGTGCTGCGCCAGGGCGCGCAGCAGCGCATCCAGCGGTTCCGCCGCCGCGGTCGCGTCCTCGGTGGCCAGCAGGCGGCGCAGCGCCAGCAGCGCCGGCTGGCCATGCCGGGCGGCGTGCGCCCAGGCGCGGGCGGCATCCACCAGCAGGCGCTCCGCCGGGGGCAGCGCATCGGCCTCGGCGCCGGTCCAGGGCCAATGGGGAAGGCCGGTTGTAGCCATGGAATCGCTCCTGCCTGTCGAGCCCCTGGATACCGCAATTGCGAGTCATTCGCAAATCTGAAAGCCGGGGAGCCCGGCGCTCGCGCCCGCCGCGCGCTTCATGCGGCGTCAAACCGGGCGGGCGCAGGATGGGCGGATGCGAAGCGCCCCTGCCCTCTGCCGTCGCGCGCTGCCCCTGCTGCTGGCCGGCGCCTGCGCCCGTCTGCCGGGGGCCGAACTGGCAGGCGAGTTGCCGGCGGGACGCGCCACGCTCGCCGGCTTCGCCGCGCTCTCGGCGATGGGCCTGCCGCTGGGCTCGGCGGTGGCGGTGGCGCCGGGGCGGCTGCTGACCAATGCGCATATCCTGCCGGAGGGCACGGAGGCCGTCCTGGCGCGGCGCGGCGATGGCGCCGGCGGCGCCATGGCCCGGCTCCTGGCGCGCAGCCCGGCGCTGGACCTGGCGGTGCTGGCGGTGCCGCCCGGCCTGTTCCGACCCCTTCCCTGCCGCAGCGCGCCGCTGGCCACCGGCGAGGCGGTATGGGCGCTGGGAGCGCCGGCGCTGGGGCCGGCCCTGGCGCAGGGGCGGGTGGCGCGGCCGGCCGCGCTGCTCGCCGGGCGCGGCCCCGGTTTCACCGCCCGGATCGCCGCCCTGGCGGGCTATTCGGGCGGCCCGCTGCTGGATGCGGCGGGCCGGCTGGGTGGGCTGGTGACAGCGCTGGTCGATCCCGGACCGGCCCTGCTGCTGGCGGCGCTGACGGGGCTGGACCTGGACGGGATTGCACGACTCCGTGACCCGCGTGAGGTTTTCGTCCTATCCATCGCCGCGGCGATGGCCGAATCCGGCCGGATCGCCCCCATGGGGTGAGATGCGCCCCGCAAAAGCTTGACGAGCGGGGGCTTCCGGCTGTCCTTGCCGGCACCGCCCCAGGACCCGGCGGTGTGAACCCCCGCGACGTGCCCCCCCGCACGCCGCCCCGTATTCACCGGCCTATGCCGCCGCGGGCTTCGCCCGGGCGTGCCGATCCGCCGTGAACGGCCCCGTGCGGGGCCCTGCGGATCGCGTGCCGCCAGGCCGCCTTCGGGCGGTGTGAAGGAGGACCTTGGATGGCCCCAGAGGCCCCGCAGCGCGAAGCGCTGCGTTCTTTCTACGCGCAGCGCGAAGCGCTGCATTCTTTTCATGCGCAGCGCGAAGCGCTGCGTTCTTCCCATGGCCGGCGCGCTTTGCTCGCCTCCTGCTGCCTCGGCCTCGCGCTGCTTGCCGGGCTTGGCCTATCCGCCCCGCCGGCGATCGGCCATGATTTCGCGCCGCAGCGCGGCATCGCTTCCTACTACCATCCGGAACGCTTCACCGGCCGTCCTATGGCCAATGGCGAGCGCTTCGATCCCAATTCCAATTCCGCCGCCCACCGCACCCTGCCCTTCGGCACCGTCGCCGTCGTCACCAACCTGCGGAATGGCGAAAGCCGCACGGTGGTGATCGAGGATCGCGGCCCGCATGTGCCCGGCCGGATCATCGACCTGTCGCCGCGCATCGCCGAGGAACTCGGCATGCGCGAGGCCGGGCTGGCCCGAGTGGAAATCCGCCCGCTGGCGCTGACGGAAGTCGCCCAGGCCCCGGACTGAACAGAACCCCTGCCGCGCTACTGGGCCCTGGGGCCGATGTCCCAGGGCAGGCGGCCGGATTCATAGACCGCATCGGCGCGGCTGAGCCCGATATCCTTCAGCATGCGATCATCCATCGCCGCCAATTGGCGGCGCGTGGTGATGATGCGCAGCATGACGCCCATCCAGCCGAACCAGGTCGCGGCGCCGCCACGGGCGCGCCGCCTCGCCAGGCTGGGGTTCCGCCGCACGCCGCCGGGCGAGAGCAAGAAGCCGGACATCGATTCACTTCCTTCTGCTGATCCATCGGGGCCAGCATCCGGCGGGGGAACGCATCAGTAAAACGAGAAATATTGACGGGCCGCATCAACATCCTTGATGCTGGCCGCATGACGCCCCTGCCCCCCGCGCTTGACCCCGACCTGCTGCGCGTCTTCGTGCTGATCGCCGAGGGAAGGTCCTTCACCCGCGCCGCGGACCGCGTCGGGCGCACCCAATCCGCCGTCTCCATGCAGATCCGCCGGCTGGAGCAGACGCTCGGCCAGCCGCTGCTGCTGCGCACCCCGAAGGGCGTGCAGACCACGCCGCAGGGCGCCTGGCTGCTGGACCGCGCGCGCGACCTGCTGGCGCTGAACGACGAGATCGTGGGCAATTTCCGCGCCCCGCCCATGGTCGGCTCGGTCCGGCTCGGCACGCCGGACGACTATGCGCTGAACTGGCTGCCGGACATCCTGGCGCGCTTCGCGGAGGCGCATCCGGCGGTGGAACTGGACGTCACCTGCCTGAACTCGGATGAGCTGGTGCTGCATTTCCAGCAGGGCAGGCTGGACCTGACCCTGGTGAGCGAGGGGCAGGAACCGCCCGGCGTGCCGGCCGAGCGCATCTGGCGCGGCCCGCTGCGCTGGGTGGGCAGCCCGACGCATGGGCTGCACCGGCGCGACCCGCTGCCGCTGGCGCTGTCCCGCCCCAACCTGCATCCTACCCGCCCGGAATTCGCCTGCGCCTGGCGCGAGGCGGCGCTGGCGGCGCTGCGCGCCAGCGCCCGCCCCGCACGCGTCACCTACAATTCGGCGACGCAGACCGGCTGCTTCACCGTGGCCCTGGCGGGGCTGGCGCTGACGGTCAGCACGCCCACCACCCTGCCGCAGGGGCTGGCCTGGCTCGGCGAGGCGGAGGGGCTGCCGCCACTGCCGGACATGGGCATCCTGTTGCTGCGCCACGAATCCGGCCTCGGCGTGCCGGCGGTGGATGCGCTGGCCAGCCACATCACCGAGGGTTTCCGGCGCGCCAGCGAGGCCGGCATCGCCCTGGCCGCCTGAACCGCGGCTCGGCCCGCTACCAGCGCCGCACCGGGCCGCAATCCAGGTGCACGAAGCCATCCCGGGAATACAGCCCGACCCCGCCGAGCCGCATCTCGGACGCCAGGCGCGCCAGCTGCGTGGCGCTGCGCCCCGGCAGCCGGCAATCCGCCGCCATGCCCGACATGTGCAGCGACACGCGGGAGACGCGGCGGCTGCGGTTGGCATTGACCGCGTTGGATTCGGGGGTGCGATAGCCGCTGACCACCTCGAAGGTCTCGTCGCTGTCCAAGCGAAGGGCGGCGGCGGCCATCACGTCGAACAGGCGCGGGTCCATCGGCGTGGTCTCGGCCCGCGACAGGTCGCGGAAGACGTAGTCCAGCCGGCGCAGCGCCTCCCGGTCATAGCGGCCGTCGCGGAAATAGACGCCGGCGAAACTGTCATTCGTCACCTGCCGGCGCACGCGAAGGCTGCGCGTCGCGCCCTGCGCCCAGGCCGGCGCCGCGGCCAGGGTTCCCGCGCCGGCCAACACCGCGGCCAGGACCCCGCGCCGCGGCAGGGCGCTGGCCGGCACCAGCCCGGCTTCGCCACAGCAGGGGCAGGCTTCCGGATGCATGAAGATCCGTGGCATCAGCGGGCAGAGAGCTGCGGCCGGTTCATCCCCGCCACCAGCGGCCGATGCGCGACCATGGCACGGGCATAGGCGGCATCCAGCCGGTAGATGTCGGGGCGGATCCGCACCCGTCCGCCGGCCTCCACCACCACCGTTTCATAATACAGCCTCACCGGCAGGCTGCGCGCCAGGGAGGCGACGCTGGTGGCACGGCTGGCCAGCATGCGTTCCGCCCGCGCCAGACTCCAGCCGGGGGTGCCTTCCAGCAGCACGCCCATCAGCTCATTCGGCCGTTCCAGCCGGATGCAGCCGGAGGAGAAGGCGCGGTCCGGGCGGCGGAACAGATGCCGGTCCGGCGTGTCGTGCAGGTAGATGTCCTCGCCATTCGGCATGATGAACTTGATGCGGCCCAGCGCGCTGAAATCGCTGGCATCCTGGCGCACGAAATAGGGGAAGCGGCGACCGTTGATGCTGGACCAGTCGATGGTCCGCGGGTCGATCTCCATGCGCTCCCCGCCCACCAGGGAGAACACCCGGAAGCCCTTGTCCATCATCGCCTGCGGGTCGCGGCGGAAGCGCGGCAGCAGGTCCTCCCGCGCATTGCGCTCCGGCACGCCCCAGGGCGGGTTGAACTGGATGGCGGTCAGCCGGACGTTCAACATCGGCGTGGCGCGGGCCGGCTGGCCGACGATCACCGCCATGCCCAGCAATTCGCGGTCCCCTTCCATCACCCGCAGTCGGAAATCCGGGACATTCACCTCAACCCGCCGGCCGGGCGGGGGCGTGCCGGCGCCGCGGCGCATGTCCAGCGCCACGCGGAGCTGGTCGATGCGATCGCCCAGCGGGCGGTTCAGCAGGCCGAGCGAGATGCGGCCGACGCGGCCATCCACCTCCAGCCCATTGGCCAGCTGCCAGCGCCGCACCGCGGCCTCCAGCACCGTGTCATAGCGGCTGCCGGCATCCGGCGCGGCCGCCAGCGTCGCATCCTCCACCGCCAGGCGGGCGCGCAGCAGCGGCACGCGGATCGGGTCCTGGTCGCCGGGGTCAATGGTGGCCTCACCCGGGATCGGCGTGAAGGCGCCGCGCGCGGCGACCTGCCGCTGCCGCGCCAGTTCCGCCTTCAGCGCCGCAGCCTCCCGCGGCAGCAGCGCGGCGCGATCGAGCAGCCCGGCCGGGTCGGGGGTGGCGGCAAGCTCGGCCAGCCAGGCCTGCAGGTTCACGGCGGAGGGGTCGCGTCGCAGGTCGGGACGGCCAGGCAGATCCCGCACCCGGCCGAGCAGCAGATCGGTCAGCGCCGCGGCGCTGGCCTGGTGCAGGGCGATGCGGAAGGCGGCGGGGTCGGCCGCGGCCAGCGTGCTGTCCGGAATGGCGTAGTGGCGCGGGTCGAGCCCATCCTCCTCCAGCCGCAGCAGCCGGTCCACCAGGCGCAGCAGCGCGTCGGTGGCGCCGGGCACCGTGCCGGGGACGGCCGGCAAGCCGGCAGGGGGCGCGAGGCCGCCGGGGGCCTCCATCGCGGGGGTGGCGGGGCGCTGCGCCTGAGCGGCGGCAGGGCCCGCCACGAAGGCCAGGGCTGCGGCAAGCAGGGGCCGACGTTCGATGTGCATGGCCCTGGAATACCGAAGCCGCCCCTGGGTTGCAAACACCGATGGGCAGATCCGCCGGCGATCACGGCGGTTTCGCTGCCGCACCCCGCGCCGCCTACCGCCCGCCGCCCACCGGCAGCACCGCGCCGTTCACATAGGCCGCCTGGGGCGAGAGCAGGAACAGGATGCACTCCGCCACCTCCTCCGGCGATCCCATGCGCCGCAGCGGGATGCCGGGGACGATGCGGCCGATGCGCTCCGGAATGCCGGCGCTGGCGTGGATGTCGGTGTCGATCATCCCGGGAGCGACCGCGTTGACCCGGATTCCCTCCCCGCCCAGCTCCCGCGCCAGGCCCAGCACCAGGCTGTCCACCGCCCCCTTGCTGGCGGCGTAGTGGACGAATTCGAAGGCGGAGCCGATCTGCGCGGCGCGCGAGGAGACGGCGACGATCCCGCCCCCCGCGCCGCCGCGGGAGGTCGCCATGCGTTGCGCCGCCTGCCGGCAGGCGCTGGCCAGGCCCAGCACGTTCACCCGGAACACCTCGGCCCAGGTGGCGTCGGAGGAGGTGAGGAAATCGCTGGCCGGGCCGGTGATGCCGGCATTCACCACCAGCGCGTCGATCCGGCCGAATCGCGCATCCAGCCGGCCGAAGGCGGCCGCTGTCGCCGCCGGGTCGCCGGCATCGGCCTGCACCAGTTCCACCGCCGCGCCGGAAGCGCGGCAGGCCTCGGCGGTTGCCGCCGCCGCCGCCTGCGCACCGCGCCAGGTCAGCAGCAGATCATGCCCGCGCGCCGCCGCCAGCCGGGCCGTGGCGGCGCCGATGCCGCGCCCCGCGCCCGTCACCATCATCACCGGCCTGTCCACCATCGCCATCCCTCCCTGCCGGCGGGCAGGACAGCGCTTCCGTCAGCCCAGCGCCAGATACAGCAGCCAGGAGATCAGGGCCGCGGCCCCCAGCACCAGCAGGCCGGCGCCGATGGCAGCCAGCCCCTCGTTGCGGCGCGCACCCTCCTCGGGCTTGGCGATGGGCCGGGAGGGCGGAATGACTCCCCTCGGCGGGTTGAACGGGTCGCGACGCGAGAGCGGAACGCCCGGACGCGCGTCCTGGACCAGGGTCTTCGGCATGGCCGGCCTCCTGCAGATGGTGCCGGGCCTGGAACGCGCGACTCAGCGGGAGGTGAGCAACCACCCGAGCAACAAAATCGCCAGCGTCGCCAGCGCCAGGCCTTTCAGCGTCGCCCAGACCTCCGAGCGGCCACCATCGCCCTCCTCCGGCAGGTAGGTCGGGCGCTGCGGCAGCGCCGCCCGGGCGAAGGGATCACGCGGCGGGGCTTCGGGCGGTGGGACCGCCGAGACGGGGGCCACGGGCGCGTCCGGCAGCGCCGGGTCGAACATGGTGGCCTGCGGCGGGCGGATTTCGGTGCGGCGATCCGACATGACTGGCTTACTCCGGGTTGGCAATCTCCGGGCCGGCGTCCTCCTGCGAGGAGCGCGGGCGGCCAGCCTACCAGCCAGCCCGGCCAAGGTGCCACGCGCCTGCGGCCGCCCCGATTGACGCCGGCGCCGGTCCGGTCCACCCCTTGCGCCCTGAAACGGCGGGGAAAACGGCAAGGCGATGCGGGCAAGTGCGGACAGCGTGCGGGCGCAAATCCTCGCGATCCTGGCGGCCTGGGGCATGCCGGAGGATCTGGCGGCCCAGACCGCGGAGGTGATGCTCGATACCGACCTCGCCGGCGTGGACAGCCACGGCATCGGCATGCTGACCAGCTACGAGGGCATGCGCCGGGCCGGCCAGGTGAAGCTGGACGCGCGCCCGCGGATCGAACGCGATGGCGGCGCGGTGGCGCTGGTGGATGGCGGCGCCGGGCTCGGCCATCCGGCGGCGGCCTTCGCCATGCGGCTGGCGATCCAGCGCGCGAAGCAGTTCGGCGTCGGGGCGGTGGCGGTGCGCAACAGCCACCATTTCGGCGCCGCCGGCTGGTACGTGAAGCTGGCCGCGGCCGAGGGCTGCGTCGGGCTGGTGACCAGCGGCACGCGCACCATGGCGATGGTGCCAACCCATGGCGCGGTGCCGGTGCTGGGCACCAACCCCATCGCCTTCGCCGCCCCGGCCGCCAGCCAGCCCCCGGTGGTGCTGGACATGGCCACCACGACGGCCGCCGCCAACAAGGTCCGTGCCCGGGCGCTGCGCAACAAGCCCATCCCCGCCGGCTGGGTGGTCGATGGCCGCGGCCAGCCGGTGACGGAAGGCGCCGCCGCGGTCGCGCAGATCTTCGAGAAGCCCGAAGGCGGGCTCTCGCCGGTCGGCGGCACGCCGGACATGGCCAGCCACAAGGGCTACGGCCTGGCGATGATGGCGCATATCCTGGGCGCGACCCTGTCCGGCGCCAGCTTCTCGCCCATTCGGGTGCGCACCCAGCGGCCGGAGGACCCGGACGATATCGGCCACTTCATGCTGGCGCTGAACCCCGCCGCCTTCCGCCCGGAAGGCGCGTTCGAGCAGGATCTGGACGCGGCGGTGGCGGTGCTGCGCGCCACGCCGCCGGCCGACCCCGCCCTGCCCGTGCTGGTGCCCGGCGACCCGGAACGGGCCGAGCACGCCGAGCGCAGCGCGCAGGGCATCCCCATCCCCGCCGGGCTCGAGGCGCAGATCCGTGGCATCTGCGAGCGTGCCGGCATTGCCTTCCTGTTGGCCGAAGCCTGAAGAGGACCCCCGACCCATGGCCCATCCCAGCCTGCGCCAGGCGCTTGCCGCCGACGACTTCATCCTCGCCCCCGGCGTGTTCGACATGATCTCCGCCAAGGTGGCGGACGGCATGGGGTTCAAGGCGCTCTACGCCACCGGCTTCGGGGTCACGGCGTCGCATCTCGGCCTGGCCGATGCCGGCATCGCCACCTACACGGACATGGTCGGCCGCATGGGCACCATCGCGAAGGGCTGCCGCACGCCGGTGATCGCCGATGCCGACACCGGCTATGGCGGCCTGCTGAACGTGCGCCACACGGTGCGCGGCTATGAGGAGGCGGGCGTCACCGCCATCCAGATGGAAGACCAGGAAGTGCCGAAGAAGTGCGGCCACACGCCGGGCCGCAAGGTGATCCCGGCGGAGGAGATGGCGCTGAAGATCCGCGTCGCCGCGGAAACCCGGCGCAGCGAGGATTTCCTCATCATCGCCCGCACCGATGCCCGCACCTCGCTTGGCCTGGAGGAGGCGATCCGCCGCGGCCAGATGTTCGCCGAGGCCGGGGCCGACGTGATCTTCATCGAAAGCCCGGAAAGCGAGGCCGAGATGGCGGAGGTGGGCCGGCAGATCAAGAAGCCGCTCTTCGCCAACATGGTGGAAGGCGGCCGCACGCCGATCGTCCCGGCGGAGCGGCTGCACGCCATGGGCTACCGCATCGCCATCTACCCGGCGGTGGGCTTCCTGAGCGTGGCCGGGGCGCTGGAGCGCGCCTATGGCCAGCTCAAGGCCGATGGCCATTCCAACAACATGACGGTGAATGCCGACTACAGCTTCGCGAAGATGTGCGAGCTGATGGGCTTCCCGGATGTGTGGGAATTCGACCGCAAATGGGCCGAGGCCGCCGGCAACCTGCCGAAGGCGGCGGAATAGCCCATGCCGCAGACCCCGCCCGAGGATGTGCGCATCCTGCTGTTCGATGTCTTCGGCACCGTGGTGGACTGGCGCAGCTCCGTGGCGCGGGAGGTGGCGCCCTTCCTGGCGCGGCACGCGCCGGGCGTGGACCCGACCGGCTTCGCCGTCGCCTGGCGCCGCCGCTACCAGCCGGCGATGGAGGCGGTGCGCAGCGGCGCCCGCCCCTTCACCCGGCTGGACATCCTGCACCGGGAGAACCTGGAAGGCGTGCTGCAGGAATCCGGCCTGGACCCGGCGGCGATCGACGCGGCGGAGCTGGACCAGTTGAACAAGGCCTGGCACCGGCTGGACCCCTGGCCGGACAGCGTCGCGGGGCTGGCGCGCCTGAAGCAGCGCTTCCTGATCGCGCCGCTGTCCAACGGCAACATCGCGCTGATGCTGAACCTGGCCAAGCGCGCCGGCCTGCCCTGGGACGCGATCCTGGGGGCGGAGGTGGCGCGCGCCTACAAGCCGAGCCCGGCGGCCTACCTGAACACCGCCGAGATCCTGGGCCTCGCCCCCGGGCAATGCATGCTGGTGGCGGCCCACAACAACGATCTGGCGGCGGCCCGCCGCGCCGGCTTCCGCACCGCCTTCGTGCCCCGCCCGACGGAACACGGGCCGGGGCAGAAGACGGATCTGGCGCCGGAACAGGATTGGGACGCGGTGGCGGAAAGCTTCCCGGCGCTGGCCGATCGGCTGGGCTGCCCCGGGTAGCTCCTGTTCCGTCCTCAGGCGCCGGGCGCGGCCTCCGGCTGCCACCGGCCGTCGGCGTGATCGGTCGCAGGGCGGCTTGATCGGGCGCGGTCGGGCCGCGACACTGGCGCCACAACGCATCCGGCGGATTTCCTTCCAGCATGGCCTTCCCGCATGACGACCCCGCCTGGGCGGAAACCGCCGCCTTCCTGCGCGCCCGGCTGGCACCGGCCGACCGGGTGCTGGCGCCGGACCCGTTCCGCTGGGCCATCCCCCGCGCCGAGCGCTTCGGTGGCGCCGCCGGCACGGCGCCGCGCGACGTCGCCTGGGTGGTGGTGCACAAGGGAGAGCTGGACCGCATCCCGCGGCCGCTGCTGGACGCGCTGCCGGACCAGGCCCGCCCGGTCTATGCCAACCCGGTCTTCGTGGTCTTTGCCAGCCGGCCGGCCGAGGACCTGCCGGACCTGACCGAGACCGACCACGTCCGCGCCTTCGCCGCCAACCACGCCACCCTGCCGCCGGCACCGCTGCCGGTGCTGGCCCTGGTCGATCTGGCCGAGCCGCCCGCGGCGCCGCCTCCCCCACCGCCCCCGCTCGCCCGCCCCGTGCCGCCGCGCCAGGCACCGCGCCCGCAGCGCCCGCCGCCGCGCCCCGCCACCGCCCCGCCCCGACCCTGGCTGGTCGCCGGCCAGCCGGGCCCGGCGCGGGAAGCCGCCTTCCAGGCGGAGCTGGACCGGCTGATCGCCGCCTATCTGGGCAGCGCCACCGGGCAGGCCGTGCTCGATATCGGTTGCGGCACCGGCCGGCTCGGCACGCTGCTGGAAGGGGCCGCCCGCGTCGCCGGCATCGACCTGGACCCGGCCGCGCTGGCCGCCGCCCGCACCCGCCATGCCGGGCTGCCGCATTTCGGCTTCGCGCGCATGGACGCCGCCCGCCTGGCCTTCGCCGAGTCCAGCTTCGACGCCGCCTTGCTGGTCGACACCATCGAGATGCTGGCCGACCCCGCCGCCGCCCTGGCCGAGGCCGCCCGCGTGCTGGCCCGTGGCGGGCTGCTGCTGCTGAGCGCGGTGAACCGCGACAGCCTGTATCTGCGCGCCCTGCGCCGGCTGGGCGGCAGCCCGCCGGCCGCCGGCCACACGGCCGAGGAACTGGCCGGGATGCTGCGGGCCGTGGGCATGCAGGTGGTGCGCAGCGATGGCTGCTTCCTCTCCCCCGCCTGGGCGCTGCCCGGCGCCGCCCCGGGCCTGGCGGCGCTGGAGGAGGACCCCGAATTCATCGAGACCGCCCGCCGGCTCGGCCGCCGCGCCGGGCCGGAGGATGCGCTGGCCTTCGTGCTGCTGGCCCGCAAGGGCTGACGGCGGCGGACCCGTCCCACGACTGGTCCGCGCGCCCGCCCTGCAAGCCGCAGGTGTCAGCCGGTGGCGATGCCGCCGGCGCGGATGATCGGCGTCCAGCGCGCCACTTCCCGCGCGATGTGGCCCGCGAAGGCTTCCGGCGTGCCGCCGACCACCGTGCCGGCCTGGGTGTCGAAGATGCGCTGCTTCACATCCGGCATGGCGGCGATGCGGCCGAACACCTCGTTGATCCGGCGCGCCAGGGCCGGATCCATGCCCGCGGGGGCGACGATGCCGTGCCAGACCGCCACCTCGAAGCCCGGCAGCACGGTGGAGATCGCCGGCACCCCCGGCAGCAGCGGCGTGCCCGCCGCATTGCCCACGGCGATCGCCTTGGCATTGCCCTGGCGGATCTGGCCGATGCCGGAGGAGACGGTGGGGAAGCCGAACTGCGCATCGCCGCGCAGCAGCGCCGTCACCATCTCCGCGCCCGAACGGTAGGGCACGTGCACCATGGAGACGCCGGCCTCCTTCAGGAACAGCGCCATGAACAGGTGGCTGCCATTGCCGTTGCCGGCCGAGGAATAGGTGAAGCCGTCCGGCCGCGCCTTCGCCTGCTCGATCACCTGCTGGATGCTGGTGGCGGAGACGGAGGGATGCGCCATCAGCACCGCCGGCAGGTTCACCAGGTGGATGATCGGCGTGAAGGCGGTGGGCGGGTCGTAGCTCAGGCTGGGAACCAGTTCCTTGCCGATGGCGTTGGCGCCGACATCGGCCATCATCAGGGTCAGGCCGTCCGGCTTCTCCCGCGCCACGAAGGCGCCGGCGATGGTGCCGCCGGCGCCGGGGCGGTTCTCCACCACCAGGGTCTGGCCGCCGGAGGCTTCCGGGAACTTCGCGGCGACGGTGCGGGACAGCGTGTCGATGGCGCCACCGGCGCCGAAGGGCACGATCAGCCGGATCGGGCGGTCCGGCCAGGTGCCCTGCGCCCGCGCCACGGCCGGCGCGGCAAGCGCCCCCATGCCGGCCAGGACATGCCGGCGCAACAGCTTGTGCGTCATCATTAAAACCTTTCTTGAGACGTTATCGCCAAAATGGCCCAGCACTAGCTGGCGCGCAACCGGCGAACTCACTGTAGTGTGCAGCACCTTCCGAGTCGGATGCCTGCCATGACCTGGTCCATCGTCGCCCATGACCCGGAGACCGGCGCCTTTGCCGTCGCCGTCACCACCTGCGCCTTCGCGGTCGGCGCCTCCTGCCCCTTCGTGCGGTCGGGCGTGGGCGCCGTCTCCACCCAGTCCATGACCAACCGCTATCTGGGCCCGGCGGTGCTGGACGGCATGGCGCGCGGCCTGTCGCCGGCGGCGGCCATCGAAAGCGCGCTGGCCGGCGACGAGGGGCGCGGGCTGCGCCAGGTGCATGCGGTGGACCGGCATGGCCGCAGCGCCGCCTTCACCGGGAAGAACTGCGTCGAATGGTGCGGCGACGTCACCTCCGCCCATGTCTCCTTCGCCGGCAACATGCTGGCCGGCCCCGCGGTGCTGGCCGATACCTACGCCGCCTTCGTCACCAACCCGGAGATGAAGCTGGCGGAACGCCTGCTGGCCGGGCTCGACGCCGGGGAGGCCGCGGGCGGCGACCGCCGCGGCCGGCAATCCGCCGCCCTGCTGCTGACCACGACCGAGGATTTCCCCGACCTGTCGCTGCGCGTGGACGACCACCCGCTGCCGCTGGTGGAGTTGCGGCGGCTGTACGACATCTGGCTGCGCGAACGCGCCCCGGCGCTGCGCGACCAGCCCTCCAAGGCGCGGCCTTCCGGCATGACGGACCTGGACGGGATCGAGGCGCGCTGGATCGCCAAGGGGCTGGACCTGCGGCTGCGGCGCTGAGACCCTGTGGGCGCGGCCCGATGGGCCCCTGCAGCACGGGAAGGGATGCGATGACAGCGCCGCGCAGCGACAGGCAGGCGCCCACCCCGGCGGGTTCCGGCCGCGGATGCTGAAGCCCTGGGTCGCGGCGCTGTCCGCCACGCTGCTGATGCAGACGGTCGGCACCTTCCTGGGCCAGACCATCCCCGTGGTAGCACCGCTGATGACGGCGGAGCTGGGCCTGCGGCCCGAGACGGTGGGCAATTTCTCCTCGGTCAACACACTGGGCGCCATCCTGTTCCTGCTGTTCGGCACGCCCTTCGTCGCCCGCCACGGGCCGCTGCGGATGCTGCAATTCGGCGCGCTGGTGGGCAGCCTGGCGCTGCTGGCGGCGGCCGCCGGCATCGTCTGGCTGCTGCCGGTGGCGGCGCTGGTGATGGGCATCGGCTATGGCCCCACCGGCCCGGCCGGCAGCCGCATCCTGCAGGCCACGGCGCCGCCGCGGCACCGGGTGCTGATCTTTTCCGTCAAGCAGGCGGGCGCGCCGGCCGGTGGCGCGCTGGCCGGGCTGGTGGCGGCGCCGATCGCGGCGCTGTACGGCTGGCAGGCGGCGCTGCTGTCCGCCATCGTCGTGGCACTGGCCTGCGCCGTGCTGATCCAGCCGCTGCGCCCGCAGCTGGATGCGGAGCGCGAGCCGCAGCGGCCGTGGCGCGACGCCTTCACCGCGAAGCGCCTGGCCGCGCCGGTGAATGCGCTGCGCATGCACCGGGTGCTGCCGCCGCTGACGCTGCAGGCCTTCGCCTTCGCCGCCCTGCAGGGCAGCCTGTTCAGCTTCACCGTGACCTGGCTGGTGGAACGCCACGGCTACAGCCTGACCGCCGCCGGCAGCCTGTTCGCCGCCATGCAGGTGGCCGGCGTGGTGGGGCGGCTGGTGCTGGGCTGGGCGGCGGACCGGCTGGGCGATGCGACGCGCAGCCTGTCGCTGCATGGGCTGGTGGCGGCCGCGCTCTCCGCCGCCTGGGTGCTGCTGGGCCCGGACGCGCCGGCGCCGCTGGCGCTGCTGCTGGCCGTGGGCGCCGGCTTCACCGCCGCCAGCTGGAACGGCATCTTCCTGGCCGAGGTCGCCCGGGTGGCGCCGGCCGACCGGGTGGCGGAGGCCTCTTCCGGCGCCATCCTGCTGTGCTTCCTGGGCTACCTCTCCGCCCCCACCGCCTTCGCCTGGGCGGTGACGATGACGGGCAGCTGGACCCTGCCCTACCTGGTGGCCTGCGGGCTGCTGGCCGTGGTCTCCTTGGTGGTGTTCGCGCTGCGGGTTGGAGACGCGGTGCGCAACCGGTAAACCCGCCCCTGGCACAAGGGGTTGGAACATGGCGGTCAGGCTCGGCATCGTCGGCTTCGGCATCATGGGGGAAAGGTTGCTGCGCGCCGCCCTGGCGCAGGACGCCATGCGCCCCGTGGCGGTATGGGACCCCTCCGCCGAGGCCGCCTCCCGCCTCGCCAGGATCGCGCCGGAGGTGCCGATGCTGGCCAGCCCGGCGGCGGTGATCGCGGCCTGCGAGGCGCTGTACATCGCCTCCCCCCCCAGCGCCCATCTGGAGCATGCCGGCGCCGCCTTCGCCGCCGGCCGCGCCGCCTTCCTGGAAAAGCCGCTGGCCGCGGACCTGGCCGCCGCCCGCGCCTTCGTCACGATGGCGGAGGCCGAGGGCGCGCGCGCGGCGGTGAACTTCCCCATGGCCTCCTCCCCCGCCGTGGCGCAGCTCTCCGCCTGGCGGGCGGGCATCGGCGCGCCGCGGGCGCTGACCATCCGCGCCGACTTCGCCACCTGGCCGCGTGGCTGGCAGCAGGGCGCCGCGGGCTGGCTGGCCAGGCGCGCGGAAGGTGGCTTCACGCGGGAAGTGCTGTCCCACTTCCTGTTCCTGACGCGCCGGCAGCTCGGCCCGCTGGTGCTGCTGGACCGCTCGGCGGATTACCCGCCGGACGACGGGGCGGAGATCGCGGTGCAGGCGCGGCTTGCCGCCGGCGGCGTGCCCGTGGCGCTCTCCGGCCAGGTCGGCGGCACCGACCGCGACGAATCGAATGAATGGCGGCTGGAGGCCGAGGCCGGCAGCATCCGCCTGCGCGACTGGTCCCTGGCCGAGAAGCGGGACGCCGATGGCGCCTGGCGCCCGGCGCCGGACGCGCTGCCGAACGAGACCATGCGGCCCATGGTGCTGCGCGACCAGCTGCGGAAACTCGCCGCGCTGACGCGCGATGAACCGCAGGACCTCGCCACGCTGCGCGAGGCGCTGGAGGTGCAGGAGGTGGTGGAGGGCATCCTTGGCGGCTGAAAGACCGAGGCTTCCCCGGCGCGCCCTTCTCGCCGCCATGCTGGCGCCGGGCCTGGCCTGGGCGCAACCACGGGCACCGGTGGCGCCGGACAGCCCGGCGGGCGCGGCGCTGGTGGGGCGGCTCCGGCAGGGTGGGCTGGTGCTGTACCTCCGGCACGCCGACACGCGGGGCGAGCCCTGCGACCGCAGCTACCGCCTGGGCGACCGCGACGGGCAGCGCAACCTCTCGGCCGCGGGCCGCCTGCAATCGGCGCGGATCGGCGCCATGCTGGCCGAGCTGCGCATCCCGCTGGCGCTGCCGGTACTGGCCGGCCCGGTCTTCCGGGCGCGCGATACGGCGGAACTCGCCTTCGGTGCCGGCGCCATCCAGGTGACGGAGGGGCTGCTGGCGGATGACTATGCCGGCGGCCGGCTGGCCTGGGTGCTGGCGGAACACCGCCGCCTGTTCGGCACCAGGCCGCCGGCGGGCGAGAACCGCGTGCTGGTCGGCCACCGCACCCCCGCCATCATGCTGCTGGGCGATGCCGTCGCCGGCCGCGCCTTCCCGGAAGGCGCGGCGCTGGTGCTGGAGCCGGCGGGCGGGCGCTTCGCCCTTCTGGGTATCCTGGAACTCGCCCCGCTGCCCGGCGGCGGTTTTCACGCCTGCGGCTGAGGCCGGCGCCGGCCTGGCCGCATCCTCCACGCATCGGGCGGGTCCGCCGGCTGCGATGTTGCGGTAGAAGACGCGCCACTCCCTTTCTGCCGGATACCGATGCCTCCCCTCGATGCCGCCCTGGTCGCCACACTGGTCCGCACGCAGTTTCCGCGCTGGGCGGCGCTGCCGGTGCGGCCCGTCGCGGAAGGCGGGATGAACAACCACAGCTTCCGCCTGGGCACGGACATGCTGGTCCGCCTGCCGAGCGCGGCGCGCTATGTCGCCCAGGTGGCGAAGGAGCAGGCTTGGCTGCCGCGCCTCGCGCCGCGCCTGCCCCTGCCGATCCCGCACCCGCTGGCGCTCGGCCAGCCCGGCGAGGGCTTTCCCTTTCCCTGGTCGATCTATGGCTGGATCGAGGGCGAGACCGCCC
Source organism: Falsiroseomonas selenitidurans (assembly GCF_012103215.1). GTDB lineage: Bacteria > Pseudomonadota > Alphaproteobacteria > Acetobacterales > Acetobacteraceae > Falsiroseomonas > Falsiroseomonas selenitidurans. Next base: position 20,240 of record NZ_JAAVNE010000027.1, read on the forward strand.
GGCCGGACCGGATCACCGACCCGCTGCGCCTGGCGCGGGATCTGGCGGGCTTCCTGCACAGCCTGCAGCGGCTCGAGGCGATGGGCGGGCCGCCGGCCGGGGCGCACAACTTCCATCGCGGCGGGTCGCTCGCGGTCTATGACGCGGAGACCCGGGCGGCGATCGCGGATCTCGGCGCCGAGATCGACGGCGCCGCGGCCACCACGATGTGGGAGGCGGCGCTGGCGTCCCGCCACGCCGCGCCGCCGGTCTGGATCCATGGCGATGTGGCAGCGGGCAATCTGCTGCTGCGGCAGGGCCGGCTCTGCGCGGTGATCGATTTCGGCAACATGGCCATCGGCGACCCGGCCTGCGATCTGGTGCCAGCCTGGACCATGTTCGATGCCGCCGCCCGGGGCGCCTTCCGCGAGGCGCTGCCCCACCCGCCGGCATGCTGGGCGCGGGCCCGCGGCTGGGCGCTGTGGAAGGCGCTGATCACCTGGCGGGCGCCGGGCCCGCCCGGCGCTTCCGCCCGGCAGGTGATGGCCGCGCTGCGGGCGGAACGCGAAGCCGGCTACACCTCGTAGGGCAGCCCGACATAATTCTCGGCCAGCGTCGTCATCGCCGCGCGGCTGGTCGAGACATAGTCGAGCTCCGCCACCTGCACCCGGTGCTCGAAGCGGTCCTCGCCGTCGAAGCGGTGCAGCATGGAGGTCATCCACCAGGAAAAGCGCTGGCCCTTCCAGATCCGCCGCAGGCAGATCTCCGAATACTGCTCCAGCAGGCTGGCGTCGTTCCGGGCGAAGAAGCGTTCCAGCCCGCGCGCCAGCACGCGGATATCGGCAATGGCCAGGTTCATGCCCTTGGCACCGGTGGGCGGCACGATATGCGCCGCGTCGCCCGCCAGGAACAGCCGCCCATGGCGCATCGGCTCCACCACATAGCTGCGCATGGCGGTGACGCCCTTCTGGAAGATTTTCCCCTGTTGCAATTCATCACCGCAGCCAAGGCGCTTGTGCAACTCCTCCCAGATGCGGGAATCGGGCCATTCGTCGAGGTTCTCGTCCGGCGCGCATTGCAGATAAAGCCGCGTCACGCTCTCCGACCGCATGGTGGCCAGGGCAAAGCCGTCCTGGTGGCGGGCGTAGATCAGCTCCTCCGACACCGGACGGCTGTGCGACAGGATGCCGAGCCAGGCGAAGGGGTAGATGCGGTCATAGACCCGGATGATCGCCTCGGGGATGGCGCCGCGGCAGATGCCGTGGAAGCCGTCGCAGCCGCCGATGAAGGCGCAGTCCAGCACCTGCGCCACGCCGTCATGGGTGAAGCTGATGCGCGGGTTGTCGGTGGTGACGTCGTGCACCGCGACGTCCGAGACCTCGAACAGGATCGCCGGGTTGCCGCTGCGCGTGCCGGCGGCCAGGCGCGCGGCGATCAGGTCCTTCACCACCTCCTGCTGCCCATAGATGGTGACCACCTTGCCGGTGAGGTCCGTCAGCGGGATGCGGTGGCCGGCGCCGTCGAAGCGCAGCTCGATGCCGTGATGCGCCAGGCCCTGCCGGTGCAGCCGGTCCGCGACCCCGGCCTCGGTCAGCGTATCGACGCTGCCCTGTTCCAGCAGCCCCGCGCGCACCCTTTCCTCGACATAGGCGCGGGAGCGGGCCTCCAGGACCACGCTGTCGATGCCGGCCAGGTGCAACAGGTGGGAGAGCAGCAGCCCCGCCGGGCCGGCGCCGATGATGCCGATCTGGGTGCGCATGGCTGGTCGAACTCCCCTGGGCTCCGCCGGTTGGATCTGCGCCCGGCCCGATGTGATGCAAGCCCGGCGCGGACGCGGATTGTTGTATCGCATAACAATCTGTCGCGGCGAAGCGTCGCGATAGGGTCACGATGGTGTCAAGCCGCTGCAACATGCCGAGGCTAGAGCACGCGCAACCGCTTCGAGGACGCGTCATGATCCGTCGCCGCACCCTGCTGGCCGCCGCCCCGCTGCTGGCCGCCCCCGCCCTGGCGCGCGCCCAATCCGGCTGGCGCGCCAACTATCGCGACCTTCGCTACGGCATCATCTCGTCGGAGAATGAACGCGACGCGATCGCCCGCCTGCAGGGCCTGGCGGCCTATACCGAGCGCAAGCTGGGCGTCCCGATGCGCATCACGCGCGGCACCGACTATGCCGCGGTGGTGGAGGCGCTGCGCGCCAACCAGCTGGAATTCGCGCATCTCGGGCCGGCAGCCTATGCGCTGGCGCGGCGCGCGATGGGCGAGCGCGTGCTTCCCCTGCTGCGCCACCGCAGCCGTGACGGCGCGGAGGGCTACTACTCCGTCATCTTCGTCAAGGCCGACAGCCCCTACCAGACCCTGGCGGACCTGCGCGGCCGTTCCTTCGCCTTCGCCGATCCGAACTCGACGTCCGGCTTCGCCGCGCCGAGCTACTTCCTGCGCAAGGCCGGCATCGAGCCGAGCACCTATTTCAGCCGCACCGGCTTCTCCGGCAACCATGAGCAGTCGGTGATCGCGGTGCTCAACGGCACCTACGACTCCGGCGCGACCTTCTGGAGCAACGAGACCGCCGGCAACATCCAGCGCATGACCGAGAAGGGCATGATCCAGCCGGGGACCACGCGCATCATCTGGCGCAGCCCGCTGATCCCGAACTCCCCCACCGTGACGCGCGCCGAGGTGCCGGAGGATCTGCGCCGCGACTTCGTCGCCATGATGAAGGCGATGCCGGTCGAGGCGCCCGAGGTGCTGCGCCAGCTCAGCACCAGCACCGTGGCCTTCGCCGATGCGCGCCACGAGGACTACCTGGACGTCATCGCCATCACCGAGGACAACCAGAGCCGCCGGCGCGAGCGGCGGTCCTGACACCGGGCTCGCAGGCCGTGGCTGCCGCGCCGCCGGCCGCCGCCGTCGCCGCGGTCACCGCGCGCTGGGCCGCGCGGTCCAGGGCGCGGGGCCTGCGGACGCTGTTATGGGGTGTGGTGTTCCTGCTGGCCGTGGGCGTCGCCACCCAGGTCGGCCAGGTGAATATCGGGCGGCTGCTGGCCGGGTTGCCGATGGCCGCCGACTATATCGGCCGCACCATCCCGGTGCTGCGCGCCGAAAGCTTCGGCGCCGACCTTGCCGAGTGGTTCTGGGGCTTCGACATCTGGGTCGGCCTGCTGCTGGACACCATCCTGATCGGCTATACCGGCACCGTCCTCGGCGGCGCCGCGGCGCTGCTGCTCTCCTTCCCCGCGGCCACGACACTGGCGCCGCGCTGGTCCGTGGAACTCTCCCGCCGCCTGCTGGAATTCGCCCGCACCGTCCCCACGCTCGTCTTCGCGCTGATCTTCGTCTACGCCTTCGGCCTCGGCCCCTTTGCCGGGGTGCTGGCGATTGCGCTGCACACCATGGGGGCGTTGGGCAAGCTGTTCGCCGAAGTGCATGAGAATGCGGATCTCCGCATGGTGGATGCGGTGCGCGCCGCCGGCGGAAGCTGGCCGCAGACAATGCGCTACGGCGTGCTGCCGCAATCCCTGCCCGGCGTGCTGTCCTTCGGCCTGCTGCGCTTCGAGATCAATGTGCGGGAGGCCAGCGTGCTCGGCATCGTCGGTGCCGGCGGCATCGGCGAGGAGCTTTATCTTTCGGTACGGCAGTTCGAATACCCGGACATCTCCGCCATCCTGCTGCTGATCCTGATCACCGTCACGCTGATTGACCAGTTGTGCACGCGGCTGCGCCACCGCATCCTGGGCGCGGAGGCGCTGCGCGTCGCATGACCCTCAACCGCACCCCGCTGCTGTTTGCCGGGGGCTTCCTGCTGCTGCTGCTCGGGCTCTGGCGGGTCGATGCCTCGCCGGCGCGAATCCTGGATGGGCTGGGCAAGCTGGGCTGGCTGGTGGCGCTGATGTGGCCGCCTTCGTCCGGCGGCGCGCTGGTGGAATTGCTGGAGGCGCTGGCCGAGACGGTGGCGATGGCCTTCCTGGGCACGCTGCTGGCGGCCCTCGTGGCGCTGCCGCTGTGCTTCCTTGGCGCCGGCAACGTCATCGCCAGCACGCTGCTGCGCTTCACCGTGCGCCGGAGCTATGACGGGCTGCGCGCGGTGGACAGCCTGGTCTGGGCGCTGATCTTCGTCTCCGCCGTCGGCATGGGGCCCTTCGCCGGGATCCTGGCGCTGGCGGTGCCGGATATCGGGCTGCTCGCCAAGGTCTTCTCCGAAGCCATCGAATCGGCGGATCGCCGCCAGGTGGAAGGTGTCCGTGCCTCCGGCGGCTCGCGGCTGCATGCGATCCGCTACGGGCTGGTGCCGCAGGCGGCGCCGGTGATGCTGTCCCAGATGCTCTATACCTTCGAGAGCAACACGCGCTCCGCCACCATTCTCGGCGTGGTGGGCGCGGGCGGCATCGGGCTGGCGCTTGGCGACCGCATCCGGCTGAACAACTGGGATGAGGCCGCCTTCATCGTGCTGCTTATCCTCGTCACCGTCGGCATCATCGATTTCGGCAGCCGCCGCCTGCGGCTGAAGCTGATCCGCGCATGACCGAGAGGCCTGTCTACCGCGACCCCGCCACCGCCAAGAAGCAGCTTGGCGACGCGCCCTGCATCGATCCCACGGCCAGTGTCCGCGACTGCAGCTTCGGCGCCTATACCGAAGTCGGCGCGCGGACCTCGATGGCGGAGGTGACCTTCGGCGACTATTCCTATGTCGTGCACGACAGCCAGATCATCTACGCCACGATCGGCAAGTTCTGTTCCATCGCCAGCCACACGCGGATCAACCCCGGCAACCATCCGCTGGACCGCGTGGCGCTGAACCACTTCACCTACCGCGCCAGCGCCTATGGCCTGGGCCCGGACGAGGCCGGCTTCTTCGACTGGCGGCGGGAACACCATGTCACGCTCGGCCATGATGTCTGGCTGGGGCATGGCGTCATCGTCCTGCCGGGGGTGACGATCGGCTCGGGGGCCGCGATCGGCGCCGGCACGGTGGTGACCAGGGATGTGCCGCCCTTCGCCATCGTGGTCGGAAATCCGGGCCGCATCCTCCGCTTCCGGTTCCCCGAAACTATTCGCGACAGTCTGCTGCGTATCAATTGGTGGGATTGGTCACGGGACCAACTTGCAGCGGGTCTGGATGACATGCGAAACTTGTCGGCGACGGCCTTCTGCCAGCGCCATGATCCCGGGTTCTGTCACAAAGACTAAGCCCGACCGTCACACCAGCTTCGCCGATAGGGCGGTAAGCCCCGCGCCGACGCAAGGAGCGGCGCAGCATGGGTTCGCGGAAGAACGTTCTTCTTATTGTGGTGGACCAGTGGCGCGCCGATTTCGTGCCCGCCCTCGGCGCCGGTTTCCTGCGCACGCCAAACCTCGACCGCCTCTGCCGGGAGGGTGTGACCTTCCGCAACCACGTCACCAACACCGTGCCCTGCGGCCCGGCGCGGGCCAGCCTGCTGACCGGCCTGTACCTGATGAACCACCGCGCCGTGCAGAACACGGTGCCGCTGGATGCGCGCCACACCAACCTCGGCAAGCAGCTGCGCCTGATCGGCTATGACCCGGCCCTGATCGGCTACACCACCACCACGCCGGACCCGCGCACCACCGGCCCGCGCGACCCGCGCTTCACCACCCTCGGCGACCTGATGGACGGTTTCCGCAGCGTCGGCGCGTTTGAGCCGAACATGGACGGGTATTTCGGCTGGCTCGCGCATCAGGGTTACGAACTGCCGGCGAAGCGCGAGGATATCTGGCTGCCGGAAGGCGAGGACGCCGTGCCGGGCGCCACCAACCGCCCGTCCCGCATCCCGAAGGAATTGTCGGACACCACCTTCTTCACCGAGAAGGCGCTGACCTACCTGAAGGGCAAGGGCGAGAAGCCGTGGTTCCTGCACCTCGGCTACTACCGCCCGCACCCGCCCTTCATCGCGCCGGCGCCCTACAACAGCCTGTATGATCCGGCGGACATGCCCGCCCCCGTGCGCGCCCCGCGCTGGGAGGAGGAGGCCGAGCAGCATCCGCTGCTGCGCCACTATCTGCGCGCCATCGGCCAGGCCAGCTTCTTCCGCGGCGGCCAGGGTGCGGGCGCGGGGCTGGATGAGGCCAGCATCCGTCAGATGCGCGCCAGCTATTGCGGCCTGATGACCGAGATCGACGACGCGCTCGGCCGCGTCTTCGCCTATCTCGAACAGACCGGGCAGTGGGATGACACCACCATCATCTTCACCTCCGACCATGGCGAGCAGCTCGGTGACCATTGGCTGCTCGGCAAGCTCGGCTATTTCGACGAGAGCTTCCGCATCCCGCTGGTGGTCAAGGGCGCCGGGGCGCAGGCCGGGCTGATCGACGACACGCTGACCGAAAGCGTGGACGTGATGCCGACCATCCTGGAATGGCTCGGCGGCACCGCACCGCGCGCCTGCGACGGCCGGTCCCTGCTGCCGGTGCTGGCGGGCGAGAAGCCGGCCGACTGGCGCGACCTGCTGCACTACGAATACGATTTCCGCGACATCCACTATTCGCAGCCGGAGACGGCGCTCGGCCTGACGATGGATACGTCGAGCCTCTGCGTCGTGCAGGACGCGGACTACAAATACGTCCACTTCGCCGCCCTGCCGCCGCTGTTCTTCGACCTGCAGCGCGACCCGAACCAGTTCGAGAACCGCGCCGAGGACTCGGCCTACGCCGCGCGCGTGAAGGACTACGCGCAGCGCGCCCTGTCGCTGCGGCTGCGGCACGCCGAACGCACCCTGACCCATTTCCGCGCCACGCCGAAGGGCCTGGAGGAGCGCCGCCCGGCGCCCGCCGCGCCGGCGGCGCGCGCCGCGGCGGAGTAGTCCGACACCGGAACGGAAGGCCACGCCATGCGAACCCTGCGCCAGAGACTGATCGCCGCCCTTGCCGCCTGTGCGCTCGCCGCACCGGCGCTGGCGCAGGAGGCACGCCCCGCCCTGACCATCGCCGTGCAGGACGTGCCGCGGTCGCTCGACCCGCTGACGCAGTTCGGCAATGTCGATTGGCGCGGCTACGCCAACATCTTCGACGGCCTGCTGACGATGGACTTCGCCGGCGACTTCCGGCCGCTGCCGGCGCTGGCGGAAAGCTGGCGCCGCATCGACGGCCGCACGCTGGAACTGACGCTGCGCCGCGACGTCACCTTCCATGACGGCAGCCGGCTGACCGCCGAGGACATCGCCTTCACCTTCGGCCCCGAACGCATGCGCAACCAGGGCGCGCCGGGCTATGCGGTGGGCCGGATCTTCTTCGGCACCTTCGCCGACATCGAGGTGGTGGATGCGCAGACGGTGCGCATCGTCACCAGCCAGGACGACCCGCTGATCGAACAGCGTCTGGGCACCATCCCCGGCGGCGTGGTCGGCCTGCAGGCGTTCCGCGCCGCGCCGAACTTCGCCGCCTGGAACCAGCGCGCCATCGGCACCGGCCCCTATCGCGTGCAGAGCTACCGCGCCGGCAACGACCTGGTGCTGGTCGCGCATGATTCCTGGTGGGGCGGCCGCCCGCCGGCGCAGCGGCTGCGCTTCTGGGCGGTGCCGGAGGTTGGCTCCCGCGTCGCGGCGCTGCGCAGCGGCGAGGTGCAGATCGCGACCGACATCCCGCCGGACCAGTTCCCGGTGGTCGCCGCCGATCCGCGGCTGGAGATCGTCGGCGGCGGCGTCGCGAACCATCGCGTGCTGTCCTACAACACCCGCAACCCGGCGCTGCGCGACCCCCGCGTGCGCGAGGCGCTGAATCTCGCCATCGACCGCGGGGCGATCACCCGGGCGCTGTGGGACGACCGCCTGCCGGTGACGCGCAGCCACCAGTTCCCCGCCTATCGCGACCTGTTCCTTGCCGACTGGCCGATGCCGCGCTTCGACCCGGCGGCGGCGCGCCGCCTGCTGGCGGAAGCCGGCTACCGGGGCGAGCGGATCACCTACAATGTGCTGAGCAACTACTACACCAACGAACTCGCCACGGCGCAGGTGCTGGTGGAGATGTGGCGCGCCGTCGGGCTGAACGTCGTGCTCGAGGTGCGGGAGAACTACAGCCAGATCGTCAACGACCCGGCGCATGGCATCCGCAACTGGTCCAACACCATGACCCTGCCGGACCCGGTGGGCAGCCTGTGGCGCCTGTATGGCCCGCGCGGGCCGGTGCAGGGCAGCTACCGCGAATGGGTGAATGACGCGTTCAACCGCGACGGCGCCATCCTGGAAAGCTCGACCGACACCGCCGCCCGCCAGGCCGCCTGGCGCCGCATGCTGACCGTCTACGACCGCACGGACAGCCCGGGCACGGTGCTGCACCAGTTCGGCCTGTTCTACGGCAAGCGCCGCGATGTCGCCTGGCAGCCGCTGCCGGTGGAGTGGATGGATTTCCGCCCGGCCTTCCTGCGCACGGCGGCCCGCTGATGGCCGAACGTGCCATCCTGCTGCTGATCGACGGGCTGCCGGCGGATGTCTTCGCCGCCGAGGCCGCCCGCCTGCGCAACCTCTCGGCGCTGGCCGCGCGCGGCCTGCACCTGGCGCGGGTGACGCCGGCGCAGCCATCCGTCTCCTTCCCCGGCCGGGCGGAGATGCTGACAGGCCGCGGCCCGGCGGAGAACGGCGTCTGGGGCAACGCGATCCATGACGGCACGCGCTTCCGCAAGGCAATGGCCGATGACATCCGGGTGCCGACGCTGGCCCGCGCGGTGCGCGATGCCGGCGGCACGGTGGCCAGCATCGGCTTCGGCCTGGTCGATCCTGCCGATGCCGACTGGCATTCGGATCCGTGGTGGCAGCATCTCGATGCCGCCGATCCCGCCAACACCAAGGGACCCGCCGCCGCGCCACTGCACATCCGGCGCGATGCCGATGGCCTGCTGGCGGCGGCGCTGCGGCGCGGCGCCTTCACCTTCGGCCCGGGCGCCACGCCGCACGGCCTGGTGCAGCCACAGATGCTGGGCTTCGCCTGCGACATGGCGCAGATCGACGCCGCGGCGGCGCTGCTCTGCGGCGAGGCCCCGCCGCGCCTGGTGCTGACGGAAATCGCCACGCCCGACGCCGCCCTGCACTACCACGGTCTGGGCAGCGCGGCGGCGGACCTGGCCATCGCGCTGGCGGACATGCTGGTGGGCCGGCTGGTGCAGCATCTGGAGGCGGCCGGGCGGCTGCACGACACGCTGATCGTCGTCTCCAGCGACCATGGCCACGCCCCGATCGACACCGCGCTGTACCCGGAAGCGATCCTGCCGGGAAAGATCTGGGCCTCGGAAGGCGGCGCGCTGCATGTGCTCGCCGCCACTGCGCGCGATGTGGCGACGCTGGCCGCGCTCGGCATCACGCCGCTGCCCGACACGCATCTGCCGGAGGCGCAGCGCGGCCGCATCACCACCTTCGTCGCGCCGGCCGGCCAGGCCTTCGAACGGCGCACCGATGTTGCCACGCCGACGGGCGCGCCGATCGTCGTGGCCACCCATGGCAATGCGCCGGGCACGCCGGGCGATGACGCCGTCGCCTTCCTGGCGGGCGGCGGCATGCCGCGCGGCCTCGTGCCGCGGGCCAGCCTGCGCGACCTGGCGCCTGCCATCCTGCACCTCCTGGGCCTTCCCGCGCTTGCCGGCACCAGGCCCAACCTGATCCGAGAGAGGATTCCCGCATGACCGCCCTCCCCCGTCGCGCGCTGCTGGCCACGCCGGCGGCGCTGGCCCTGCCGCGCTTCGCCATTGCCCAGTCCGACAACCGCCCCTCCATCACCATCGCCGTGCAGAAGGTGGTGAACAGCAACACGCTCGACGTGCTGCGCGAGCAGTCGAATGTGGGCGAGCGCGTGTTCTTCTCCTCCCTGTGGGAAGGCCTGATCGGCCGCGACTGGCTCGGCGACCTGCGGAGCGTCCCCGGCCTGGCGACGTCCTGGCGCCGGCTGGATGACCGCACGGTGGAGCTGGTGCTGCGCCAGGGCGTGCGCTTCCACAATGGCGACGAGCTGACCGCCGACGACGTGGTGTTCACCTTCGGGCCGGAGCGCATGTTCGGCACCGGCCAGGGCGCGCCGCAGGGCGTCACGCTGTTCAGCCGCCTGCCCGGCGGCACCGGCAAGGAACTGCCGCCCGAGGTCGCCGCCGTCGCCCGCCGCAACTGGCCGGCGCTCGAGAAGGTGGAGGCGGTGGACAAGTACACCGTCCGCTTCGTCAACCGCACGCCGGACGTGACGATGGAAGGCCGGCTGGCGCGCTACGGCAGCGACATCATGAACCGGCGTTCCTTCGAGGAAGCCGGCAGCTGGCTGGACTGGGCGCGCAAGCCCGTCACCACCGGCCCCTACATGGTGGCGGAATTCCGCCCGGACGTGTCGCTGACGCTGGTGGCGCACGATGCCTATTGGGGCGGCCGCCCGCCGCTGAAGCAGATCCGCTTCGTCGAGGTGCCGGAGGTGTCCTCCCGCATCAACGGCCTGCTCTCCGGCCAGTACCAGTTCGCGTGCGACCTGCCGCCGGACCAGATCGAATCCGTCGAGCGCAACCGCGCCTTCGAGGTGCAGGGCGGCACCATCCTGAACCACCGCCTGACGGTGTTCGACAAGAACCACCCGCAGCTGCGCGACCCGCGGGTGCGTCGCGCCATCACCCATTCGATGGACCGCCAGGCGATCGTCGAAAGCCTCTGGGCCGGCCGCACCGTGGTGCCGAAGGGCCTGCAGTGGGACTATTACGGCCCGATGTTCCACGCGGATTGGTCGGTGCCGGCCTATGACCCGGCCGAGGCCCGCCGCCTGCTGCGCGAGGCGAATTACCGCGGCGAGCCGATCCCCTACCGCCTGCTGAACAACTACTACACCAACCAGGTGGCGACGGCGCAGGTGCTGGTCGAGATGTGGCGCTCGGTCGGGCTGAACGTGCAGATCGAGATGAAGGAGAACTGGGCGCAGATCTTCGACCGGTCCAGCCCGCGCGCGGTGCGCGACTGGTCCAACAGCGCGCCCTTCAACGACCCGGTCTCCTCCATCGTCAACCAGCACGGCCCGAACGGCCAGCAGCAGCAGGTCGGCGAATACGCCAATGAGGAGCTGAACCGGCTTTCGGTGGAGCTCGAGACGAGCACGGACCGCGCCCGGCGCCGCGCCGTGTTCCGCCGCATGCTGGAGATCGCGGAGCGCGAGGACCCCGCCTACACCGTGATCCACCAGAACGCGACCTTCACCGCGAAGCGCAAGGACATCGCCTGGAAGGCAAGCCCGGCCTTCGCGATGGACTTCCGCGCCGGCAACTGGGGGGCCTGAGCCATGCTCCGCCGCCGCACCCTGCTGGCCGCCGCGCCGATCGGCGCGGCGGCGGCCACCCTGCCGCGCTTCGCCATCGCCCAGGCCGACCAGCGGCCCGTCATCACCATCGCCGTGCAGAAGATCGGCAACAACGGCACGCTGGATATCCTGCGGGAGGCCAGCAATGTCGGCACGCGCTGGTACAACCTGTACAAGGAACCGCTGATCGACACGGACTGGACCGGCAATCTGGCGCTGCGCCCGGGCCTGGCCAGCGCCTGGCGCCGCATCGACGACCGCACCGTCGAGCTCGAACTGCGCGACGATGTGCGCTTCCATGACGGCACGAAGCTGACGGCGGAACACGTCGCCTTCACCTTCAGCGCGGAGCGCATGTTCGGCCGGCCCGGCCTTACCGGCCCGTCCGCGCCGCCGCCGGAAGTCATGGCCGGCGCCCGCGGCACCTTCCCGGGCTTCGAGAAGGTGGAGATCCTCGGCCCGCACCGGCTGCGCTGGGTGAACCGCACCGGCGACGTGACACTGGAAGGCCGCCTCTCGCACCGCGCCGGCAGCATCATCCCTGGCGAGGCCTTTGCGCGTGCCGGCGGCTGGGCGCCGTTCTTCCAGATGCCGATCGGCACCGGCCCCTACCGCGTCGCCGAATGGCGCATCGACAGCCGCCTGGTGCTGGAAGCCTTCGACGACTACTGGGGCGGTCGCCCGCCGATCCGCCAGATCCGCTTCCTGGAAGTGCCGGAGCTGTCCTCCCGCATCAATGGGATGTTCGCCGGGGAGTATGACTTCGCCTGCGACATCACGCCCGACCAGATCACGACCATCGAGCGCGATCCGCGCTTCGAGGTGGTGGGTGGCGTCATCATGAACCACCGCGTCACGCATTTCGACACGACGCACCCGGTGCTGGAGAACCCGCTGGTGCGCCGCGCCATGACGCATGCGGTGGACCGCAAGGCGATCGTGGACAGCCTCTGGGCCGGCCGCACGGAGATCCCCGCCGGCCTGCAATTCCCCTTCTTCGAGGGCATGCTGGCGCAGGGCTGGTCGGTGCCGCGCTTCGACGTGGCGGAAGCCCGCCGCCTGCTGCGGGAGGCGAATTACCGCGGCGACGCCATCCCCTACCGGATGCTGAACAACTACTACACCAACCAGACCGCGACCGGCCAGGTGATGGTGGAGATGTGGCGCGCGGCGGGGCTGAACGTGCAGCTGCAGATGGTGGAGAATTGGGGCCAGGTGCAGGCCGCCGGCCCCGGCCGCGGCATGTTCGAACACTCCGTCACCAGCTTCTTCAACGACCCCGTCTCCTTCGTGCCCACCACCTACGGCCCGCGCGGCTCGCTCAGCCGCAACGGCATGTGGAAGAACGCGGAGTTCCACGCGCTGGTGCCGCAGCTGGAATCCGGCACGGATCGCGCACGCCGCGGCGCCATCTGGGCGCGCATGCTGCAGATCATGGAACGCGAGGACCCGGTGGTGAACGTCATCCACCAGACCGCGAACTTCACCGCCAAACGCCGCAACATCGCCTGGCGCCCGGCCAAGTCCTTCGTGATGGACTTCCGCCGCCAGAACTGGGGGGCCTGAGCCCATGAAACTTTCCCGCCGTTCCGCGCTGAAGCTCGGCGCCGCCAGCCTTGCCCTGCCCGCCCCCGCCATCGCCCAGGCCGACAGCCGGCCGACGGTGACGGTCGCGGTGCAGAACATCAGCACCTCCAACACGCTGGAGATGCTGCGCGAACAATCCAATGTCGGCACGCGCATCTTCCGCAACTATGTGGAGCCGCTGGTCGATACCGACTGGGTCGGCGACATGGCGCTGCAGCCGGGCCTGGCCACCGCCTGGGAACGCGTCGATGACCGCACCGTGGATTTCACGCTGCGCCAGGGCGTGCGCTTCCACAATGGCGATGCCTTCACCGCCGATGACGTCGCCTTCTCCTTCGGCCCGGACCGCATGTGGGGCGGCGGCGCGAAGGAGGTGCCGACCGCGGTCGTCCAGGGCGCGCGCCGCATCTTCCCGGGCTTCGAGCGGATGGAGGTGCTGGGGCCGCATCGCGTGCGCCTGGTGAACAAGGTGCCGGACATCGTGCTGGAAGGCCGCATGGCGCGCACCGCCGCCGTCATCGCCAACCGCCGCGCCTTCATGGCCGCGCCGTCCTGGATGGATTGGGCGCGCAAGCCGGTCGGCACCGGCCCCTACAGCATCGCCGAATACCGCCCGGACCAGATGCTGACGCTGGATTCCTTCGACCAGCATTGGCAGGGCCGCCCGCCGATCCGCCGCCTGCGCTTCGCCGAGGTGCCGGAAGTGGCCAGCCGCGTGAACATGCTGGTCTCCGGCGAGGCGCAATTCGCCTCCGACATCCCCCCCGACCAGATCGAGCGCATCGCCAGCGATCCGCGCTTCGAGGTCGCGGGCGGGCCGATCAACAACACCCGCTACCTGGTCTTCAACCAGGCGCATCCGGTGCTGGCCAATCCGCTGATCCGCCGCGCGATGAGCCACAGCATCGACCGCGAGGCGATCGTCGCCGCGCTGTGGGGCGGCCGCACCACGGTGCCGCGCGGCCTGCAGTGGGAATTCTACGCGGACATGTACCTGGCCGATGTCGAGGTGCCGAAATTCGACCCGGCCGAGGCGCGCCGCCTGCTGCGCGAGGCCGGCTATCGCGGCGAGGCCATCCCCTATCGCTGCCTGAACAACTACTACACCAACCAGACCGCGACGGCGCAGATCAACGTCGAGGGCTGGCGCGCCGTCGGCCTGAATGTCGAGCTGCAGATGGTCGAGAACTGGGGCCAGATCCAGGCCGGCGACAAGACCAGCCGCGGCGTGCATGACTGGTCCGCCGCTGCCGCCGTCAACGATCCCTCGATCCAGATGTCCGGCACCTGGGGCCGCGCCGGCGCGCCCTGGCTGCGCGAACAGTATCGCAACGAGGAATTCGGCACGCTGGCCGATGAGCTGGAAACCAGCATGGACCGGCCGCGCCGGCGCATCGTCTGGCGCCGCATGCTCGAGATCATCGAGCGCGAGGACCCGGGCTACGTCGTCCTGCACCGCAACGCCAACTTCACCGCCAAGCGCCGCGACATCGCCTGGCGCGCCGCGCAGTCCTTCGTGATGGATTTCCGCGCGAGCAATTGGGGAGCCTGACCATGACCACCCTCACCCGCCGCACCGCCTTCGGGCTGGCCGGCGCCTCCCTGATCCTGCCGCGCTTCGCCATTGCGCAGGCGGACCAGCGCCCGACCATCACCATCGCGGTGCAGAAGCTGGCCAACACCAACACGCTGGAGACGCTGCGCGAGCAGTCCAATGTCGGCACGCGGACCTGGAACAGCTATGCCGAGACGCTGATCGAGCAGAGCTGGACCGGCGACCTCGGCCTGAAGCCGGCACTCGCGGAATCCTGGCGCCGCATCGATGACCGCACGGTGGAGCTCTCGCTCCGCCGCGGCGCACGCTTCCATGACGGGCGGGAGATGACGGCCGAGGACGTCGCCTTCTCCTTCAGCGCGCAGCGCATGGGCTGGGGCATGACGGTGGAGCAGGCGCGCAACCTGTTCGCCGTGATCCCCGGCCAGAATCCCGGCCGCACGCCGCCGCCGGAGGTGCTGGCCGTCGCCCGCCGCACCTACCCGGCCTTCGAGCGCATCGAGATCGTGGACCGCCACACCGTGCGCTTCGTGAACAAGGTGCCGGACGTCACGCTGGAAGGCCGCATCAGCCGCAATGTCGGCGCCATCTTCTCCCGCGACGCCTTCGAGAAGGCTGGCTCCTGGCTCGACTGGGCGCGCCGGCCCATCGGCACCGGCCCCTATCGCGTGGCGGAATTCCGCCCCGACCAGTCGCTGATCCTGGAAGCCTTCGATGACTACTGGGGCGGCCGCCCGCCGATCGCCCGGCTGCGCTTCATGGAAGTGCCGGAGGTCGCGTCGCGGATCAACATGCTGCTGTCCGGCGAGGCCGATTTCGCCTGCGACATGCCGCCCGACCAGATCGCGACGGTGGAACGCAACCCGCGCCACCAGGTGGTCGGCGGGCCGATCATGAACCACCGCCTGACGGTGTTCGACAAGAACCACCCGGTTCTCGCCAACCCGCTGGTGCGCCGCGCCTTCACCCACAGCATCGACCGCGACGCCATCACCGCCGCGCTGTGGGATGGCCGGGCGCCGGTGCCGAAGGGGCTGCAGTTCGGCTTCTACGGCGACATGTTCCTGTCCGACTGGGCCGTGCCGAAATACGACCTGGCGGAGGCCCGCCGCCTGCTGCGCGAAGCCGGCTACCGGGGCGAGGCCATCCCCTATCGCCTGCTGAACAACTACTACACCAACCAGACGGCGACGGCGCAGATCCTGGTGGAAGGCTGGCGCCAGGTCGGGCTGAACGTGCAGATCGAGATGCGGGAGAACTTCCCACAGGTGCTCTCGCGCGAGGGCCAGCGCGGCGTGCGGGATTGGTCGAACAGCGCCAGCTTCAACGACCCCACCGCCTCGCTCACCGCCCAGCATGGCCCGCAGGGCCAGCAATGGCAGATCGGCGAATGGCGCAACGAGGAATTCGGCCGCCTGTCCGGTGAGCTGGAGACCAGCACGGACCGCGCCCGCCGCCGGGTGGTGTTCCGCCGCCTGCTGGAGATCGCCGAGCGCGAGGACCCTGCCTACACCGTGCTGCACCAGTCGGTGAACCTGACGGCCAAGCGCCGCGACATCGGCTGGAACGCGGCGCAGTCCTTCAGCATGGATTTCCGCACGCGGAATTGGGGAGCCTGAACATGACCAACATCTCCCGCCGTGCGCTGTTCGCGGCGCCGACGCTGCTGGCGATGCCGGCCATCGCGCAGGGCGATGACCGGCCCACGCTGACCATCGCCGTGCAGAAGCTCTCCAACTCGAACACCTTCGAGCCGCCGCGCGAGCAATCCAATGTCGGCTTCCGCATCCATGGCCTCTATGCGGAGCAGCTGGTCGGCACCAACTGGCTCGGCAATGCGGATCTGGTCCCGGGCCTTGCCACCGCCTGGCGCCGGCGGGATGCCTCGACGCTGGAACTCACGCTGCGGCCCGGCGTGCGCTTCCATGACGGTCGGGAGATGACGGCGGAGGATGTCGCCTTCTCCTTCGGCGCGCGCCTGTTCGGCACGCAGGGTTCGAGCGGCGCGGGGCAGTCCACGGTGCTGGCCGGCACCGCGACCAAGGAGCCGCCGGCCGAGGTCATCGCCGTCAGCCGCCGCACCTATCCGGGCCTCGCACGGATCGAGATCGTCGACCGCCACACCGTGCGCTTCGTCAACCGCAGCCCGGATGTGACGCTGGAAGGCCGCATCGCGCAGAGCGTCGGCGCGATCCTCTCGCGCGAGGCCTTTGCCGCCGCGCCGAGCTGGCTGGAATGGGGCCGCGCGCCGGTCGGCACCGGCCCCTACCGCATCGCCGAATTCCGCCCCGACACCGCCTTGGTGATGGAGGCGCATGATGCCTATTGGGGCGGCCGCCCGCCGGCGCGGCGGCTTCGCTTCGTCGAGGTTCCGGAAGTCTCCGGCCGGGTGAATGGCCTGTTCTCCGGTGAATATGACTTCGCCTGCGACATCCCGCCCGACCAGATCAGCGTGGTGGAGCGCAACAGCCGCTTCGAGGTGCTGGGCAGCCCGATCAACAACATCCGCAAGCTGGCCTTCGACAAGTCGAACCCGGTGCTGGCCGATGCCCGCATCCGCCGTGCCATGTCGCATGCGATCGACCGCCAGGTCCTGGTGGATACGCTCTGGGCCGGGCGCACCGTGATCCCGCGCGGCATGCAGCTGGAAAGCTACGGCGCGATGTACCTGCCGGACTGGGAGAACCCGCGCTTCGACCTGGCGGAAGCGCGCCGCCTGCTGCGCGAGGCGAACTACCAGGGCCAGCCGATCACCTATCGCCTGCTGAACAACTACTACACCAACCAGGTCGCCAGCGGGCAGATCGCGGTCGAGATGTGGCGCGCCGCCGGCCTGAACGTGCAGATCGAGATGATGGAGAACTTCGCCCAGGTCACCGCCCGCACCCCGGGCCGAGGCGTGCGCGACTGGTCCAACACCTCGATCTTCGGCGACCCGGTCGCCGGCATCCTGCGCAGCTTCGGCCCGCGCACGGAAGCCGAGCGCACCGGCGAGTGGAGCAGCGCGACGTTCAACGAGACCTCGGCCGCGCTGGAGACCGAGACCGACCTGACCCGCCGCCGCGAGCTGTTCCGCCGCCTGCTGACCATCCTGGAACGCGAGGATCCGGGCTACATCGTGCTCCACCAGGCGGCGGCCTTCACGGCCAAGCGCAAGGACATCCAGTGGCGCGCCGCCAAGGGCTGGGCCATGGTCTTCAGCCAGGGCAACCTGCGGGTCCGCGCATGAGCGCCGCCCTCGTCACCCTCAAGGGCCTTCGTGTCAGCTTCGACGGGCAGGCGGCGCTGCGCGGCATCGACCTTTCGGTGGCGCCGGGCGAATCCGTGGGCCTGGTCGGGGAATCCGGCTGCGGCAAGTCGGTCACCTGGCTCGCCGCCCTCGGCCTGCTGCCGGGGCGCGCGCAGATCAGCGGCAGCGTGAAGCTGGACGATGTGGAACTGCTGCAGGCCCGGCCGCATGTGCTGGACCGCGTGCGCGGCGGCCGCATCGCCATGATCTTCCAGGACCCGGCCAGCAGCCTCAACCCGGTGCACCGCATCGGCAAGCAGATCACGGAGGCGCTGCGCCTGCATCGCGCCATGGGCGGCGCCGCGGCGCGGGCGGAGGCCAAGCGCCTGCTCGACCAGGTCGGCATCCCGGACGCGGCGCGCCGGCTGGATGCCTGGCCGCATGAACTCTCCGGCGGGCAGAACCAGCGCGTGATGATCGCCATCGCGCTGGCCGGCCGGCCGGAACTGCTGGTGGCGGACGAACCCACCACGGCGCTCGACGTCACCATCCAGGCGCAGATCCTGCGCCTGCTGCAGGATCTGCGGCGCGACACCGGCATGGCGCTGGTGCTGATCTCCCACGACCTCGGCGTGGTGGCCGACAGCTGCGAGCGGGTCTGCGTGATGTATGCCGGGCGCATCGTGGAACAGGCGCCCAGCGCGCGGCTGTTCAGCGCCCCCGCCCATCCCTATACCCGCGGCCTGCTGGGCGCGCTGCCGCCGCTGGACGGGCCACGCCGGCGACTTGCCGCCATTCCCGGCGGCGTGCCGGAGCCCTGGGCCATGCCGCCGGGCTGCGCCTTCGCCCCGCGCTGCGCCATGCATGTCTCGGCCTGCGATGCGGCCGCGCCGGAACAGGTCGGCGTGGCGCCGGGCCACCGCGCCGCCTGCATCCGCGCCACCCTGCCCGCCAGCCATCACCAGGCGGCCTACGCATGAGGGACGACGCGCAATTGCTGGTCGCCCAGGGCCTGGTCCGCCGCTACGCCATGCGCCGCGGCTTCCTGGGCCGCAGTGTCGAGGTGCGCGCCGTGGACGGCGTTTCCCTGACGCTGGAACGCGGCCGCACGCTCGGGCTGGTGGGCGAATCCGGCTGCGGCAAATCGACCACCGGGCGCCTGGTGCTCGGCCTCGAAAACCCCGATTCCGGCACGGTCGCCTTCGAGGGAAGGCCGATGCCGGCGCCGAACACCGAGGCCTGGCGCAAGCTGCGCGCCCGGATGCAGATGGTGTTCCAGGATCCGCTGGGCGCGCTGGACCGGCGCCTGCCGATCGGCACCCAGGTGGCGGAGCCGCTGGAGATTCACGCCATCGGCACGGCCGAGGAACGCAGCGCCCGCACCGCCGAGCTGCTGCGCAGCGTCGGGCTGCGGCCGGACCAGGCGGTACGCTATCCGCACGAACTCTCGGGCGGCCAGCGCCAGCGCGCCGTGCTGGCCCGCGCGCTCGCCACCGATCCCGCCATGCTGGTCTGCGACGAGCCGATCAGCGCGCTGGACGTCTCGATCCAGGCGCAGGTGATGAACCTGCTGGTCGAGCTGCAGGAACGCCTCGGCCTCGGCATCCTGTTCATCAGCCATGATCTGCGCGCGGTGCGCCAGGTGAGCCATCGGGTCGCCGTCATGTATCTCGGCCGCATCGTCGAGGAAGGCGAGCCGGACGCGGTGCTGCACGACCCGGCGCACCCCTATGCGCAGGCGCTGGTCTCCGCCATCCCGCATCCGGGCAAGATCGGCCGCGGCATCGTGCTGCAGGGCGACCCGCCCAACCCCGCCGACCGTCCCTCCGGCTGTGCCTTCCACCCGCGCTGCCCGGTCGCGACCGCGCTCTGTGCCCAAGAAACCCCCAGCCTGAAGCCCCGCCCGGGCGATGGCCGCCTCGTCGCCTGCCATGTGGCGCAGGGCGAGGTCGCCCCCGGAGCCGGCCTGATGCGAGAGGCTGCCTGACATGCTGCGATTCTTCGGCAGCCGCCTGCTGCGCGCCGCCGTCACCATCGTCATGGTGGTGACCTTCGCCTTCATCGTGCTGCGCCTGTCCGGCGACCCGGCGCAGATCATCATGGGCGCCGATGCACCACCCGAGGCGGTGGACGCCTTCCGCACCGCCTGGGGTCTCGACCAACCCGTCTGGCTGCAATATTTCCATTACTTCGGCGCCATCTTCCAGGGCGATCTCGGCCGCTCCATGCGGGACGGGCGCGACGCCATCGTGCTGGTGATGGAACGCATCCCCGCCACCCTGGCGCTCACCATCCCGGCGCTCCTCATCAAGCTCGGCCTCGGCATTCCCGCCGGCATCACCGCCGCCCTGCACCGCAACTCCTTCATCGACCGCGCGGTGATGCTGATGGCGGTGGCCGGCTTCACCGTGCCCTCCTTCGTGCTCGGCCTGCTGCTGGTGCTGGTGTTTGCCGTGCAGCTCGGTTGGCTGCCCTCCGGCGGGCAGGAAAGCTGGCGCCACGCGATCCTGCCCATCATCACCATGGGCGTCGGCGGCGCCGCGGTGCTGGCGCGCTTCACGCGCTCCGCCATGCTGGAAGTGCTGGGGCAGCCCTATATCCGCACCGCCTCCGCCAAGGGCGTGCCGTGGCGCGCCGTGGTCTGGGGGCATGCCCTGCCCAACGCCGCCATCCCCACCGTCACCATCGTCGGCTTCATGGTCGGCAGCCTGATCGCCGGCGCGGTCGTCGTCGAAAGCGTCTTCTCCTGGCCCGGGGTCGGCCGCCTGCTGGTGGTGGCCGTGGCGAACCGCGACCTCGCCGTGGTGCAGTGCATCCTGCTGCTGGTCGCCGCCACCATGGTCACCGCCAACCTCGTCGTGGACCTGCTGTATGGCCTGCTGGACCCGCGGCTCCGCAACCAGCCCAAGCGCGCGACGGGGGCCGCCTGACCATGTCCGACATCACCGCCCCCACCAGCCTCGCCAGCGCCGCGCCGCCGAAGCGCGGCCGCAGCCTGCCGCCGCCCATGGTGCTGTTCGGCCTGACCTGGCTGGCCGCCATGCTGGTCATCGCCCTCGGCGCCGACCTCCTCAGCCCCTACAGCTACACCGCGCTCGACCTGCGCAACCGCCTCTCGCCCCCCGCCTTCATGGGCGGCACCTGGCTGCACCCGCTGGGCACGGATGAACTCGGCCGCGACGTGATGGCGCGGCTGATCTACTCCATCCGCATGAGCCTGCTGATCGCCTTCGGCGCCACCATCATCGGCGCCGTCATCGGCACCACGCTGGGCTTCCTGGCCGCGCATTTCCGCGGCTTCGTGGAACAGGTGGTGCTTGCCCTGGTGGACTTCTCCGCCAGCCTGCCCTTCCTGATCCTGGCGCTGTCGGTGCTCGCCTTCTTCGGCAACTCCATGGTGCTTTTCATCTGCCTGCTCGGCCTGCACGCCTGGGAACGCTATGCCCGCATCGCCCGCGGCCTGGCCATCTCCGCCGGCGCGCAGGGCTATGCGGCTGCGGTGCGCCAGCTCGGCGCCTCCCCCTGGCGCATCTACGGGCGGCACGTGCTGCCGAACATCGCCTCCACCCTCATCGTTTCCATGACCCTGGCCTTCCCGGAAATCATCCTGCTGGAATCGGGTCTCTCCTTCCTCGGCCTCGGCGTTCAGCCGCCCGCCACCTCGCTCGGCTCCATGGTCGGCTACGGGCGCGAATACCTCACCCGCGCGCCCTGGATCCTGCTGGCCCCAGCCTTCACCATCATCCTCACCACCCTGTCCGTCTCCCTCATCGGCGACTGGCTCCGCGACCGCCTGGACCCCACCTTGCGGTGAAGGCCGGGGCGGGGCGGATGGCCTCTGAACCCCCGAACGGATGGGTTTCCAAAGGGCCGCCGCCCTTTGGCGGGGGTGCAGGGGGCAACGCCCCCCGCACGACCTTCGCAACCACCCCGACCCTCACCCACAGGAGTGCCTGAGATGCCGCGGTTTGTCGTGATGGCGTTGGATGGGATGCGGCCGGACCTTGTCTCGCCGACCTTGACGCCGAATGTGGCGCGGCTTGTGGCGGAGGGGGTGCGGTTTGCGCAGGCGCGCAGCGTATTTCCCAGCGAGACGCGGGTGGCGACACCGTCCTTCATCACGGGTTGCCGGCCGGGCGGGCATGGCATGGTCGCGAACACCCTGTTCGATGCGGCGGTGGCGCCGGGGCGGCTGCTGCGGACCAAGCTGGTGGCCGATGTGATGGCCATGGCGCAGGGCCGCGAGAGCCCGCTGGAGCGGCCGAGCCTGGGCGAGCGTCTGGCGGAGGCGGGGCTGTCCTTCGCGCTGGTCAGCGCGGGTTCGGCCGGTGCGGCCCGGCTGCTGCATCCGGCGGCGGAGCGGCTGGGTGGCTTCCGCTGGAACGTCGAGGATGTCGATGGCGAGGCGGCCGAGCGGGTGCGGGACCGGCTGGGTCCGACACCGCCCCATGTGGTGCCGAATGTCGCGCGGCTGGAGCATGCGGGGCGGGTGCTGCTGGAGGTGGTGCTGCCGGAGCGCCGGCCCGATGTGGCGCTGCTGTGGCTGTCCGAGCCCGACATCGCCTTCCATTGGGGCGGTCTGCTCTCGCCCGCGGCGCGGGAAGGGCTGGCGGCAGCGGATGCCATCGTGGGCCGCGTGATGGCCTGGCGGGATGCGCAGCCGGACGCGGCGGAGATCGGGCTGCTGGTGATCTCCGACCACGGCCATGTCACCGGCGTCGGCAAGCTGTCGCTGGCCGAGGAGCTCCGCAAGGCCGGCTTCCGCGCCGGCACCGGCATGGCGCCGGATGTGGATGTGGTGGTGGCGCCCGCCGCCGCGCCGGGGCTGTGGTTCCGCGACCCGGCCATGGCGCCGCAGGTGGCGGAGTTCCTGTCCCGCCAGCCCTGGGCCGGCCCGCTGCTGGCGCGCGACGCGTCCATCCTGCCCGCGGGCCAGGCGCTGCCGCTGTCCCTGCTCGGCAGCGGCCATCGCCGCAGCGCCGATCTGGTAGCAACCTTCGCCGGCACCGAGACGCCGGATGCCTGGGGCCTGCCCGGCACGGCGCCCTTCGACGCGCCGGACGTGCCCGAGGGCGGCGGCATGCATGGCGGCCTGCACCGCGCCGAGCTTGCCACCGTGCTGGTGATGCAGGGCGGTCCGTTCCGCCGCGGCGCGGTCGCCGAAACCCCCGCGGACCTCACCGACATCGCCCCCACCCTGCTGCACCTGCTGGGCCTGGGCTCCGAGGGCTGCGAGGGCCGGCCGCTGGCCGCCGCCTGGGATGCCGCACAGGACAGCCCGCCCCTGCACGAGGTGATCGAACTGCCCCGCGGCTTCGTGCTGGAGGCGATGCAGGCCGCGCCCGCCGGACGGCTCTACCCGACGGCGATGCGACGGGGGTAGGGCAAGCGTCCAAGCGAACGCAGCCTGCTGGGGCAGTGCCGGTTGTTCGCAGCGCGGGCGGGCCAGAGCCCGACTGCCGGCAACCAGCGCCCCCCCAGACTACCGCACGGCGCCGGGCGCCCCAGCGCGCCGGCGGCCGGCCGCCAGTTGCCAGGCCGCGACGCCGCCGAGCATGCCGAGTGCCAGGGCCAGCCGGGCCGGATCCGGGATGGCGTGCAGGAAGGCCACGGCCAGGCCGGTGCCACCGAGCAGCAGGCGCAGCGGCATCGCCATCGGCGCCAGCAGCCAGCCGGCCCAGGCGCTGGTGAACAGGGTCAGCGCCCCTGCCATGATGGCGATGGAGGTGGCGATCTGCACCAGGCCGCCGCGCATCATGATGCCCGGGTCGTAGATGAAGGCGAAGCCCACCGCGAAGCCGGCGATGGCGAAGCGGGAGGAATGCAGCGCCGTCATCAGCGGGCTGGCACGGGCGATGGCGGCGGCGGCGAAGGCCGCAGCCGCCACGGGGGGCGTCGTATCCGCCAGCACCGCGAAGTAGAAGACGAACATGTGCGCCTGCAGCGTGTCCACGTTCAGCGCGGCGCCCAGTTCCAGCACCTGCGGCACGCCGATGGCCGCGGCGATGATGTAGCTCGGCGTGGTGGGGATCCCCATGCCCAGCACCAGCACCGTCAGCGCCAGCAGGACCAGCAGGATGGGCAGGCTGCCGCCGGCAAGTTGCTTGATGATGCCGCCGAAGGCGACCACCATGCCGGTGGCCGTGAGCGCGGAGACGACGATGCCGGCGCCAGCGATGGTCACCGCCAGCGGCGCCATGGTCAGCCCGGCCTGGGCCAGGGCGTTGACGATCTGCCAGGGCGACATGCGGGACCGCCGCCGCAGCATGGCCACGCCGACCATCGACAGCGTTGCCGCGAAGGCCGCGAAATTGCCGGACCAGCGCTCCGTCATCAGCCAGACCAGCACGCCGATCGGGATCACCAGATGGGCGTCGGCCAGCACCTCGCGCCAGGCCGGAATTTCGTGCAGCGGCACCGGTGCCAGGCCGAGCTTCTTGGCCTCGAAATGCACGGCGGCGAGGATGGCGAAGTAGTACAGCACCGCCCCGGCCGCGGCCGCGACCAGGATGTTGCCGTAGGGGATGTTGGTGATTTCCGCCATGACGAAGGCGGCCGCCCCCATCACCGGCGGCATCAGCGCGCCGCCGACCGAGGACGCGCTTTCGATCCCGCCGGCGACGGCCGGGCGGTAGCCCACGCGCATCATCAGCGGGATGGTCATGGACCCGGTGGTGATGACGTTGGAGACGGAGGAACCGCTCATCGTCCCGAACAGGCCGGAGGTGACGACGGCGACCTTGGCCGGCCCGCCGGAATAGCGCCCGGCGACGGCGGAGCCGAAATTGGAGAACAGCCGCCCGGTGCCGCTGGCCTGCATGAAGCAGCCGAACAGCACGAAGACGGCGATGATGGTGGCGACGATGCCGGTCAGCGGCCCGTAGACGCCGCCCGCGGTGGGCACGAGCCAGGAGGCCTCGACGATCTCCTCCGGCGTGAAGGGCCGCGCGTTCAGCAGGCCGGGCACCAGCCAGCCCCATTGCATGTAGGCCAGGGAGACGGCGACCATGATGGCCAGGCCGGGTTCCACGGCGCGGCGGATCGCCTCCAGGATGGTGACGATGGCGACCAGGCCCAGCACCATCATGGTGGGGGTGAAGGGGTCGACATATTCCATGCGGTCGGCGACCGCCATCCAGTTCCACATCACCCAGGCATGCGGCACGCCGGAGGCCACCGCCCAGATCCAGTCGAAGACGGAAGGGCGGTGCCGCGGCGATCGCGTCTTGAAGGCCGGGTAGAGCAGGAACAGCAGCGGCGTGAACACCAGCAGGTGGAAGCCGCGCATCTGGATCGGCTCGGGGAACCCGAAGCCGCCGAAATAGAGATGGACCGCGGCTGCCGCCGCGGCCCATGCCCAACAGACCCACTTCAGCGGGCCGGCGAGTTCACGCATGCCCGCGTCCCTGTTCGCGGGTGGCTCAGCCCGGCATCACGCCGGCTTCGCGGAAGGCGCGCGCCGCCCCCGGGTGCAGCGGCAGCCCCTCGTACTTCCAGGCGACGGCCGGGTTGAAGGCGCCCATGGAGGCGTGGATCTGCGTCAGCCGCGTGCCCTTGTTCTTGATCAGCGTCCGGGTCACGCCGTAGGCCACCGGCTCGGGCAGGGATTCATGCACCATGATGACGCTGTCCATCGTCGTCACCTTCAGGTCCGTGCTCTGCAGCTTCGGATAGGTGGCGGCCGGCAGCACGCCCTCGGAATAGGCATAGGCGCTGATCAGGTGCTGGCGGATGTCGTCCGGGAAGCCGACCAGCTGCGCCTCGTGCCTTCCCTGGCCGATTTCGGTCAGCAGCGCGGCCGGCTTGGCCAGCGCGGCGTAGAGGTAGTCCACCTGGCCGTCGGCGAAGGCCGCACCGATATCGGCGTAGGAGCCATTGAGGTAGCGGCCGCCCGAGCTGCGGATCTGGTCCGGGCTGCTGCCCAGGAACTTCAGGATGCGCTGCAGGGTCATCTCGTCGGTCGAGGAACGCTGCGGGCAGGCGATCTTGAGCCCCGGCTGGGTCAGGATCTCGCGCATCCCGGTCGGCCCGCCGGCGCCGACGCGGCGGACCAGATTGTGCTCGGTCGGGCTGTAGCCGCTGCCGAGGCTCATCAGCTTCTCGTGCTTGGCGCGATAGGGCTCGTCGCCGCGGCGGGCGGCGGCGGCGAAGGCATCGATGCCCCAGCCCATCGGCGACTGGCCGTTGTTCACGCGGGTGGAATTGGCCAGGCCGCCGCCCGGCACGACGCGGATGCGGATATCCGGGTTCTCCTCCGCGATCAGCGAGGAGAGGCCGGCGGCCATGGTGTACCAGCCGCCACCGACCGAACCGGCAACCCATTCAAAGGTCTGCTGCGCCTGCGCCGTCCGGATGAAGGGCGCGGCAAGGCCGCCGGCACCCAGCAGAAGCGCACTGCGGCGCGAAATCATCATGGCCATCGAGGGCCTCCCCGTTTCTCAGCATCACGATCATGCGCGGGGTCGCGGCCCGCTTGCAACGGGGCGTTGACGGGATTGTTTCAGCCGCGTCGGAGGAAGGGGCGTGCCGCCGCCACCGCCGGCCCGCAGCCCGGGGTGGCGTCCGCCAGCACATCCTCCGGCGGCAGGGTGCCGATCCAGGCGCGGATCGCGGTGGTCACCCCCCACCAGGGATCCTCGCCGGCCCGTTGCACCAGCGCCGGCGCGGCGCCGCTGGCGCAGACCGCAAGCTGCGCCAGCACCGCCGGCGGCGCCTGGGCGGCCAGCAGCCTGTCCCGCAGGTCCGCCTGCATCGGGCCGACCAGAAAGGTCAGCACCAGCCAGGCCACCAATTCCCCGATCATGCGGCAATACCCTGCAGCGACGGGCACGCCATGCCGTGCGCAGCGCGCTGTTGCAAGCCGGCGCGGCGGGGCGGCATGCTGCGAGCTTCTCGCAGCTGGAGAGAACCATGCATCGCCGCAGCCTGTTGACCGGATTGGGTGCCGCCGGCGCCCTGCAACTTGGCCGGCCGGCGCCGGCGCTGGCGCAGGGGGAGGCCGCGCACACGCTGCGCTTCATCCCGCAGGCGGATGTCACCAGCCTCGATCCGATGAGCACCACCAGCTACGGCGTGCGCAACCACGGCCACATGTGCTGGGACACGCTGTACGGCCCGGACAGCCGCTTCACCATGCGGCCGCAGCTGGCCGAGGGGCATGTGGTGGAAGAGGACGGGCTGCGCTGGGTGTTCACCCTGCGGCCCGGCATCCGCTTCCATGATGGCGAGCCGGTGCGGGCGCAGGACGCGGTCGCCTCCATCGCCCGCTGGTCGGCGCGGGACACGCTGGGCCAGACGCTGCGGGCACGCACCGACAGCATGCGCGCGCTGGACGACCGGCGCTTCGAGATCCGCCTGAAGCAGCGCTTCGGACCGATGCTGGACGCGCTCGGCAAGCCTTCCGCCTATCCCTGCTTCATCTTCCCCGAACGCTTCGCGAATGTGGACCCGACGCGCCCCTTCACCGAGGTGGTGGGCAGCGGCCCCTATCGCTTCGTGGCGGAGGAACGGCTTTCCGGCGCCAGGGTGGTGTACCGGAAGTTCACCGGCTACGTGCCCAACCCGAACCCGCCCAACCTGCTGGGCGGCGCCAAGCTGGCGCATTTCGAGCGCGTCGAGTTCCGCATCATGCCCGATGCCGGCACCGCCGCCAGCGCGCTGCAGGCCGGCGAGGTTGATTGGTACGAGCAGGTGGCACCCGACCTGCGCCCGGTGCTGCAGCGCCATCGCGACATCACGGTGGAGCGCGTGGATGCCGGCGGGCTGATGGCGTCGCTCCGCTTCAACCACCTGCACCCGCCCTTCGACAACCCGGCGATCCGCCGTGCCCTGCTCCATTCCGTCACCCAGAGTGACTTCATGTCCGCCATCATGGGCACCGACCGCGCGCTGTGGAGCGATGGCATCGGCGCCTTCCCCACCTCCTCGCCGCTGGCCAATGACGAGGGGATCTCGGCGCTGACCGGCCCGCGCAGCTTCGATGCGGCCAGGGCGGCGCTGCGCGCGGCCGGCTATGCGAACGAGAAGGTGACGGTGCTGCACCCGACCGACGTGGTGAACAACAACACCATGACCACGGTGCTGACCGATGCGCTGCAACGCTCCGGCCTGAACGCCGAAAGCGCCACCAGCGACTGGGGCACGGTGCTGCAGCGGCGCGGCCGGATGAACCCGCCCGGCGAGGGCGGCTGGAACGCGCTGATCGTGCTGTTCGGCGGCGTGGATCTTGCCAATCCCGGCGTGCACCCGCTGCTGCGCGGCAATGGCCGCAGCGCCTGGTTCGGCTGGCCCACCAGCCCGGCGCTGGAGGGGATGCGCGACGAATGGCTGGATGCCGGCTCGCTGGACCAGCAGAAGGCCATCGCGCGGCGCATCCAGGCGCAGGTCTGGCAGGACACGCCCTTCATCCCGCTCGGCCAGTATTTCGTGGACAGCGCGTGGCGGCGCAGCATCACCGGCGTGCAGAAGGGCATGACGCTGCCGATCAACGTGCGCCGGGCATAGCGCCCGCCGCATGGGGTGGTGTAGGCACCGCCCCATGCTCCGCCAATTCCTCGAATTCTACCGCCCGCACCGCCGTCTGGTGCTGCTGGATTTCGGCTGCGCCGCCGCCTCCGGCATGCTGGAGCTGCTGTTCCCCATGGCGGTGCGTGGCTTCATCGACCATCTGCTGCCGCAGCAGGACATGCAGCTCATCCTGCTGGCCGTCGCCGGCTTGCTGGCGGTGTACCTGCTGAATGCCGGGCTGATGGCGGTCGTCACCTATTGGGGGCATGTGCTCGGCATCGCCATCGAGACCGAGCTGCGCCGCCGCGCCTTCGACCATCTGATGCGGCTGTCCTTCCGCTTCTACGACAACCAGAAGACCGGCCACCTGGTCGGCCGCGTCACCAAGAACCTGGAGGATATCGGGGAAGTCGCGCATCACGGGCCGGAAGACCTGCTGATCGCCGTGCTCACCTTCCTCGGCGCCTTCGCGCTGATGCTTCTGGTCAGCCCGCCGCTCGCGCTGCTCACCGCTGTCATCGTGCCGCTGGTGGGCTGGGTGGTGGCACATTACGGCGGGCGGATGACGCAGAACTGGCAGGCGCAGTTCGGCCGCGTCGGCGCCTTCAACGCCCGCATCGAGGAAGCCGTCGGCGGCATCCGCGTGGTGAAGGCCTTCGCCAACGAGGCGCATGAACGCCGACTATTCGCCGCCGACAACGCGCAGTACCAGCGCACCAAGCTGGATGCCTACCGCATCATGGCGGTCAGCATGACGCTGAACTACCTCGGCATGCGGCTGGTGCAGCTGGTGGTGATGCTGGCGGGCGCCGCCTTCATCGTCGCCGGCAGCCTCTCCATCGGCGACTTCGTCGCCTTCCTGCTGCTGGTCAACGTGTTCTACCGGCCGCTGGAAAAGATCAACGCGGTGATCGAGACCTACCCGAAGGGCATCGCCGGCTTCCGCAGCTTCCTCGACCTGATGGCCACCGAGCCCGACATCGCCGATGCGCCGGAGGCACGGCCGGCGCCGCCGCTCGCCGGCCATGTGCGCTTCGAGGGCGTGAGCTTCGGCTACACGCCGGGGCGCCCGGTGCTGCGCGACCTGGACCTGGCGGTGGCGCCGGGGGAGACGGTGGCCCTCGTCGGGCCGTCCGGCGCCGGCAAGACCACCATCTGTTCGCTGCTGCCCCGCTTCTACGAGGTGGAGGCGGGACGCATCACCATCGACGGCATCGACATCCGGCAGATGACGCTGGCCTCGCTGCGCCAGCAGATCGGCATCGTGCAGCAGGATGTGTTCCTGTTTGCCGGCAGCATCCGGCAGAACATCGCCTATGGCCGGCTGGGCGCCGATGACGCCGCCATCCTGCAGGCCGCCCGCCGCGCCCGGCTGGACACGCTGATCGCGGATCTGCCGGAGGGGCTGGACACGCTGATCGGCGAGCGCGGGGTGAAGCTCTCCGGCGGCCAGAAGCAGCGGCTGGCGATCGCGCGCATCTTCCTGATGAACCCGCCCATCCTGATCCTGGACGAAGCGACCAGCGCCCTGGACACGGAGACGGAGCGCGCCATCCAGCAGGCGCTGGCCGAATTGGCGCGAGGCCGCACCACGCTGGTCATCGCGCACCGCCTGGCGACGATCCGCGACGCCGACCGCATCCTGGTGGTGACGGAACGCGGCATCGCCGAACAGGGCAGCCATGCCGCGCTGCTGGCCGCCGACGGCGCCTATGCAAGGCTGCATGGGGCGCAGATGCAGGCCGGGTGAGCGCGCCCCGGGCGACCCGGACCATGCCGTGGGACAACGATCCGGCGCCTGGGTCGCGCTGCTTTCGGCGAACCGGCCCCTACCGCCAGCCGGCGCGGCGCTCGCAGGCCTGGCGTTCCCGCGGGTGCGACCGCTCCCACTGGCTGATGGAGCGCGTCTCGCTGTTCGGCATCCGGTCGTTCATGCAGGTGCAGTAGGCGCGCACCACGCCTGTGCGCACCCCCGCATCCCGGTTGTCGCGCAGGCACTGGTTGATCCAGCGCCGGTCATCGGCACTGGCGGTGGAGGTGGTGACGCAGCCGGGGGCGAGCAGCAGCGCCAGCAGGGCCAGGATGGGGCGAATCGGCACGATCGGGCTCCGCGGCGGGGAGCCGGATCGTTGCGCTGCCGCGCCCGCGTCGCAAGCCCACCCCCGCGGCGGTCGCTCAGCGCAGCCGGCGTCGTTCCTCCTCGATCCGGCGCTGTTCCTCCGCCAGGCGGCGCTGGCGCTCGGCCAGTTCCCGGTCACGTTCCGCGGCCTCCCGCCCGCGCCATTCCCCGCGCCGGTCGTCGCGGCCCTGGTGGCGGCCCTGGTCGCGCTCCGCCCGGCGCTCGTGCTCCTCGCGCTCTCGCGCCCGGCCGCGCTCATAGGCCTCGCGCTCCCGCTCCCGCCGCTCGCGGTCCCGCTCCTGTTCCTGGCGCTGCGCCTCGGCTTCGCGCCGCCGGGCCTCGTCCGGGTCGCCGCCCTGGAACTGACGCAGCACCTCGCCGAGCCGGTTGAGGTCCTGCGCCGCGGCGGGCAGTGCCAGCAGCGCCAGGCCGGCCCCCAGCAGGGCACGTCGGGCATGGGGTCGGGTGGGGTGCATGGGCTTCCTCCTGATCTGGAGGAGGAACGCAGGGCGGTGGCCGGCGTTGCGCCGCCCCCGCTCAGCAGGCTTCGGCGCGAAACACGCGGGAGGGGGTGACGAATTCCTCCTGCGCCGCGACCGTCAGGATCTCCCGGGATCCCGCCTCCGCCGTGCGTCGCAGCAGCCCATAGATGGAGGAGGCGGCGGCCGAGAGCGCGACGGAGGGCTCGCCCCAGCGCAGCCGGTGGAACAGGAACAGGGCGGCGATCGCATCCCCCGCGCCGTTGACGGAAATCGGCAGCAAAGGCGTGCGGATGCGGTGGAAGCGCCCGCCCTCCCCCACCAGCATGTCCATCGCCGATGCCGGCGTGTCCTCCACCCGCAGGGAGGTCACCAGCACGCAGCGCGGCCCCCTGGCCTGCAGGGCGGCGACGGCGGCCTTGGCCTGGTCCAGCGAGGCCACGGTGGCGCCCGTCAGCCATTCCAGCTCGAACTGGTTCGGCGTGAGGATATCGGCCGCCGGCACCGCACGGTCGCGCATGAAGTCGGGGATGCCGGGGCGTACGAAGACGCCGCGGCCGACATCGCCGATGACGGGGTCGCAGCAGAACATCGCCGCCGGGTTGGCGGCCTTCACCTGGGCCGCGGCGGACAGGATGGCCGCGCCGATCTCGGCCGCCCCCATGTAGCCGGACAGCACCGCGTCACAGCGGGTCAGCGCGCCCCGCTCGGCGATGCCCTGCACCAGCTCCTCGATCAGCGATGCCGGAAAGACCTGGCCGCGCCAGGCGCCGTAGCCGGTATGGTTGGAGAACTGCACCGTGTTGAGCGCCCAGACCTCCGCCCCCAGCCGTTGCAGCGGAAACACGGCGGAGGCGTTGCCGACATGGCCATAGGCGACCCAGGACTGGATCGACAGGATATTGAGCGGCCGGCCCGCATCGGCCGGCGAGACGGCCTGGTTCATGCGGGCCCGGCCTCGCGGCGAAGGGCGGTTGCGGGCTGCGGTCGGCGCATGCGGCGATCCCCGGATCGGTCAGGCGCAACGGCTCTAGAGCAATATGCGTTCAGATGGAATCGTCTGAACGTATTTCTTGCTCTGGAATCATAGACTTCTAGGGCAAGCGCAGCGTTCAAGCGAACGCAGCCTGCGCTGGGCGCCGCCGCCAGGCGGGTCAATCGCCCGCGCCGGCGGTGGCGGCGGCGAGGTTGCGCCGGCCTGCCCGCTACCCTATAGCCTCGCTTTCCCGCGCCTGCCGGTCGCTGTCGGTGGGCCCATCAGCGTGAGCGCCCCGATGAAGCCCGACATCCATCCCGAATACCACACCATCAACGTCATCATGACGGATGGCACCACCTTCACCACCCGGTCCTGCTACGGCAAGGAAG
Organism: Falsiroseomonas selenitidurans; assembly: GCF_012103215.1. Classification (GTDB taxonomy): domain Bacteria; phylum Pseudomonadota; class Alphaproteobacteria; order Acetobacterales; family Acetobacteraceae; genus Falsiroseomonas; species Falsiroseomonas selenitidurans. Next base: position 52,324 of record NZ_JAAVNE010000027.1, read on the forward strand.
GCGACACCATTCGCCTGGACATCGACCCGAAATCCCACCCGGCCTGGACCGGCCAGCAGCGCGTGATGGACACCGGCGGCCAGATCGCCAAGTTCAACAAGAAGTTCGCCGGGCTCGGCATCCGCAAGCAGCCGGCCTGAGCCGGCGGCCGGGGGCGGTTCGCCCCCGGCATCGCGCGTTTGGGACAGGGCGCGCCCCCACCGGGGCGCGCCCTTTCCGCCTGGTGGGCCCCCGCCGCACCCCCTTGAAGCGGCATCCACCGCAAACCAATTCCTGCGCTGCCGGCGGTGCCCGATCGGGGCCGACGGCGCGAAGACCGGTCAAGGCCGCCCGTTCGCGGGGGCCGTCCCAGCCGGGGCTTCGCCGTGCAATCGACCTTGCTACCGCAGGAGGTCTTTCCGTGAACGCACTCGATTTCTCCCCCCTCTTCCGATCCGCCATCGGCTTCGACCGCATGGCCCGCCTGGTGGAAACCGCCCGCGCGGCGGCCGAGGGGCCCAGCTACCCGCCCTACAACATCGAGAAGACCGGTGAGGACAGCTATGTCCTGACCATGGCCGTGGCCGGCTTCGGCCCGGACGACATCGAGGTGACGGCGCATGACAACACGCTGACCGTCGCCGGCAAGGCCGCCCCGCCGGCGCCGCAGGACAATGGCCGCGTGCTGTATCGCGGCATCGCCGGCCGCGCCTTCGAGCGTCGCTTCGTCCTCGCCGACCATATCGTCATCGAGGGAGCGCAGCTCGAGCATGGGCTGCTGCATGTTGCGCTGCGCCGGCAGGTGCCGGAGGCGCTGAAGCCGCGCCGCATCGCGATCCAGGCCGGCAACGCGCCGCGCGTGCTGGAGAATGCGCCGCAGGCCCAGGCGGCCTGAGGCGCTTCCGCATCACGGCCGGGGCCGGCGGCGCAAGCCGCCGGCCCTGTCCGTCTCACCCCCCGGGCCGGCGGAAAAAGGCGTCGGCGGCGCTGCGATGCGCCTGGCGCTTGCCGATCTCGGCCTCGGCCCTGGCGATCTCGGCCTGCAGCCGGGCGATGTAGGCGCGCAGCTCCTCGACATCCCAGCGGTCGATCACCGGCGGCTGGAAGGCCGCGCTGCGGCGGGGCAGGTCCTCCTCCAACGACATGCGTGTCATCTCTCCTTCATCCCGGGCTTTGACCAGGCCGGGAGCCCTCTCTATATCCGAAGCCAACGAGGCGCGGGCGCCCCGGCTGGCATGGGCGCTTGCTCGGGTCGCGGCCCGAACCACCAAAGGGTCCCACCATGAAGACGCCCCTGATGCCGAAGGCCACCGCCGTGTGGCTGATCGAGAAGACGTCCCTCTCCTTCGAGCAGATCGCCGATTTCGTGGGCATGCACCCGCTGGAAGTGCAGGCGATCGCGGATGGGGAGGTGGCGCAGGGCATCGTCGGCTATGATCCGGTCGCCAACGACCAGCTGACGCGGGAGGAGATCGCCCGCTGCGAGGCCAGCCCGGGTGCGCGGCTGGTGCTGACGGAACGCGCCCTGCCGCTGCCCAAGCAGCGCAGCAAGGGCGCACGCTATATTCCGGTGGCGAAGCGGACGGAACGGCCGGATGCCATCGCCTGGCTGCTGCGCAACTACCCGCAGCTGTCCGACCCGCAGATCGTGAAGCTGCTGGCGACCACCAAGGAAACCATTGCGAAGGTGCGGGACAAGACGCATCCGAACACGGCCAACATCAAGCCGCGGGATCCGGTGACGCTGGGCCTCTGCACCCAGACGGCGCTGAACGAGGCGGTGGGCACGGCGAATGACCGCCAGGGCGGTGCGCCGCCGCCACCCCTGCCGCTGGACGATGCCGCGGCCTGACCCCGGCGCCACCGCCCGGCCGGGACTTTCCGGCCTGGGACGGCCGCCTGCCCCCCGGCCAGCGCCCTCCGGCGCGGCCCTACGGATCGGTCCTACGGACCGGTTCGGGACAGGGCGCCGCCCCGTCCCGGTGCCCACCGGTCAGTGCAGCGGGCGGGCCTTCAGCTTTTCCATCTCTTCCTTGAGGCGCAGTTTCTCGCGCTTCAGGCGCATCAGCGCCAGATCGTCCGGGCGGGGTCGCCCACCCTCATCGGCGATTCGCGTTTCGAGCGTCGCGTGCCGCGCCTCAAGGGCGCGGATACGGGCAGCCTCGGCCATGCGCAATGATCCTTGTCCGTTGCCTTGCGGGGCAGCGGCGGCACGATCCACGCCGAGGGCGGACGCCGCGATGGGATGAGGCGGCGGAACCGGCCCCGGGCGCGCAACCGTCCCTTCTGCGCCCGCGATTGTCATGTTATGCCGCTCCGTGGCGCATTCCAGCGCCAAGTTTGAGACACCCAGCTGTAACATTGGGGGCGCATGCAGGCCGATCGCGACAGCCTCCTCCGCCGTCTGCACGAATTGCGCAGCGAGCACCGCGACCTGGACACCGTCATCGCCCGCCTGGATGAGGCCGGGACGGATGCGTTGCAGTTGCAGCGGCTGAAGAAGCGCAAGCTCAAGCTGAAGGACGAGATCGCCTGGCTCGAAGGCCGGCTGGTCCCCGACATCATCGCCTGAGCCTGCCCGGGCCATGGCCGAACCGACGAGGCGAATGTGACCGATCCAGCCGCCGCACCGCGCGTGGGCGTCATCATGGGCAGCACCTCCGACTGGGAGACGATGCGCCATGCCGCCGAGATCCTGACCCGCCTGGGTGTGGCGCATGAGCAACGCGTGGTCTCCGCCCACCGCACGCCGGGGCGGATGTACGACTATGCGCAGCAGGCCGCCGGGCGCGGGCTGAAGGTGCTGATCGCGGGCGCCGGGGGCGCCGCCGCCCTGCCCGGGATGGTGGCCTCCCTCACCGCCCTGCCGGTGCTCGGCGTGCCGGTGGAAAGCCACGCGCTGAAGGGCATGGACAGCCTGATGTCCATCGTCCAGATGCCGGGCGGCATCCCGGTCGGAACGCTGGCCATCGGCAAGGCCGGCGCCATCAATGCCGGCCTGCTGGCCGCCGCCATCCTGGCCCTGTCGGATCCGGACCTCGCGGAGCGGCTGGCGGCCTTCCGCCGCAACCAGACCGAGCAGGTGGCGGAGCAGCCGGTTTGAGCGCCCCCCTCCCGGCCCGGAGCCCGGACCGGCGCGTCCTGCCGCCCGGTTCCACCATCGGCATCCTCGGCGGCGGGCAGCTGGGCCGCATGTCGGCGCTGGCGGCCGCGGCGCTGGGCTATCGCTGCCACGTCTTCGCACCGGAGGATGATTCGCCCGGCATGCAGGTGGCCGCCGCCCGCACCGTCGCCGGCTACACCGATGCCGAGGCCCTGGCCGCCTTCGCCGCCGCGGTGGATGTGGTGACCTTCGAGTTCGAGAATGTGCCCGCCGCCACGCTGGACGCGCTGGCGCCGCTGGTGCCCTGCCGCCCCGGCGTCGCGGCGCTGCGCATCGGCCAGGACCGGGTCGCGGAAAAGCGCTTCTTCGCGCAGGCGGGCATCCCCGCCGGCCCCTGGCGCGCCGTGGGCAGCCTGGCGGAGCTGGAGGCAGCGGTGGTCGAGCTCGGCCTGCCGGCGGTGCTGAAGACCACCCGCATGGGCTATGACGGCCGCGGCCAGGCGGTGCTGCGCCGGCCGGAGGATGCGGCGGAGGCTTTCGCCCGGCTGGCACCGCATCCGCTGATCCTGGAAGCCTTCATCCCCTTCGCGAAGGAGGTCTCGGCCATCGCCGCGCGTGGCGCCGATGGCAGCGTGGTGACCTTCGATGCGGTGGAGAACCGCCACGCCCACCACATCCTCGACCTCTCCATCGCCCCGGCGCTGGTACCCGCCCATGTGGCGGCGGCGGCGCGGGCCCATGTCGCGGCGCTGGCCGGGGCGCTGGAGCTGGTCGGCGTGCTGGCGCTGGAGATGTTCCTGCTGCCGGACGGCAGGCTGCTGGCGAATGAGATGGCGCCGCGACCGCATAATTCCGGCCATTGGACGATGGATGCCTGTCGGCATGGGCAATTCGAATTGCACATACGTGCCGTGGCCGGGCTGCCACTACCGGAGCCGGGGCGGCATGCCGATTCGATCATGAAGAACCTGGTCGGCCCCGCCGCCCATGCGCAATGGCCCGCGCTGGCCGCGCGCGGCGACGTCGCGCTGCACCTTTATGGCAAGTCTGAGCTGCGCGAGGGCCGTAAACTGGGCCATGCGACACGGCTTTTGCCGCTGGGAACCCTTTCGGGAACGACCGATCCGGACCTGCTCGCGCCTGTGTGACCGATTTGCCATGCCTCCCTGTGGCTGGGATATCACAGTGGCGGGATTGTCGCGCCACATGGCTGTAGAGAAACGGAATCGGGTGTAGATAACGCTCCATGCACCCCGCTCCGGTTGGGCCGCATCACCGCTTCGGCGATGGACGTCCCCAGCCGGATTGGTGCCGTGAATGCCTTTGAGGAGAATGTCTATGAGCCTGAGAAATGTTCTTCTGGCGGCGACCGTCCTGGCCCTGCCGGTCGTGGCGCAGGCCCAGCCGATCAGCGGCCTCTATGTCGGCGCCGGCGCGGGTGTGAACCTGCGGCAGGAATCCGATGCGACCCTGTCCAACAACATGACCGCCCCGCGCACCGGCACCGCCGAGTTCAACTACGGCTTCGTCGGCGTGCTGAGCCTGGGCTACGGCTTCGGCAATGGCGTCCGCGCCGAGATCGAGGGCTCCTACCGCAACAATGAAGTGGACGATGTGAGCGGCTTCGGCCTGCCCAACAATGCCCGTTCGCTCGGTAGCGCCACGACCTATGGCGTGATGGCCAACGCCCTGTACGACTTCGACCTCGGCCCGGGCTCCTTCCTCACCCCCTATGTCGGCGCCGGCGCCGGCTACCAGTGGGTGGACAACGACGTCCGTGGCGGCGTCGGCTCGGGCAACACCGTGCGCATCGACGGCACCGATGGCCGCTTCGCCTACCAGGCGATCGTCGGCGCGGCCTTCCCGATCGCGCAGGTTCCGGGCCTGGCGGTGACCGCCGAGTACCGCTTCCTCGGCACGCTCGACAACGAGGTCGATGCCCGCCGTGACAACTCCGCCGCCGGCACCGCCGAGCAGGACAACTTCAACCACAGCCTGCTGATCGGCCTGCGCTACGCCTTCGGCGTGACGCCGCCGCCGCCGGTCGTGGCCCCGGTTGCGCCGGCCCCGGCCGCCGCCCCGGCGATCGCCCGCACCTACCTGGTGTTCTTCGACTTCGACCGCGCCGACCTGACCGACCGCGCCCGCCAGATCATCGCCGAAGCGGCGACGAACTCGCAGCGCGCCGGCACGACCCGCATCGAGGTTTCGGGCCACGCCGACCGTTCGGGCACCCCGCAGTACAACCAGCGCCTGTCCGAGCGCCGCGCCGCCGCCGTGGCGGCGGAACTGGAGCGCCGTGGCGTGCCGCGCGCCGCGATGGCCATCCAGGCCTTCGGCGAGAGCCGCCCGCTGGTGCCCACCGCCGACGGCGTGCGCGAGCCGCAGAACCGCCGCGTCGAGATCGTCCTGCGCTGAGCGCAGCCGACCTCGGACGAACCACGGTCGGCCTCGGCCGACCGGCGGTGACTTCGGAAGGGCGCCTTCGGGCGCCCTTCTTTTTTTGCCTGAACGGCAGCGCCTTCGGGCGCCTTTTTTTGCCCACCCGTTGCCGCCCCCTCTTCCCTTGCGGCCGCAGCGCGGCAAGGCTGCGCGGCATGATCCTCATCGGCCGCAACCTCTCCCCCTTCGTCCGCCGCACCGCGGCCAGCCTCAACCTGCTGGGCCTGCCCTATGAGCAGCGCCCCTACAGCACCGTGGACAACGCGGCGGAGTTGAAGGAATTCAACCCGCTTGGCCGCGTGCCGGCCCTGTTGCTGGACAGCGGGGAGGTGCTGGTGGACAGCACCTTCATCCTGGATGTGCTGGACGAGATGGCCGGGCCGGACCGCGCCCTGGTGCCGCCGGCCGGCGCGCCGCGCCGCGCCGTGCTGGCCGCGCTCGGCCTTGCCGTCGGCGCCACGGAGAAGACTGTCGCCCTGTTCTACGAGACGCGCCGCCCGGATGGCCTGGTGTGGCCGGCGAACCAGGAGAAGCTGTCCGCCCAGGCCCTGGCCGGCTTCGCCGCGCTGGACCGGATGGCCCTGGCTGGCCCCTGGCTGATCGGCGATCGGCTGACCCAGGCCGATATCACGATGACGGCCGGGCTCGATTTCGCCGAGATGATGCTGCCCGAGGTCTTCACCGGCCGCTTCCCCGCCCTGGCGGCACTGCGCGACCGTGCCAATACGGTGCCCGGCATCGGCGCAACCCGCTGGGTAAAGTAAGCTCGATTAGCAGGCAGGTTGCCCGTCTGGCAGGCCTTGCGGCCGTGCTCGTCCGGCCACCGCCGCCAATACGGGCAATTACTATGTTGCACCGCAGCATTTTGGCACCTATTTAAGAGGACGGGAGTTACGCGCAGACACGGCCATGACGGCTGTAGAGGAGCGCGTTGCCAATGCGGAGCGGTTCAACCACAAGGCGGGGCTTGATCGCTGGGGCTCTCGCCGCCCCCTTCCTCCTGCGCCATGGGCCCGCGCGCGCGATGGAGCCGGTGGATATCGAGCTGGTGCTGGCGGTGGATGTCAGCCGCTCGGTCGATGCCGAGGAACAGGAACTGCAATTCCGCGGCTATGCCGCCGCCTTCCGCGACCCGAAGCTGATCGAGGGCATCGCCGGCGGCCCGCTCGGGCAGATCGCCGTCACCCTGTTCACCTGGTCCGACTGGCATGTCCAGGAATTGCTGGTGCCCTGGATGCGGGTGGATGGCGCCGCGGGGGCGGAGCGCCTCGCCCAGGCACTGGATGCCGCGCCGCGGCGCAACTGGCTCTACACCTCCATCTCCGGCGCCATGGACTATGCCGCCGGGCTGTTCGGCCAGGGCTATGAGGGCACCCGCAAGGTCGTCGACATCTCCGGCGACGGCATCAACAATTCCGGCCGTCCCGTGGCGGAAGCCCGGGCGGATGCGCTGGCCAAGGGCATCGTCATGAACGGCCTAGCGGTGCTGGACCACACGCCGCAGCCCTGGGCCAACGGCCTGCCGCCGCTCGATGCCTATTACCGGGACGAGGTCATCGGCGGCCCCGGCGCCTTCCTGATGGTGGCGGAGGGCTTCGGCGCCTTCGAGACGGCGGTGAAGCGCAAGATCATCCGCGAGATCGCCAGCGCCCCGCCGCCCGGCCCGCTGGTGGAACGCGCCTACGCCTGATCGCTGCCGCCCCTGCGCCCCCGTCCGGTCTTCGCCTGCAGCGCGTCGATCCGGCGGGAGGCCTCGGCCTTGGTCAGTTCCGGGTCGAAGCCCTCCCCGGCCTCCTCGCTGAGGGTCTTGAGATAGGACGCCTGGGCACCGGTCATGCGCTCATCGCCCGTGGTCCATTCCCCGGGGTCCTTGATGGTGTTGGAGCCCGGATCGGGCCCGGTCTTGGGGTTTTCCGGATCGGCCATGGCCGCCTTCTCCTGGCAAGGGTGGTGTTGCCAGAACGTTCACCTGCGGCCGCGGTTGCGGCCGGCCGTTCAGTACAGGTTCGCCGCCAGCCGGGCCGGGCCGGTCCGGTCGTATTCCTCGGCGTCGAAGGCGCCGTTCAGGGCGGAGTTCATGAACGCCCCCGCGGTCGGCACCCCCGCCGGCCGCGGCGTCTCCCCCCAGAGGCGGGACCGCAGCAGCGCGCGGGCGCATTGGAAGAACACCTCCTCCACCCGGATGCGCAGCACCGTCGCCGGCATCTGCCCCTGCTGCGCCAGGGCGGCCCGCAGCGCCGGGTCCGTGGTGATGTCGGCCATGCCGCCGACGCGCAGCGTCTCCCCCACCCCGGGGATCAGGAACAGCAGGGCCACCTGCGGGTCGGCCAGGATGTCGCGCAGCGCATCGAGCCGGTTGTTGCCGCGCCGATCGGGCAGCGCCAGCTCGGTGGGCGACAGCACGGCCACGAAGCCCGGCGCATCGCCGCGCGGCGTGCCATGCAGCCGCCCATCGGCGCCACGGGTGGACAGCACGCAGAAGGGGCTGGCGCGAATGAAGTCGCGGCTCGGCGCGTCGATGTCGCGCCGGACCTTCTGCAGGGATCGTTCGACGGCCGGCCCGTACAGCGCCTCCAGCGCCGCCAGGCTGGTCACGGCATGCGGATCGGCCATCGCGTCCTGTCCCTATCGCCGGATGGAGGGCGCGGGCTGCGCCGCGATCTCCACATTCACCACGGACGGACGGCCGCTGGCCAGCGCCCGCCGCAGCGCCGGGGCGAGATCCGCCGCCGCCGTCACCTGCTCCCCATGCCCGCCGAGAGCGGTGGCGATCAGGTCGTAGCGGGTGCCGGGCGCCAGTTCGCAGCCATGGGCGCGGTTGGCGCCATAGTCGCGCAGCTGGATCTGGTGTTCGGCGTTCCAGCGGCTGTCATTGCCGACCACGGCGACGAAGGGCAGGCCGTGCCGGGCCGCGCTGTCCAGCTCCGCCATATGGAAGCCGAAGCTGCCATCGCCCATCAGGGCGATCGTCGGCCGTTCCAGGGCCGCGCGGGCACCGATGGCGAAGGGGATGCCGACGCCGATGGCCCCCGCCACGCCGTTCATGATGCGCGTCTTCGCGCGCACCGTGGCCAGGCCCCACTGCCCGATCTCCCCGCCATCGCAGATGAAGGTGGCCTCGGCCTCCGCCACCGCCGCATTCACCGCCAGCCCCAGCGTGGCGGAGCGGATGGGCCCTTCCGGCGCGCCGGCCAGCGCCGCCCATTCCGGCGGACGCCAGGCCACCGCCTCCCGCACCCGCGCGGCCCAGTCACCCTGGGCGGCCACGGGGCGCAGCACGGTGGCGAGCGTCGTCGCCCCCTCCAGCGCATCGGTGGCCAGCACCAGGTCCAGCCGTTCCCCCACCAGGCGCTGGGCGCGGCTGATCAGCTCGCCCTCCGGCTCCAGCAGCAGCCAGCGGCAATCCGGCGCGGTGGCGGGCGCGCGGCCGAATTTCAGGGTGAAGTCCATCGGCTTGCCGAGCAGCACCACCAGGTCCGCCTGGGCCAGCACTTCCGGAAAGGCGCCCAGCGAAGGGTCGGCCAGGCCGCGCGGCGACTGCATCGGCACCACCGGCAGGCCACTCGCCGCTTCCAGCGCCGCCATGGCGGCGAAGCCGCTCGGGGTGCACAGCGCCGGGGCGGCGATCAGCAGCGGCCGCGACGCCGCGGCGATGCGCTGCGCCGCCAGCAGCGCAGCCGGCTGGCCGAGGCGCATGGGCCGGCGGGCGAAGGCCGCGGCCTCCGGCACCGGCGCATCCTCCACCTTCGCTTCCAGCACATCCGTCGGCAGGCTGAGATGCACCGGGCCGGGGCGGCCGCTGCGGGCGATGGCGAAGGCGCGCGCCACGTCCTGCGCCATGCCGGCGGCGCTCTGCGCGGCCCAGGATGCCTTGGTGATGGGCGCGGCCAGCGCGGCCTGCGGCAATTCCTGGAAGGCGCCGTTGCCGATTTCGCCCAGCGGCGCATGGCCGGACAGCAGCAGCACCGGGACTTCCCCCGCCAAAGCGGAGCACAGGGCGGAGACGGCATTGGCATGGCCCTGCCCGCCGGTGACCAGCGCCACGCCGACCTCCCCGCTCAGCCTCGCATAGGCATCCGCCATGTGCACCGCGGCGGCCTCGTGCCTCGTGTGGACCAGGGTGATGCCGGCGCCGACCAGCGCGTCGAACACCTCCATGATGTGGTTGCCGGACAGGGTGAAGATCCGCCGCACCCCGGCTGCCTGCAGCCCCTTCACCAGAACATCCGCACCGCGCAGCGCCATCTTCGTCCGTTCTCCCAAGCTGGCGCGACAGCACCATGGCCGCGCGGGCGGCACAAGCCGAGCGGCCATGTCCTGGACGCCGGGGGGCTATCCAGGCCGGCGTGGCTGCGGTTCCCTGCCCGGCATGATCGCCACCGAAACCCTGGTCCTGCTGCTGGGCTGCTTCATCGCCGCCTTCGCCTCCGGCGTCGCCGGATTCGCCTTCAACCTGGTTGCCGCCGGCATCCTGTTCCACTGGCTGCCGCCGCAGCAGACGGCGCCGGTGCTGGTGTTGGGATCGCTGCTGATCCAGCTCGCCACCATCGGCGCAGTCTGGCCTTCGGTGCGCTGGGCGGTGCTGAAGCCCTATGTGATCGGCGGCGTGCTGGGCACGCCGCTCGGCGTGGTGGTGCTGGCCGGCGCCGATGCGCGGGCGATCGCCGCCGGGGTGGGCCTGCTGCTAGTGGCCTATGCCGGCTGGGCGCTGCTGCGCATCCTGCTGCGGCACAGCGTGGCGGCGGTGCGGGCGAGCCAGGCGGCGGATCTCGGCATCGGCTTCGCCAGCGGCATCCTGGGCGGCATCGGCGGCTTCTCCGGCGCGCTGCCGGCGATGTGGGGGGATCTGAAGGGGCTGCGCAAGGACGAGGCGCGGGCCATCTTCCAGCCCTTCATCATCGTCATGCAGGTGGTGGCGGCGATCGGCCTGGTCTCCGGCGGCTTCTTCGGGCGGGAGAGTGCGCGCATGCTGCTGCTGGCCCTGCCGGCGCTGCTGCTGGGCGCCGGGCTGGGGGTGATGGTGTATCGCCGCATCCCGGCGGAAGGCTTTCGGATTGTCCTGCTGGGGCTGCTGCTGGCTTCCGGCATCTCTCTCGTGTTGTGAGAGAATTTTCGCCCATGCATATGATCCTGCTTGTTTTCCTTCTCGCCGCGGCGCCGGCGCTGGCGCAGCCCGCCAACCCGCCGCCGCAGGAGGATTGCGGCTGCGGCGTGCCATCCTCCCCCCGGGGCCCGCGCTGACCCGCCGCTGTCACCGCGCCAGCCCTTCCCGTCTGGCACGGTCGATGCCACACGGCGCGACCCGATCGGTGAGGCTGGCATGACCCCACAGGACTTCCCCGGCTTCCGCGAGGCCCTGCGCGTCTGGCTGCGCATCGGCCTGCTCTCCTTCGGCGGCCCCGCCGCGCAGATCGCGGTGATGCACCGGGAAGTGGTGGAGCAGCGCCGCTGGATCTCCGACGCCCGGTTCCTGCACGCGCTGAACTTCTGCATGCTGCTGCCGGGGCCGGAGGCGCAGCAACTGGCCACCTATCTCGGCTGGCTGATGCATGGCGTGCGCGGCGGGCTGACGGCGGGGCTGCTGTTCATCCTGCCCGGCGCCGTGGTGATGCTGGCGCTGTCGCTGCTCTACGCCACGCTCGGCAGCGTGCCGCTGGTCGCCGCGCTGTTCTTCGGCCTGAAATGCGCCGTGCTGGTGGTGGTGGTGGAGGCCCTGCTGCGGGTGGCGAAGCGGGCGCTGAAGGCTGCCCTGCCCTGGGCGCTTGCGGCGGCGGCCTTCCTGGCGCTGTTCGTGCTGGACCTGCCCTTCCCGCTGGTGGTGCTGGCCGCGGCCGGCATCGGCTATGCCCTGCCGGCGGCCTTCACCGGCACCGGCCATGCTGCGGCGCAGGAGGGACCGCCGGCGCTGCTCGATGCGCTGATCGCCCGCGATCCGGACCGCATCCCCCGCATGGCACGGCAGGCGCGCACCGCGGGGCTGGTGGCGCTGGCGCTGTGGGCCTGGCCGGTGGCGCTGCTGGCGGGCACGCCGCTCTGGGGCGACATCGCCTGGTTCTTCTCCAAGATGGCGGTGGTGACCTTCGGCGGCGCCTATGCCGTGCTGGCCTATGTCGCGCAGGAAGCGGTGGAGGGCTATGGCTGGCTGACAGCCACCGACATGCTGGCCGGTCTCGGCCTGGCGGAGACCACGCCCGGCCCGCTGATCCTGGTGCTGCAATTCGTCGGCTTCCTGGCCGCCTACCGGCCGGAGGGTGCCTGGGGCGGCGTGCTGGGCGCGGTGCTGACGCTGTGGGTGACCTTCGCGCCCTGCTTCGCCTGGATCTTCCTGGGCGCCCCCTTCGTCGAGCGCCTGCACGCCGTGCCGCGGCTGAAGGCGGCGCTGGCGGCGGTGACGGCGGCAGTGGTCGGCGTGATTGCCAACCTCGCGCTGTGGTTCGCGCTCCGGGTGGTGTTCGCCCGGGTGGAGCCGGGGCCGCTCGGCCTCGACCTGCCGGTGGCGGAAAGCCTGCAGCCGGAGGCGCTGCTGCTGAGCGTGCTGGCGGCGGCCTGCCTGTTCGGCCTGAAGCTCGGCCTGGTGCGCACGCTGGGCATCAGCGCGGCGGCCGGCCTGGTGCTGCGGGCGGTGGCGGGGTGATGCCCCCCGCCCCCGCCGGGGCCGATCAGCCGAGCGTGAAGGCCTCGTGCACCGCGGATTTGATTCCGCCGCCCACCACGGGTCCTCCGCCGGCCACATAGATGAAGTCGCCGATCGTCACCGCGCCCATGCCATGGCGCGGCGTCGGCATCGGCGCGTGGTGTTGCCAGCTATCGGTGGCCGGGTCGTAGCTTTCCATCTGGCCATGCACCTTGCCGGTCAGCACGCGGCCGCCCGGCCGGTCCTCGAACCAGCCGCTCTCGCCGCCCATGGCGAAGAACCGGCCGCGATACAGCACCAGCCCGTGGCCGGAGCGCGGCGTCGGCAGCGGGGCGCGTTCCTGCCAGGTGTCGCGCTCCGGCAGGTACACATGGTGCAGGCCGGTGTTGTATTCGAAGGTGTTGAAGCGGCCGCCGATGATGTGGATGACGCCATTGTGGGCCAGCACGCCGGCATGGTCGCGCGCGCCGGGCAGCGCCTTGCGCATTTCCCACTTGTCGGCCTGCGGGTCGTAGACCTCGTGCCAGCCGACCGAGGCGCGCTCCCGCTCCGGCTCCGAGGCGCCGCCGATATGGTGGATCCTGCCGCCGAGCACCGCCAGCGCCCCGGCGCCGCGCGGCCGGGGCATCGGCGCCAGCCGGTCCCAGCGATCCGCCGCCACGTCATAGGCGAAGGCCAGCGTGTCGGCGCCGCGGTTCTGGTTGCTGAAGCCGCCGAAGGCATAGACCCGGCCTTCATGCGCCACCACGCCGACATGGTTGGCGCCGCGCGGCAGGCGGGCGGCTTCCTTCCAGCTGTCCGTCGCGGGGTCGTAGATGTGGTGCCAGGTGTTGTTCACCTGCTGCTCGGCATAGCCGCCGACGACATGCAGCTTGTCGGCCCATTCCGCCGCCCAGGCCATTTCCGTGCGCGGCAGCGGCAGGGCGGCGCGTTCCACCCAGCGGCCGGGCGCGCCGGCGGGGGCGGGGCTGTCCACGAAGCGCTGCGCGTATTGCGCCGGCGTCAGCGCCACGGGCCCCTGGCCGCGCAGCGGCGCCAGGCGGTCCGGGGGGATGGGCGGGCCGTGATGCGGCATGGTCTGCGCGCCGGCCGCCTTCGACCCCACCAGCAGCGCCGCGGCGCCGCCCAGCAACATCCGCCGATCCATGGAAGCCATCCCTCAAAAGGGGTTGCGCCGTCCAGCATAGGCAATCCCGAATGACGGGAAAAGCGCCACCTCGTTCCGCCGATGCCGCCAAACCCGCCGCCGGCCCGCCCGTTGGCTGCCGGGGCCGGTGCGGCAATCCGCGCGGCCCAGAACGAAGGAGAACCAGCGATGTTCTACATGGATGGCAAGCTGCAATATCCGGTGCGGGTGGAGAAGCCGAGCCCGCTTTTCGCCCGCGCCCTGCAACAGGCGATCGGCGGCGTGGAGGGCGAGATCCGCGTCTGCCTGCAATACATGTTCCAGGCCTGGGGCTGCCGCGGCCCCGCCAAGTACCGCGACATGCTGCTGAACACCGGCACGGAGGAAATCGGGCATATCGAGATGCTGGCCACCGCCGTCGCCCTGAACCTGGAGAAGGCGCCGCTCTCTCTGCAGGAGGAAGCCGCCGCCAACCCGGTCGCCGGCGCCGTGCTGAATGGCATGAATCTGCGCCACATCCTCTCCAGCGGCCTGGCCGCGACGGCGGAGGACGCCAATGGCGTGCCCTTCAACGCCAGCCACGTCTATGGCAGCGGCAACATCGCCGCCGACATGCTGGCCAATGCCACCGCGGAGTCCAGCGGAAGGGCGCTGGCGGTGCGGCTGCACGGCATGACGGACGACCCCGGCATGAAGGACATGCTGGGCTTCCTCATCGCGCGCGACACCATGCACCAGCAGCAATGGCTGGCGGTGATCGAGGAGTTGGGCGGCCACAAGGCGCAGCTGCCGATCCCGAACTCGCACCCCGACAGCGCGGAGCACGCCCGCTACGCCTATGCCTATTTCGGCCACGACGTCTCCGGCACCGTGCCGGGCGGCCGCTGGACCGAGGGTCCCTCGCTGGACGGCAAGGGCACCTTCACCTCCATGCGCAGCGAGCCGCTGGGCGGGGAGCCGATGCTGGCCACGCCGCCGCCGGATTCCGGCGCGCAGCGGGACCAGATGGCGGGGGCCGGCGTGCCGCCGACCGCGGCGAACGACCCGGCGCAGCGCAGCAAGGGGCGCCCTGCCTGACCTGGCGCAGCCGGCGTTCAGCGGGGATCGGCTGAATCTATAGTCTTGCTGTCGGTTCGAAGGTCTCAGGAGTACGCTGCGTTCACAGGGACGCCGCGTGCTCCGGCAGCCGTCTGTTCCGCCGCATGGTCCGGCTCGCCTTGCGAAGCCGCCAGGCCTGAGAATGTCTGGCCGAACCGCCGGCATGCCGAAGCGTTGTGACCGGCATGGTCCGCCCGTGAACCGGGCGGGCCGACTGCACAGGAGAACACCGGATGCGCACCCTGAGACCCCCCCTTCTGGCCGCCCTGGTCGCGGCGCCGATGGCGCTGCTGGCCGGCTGCACGGACCCGAATGACCGCAACCAGCGGGCGCTGGCCGGCGGGGCGCTGGGCGCCGGGGCCGGTGCGCTGGTCGGTTCCGTCACCGGCAGTGCCGGGCGCGGGGCACTGATCGGCGGCGCGCTGGGCGCGGTGGGCGGGGCGCTGACCCCGGCGCCGGAGCCGGAGCGGATTCCGCCGGACCCCTACGTCGCCCGCCCGGTCGATCCCCGCTATGGCGGCTGGTACGACCAGTACGGCAATTGGCACCAGGGCGCGCCGCCGGCCGGATACCGCCCGAATTATCGCTGAGATCCCAGCGGAGCCTGATCGATCAAGACATTGTTCTTGAAAGATTCAGCCGACGCCCTCAGGTGACGCCCTCTGGCGGCAGCGGGGCGAAGCAGAGGCCGCGCGCCAGCAGCCCCGTCACCAGCGCCTCCAGGATCCCGGCGAAGGGCTCGCGCCGGCTGCGCACGCCCCAATGCATCACCAGCACCTCGCCGGGGCGGATCTGGGCCAGGTTGCGGCGCAGGAGCGCGGCGTTGGGGTGGGCGCCGCTGTCCAGCTCGTCGCCCAGGAAGCCGTTGCGGGTCCAGCCCTGGTGGCGCAGGCCGCAGCCGGCGGCGAGCGCCACGGCATTGCGGGTGACGATGCCGCCCGGCGCCCGCCACAGCGGCAGCACCCGCGCTTCCGGGGCGAAGCGGCGCAGCGCCGCGATCGGCCGCGCCAGCTCCGCGCAGAGGCCCGCCTGGTCCAGCACCTCCTGCCCCTGGCCGCGGCGGGAGCGGAAGGTGGTGCGGCCGGGGCCGGGGTCGCCGGCGAAGTACCAGTGCCGCCAGGTATGGCTGGCAAAGGCGTGGCCTTCCGCCACCCGGGCGCGCCAGAAGGGCGCCCAGGCGTCCGACAGGGTGGTGTCGCCGCGGAAGGTCGGCTCATCCGCCACGAACAGCGTGGCGGTGACCGCATGGCGGCGCAGGATGGCGGCGATCGCCTCCGCCTCCCGGCTCCAGCCGGTGTCGATGGTCAGGTAGATTGGGCCGCGGCAGCCGGGCGGGCTGCGCTGGGCGAGCGCCGGGCTCGCCAGGGTGGTGGCGAGGCCGAGCCCGGTCGCCAGCAGGCCGCGCCGCCGCATCTCAGGGGCGTACCCGCAGCGAGGCCGGCAGCACCGGGGCGCGCGGGATGCTGCCGGGGACGATGCCGGCCGGCGGCGGCGGCGTCGCCGCTGGCCAGCCGGGCAGCGGCGCGTCGATCGGCCTGGTGCCGGACACCGCCCCGGGCATGGCCTGGGCGAAGGCCGCGCCATGGCGCATCGATTTGAAGAAGATGCCGTGCGGGGAGCGTCCGACCCGCGCCGTCTCCCACCGGTCCGCCACCGGGTCCAGGATGGCGATGCTGCGGCTCCAGCGCAGCGTCATCCAGATGCGGCCATCCGGGTCGAAGCTCAGGCAGTCCGGCCCGCCGGGGATGGCCCACCAGCGGCGCACCGCCAGCGTCTCCGGGTCGATCTCCGCCACACGGCTGTCCACCCGGCTGGTGGCATAGAGCGCGCGGCCATCCGGGGCCGGGTAGATGGTGTGGGCGCCACGGCCCAGGCTGAAGGCGGGGGTGACGGCGCGGCTTTCCGGGTCCAGCCGCACGAAATGCGTGCTGCCCATGAGGCCCACCAGCAGCTCCCCCCGGTGCCAGGTGATCCCGGCGGGCTCGGGCCCCACCTTCTCCACCCAGGCCTGGGTCAGGCTGTGCAGGTCGAAGGCGGCCACCGTGCCATCCCCCTGGATGGTCACATAGGCCATGCGGCTGTCGGGGCTGAAGGCGACATGGCTCGGCTTGTCACCGGGGCGGAAGCGCTGCCGCAATTCCAGCGTCCGCGCATCCAGCACGTCCACCTGGCCGCGGCGCAGGCTGGCCACCACCAGGAAACGGCCATCCGGGCTGTATTCCAGGTGATAGGGGTTGGAGATGGCGACGCGGCGCAGCACCTCGCCCGTCGCCGGGTCCAGGAAGAACACCTCGTTGCCGCCGGAATCCGCCACCACCAGCTGCGTGCCGTCCGGCGTCAGCACGAGGTGGTGCGGCTCCCTCAGCACGGGGATGCGCAGCCGCTCCTCCCGCGTCGCCGCGTCCAGCACCGTGATGCTGGCATCGCCTGAATTCAGCACATAGACCAGGTCGGCCCGGGCCGGTGCGACGCCAAGCAGCGCAAGGAGGGGAAGCAGCAGGCGCCAGGCCAAGAGACGGGGGACTTTCCGGGCAGAGGAACAAGGGGAGCGGCGTCGCCGCAAAATTGGCCAGCCGCCCCCGAATGTCCAGCGCCGCGGGGCCGAATCACCCGGCCGGCTGGAACACCATGGCGACACCGTTCATGCAGTAGCGTTCCCCGGTCGGGGCCGGGCCGTCCGGGAAGACGTGGCCCAGATGGCCGCCGCATTGGGCGCAATGCACCTCGGTCCGCGTCATGAAGAAGCTGCGGTCCACGGTGGTGCCGATGCCGCCCGGCAGGGGGCGGAAGAAGCTCGGCCAGCCGGTGCCGCTTTCGAATTTGGTGGCGTTGTCGAACAGCTCATGCCCGCAGGCGGCGCAGGCGAAGACGCCGGGGCGCTTCTCCGCCAGCAGCTTGCTGGTCCCCGGGCGTTCCGTGCCGTGCTGGCGCAGCACGCGGAAGGCCTCCGGTGACAATTCCGCGCGCCATTCGGCTTCCGGCTTCGCCACCGGGAAGCTCTCGGCCGGCTTGTCCTTGCTGAACAGACCCATCGTGCTCTCCTCTCAGGCCGCGGCCGACTTCAGGCGGGCGGCGAAGGTCTTGCGGAACTTCGCCACCTTCGGCGCCACCACCACCCGGCAATAGCCGGACCAGGGGTTGCGCGCGAAATAGTCCTGGTGTTCGGGCTCCGCCGGCCAGTAATCGGTGGCCGGCACCACCTCAGTCACCAGGTCGCCGGCCCAGATGCCGGCCTGGTGGATTTCCGCCATCACCGCCTTCGCCGTCTCCGCCTGTTCCGGCGAATGCGTCAGGATGATGCTGCGGTACTGCGGGCCGACATCATTGCCCTGGCGGTCCTTCGTCGTGGGATCGTGCAGGGTGAAGAACATGCGCAGCAGGTCGGCGTAGTGCAGCACCGCGGGGTCGAATTCCACGCGCACCACCTCGGCATGGCCGGTCTGCTTGCCGCAGACCTGCTCATAGCTCGGGTTGGCCACATGGCCGCCGGCATAGCCGCTTTCCACGCTGGTCACGCCGTTCACATGGCGCAGCGCGCCGTCGATGCACCAGAAGCAGCCGCCGCCGAGGGTGGCCACCTCATGGGGTTGGGTCGTCATGCGGGTCTCTCCGAGGGTTGGGCGGGTATGTAGGCACTTCGCCGGCCGCCTGCAGGGGGTTCCGGTATGGGGGTTCCGGTATGGGCGCATCGGGGGCAGGCTGCGGCGCATGACGCAGCCCGACCCGCACCCCACGCCCGCCCCAGGCAATCTGGCAGAGGCCATCGCCTTCGCCGAGGCACAGGAAAGCCCCTTCCCCCGCGACCTGCTCGCACATCTGGAGGCCGGGCATTTCGACCCGCCGCCGCACAATGCCGTACTGGGCCCGGTGTTCCCGCGCGGTGCGCCGAACGGGCTGGTGCTGCACCAGGGCCGGCGCATCGGCTCCTGGGGCGATACAAGGCAGGCGGACATGACCTTCTCCGCCGCGAAATCCTACCTCTCCCTGCTGGCCGGCATCGCCCAGGCGGATGGGCTGCTGCCGGATCTCGACGAGCCGGTGCGCGCCCGCATCGCCGATGGCGGCTTCGAATCCGACCAGAATGCCGAGATCAGCTGGCGGCACCTGCTGACCAACACCAGCGAGTGGGAGGGCGAGCTGTTCGGCAAGTCCGACCGCATCGACCGCGGCCGCGACCTGGCACGCGAAGGCGCCGGGCCCAAGGGCATGGACCGGGTCCTGCAACGCCCCGGCAGCTATTGGGAATACAACGACGTGCGGGTAAACCGCCTGTCGCTGTGCCTGCTGCGCCTGTTCCGCCGCCCGCTGCCGGAGGTCTTCGCCGAGCGCATCCTGGACCCGATCGGCGGCAGCCGCGACTGGGTCTGGTATCCCTATGACACGGCCTGGGTCGAGGTGGAGGGGCGGCGCCTGCCCTCCGTGCCCGGCGGCACCCATTGGGGCGCCGGCATGCGCATCCATGCCGAGGACCAGGCCCGCATCGGCCAGCTGGTGCTGCAGGGCGGCGCCTGGGAAGGCCGGCAGGTGGTGCCGGCGGAGTGGATCGCGCAGTCGCTGGCGCCCTGCCCGCTCAACCCCAGCTACGGCTTCCTGTGGTGGCTGAACGGCGCCGGCCGCTGGCCGGAGGCGCCGCGCGATTCGGTCTTCGCCATGGGCGCCGGCGGCAATGTCACCTGGATCTGGCCGGCGGGCCAGGTGGTGGCGGTGCTGCGCTGGGTGAACCCGGAGGCGGTCGGCCGCTTCTGCGCCAAGGTCGCCGCTGCCCTGCCCGCCTGAGCACAAAAGGAAACCGCCCATGCCCCGCTTCCTGGTCCTGCCCGGCGACGGCATCGGCCCCGAGATCATGGCCGCGACGCTGGGCGTGCTGCGCGCCGTCGATGCACGCCACGGCCTCGACCTCAGCTTCGAGACGCAGGCGATGGGGCTGGAAACGCTGGCCAGCCACGGCACCACCCTGCCCGACAGCGTGATGGAGGCGGCGCGGGCCAGCGATGGCGTGCTGCTCGGCCCGATCAGCCACCTGCACTACCCGCCGCGCGACAAGGGCGGCATCAACGTCTCCGCCGCCTTCCGCGTCGGCCTCGACCTGTTCGCCAATGTCCGCCCGGCGCGCACCCGCGCGGGCCTCGGCCGCGGCCACCAGCCGCTCGACCTCGTCATCATGCGGGAGGCGACGGAGGGCTTCTACCCGGACCGCAACCTGCACCAGGGCCATGGCGAGTTCATGCCGACGCCGGATGTCGCGATGTCGCTGCGCCGGATCACCCGCCATGCCAGCCTGCGCATCGCCCGCGCCGCCTTCGACCTGGCGCGCCGCCGCCGGCGCAAGGTGACGGCGGTGCACAAGGCCAATACCTTCATCATGACCGATGGCCTGTGGCTGCGCTGCGTGCGGGAAGTGGCGCAGGACTACCCGGACGTGACGCTGGACGAGATCATCGTCGATGCCTGCGCCGCCATCCTGGTGCGCGACCCGCAGCGCTTCGACGTGCTGGTGGCCACCAACTTCCACGCCGACATCCTGTCGGACCTCGCCAGCGAATTGTCCGGCGGGCTGGGGCTGGCCGGCAGCACGAACGAGAACGACGTCCTGTGCTGCGCCCAGGCGCAGCATGGCAGCGCGCCGGACATCGCCGGCCAGGACAAGGCCAACCCCTGCTCCATGATCCTGTCGGCGGCCATGCTGCTGGAATGGCACGCGCTGCACCGCGGCAACACGGCGGCGGGCCAGGCCGCGGCGGCGATCCAGGCGGCGGTGGATGCGACGCTGGCGGAGCCGGCGACGCGGACGGTGGACCTCGGCGGGCCGCTGGGCACCAAGGACTTCGCGGCACGGGTCGCGGCGGCGCTCTAGCGCATTCAAGCCTTGCGGCTTCGCAAGGCGACTCGGAAAATGCGTCAAAACAATAAGCTGGAGCCGTTTCACCGTCTTCGCTGGCGGTGAAACGGCTCCTAGGCGCGGCGGCTCACGCCGCGCCGGCGTCGCGCCGTGCCAGCTGGCGGTGCAGCCGCACCACCAGCAGCGGCGCCAGCCAGGCCAGCGCGATGCTGGCGCCGACCACCCAGGGCATGTGGTCCAGCCCGCCCTGCGGCCTTTCCCGCACCACCAGCGTGGAGGCCGCGGCCCCCAGCCCCTGGCCGAGGCTGGTGGTGGCGGCGACCAGGCATTGGTAGGTCATGCGCTCCGCCGGCGGGGCCACCCGCGTGGCGCTGCCCTGCGCCACCGTGCTGCGGGCCAGCTGCACGGCCAGCACGGTGCCAAGCAGCCCCGTCAGCAGCCAGGCGGGGCCGGAAAGGCCGAAGGCCGCCAGCAGCACCGTGGTCAGCACGCAGCCGACGGTGAGCGAGGCCGGCAGCACGCCGACGCGGTCCATCAGCGTGCCGGTGGCCCGCGTGGTCAGCACCGCCAGCGCGCCGCCGATCAGGTAGATCACCTGCAGCGCCCGCTCGCCGAGCCCGGCATTGCCCAGCGCATAGGCGGCGATATGCGGGGAGACCAGCAGCGTGGCGAAGGAGGCCGCGCCGATCAGCGCCAGCCCGGTCAGGCTTTCCGGCCGCACCAGCATGCGCAGCAGACCCGGAAGCGTGACGCGCGCGCGCGGCGCCGGGGGCGGCTGGCCGGGGCGCGGGCCGAGCAGGCGCCAGACCGGGAACAGCAGCAGCAGGTACAGGGCGGAGATCGCCAGGATCGGCGTGCGCCAGCCGCCCGCCGTCGCCCCCAGAACCAGGGCGAGCGGCAGCCCGGCCACCAGCGCAAGCCCATAGGCGCCGGTCACGCTGCTGACGGCGCGGTTGCGGCGTTCCTCCGGCACCGATTCGGCGATGCTGGTCACCACCGCGGCCATCAGCGGCCCGGCGCAGGCCCCGGCCCCGGCGCGGGCGGCCAGCAGCAGCGGATAGGTCGGCGCCAGGAAGGTGGCCAGGGAGAACACGCCAAGCCCGCAGAGCGAGCCCATCACCGCCGCGCGCCGGCTGACCCCGCCCAGCAGCAGCGCGCCGGCCAGCCCGCCCAGCCCGGCGGCCACGGTGTAGAAGGTGGTGGTGAAGGCCGCGTCCTCCACCGGAATGCCGAGGTCGCGGGCCAGGAAAGGGCCAAGCGGGAAGAAGATCACCGCGCCCAGGGCATTGGAAAAGGCGACCGCGGCGAGCAGCGGCACCGTGGCGGCACCCGGGCGGCGAGGTGATCCGGACGTGGGGAGGTCTCCGCTTGCAGACGACGTGGATGATGCACCGCAGCATGTCCCTGACGTCAAGCCGTGGTCGGCGTGTGCGCCGGGCGGGCCGGAGCCGTGATCTGTCAGGGCAGGTTGACGAATGATGCTGTCAGGGTTGACATGCCCGCTTGCGGACCTGTCGTTGCAGCTTCACATAGGCGGGTCTGCGGAGGGACATCGAGATGAGGGACGGCACCGATTTCGTCGAGCTCGCGCGCATCTGGCGCGGCCCGCTGGTGGAAAGCGTGCACCGCGGCACCGTGGTGGTGGCCGATTTCGAGGGCCGGCTGGTCGGCAGCTGGGGCGATGCCGGGCTGATGACCTTCCCGCGCTCCTCGCTCAAGCCGTTCCAGGCCATGGCGCTGGTGGAATCCGGCGCGGCGGATGCCTTCGGCCTGTCCGACGAATACATCGCCATGGCCTGTGCCTCCCATGACGCGGAGCCGTTCCAGACCGGGCTGGTGGGCAACTGGCTCGGCCGGCTGGGCCTGACGGAGGAGGCGCTGGTCTGCGGCCCGGCCCTGCCGCGGCGGGAGGACGACATGGCCACCGCCTTCGCCCAGGGCGGCCCGCGGCGGCTCTACCACAACTGCTCCGGCAAGCATTGCGGCTTCCTGACCGTGGCGAAGCACCTCGGTGCCGGGCTGGACTATGCCCGCCCGGACCACCCGGCGCAGAAGCTCTACCTCGACATCCTCTCCGACTATCTGGGCCGGGATGCGACGAAGCTGCCGGTCGGGCGCGATGGCTGCGGCCTGCCGACGCTGGCGCTGCCGATGCGCGACCTGTCGCGCGCCGCGGCACGGCTGGGCCTCGGCTATTCCGGCAATGCCGCGCGGCGCGCGGCGGCGAAGCGGGTGCTGGGGGCGATGACCGCCTATCCGGACCATCTCTCCGGCCTCGATTCCCCCACCGCGCGCATCGTGCGCGCCACCGGCGGGCGCGTGGCGGTGAAGGGCGGCGCGGAAGGCTTCGTGATGGCGGTGGTGCCGGATCGTGGCCTCGGCATCACCATCAAGATCGCCGATGGCGCGGCGCGGGCGAAATACGGCGTGCTGGCGCGCACGCTGGGGCATTTCGGCGTGCTGCCGACGGCGGAGGCGGAGGCGCTGGTCGAATCGGTGAATGGCCAGATCACGGACAGCACCGGCGCCGTGGTCGGCGGCACCGAGATCGTCTTCGAGACGCCGGTGCCGACCAGCGAGACCAAGGCGACCCTGGGCTTCTGGCTCGGCGGCGTGAAGGAAGCCTTCTTCTGAGGCGCCGGTCGGGCGCGCCGTCCTTGCAGCGGCGCGCTCCGCCGGCGCTTTGCGGGCGGCGCGGCGCGGTCTAGCAGCCTGTCGGATTTGTCACACGCGTTTTGCAGGCGAGGCGGCGATTGAGGTCAGGCGAGCCGCAGGCGGTGAAGCCTGCGGCAGTTGTAGGCGAGAG
>NZ_JAAVNE010000028.1 GCF_012103215.1 Falsiroseomonas selenitidurans
GCCTTGTGGCGCGCCTCGGCGCCGGCCAGGGCGTCCCGCGCGCGGGCTTCCTCTGCCCCCAGCGTCTCCGCCTCCACCCGCCTTCGCTCCAGCGCGGTGCGGGCGGCGCCCTCCGCCTCCCGCGGCGCGGGCAGGGCGCGCTCGGCGGTGAAGGCGCGGATGGCGCCGGCCTCGGCGGCGGCTTCCGCCTGGCTGGTGGCGTGGCGGGCGGCCGCGAAGCGGGCGCGGGCGGCGTCCAGCGTCGCCTGGGCGCGGCCGCGCAGGATGGCCAGCCACTCCACCTCCGCATCCCGCACCAGGCCGGACAGGTTGCGGTAGCGGGCGGCCTGGCGGGCCTGGCGCTGCAGGTTCTGCCGGCCGGCCTCGATCTGGCCGATCAGGTCCTCCGCCCGGCCCAGATTGGTCTCCGCCTGGCGCAGCTTCAACTCCGCCTCATGCTTGCGGGCGCGCAGCCCGGCAATGCCGGCGGCTTCCTCCAGCACCGCGCGCCGATCCTCCGGCCGCGCCTGGATCAGCGCGGCGACGCGCCCCTGGCTGACCATGGCGGAGGACCGGGCGCCGGAGCCGATGTCGGCGAACATCGTCTGCACGTCGCGGGCGCGGAGTTCCCGCCCGTTGACGCGGAAGGAACTGCCCTCCCCGCGCGCGATCTTGCGTGAAATCTCAAGATCCTGCGCCGCGGCGTTGGGCGGCGGCGCCAGGCCCTCCGCCTCCTCCAGCGTCAGCGTCACCTCGGCCAGGTTGCGGCCCGGGCGGGTGGAGGTGCCGGCGAAGATGACGTCGTCCATCTCGCCGCCGCGCATGGACCGGGCGTTGGTCTCGCCCATCGCCCAGCGCAGCGCCTCCACCACATTGGACTTGCCGCAGCCATTCGGCCCGACGATGCCGGTCAGGCCCGGCATCACCTCCACCACCGTCGGCTCGGCGAAGGATTTGAAGCCCGCGATGCGCAGCCGGGTGAGCCGCGCGCGGCGCGCGGCTTCCGCCTGTTCCTCGGTGCGTGCGGGCTCCTCGGCCTCCTCCGCTGCGTCAGGCGGCGGCGGCATGGATCAGCGGGTCTCGGCGACCAGGGCGGCGAAGCGCCCGAAGGCCATGTTGCCGGGCACCGCGCGTCTGCCGAAGACGAAGGTGGGGGTGGAGGTGACGTTGTGCTCCTGCTGCCCCTTCACCCGGGCGGCGAGGATGGCGCGCTGCAGCGCCTGGTCGGCCAGCACCTCGTCGTATCTGGCGCGGGACATGCCGGCCAGCGCGGCCATCTTGTACAGCTCCTCCCGCGGGTCGGCATTGCGGTTGAAGGCCCAGCGGTCCTGGGAGCCGAGCAGCGCAGAAATGAAGGGCTCGTATTGCGGCGCCGGCAGCGACCGCGCCACGGCGGCGGCGGCCAGGGCCAGCCCGTCCAGCGGGAAGTCGCGGAACACCATGCGCATGCGGCCGGCCTGCACCAGCTCCGTCTTCACGCGCGGCCAGGTCTCCCGGTGGAAGGCGGCGCAATGGCCGCAGGTGAGGGAGAAATACTCCAGCACCGTCACCGGCGCATCGGCCGGCCCGGCGCTGCGCTCCGCCAGGCGCGGGTCATCCTCGGCCAGGGGGGCCGGGGCGGCGGCCTGCGCCCAGCCCAGGCGGGGCAGCAGCAGGCCGGCGGCGCCGGTGGCCGCGAGGGTGAGCAGGGAGCGGCGGTCGATCATGCGGGCAGCCTCCGGGGAATTGTTCCTCATGGGCGGCATATCAGGTGCCGGCCTGGGGGCAGGAAGGGGTCAGCGCTTCCGATAGACGCCGAGCGCCAGCTTTGCCAGGGCCTCCCGCAGCGGACCTTCCGGCAGCGTGCCCAGCCGGGCCTGCAATTCCGCGGGCAGCGGCACCGCGCGCGGGCGCGGTGGCGGCGGCGGCTGGCCGGACGGCGCCTGCTGCACGAAGCGCAGCCGTTCCACCGCCGTGCGGCCGAGATGGGCGTTGATCCGGCCCATCAGTTCCGGCGCAAGGTGCTGCAATTCCATGGCCACCGACCCGGCGCAGGCGATCGTCAGGCTGCCGGCGGTCAGGCGCACCGGCTGCGTCACCGCGGCCAGCGCCGGCCCCACCACCTGCGGCCAATCCGCCATCAGCATGGCCCCGGCCGGGCTGCGCTTGCGGAAGGCGGGCCGGGTCAGGCGCGGAATCAGGGCGGACAGCGGCAGGGGGGCTGTCGGAAACCGTCGCTGGTCGCCATCCTGTGCCACGCGTGACCCCTCCCCCTTCCCAACCCGCCCTGCCCGATGCCGGCCTGCTGCTGGCCTGGTACGACCGGCATCGCCGCAGCCTGCCCTGGCGCGGGCCGCCCGGGGCCAACCGCCGGCCCGATCCCTACCGGGTCTGGCTGTCGGAGGTGATGCTGCAGCAGACCACCGTCGCCACGGTCGGCCCCCGCTATAGCAGGTTCCTCGCCCGGTTTCCCGATGTCGCCGCGCTGGCCGCCGCGGATTGGCCGGCGGTGGCGGAGGAATGGGCGGGGCTGGGCTACTACGCCCGCGCCCGCAACCTGCATGCCGGCGCCCGGTCCCTGGCCGCCCAGGGATTCCCGGACGATGTGGCCGGGCTGCGGGCGATCCCCGGCATCGGCGCCTATACCGCCGCCGCCATCGCCGCCATCGCTTTCGATGCGCCGGTGGTGCCGCTGGACGGCAATGTGGAACGCGTGGTGGCGCGGCTGGCGCGGGTGGAGGCGCCGCTGCCCGCCGCGCGCAAGGCGCTGGACGCGCTGGCCCAGGGCTTCATGGTGCAGCCGGCCGCGCGCGCCCGGCCGGGCGACTTCGCCCAGGCGCTGTTCGACCTGGGCGCCACGCTCTGCACCCCGCGCAACCCGGCCTGCACACTGTGCCCCTGGCTCGGCGGCTGCGCCGCGCAGGCGGCCGGCGTGCAGGCCGCCCTGCCGCGCAAGGCACCGAAGCCGCAGCGGCCGATCCGCCACGGCACGCATTTCCTGCTGACCGACGGCGCCGGCCGCCTCCTGGTGCGGCGGCGGCCGGAGACCGGCCTGCTGGGCGGCATGCTGGAGATCCCGGGCACGCCGTGGCGGGCGGAGCCCTGGCCGGCGGCGGAGGCCCTGTCCCATGCGCCGCTGCCCGGCCTGCCCTTTCAGGCGCTGGAAGGGGAGGCCCGGCACGGCTTCACCCATTTCGAGCTGCGCCTGCAGCTGCTGCTGGCCGCCCCGGCGGAAGGGGACGCGCTTCCGGCCGGGTCGGGGCTGGCCTGGATGGCCGCGGCCGAGGCCCGCGCCGCCATGCCCACCGCCATGCGCCGCCTGCTGGCGCTGTGGCCCGGCGTCTGAGCCTGATCCGGTTGCGACGTTCCGAAACCGATTAGCATTCCGGCAAGGCCGTTATGGGAAGGATGAGGCCCCTTCGCGTCATCCGGACCCCCCCGCCCCATGCGCATCAGAACCCTGTTCACCCTGGTCATGCTCGGCATAGCGGGCATCGGCGCCGCGGTCGGCGGCACCGCCGCCTTCGGCCAATGGCAACGCCAGGCCGCGGCGGCCGAGGCCAGCCGGCAGGTGGAGGCCACCGCCGCGCTGCTGCGCCTGACCGAGACGCTGGTGGTGGAGCGCGGCAACTGGGTGCTGCGCATGCATGCCACGGCGCCGATGGACGCGGCGCTGACGACACGGCTGGACGGCGTGCAGGCCCGGACCGATGCGGCGCTGGCGCAGGCCCTGGCGAAGCTGCGGGCCGCCGGCGGCGCGGCGGCGCCGCTGGAGGCGATGCCGGCGGCCTTGGCCGCCTTGCGCGGGCCGGTGCGCGCCGCGGCCCTGCTGCCGCTGGCGGATCGCCCCGCCGCGGTGCGCGGCCAGCCGCAGCGCGTCTATGACCAGATGCTGGGCCAGGTCACCGCGGCGCTGGATGACAGCCACCGCGCCATCGCCGCGGATGGCGGCGGGCTGGAAGGCCTGGTTCAGCTGGCGCGGATGAGCTGGGACCTGCGCGACGCCGGCAGCCGCCGCATCGTCGCCATCGGCACCGCCCGCGGCAATGCGCGGGCGCTGAACCCGGCGGAGCTGGAGACCATCGCCGGCGCCGCCCAGGTGATCCAGACCGGCTGGCGGCAGATGCGCCAGATGGCCGCCATGCTGGGCAACCCGCCGCGCCTGACCGCGGCCTTCGAGGATGTCCAGCGCCGCTTCTTCGGCGAGGCGGAGGCGAAGACCCAGGCGCTGATCGCGGCCGGCCGCGCCGGCGGCACCTACCCGATGGATGGCGACGCCTTCACCGCCTTCGCCACGCCGTCGCTGAACATCCTGCTGGCGGTGCGCGATGCCGCCCTGGCCGAGGCCGCCGCCACCGCCGCCGCGCAGGAACGCGCGGCCGAGATTGCCCTGGTGACGGAAGCGGCGCTGACGCTGCTGGCCGGCCTGGTGCTGGCCGGGCTCGCCCTGGTGCTGGTGCGGCGCGTGGTGGTGCCGGTGGTGGCGCTGACCGGCACGGTGCAGAATCTGGCCCAGGGCGACCAGACGGTGACGGTGCCCTGCCGCGGCCGCGCCGACGAGATCGGCCAGATGGCGGAAGCGGTGGAGGTGCTGCGCCGCAACGCGCTGACAGCGCGCCAGGTGGCAGACGCCGCCGCCGCCGAACAGGCGGCAAAGAGCCGACGGGCGGAGACGCTGCAGACGCTGGTGCAGGGCTTCGAATCGCAGGTCGGCAAAGTGCTGGAAGCCGTGGCCGGCGCCGCCGCGCCGCTGGATGAAACCGCGGACCGGCTGGGCCGCGCCGCCGGGCAGGCGCGCGAACAGGCGGGCAGCATGGCGCTGGCCGCCGGCACCGCGGCGGGCAATGTGCAGACCGTCGCCGCCTCCGCCGAGGAACTCGCCAGCAGCATCGCGGAGGTCGCCCGCCAGGTGGCGGAAAGCGCCCGCATCGCCCAACGCGCCGCGGCCGATGCGCGCACCACGGACGCCGCGATGGGCGGGCTGGCGGAGGTGGCGGCGCGGATCGGCGACGTGGTCGGGCTGATCCAGTCCATCGCCGGGCAGACCAACCTGCTGGCGCTGAACGCGACGATCGAGGCGGCACGCGCCGGCGATGCCGGCAAGGGCTTCGCCGTGGTGGCGGGGGAGGTGAAGGCGCTGGCGGCGCAGACCGCCAAGGCCACGGAACAGATCGGGGCGCAGATCGGCGCCATGCAGGCCGAGACCGGCCGGGCGGTGGACGCGATCCGCGGCATCGGCGCGACCATCGAGGAGTTGGCCAACATCGCCACCCAGGTGGCCGCGGCGGCGGAACAGCAATCCTCCGCGACGCAGGAGATCGGCCGCGCCGTGGCGGAAGCCGCCGCCGGGACCGATCAGGTGACGCGCCAGACAGCGGAGGTGATGGAAGGCGCGGAGGCCACCGCCGCCGCCACCGCCGGCCTGCGGGAGGCTTCCTCCGGCCTGTCGCGCCAGACGGAGGCGCTGCGCGGCCAGGTGGACGGCTTCCTGGCGGCGATCCGCGCCGCCTGACGGGCCAGGGGCGTTTGCCACGCGCGGGGCGGGCGGGCGGCCCTGCTGGACAGCGGGCGGAGGGCGCGCCAAACCGGGGCCCGAAACGCCGGAGACACCAACCATGGCCCTCGCCCTGACCTCCGCCCGGCCCGCCCTGCGCCTGGCCGGGGTGGCCCTGCTCGGCTCCTGGATCCTGGCGGCCTCCGCCCAGGTCAGCCTGCCGATGTGGCCGGTGCCGGCGACGCTGCAGAGCCTGGCCGTGCTGCTGCTGGGCGCCCTGGGCGGGCCGGCGGCGGGACTCGCCGCGGTGGCCGCCTATCTGGCGCAGGGCGCCATGGGCCTGCCGGTCTTCGCCAATGGCGCCGCCGGGCCAGCGGCGCTGGCCGGGCCGACCGGTGGCTACCTGATCGGCTTCGCGCTGGCCGCCTGGCTGGCCGGCTTCGCCCGTGGCCAGGGCCTTGTTCGCCAGGCAGTGGTGCTGCTGGCGGCACATCTGCTGCTGTTCCTGCCCGGCATCGCCTGGCTGGCCGGCTATGTGGGCCTGGCGCGGGCCTTCGAGGCCGGCTTCCTGCTGTTCATCCCCGGCACGCTGGTGAAGACGGCGCTGGCGCTGGCGCTGCTGCGGGCGCTCGCCCGGCGCTGAGCCGCTGAAGCCGTTTCACCGCAAGCGAAGACGGTGGATCGGCTCTAGCTTATTGTTTTGACGCATTTTCCGAGTCGCCTTGCCAAGCCGCAAGGCTTGAAAATGCTCCGGCTTATTGTTTTGACGCATCTTCCGGGTCGCCTTGCGAAGCCGCAGGGCGTGAAAATGCTCCAGCCGGGGGCTCTCAGCCGCCGTCCCGGCCGATGATCTCCTGCCGCAGCTCGTCCAGCAGGCGCAGCCGGCCGTCGGCCGTCTCGACATGCCAGAAGGTCCAGCCATTGCAGGACGGCGCGGCCTGCAGTGCCGCGCCGACCTTGTGGATGGAGCCCGTGGCCGTGCCGCAGCGCAGCGTGGCATCGGCGCCCACCGTGGCGCGCCAGCGGCGGTTGCGGTCAACCAGCGCGCTGCCGGCCGGCACCAGCCCGCGTTCCACCAGCACCCCGAAGGCGATGCGCGGCTGTTCGCGCTTGTTCGGCAGGGCCAGCGCGGCGCTTTCATCCATCGGCACCACCTGCCGCAGCCGCGCCTCCGAGGCCGCGACATAGGCCGGGTCCTGCTCGATGCCGATATAGCGCCGGCCCAGCCGACGGGCCGCGGCGGCCGTGGTGCCGGTGCCGGAGAAGGGGTCCAGCACCACCTCCCCCGGCGCGGTGCTGGCCAGCAGCACGCGGGCGACCAGGGCTTCCGGCTTCTGGGTCGGGTGCAGCTTGCCGCCGGCCTCGTCGCGCAACCGCTCCGCCCCCGTGCAGAGCGGGAAATACCAGTCGCTGCGCATCTGCACGTCGTCGTTCAGCGCCTTCATCGCGGCGTAGTTGAAGCGGTAGCGGCTCTCCGGGCCGCGCGCCGCCCAGATCATCGTCTCATGCGCATTGGTGAAGCGCCGGCCGCGGAAATTCGGCATCGGGTTGGCCTTGCGCCAGATCACGTCGTTCAGGATCCAGAAGCCCAGATCCTGAAGCAGCGCGCCGATGCGGAAGATGTTGTGGTAGGACCCGATCACCCAGATCGTGCCGTCCTTGCGCAGCACGCGCCGCGCCTCGATCAGCCACTCGCGGGTGAAGGCGTCATAGGCCGCGAAGCTCTGGAACTGGTCCCAGGCATCGTCCACGCCATCCACCAGGCTGTCATCCGGCCGGCGCAGCGTGCCCTTGAGTTGCAGGTTGTAGGGCGGGTCCGCGAAGATCATGTGGACCGAGGCCGGCGGCAGGCGCTTCAGGGTGCTGATGCACTCGCCCAGCAGCACCTCGTCCAGCGGCAGGTCGAGTCCCGTGCCCATCGTTCCGTCACGCACCCCCGCGAATCGCGGAACACCATGCCGGCTGCCGAGTCGCGCCGTCAACTCCGCGTCTTATCAACCCGTTGTCGCCAGCGGTGCATCCTGGGCCACAATCGCCCGGGGCAGGGGCAGCCAGGCCTGGTCGACCGGCGCAAAGCCGCGCCGGTGATGCGGCGTGGGGCCCAGCCGGGCCAGGCAGGCACGGTGTTCCGCCGTGGGGTAGCCTTGGTGGCGGGCGAAGCCCCAGGCCGGGAAGCGGCGGTCCAGCCGCGCCATCGCCCGGTCCCGCACCACCTTGGCGAGGATGGAGGCGGCGGCGATGGACAGGCTCAGCGCATCCCCGCCCACCAGGCAGCGCACCCGGCAGGGCAGCGGCGGCACCTGCCTGCCATCCACCAGCGCCAGGTCGCAGGGCGGCAGGCGGCGGAGCGCGCGCAGCATCGCCAGGTGGCTGGCGTGCAGGATGTTCAGCCGGGCGATCTCCGCCACGCTGGCCGCCGCAACGGCGCCCTCCGCCAGCCCCTGGCGGAAGGCTTCCTGCAGGGCCGCGAAGGCGATCTCGCGGCGGGCGGCGGAGAGCTTCTTGCTGTCGTCCAGCAGCGCCGCCAGGGCCGCGGGTGGCGGGCCCCGGAACACCACGGCGGCGGCCAGCACCGGGCCGGCGAGCGGGCCGCGCCCGACCTCGTCCACCCCGGCCACGCGGCCGCCCGCCTCCGACTCGTAGGTGTAATCCGGCATGGCGGATGGCATAGCGCCGGGGGAAGGCCACGTCAGCCGGCAACCCGCCGCGCCGCCCCGGCGTTCGGCTGCAAACCGGATGGGGGAGCATAGCCATGCCCGATGGCAGCCTGCGCGTGGCGACGGACCAGGTGGCGCCGACGCCTTTCGAGATTCCCGGGGCGACGGGCGGCACCTTCCGCATCCAGATCCTCAACCAGGACCAGGCGGCGGGGGTGGTGACGACCATCGTCCACATCCCCGCCGGCGGCCGCATTCCGGCGCATCGCCACCAGGCGGGGGCGGAGATGCACTTTCTGCTGGAAGGCGACCTGATCGAGGCCGGGGAGCCGGTGGCGCCCGGCACCTGCCTGACCCATGCCGCCGGCGTGGTGCACGGCCCGCATGAAAGCCGCGGCGGCGCCAGGCTGCTGACGGTGCAGAGCTGGCAGTCGCGGCACGGCGATTTCGACTTCGAGCCGGCCGAGGACGAGGCGGCGGCCGGGAAGGCGTCGGACGGCACGCAGCCGGCGCCGGGCGCGCGGAAGGTGGACGAGGCGGCGCAGGCGGATGCGCGGCGCGAGGCAGCCGACCCCAGCCGGCGCGGCTACGCCTGAGCCTCAGCCCGCCCGCCTTTCCGCCTGGCGCAGCGCGACACAGAGGCGGGAGAAGGCATACCAGAAGGGGCCATGCCCGACCGGCCCCTGCCCGAGCGCGGCATCCGGCCCCTGGGGGTCGCCGCGGCGCAGCAGGCCCAGCCGGTTCTCGAAGCGGCCGCGCATGTTCTCCAGGAAGGCGCCGCTGGCGGCCATGTATTGTTCCAGCATCTCCGCCGCGATCTCGATCTCGGCCAGTGGCCGGCCGGCCGTGGTCAGCGCCTTCAGGCTGCGGCTGTCGGCGGCCAGCGCCACGTGCAGGCGGTGCAGCTCCGCCAGGTGGCGGGCGATGGCGAGGCGCGCTTCCCGCGCCGGGTCGGTGTCGGTCATGCGGCAGGCTCCGGCCGGGCCTGGAAGGCTGCGCCGGCCGGGGTTGCCGCAGGGTTAAGCGCGGCGCGCCCAGAGGACGAACAGGCGCCAGGTCACCGGCAGCTTCCCCTCCGGAAAGCGCTCGGCCAGCAGCGCCGCCAGCGTCGCCGTGACTCCCTCCCGCTTGCACCGGCCAACCCCGGCGACGGCGGCGACATGCGCGCACCAGGCGGCGCGGTCCCAGTGCCGCACCACGTCGAAGCCACCGAAGCCGCAATCGACCAGCCCGGCGCCCGCCAGCGCCTCCGCCCAGGCCGGGTAGAAGCCGCTGCCGGGCGACAGGCGGAGGGAGGGGATGAGTGCCGCCAGCAGATGCTCGGTGGCGTGGGCGACGCTGCCCGGCGGCGCCACCCAGTCGTAATGGCAGAGCACCAGCGCCCCGCCGGGCTTCAGCACGCGCCGCACCTCGGCCGCCGCCAGGTCGCGGGTGAACCAGTGCCAGGCACGGCCGGCCGTCACCAGATCGAAGGCGGCCTCGGGCTGATCGGTGCGCTCCGCGAGGCCGCAGGCGAAGGCCGGGTTGCCGCCGGGGGACAGGATGCGGGCGCGGTCCAGCGCCCTCGGATCCGGATCGAGACCCAGCACGCTGGCGCCCTGCGCCGCAAGGCCCCGGGCCAGCGCGCCGTCGCCGGTGCCGAGGTCCAGCGCCCGCATGCCCGGCCGCAGCAGGCCGTGCCAGGCCAGCAGGTCGTACAGGCCGGGCGGGTAGTCCGGCGCCTCGGTCACAGGCCCAGCGCCCGGAGATCCTCCGCCGTGTCCACGTCCCGCAGTCGGCGCAGCAGGGCGACGCGGTGGGGGTGGCAGCGGGCCAGCGTATCGGCCAGGGTCTCGGGGCCGGACCAGCGGACGCCGTCAAAGGGGCGGGCCGGGCGCAGCGGGCCGAAGCCGACCAGCCAGTAGCCGCCATCCTCGGCCGGGCCGAACACGGCGCGCGCCCGGCCCAGCGCGCGGAAGGCGGCGGCGATGTCGCCGGCACCGATGCCGGGGATGTCGCTGCCCACCAGAACGACGCGGCGATGCGGCCGCATGGCGCGCGCCATCCGCTGGCCGAGGTCGCCGCGCCCCTGGTCGCGCACGGGAAGGCGGCGTGGCCAGCGCGTGCGGGCGCGGTCCGGCGTGGCCGCCAGCACGGTGCGCCAGCGCCGGTCGCCGGCCACCGCCCGCAGCAGCCGCGCCAACTGCCCGCGGTAGAAACGCAGCGCGCCGCGCGCGCCGATGCCGCGCGCCAGGCGTCGCTTCACCGCCCCCAGCCGCGGCGCGCGCGCGAAGATCACCAGCGTGTCGCCCCTCATCCCTTCCCCCGATACAGCCGCGCGATGATGTGGGGCGGCAGGCCGGCGTAGAAGAGGCCGAGGCAGGCCAGGTTGCGCGCCGAGCGCCGCCACCAGCCCTCCCGCTGCCAGCGCGCCGCGCTGGTCAGGGCGGCCACCGGCAGCGTCGCCAGCCGCCCAGGTCCGAGCCGGCGGACCAGGTCCACATCCTCCATCAGTGGCAGCGCCCGCATGCCGCCCACCGCGGCCAGCAGGTCGCGATGGATCAGCAGGCCCTGGTCGCCATAGGGCAGGCCGAGCCAGCGGCATCGCCAGGCCACGGCGCGTTCCAGGCGCCGGGCCTGCGGCGCCGCATGATCCAGCGCGAAACGAAAATAATGCGCGCGGGCGGGTTCCGCCATGGCGGCGTGCAGCGCGGCCGGCCAGCCAGGGTCCAGCCGCGTATCGGCATGCAGCAGCAGCAGCCAGGGCCCGCGCGCGGCGGCGATGCCGGCGGCGATCTGCCCGCCGCGGCCACGCGGCGCCGTCAGCACCCGGGCGCCATCGGCCAGGGCCAGCGCCGGCGTGCCATCGGTGCTGCCGCCATCGACCAGGATGATCTCCCCCGGCACCCCGCCCAGGGCCGCCAGCGTGGCCGGCAGGGAGGCGGCGGCGTTCAGCGCCGGGATCACCACGGAGAGGTCGGGAAGCCCCTCTATTCGCATTTTGTTCTTGACGGCCCGGGCAGGTCCAGCTTCAGATGCATGGGAACAAACCACGAATTAGAGGATCCGACGATGCCGGATGGGGGAGCTTACGGCGGAGCTACCACGATGCCCTCCCTGGCCCGCAAGGGCCGGGGTGCCGTCACCAATCCGGGCGTCCGCTACGAGAGCAGCCATGCAGAGCTGTACGATGACGGCTGGGGCACGCTGGACGCGGATTTCGCGGAGCTGCCGCCGCTGCGCACGACGCTGACCAGGGAAGCCTCGCGCAGCGCCCTGTCCTGGAACGACAGCCCGGATCTCGGCTTCGACCGGTCCCTGAACCCCTATCGTGGCTGCGAGCATGGCTGCGTCTACTGCTATGCACGCCCGGCCCATGCCTATGTCGGGATGTCACCCGGCCTCGATTTCGAGACCAAGCTGATGTTCAAGCCCAACCTGCCGGAACTGCTGGAAAAGGAGCTTTCCAGGCCGGGCTATGAGGCGAAGCCGGTGGCGCTGGGCGCGAACACGGACCCCTACCAGCCGGTGGAACGCACCCTGGGCATCACGCGGCGGGTGCTGGAGGTGCTGGAGACATTCGGCCATCCGGTGACGATCGTCACCAAGGGGGCGCTGGTGCTGCGCGACCTGGACATCCTGCAGCGGCTGGCGGCGCGCAACCTGGTGCATGTGTGCCTGTCCGTCACCACGCTGGACATGAAGCTGGCGCGGGTGATGGAACCGCGCGCGGCCAACCCGCTGAAGCGCCTGGCGGCGGTGACGGACCTGGCCAAGGCCGGCGTGCCGGTGGGGGTGCTGGCGGCACCGATGATCCCGGGCCTGAACGACATGGAGATGGAGCGCATCCTGGAAGCCTCGGCGCGGGCGGGCGCCACAAGGGCCGGCTATGTGCTGCTGCGCCTGCCGCTGGAGATCAAGGCGATGTTCGAGGCCTGGCTGCAGGAACACCACCCGGACCGCGCCGCGCGCGTGCTGGCCCTGGTGCGGGAGACGCGCGGCGGCCGGCTTTACGATGCGCGCTTCGGCCAGCGCCAGACCGGCACCGGCCCCTATGCGGAACTGCTGGCCCAGCGTTTCCGCCTGGCGCTGCGCCGCTTCGGGCTGGACGGGCGGCAGGGCATGCGCGGCGGGCTGGATTGCAGCCAGTTCCGCGCCCCGCAGGCGGCGCCGCGGCAATTGGCGCTGCTGTAGGAACGTCAGAGGCGCCGGATCGGCACCCGCTCAGTGCGCAGCCACTCCGGCCAGCCGATGAAGCGTTCCACCAACACCACGGCCAGCACGACCAGCAGCGTCGCCACCAGGATGCGCACGAAATAGGGCGAGGGCGGATGGCGCCACCACTGTGCCAGCCGCCACAGGATCCGGGTGAGCGGGTCCAAGGCTACCCGTTCGTCGGCACGCCCAGCCGCCGCGCCACCTGCAGGATGCTCTCCCAGGTATCCGGCTGCAGCGGCACGCCATGCGCCAGGCGGTCGGCGCGCGTCGCGGCTTCCTTGTCGCCGGGGGCCAGCACCGGGCTTTCCGGGTCCGCCGGGCTGGTTTCCATCACCCAGTCCACATAGGCGCGGCCGGTCGCCTCGAATTCCGCCTGGGTGCCGAAATGCTTCGGCGAGACATAGAAGCTCAGCATCCCGTTGGCGATGCGACCGCGCGCCTCCACCGGGCCGGAGGTGCCGCCCCCGGTCAGCGCGCCGGCCAGCATCTCGCACATGAAGGCGAGCCCGGAGCCCTTGTGCTCGCCAAAGGCCCGGATCGCGCCGCGGCCGTTGGAGGGGTTGCGCGGGCCGATCTGCGGGTAGTCGCCGTACAGCGTGTGCGGGTCGCCCGAAAGCCGCCCATCCGGCTCGATCAGCGCATCCGCCGGCAGCGCCTTCCCGCCATTGGACGCCACCAGCACCTTGCCCTCCGCCACCAGGGAGGTCGCGAAATCCAGGATCAGCGGCCGGCCCGGCAGCGGCACGCCGACGCTGAAGGGGGCGGTGGAGAAGCGGCGTTCCGTGCCACCGAAGGGCGCCACCAGCACGCTGCCGGCGACATTGACGAAATGCACCGAGATCAGCCCGGCCGCGATCGCCTTTTCCGAATACTCGCCGACGCGGCCGATATGGCCGGCATTGCGCAGGCCGACCACGGCGATGCCGTGCTGCAGCGCGCGGGCGATGCCGAGGTCCACCGCCTGCGGCGCCACCGTCTGGCCGAAGCCGAACTTGCCGTCCAGCAGCGCGAAGCAGCCGCCATCGGTGACGATCTCCGCCGTCTGGCCCTTCAGCACGAAGCCGGATTCCAGCCATTCCACATAGCGCGGCACCCGCGCCACGCCGTGGCTGTCATGCCCGGCCAGGTTGGCGCCGAGCAGATGGGTGCTGATGCGGTTGGCCTCGGCGCCGTCGCAGCCGGCGGCGCCAAAAATCTTCTCCACCACGGATTCGAGCGCCGGAGCGGGCACGGTGACGTATTGGGCGGCCATCTTGCGCAGGGTCTTTCGAAGGTTTCCGGTGCGGAAGTGTAGGCCAGACCCCGCGCGCGCGGAACTACAGCACCCGCCCGCTTTCGGCATCGATCAGATGCATGTGGTTCAGGTCTGCCGCCAGCTGCATCGGCCGGCCCGGTTCCGCCGGGGTGGTCGGGTCGATGCGGGCGCAGATCTCCGCCCCCTGCATCCAGAAATGCACCAGCGTCTCCATGCCCATCGGCTCGATCACCTCCGGCGTCACCTCGAAGACCGAGATGTTGTCGCGGTCGAGGTTCTTCACCTCCGTCAGGTGTTCCGGACGGATGCCGAACAGCACCTCCCGCCCCACCGCCCCCTGGTAGCGCGCCGTGCGTTCGGCCGGTACCGGCAGAACGATGTCGTTGGGCAGCAGCACGCGCAGCGCGCCGGAGGCGTTCTCCACCCGCGCCGGGAAGAAGTTCATCGCCGGGCTGCCGATGAAGCCGGCGACGAACCGCGTCTTCGGATGGTGGTACAATTCCTGCGGCGGGCCGACCTGCTCGATGATGCCGTGGTTCATCACCACCACGCGATCCGCCAGCGTCATCGCCTCCACCTGGTCGTGGGTGACGTAGACGGTGGTGGTGCGCACCGTCTGGTGCACCTTCTTGATCTCGGTGCGCATCTGCACGCGCAGCTTGGCGTCCAGGTTGGACAGCGGCTCGTCGAACAGGAACACCTTCGGGTCGCGCACGATGGCGCGGCCCATGGCCACGCGCTGCCGCTGGCCGCCGGACAATGCCTTGGGCTTGCGCTCCAGCAGCGGCTCGATGTCCAGGATCCGCGCCGCGTTGTTCACGCGCCGGGCGATCTCGTCCTTCGGGAATTTCCGCAGCGTCAGGCCGAAGGCCATGTTCTCGTACACCGACATGTGCGGGTACAGCGCGTAGTTCTGGAACACCATGGCGATGTCGCGGTCGCGCGGCGGGATGTCGTTCACCACCGTGCCGCCGATGGCGATCTCGCCCGAGGTGATCTCCTCCAGCCCCGCGATCATGCGCAGCGTGGTGGATTTGCCGCAGCCGGACGGGCCGACGAGGACGACGAACTCATGGTCCGCGATCTCCAGGTCGATGCCCTTCACCGCCTGGACGTTGCCCTCATAGGCCTTGACGATCTTGCGGACGGAAACCTGCGCCATCGGGAGCCCCTAGCCTTTGGTTGCGCCGGCGGTCAGCCCGGCGATGTAGTAGTCCATCAGGAAGGCATAGACGAGCAGCGGCGGCGCGGCCGCCATCAGCGCGCCGGCCATGATCTTGCCCCACTGGAAGGTGTCGCCGCGGATCAGGTCGGAGACGATGCCGACCGTCAGCACCATCTGGTCGGAGCTGACCAGGAAGGCCATCGGGTACAGGAACTGCGCCCAGGAGACGGTGAAGGCGAAGATCGTCGCCGCCAGGATGCCGGGCAGCGCCACCGGGATGAAGATCTTCCACAGCATCTGCAGGTGGTTCGCGCCATCGATCAGCGCCGCCTCGTCCAGCTCCTTCGGGATGGAGGAGAAGTAGCCGATCATGATCCAGGTGCAGAAGGGCACCGTTAGCGTCGGGTAGATCAGGATCATCGCGCCGAGGTTGTTGTACAGGCCGAGCCCGCCGATGATCTGGAACAGCGGGATGAACAGCAGCGTCTCCGGCACCAGGTAGGTCAGGAACACCCCGGTGGCCAGCGCCGCGCTGCCCCAGAAGCGCATCCGCGCCAGGGCGAAGGCCGCCAGCGTGCTGATCACCATGGTGATGGCCACCACCGTCAGCGTGACGATGATCGAGTTCCTGAAGTGGATGACGTAGTTGCCCTCCGTCAGCAGCTCCCGGTAGTTCTGCAGCGTCGGCGCGCTGACGATCCACGGATTGCCGTTCAGGTCGGCGATCTCCGCGCTGCTCTTCAGGCTGGTGATCAGCATGTGGAAGGGCGGGAACATGAAGAAGATGACGAAGACGGCCAGCGCGACATAGGCGCCGATCAGCGCCCAGCGGCGTTCGCGCTTGATGCTGCCCGCCGCGTGGTACATCGGCAGCGGCGCCGTCGACTCGGTGGCGGCGGTGGTGCTCATCCGGCCATCTCCTTGGAACGGCGCGTCACGCCGCGCAGCACGAACACCGCGAAGATCGCGAGGATCGGGAACATGAACAACGAGACGGAGGCGCCGAGCGGCAGGTCGCCGGACTGGATGCCCACCTGGAAGGCGTAGGTGCCGAAGATGTGCGTCTTGTCCTGCGGTCCGCCATTGGTGAGGATCCGGACGATGTCAAAATTGGCGAAGGTGACGATCAGGCTGAACAGCACGGTGATGGAGATGATGTTGCGCATCATCGGCACGGTCACGTGGCGCAGCTTCTGCCAGCCCGTGGCGCCATCGATCGCCGCCGCCTCGTACAGCTGGTCCGGCACCGATTTCAGCGCCGCCAGGTACATGATCATGAAGAACGGCGCGCCGTACCAGACATTCACCAGGATGACGGAGAACCGTGCCCAGGAAGGCTCCCCCAGCCAGGCCACCGGCGGGATGCCGATGGTGGCCACCGCCCAGTTGATGGCGGAGTAGGACGGGTCGAACAGCCACCACCAGGCAAGGGTGGAGACGGCTGGCGGGATCACCCAGGGCACCAGCAGCATGCCGCGCCATTTGCGCTGGCCCTTCGAAGGCAGCTCGTGCAGCACATGCGCCAGGATGAAGCCGATCAGCGCCTTGGCGATCACCGCGCCGACGGCGAACAGCACGCTCTGCCAGATGACCGACTGGAAGGTCTCCCGGCTCAGCAGGAAGGTGTAGTTCTCCAGGCCGATGAAGCGCGTCATCCGCTTGTTCAACATGGAGAGATACAGCGCGTAGAAGAACGGATAGGCGACCAGCCCGCCGATGACGGCCAGCAGCGGCACCGTCATCAGGAACGCCAGCGTGGAGCGCTTGCGCGCCAGCCGCGCCAGCGTGCCGCCCTGCGGGCGCGCCGATCCCCCCTGCATCACCAGATTGCCGTCGGCCATGCGGCCACCCCCTGTTCCAGGTCCGAAGTTCCAGGTCCGAACCGGCCGCGGTCCGGGGCGGAAAGCCCCGCGTTGCCCGGGTTCCCCCGGGCCCCGCAGGGCCTTCCCGCCCGGCCGCGGCGCCGAATCAGCCGCGCTTGAAGCCTTCGACCTCGCGCTCGGCCCAAGCGAGCACGCGGTCCAGCGGCTCGTTGTTCTGGACCATGCGCGCGATCATCTTCGCCTGGATGCCCTGGTTGTACATCTGCACGGCGATTTCCGCCGGCGCCGGGGCATAGGCGATGCCGGGCACCGCCTTGTGGTGGGCGCGCACCGGGTAGTTGTAGACCACGCCGGCCGGTGGGCTGACATTCCGCCAGGTGGCGATGTCGTCGAACATGCTGGCGAAGGCGGGGATGTCGTAGCCGACCGAGGCATCGACCATCTTCTGCACCTGCTCGATCTGCGACAGGTGTTCCAGCAGCGCCTTGGCCTGCGACTTGGCGCGGCTGAAGCTCCACAGGCCGAAGAAGTAGGGCAGGTGCGGCACGGTGTGGCTTGCCGGGCCCATCGGGCTCGGGAAGTGCCAGACCTGGCTCGCCACGTCCGGCGCATCGCGCTTCGCCACCGCCCAGGCGGAGGGCGGGTTGAAGATGAGCGCGGAGCGGCCGGAAATCAGCGCCCGGTTGTTGGTCGCGTCATCGGCCGCGAACATCTCGTTCGGGATGTGCTGGAACAGGCGCTTGGCGTAGTCCATCACCTGCCGCACCTTGTCGTTGTTGCGGATGGTGATGTTGCCGTTGGCGTCCACCAGGTTCGCGCCGTAGCCGGCGAACATGGCGCCGATCCAGTCGGTGGCGTCGGTGAAGGTGCCGGCCGGCAGGGCGAAGGGGAAGCCCGCCTTGTTGCACTTGTCCGCCGCCGTCAGGAAGGTTTCCCAGTTCCAGCTGGCGGCCGCGTCACCCAGCCGGTTCTCCGCCGGGTACATCGCCTGCACGTCGATGCCGGCATGCTGCTTCATCAGGTCGACGCGCGCGGCGGAGCCCTTGAACTGGCTGCCCGTGGTCTGCGGCACCGCCAGCCAGCGGCCCTCGATCTTCGCCAGATAGGCGCTGGCGTCGTTCACCGCGCCGTACTTGGCGGTCAGCCGGCCCATCACGTCGTCCATCGGCTCCAGCAGGCGCTGCTGGTCGTGGATCATCCAGGTGGGGAAGGACAGCACGTCGTGGCCCGACCGCGCCTGCGCTTCCGCCGCGATGGTGATCAGGTTCTTGTTGCCGACCGAGGTGATGAAATCCAGCGTGATCTCCACGCGGTTCTTCTGGCCCCAATCCATGATGATGGCGCGCAGCGCGTCATTCGCGACGGCGCCCACCCAATGGTCCCACAGGCCCAGCGCCAGGCGCCCGCCGGTGCCCTGGGCATGGACATGCGGCGCGGCGAGGCTGGATCCGACGATCGTGGCGGCGGCACCAGCACGCAGCACATCGCGACGGGAAATTCCGTGGCTCATCCCTGTACTCCTCCTGCCCTGTCTCCAGCCGTTTTCCGGCCTGGGTGATTATGCCGCAGGTTAGGCACCGCTCCGCGCGCGCCGCAACCCCGAAAGCCGTTGGCGGGGCTGGCGTGTTGGCATCCGGCAGGGCATCCCGACTGCGCCGTTCCGTGCTGCACCGCAGCGATTTCCCCAGGAAATCCCAGGATGCGAAAACACTTCGCGCACCGGGGCGCCGGCATCGCCCGGCCCCCGTCGCACACAAGGCGGAGAGCACGCCGCGCGCCACGGCGCGGAACGTGGCGGCCTCCGACCCGTTGCGCTCCGGCGCGCCGAAAGGTGCGCGCGACAGATTGCAGGATGTTCGCCCTGACCCGCCCCCTCACCGCCCTGTTCGACACGCGCGAAGCCGCCCGTGCCGCGCTGGCGCTGCGCGACCTCAACCCCACCGGGCTGCGCCTGCACGCCGCCGGGCAGCCGGCGCGGGCGCCCCACCATGCGCCGGAGGAAGGCGGCGTGCTGGCGGCGCTGGCCGACCTGCTGATGCCGGACCATGCGCGGGAGGGCGACTGGCGCCGCCAGGGCTGGGCCGCCGCCGCCGCGGACAGCGCCACCCCGCGCCACCGCGGCGTGCGCCACGACGGGCGCTGATCCGGGGACGCCGGCGGCGAGGATTGACCGGCGCGGCCCCGGCGCGGGACGATGCCGCGCATGGAAAGCTTCGACGTTCTCGTCATCGGCGCCGGCATCGCTGGTGCCACCGCCGCCGCGCATTGCGCCGCCACCGCCCGCGTGGCGCTGATGGAGGCGGAGGAGACGGCCGGCTTCCACAGCACCGGGCGCTCTGCCGCCATCTGGATCCAGAACTACGGCCCGCCGGATGTCCGCCGCCTGTCCGCCGCCTCCCGCGCCTTCTTCGCCGCGCCGCCCGCGGGCTTCGCCGCCGGGCCGCTGTTCGCCCGCCGCCCGGTGGTGACCGTGGCGCCCGCCGGGCAGGCCGCCGTCATGCAGGCCATGCTGAGCGAGGGCGAGGGGCTGGAGCCGCTGCCGGTGGCGGAGGTGGCGGCCATGGGCCCGCCGCTCCGCCCGGGCTACGCCGTCGCCGCCGCGATCGAGCGCGATGCCTTCGACATCGACGTGGCCGCCCTGCATGCCGGCTTCCTGAAGGCGGCGCGCGCCGCCGGCGGCGTGCTGGCGCTGCGCACGCGCGCCGGGCGCATCTGGCACGACAGGGGCCTGTGGCACGCCGCCGCGACCGATGGCACCGTGTTCCGCGGCAGGGTGCTGGTGAACGCCGCCGGCGCCTGGGGCGACGAGGTGGCGGCGCTGGCCGGCGTCGCGCCCATCGGCCTGCAGCCGAAGCGGCGCACCGCGCTGATCATCGATCCCGGCCAGCATGATTGCAGCGCCTGGCCGCTGGTCGGCGATGCCGCGCACAGCTGGTACGTGCGGCCGGAGGCGCGGCGCAAGCTGATGGTCTCCCCGGCCGACGAGACCGACATGCCGCCGCACGACGTGCAGCCGGACGAGCTCGACATCGCCATCGCCATCGACCGCATGCAGCAGGCGCTGGACATCCCGGTGACGCGGGTGGAGCACCGCTGGGCCGGGCTGCGCAGCTTCACCCCCGACCGCAGCCTGGCCATCGGCTTCGACCCGGACGCGCCCGGCTTCCTGTGGATGATCGGCCAGGGCGGCTACGGCATCCAGACCGCGCCGGCGGCCGGCCGGCTGGTGGCCGGGCTCGTGGCCGGCGCGGTGGCGGAGGCGCTGATGCCGGTGGTCCCCCTCGTCGATCCCGCCCGCTTCAGGAGCGCCCGCGCATGAGCCCCCTGCCGACCGCGGCCGATGTCCGCGCCGCCGCCGCCCGCATCGCCCCGCATGTGGTGCGCACGCCCATGCTGCGCCACGCGCTGCTGGACCAGATGACCGGCGGCACCATCCTGGTGAAGCCGGAGCCGCTGCAGCGCACCGGCAGCTTCAAGCTGCGCGGCGCCACCAACGCGGCGCTGCTGCTGCCGGAAGCCGCCCGCGCCGGCGGGGTGGTGACGCATTCCTCCGGCAATCATGGCCAGGCCGTGGCCTGCGCGGCGGCGATGCTGGGCATGCGCGCGCTGATCGCAATGCCGCAGGACGCCCCCGCCATCAAGGTGGAGAGCACGCGCCGCTGGGGCGCGGAGATCACCTTCTTCGACCGTGCCAAGACGGATCGGGAAGCGCTCGCCGGGCAGTTGGCGGCGGCGCGCGGCGGCACCGTGCTGCCGCCCTTCGACCACCCGGACGTGATCGCCGGTCAGGGCACGCTGGCGCTGGAGCTGTTCGAGGACGCGGCCACCGCCGGGCTGTCGCTGGATGCGCTGGCGGTCTGCACCGGCGGCGGCGG
Source organism: Falsiroseomonas selenitidurans (assembly GCF_012103215.1). Taxonomy (GTDB): domain Bacteria; phylum Pseudomonadota; class Alphaproteobacteria; order Acetobacterales; family Acetobacteraceae; genus Falsiroseomonas; species Falsiroseomonas selenitidurans. The sequence goes on from NZ_JAAVNE010000028.1 coordinate 20,425, forward strand.
GCTCATGGCCGGCTGCGCCCTGGCGGCGGAGGATGCCTCACCCGGCACCCGCCTCTGGGCGGTGGAGCCGGAGGGCTGGGACGACACGCGGCTGTCCCTGGCCGCCGGGACGCGGGTGGCGAATGACGGGCAGGGCGCCACGCTGTGCGATGCGCTGCTGTCGCTGCGGCCCGGCGCGCTAACCTTCGCGGTGAACCAGCCGCGCCTGGCCGGCGGCCTGGTGGTGACGGCGGCGGAGGTCTTCGCCGCCATGCGCTTCGCCTTCCTGCACCTGAAGATCGTCGCGGAGCCGGGCGGCGCCGTGGCGCTGGCCGCGGTGCTGGCGGGCAAGCTGGAGACGCGCGGACGCACTGTCGGCGTCGTCGTCAGCGGCGGCAATGTGGACCCGGCGGTGTTCGCCCAGGCGCTGGCGGCCTGAGGGACCGATCGGGAATGTGCTTCCCGGGCATCGCGATGATCCTCCCGCAATGCCCGGTCAGCGCCCGGCCGAAGCGATGGTTGCGCGCGGGTCAGCCGCCGGCCATGCGGCCGCGCTCGCTGCAGGCCCAGCCATGCGGGTGCACCAGCCCGTCATCATAGGCGTCCGGCTCCACCGGCGCCGGCTGCGGGCGGTGCACCATGCGGCCGCGCTCCCGGCACGCCCAGCCATGCGCGTGGACAAGGCCGTCATCGTACTGGTCCTGGGTCATGGTCGTTCCTCCTCTCCTCGGGTCAATGGGCGTGGGCGAGCGGGGCGGGCGCGAATTGCGCGGCCTCGGTGCTGGCCGCCAGCGCCGTGGTGCTGGCGGTGCCGCCGCTGGCCGCGGTGGCGACGGCATCGAAGTAGCCGACGCCGACCTCGCGCTGGTGACGGATGGCGGTGAAGCCCTCGGCCTCGGCCGCGAATTCCGCCTGCTGCAGGTCGGAATAGGCGCCCATGCCGCGCTCGGCATAGCCGCGGGCAAGCTGGAACATGGACAGGTTCAGGCTGTGGAAGCCGGCCAGCGTGACGAACTGGAACTTGTAGCCCATGGCGCCGAGTTCGCGCTGGAACCGCGCCGCGGCCTCCACGCCCATCTTGCGCTGCCAGTTGAAGCTGGGGGAGCAGTTGTAGGCCAGCATCTTGCCGGGGAAGTCGCGATGGATCGCCTCGGCGAAGTCGCGGGCATCCGACAGGTCGGGGTCGGATGTCTCCCACCACAGCAGGTCGGCATAGGGCGCATAGGCGAGGCTGCGCGCGATGGCGTAGGCCTTGCCCATGCCGGGGGCGATGCGGTGGAAGCCCTCCGGGGTGCGCTCGCCGCTCAGGAAGCGGCGGTCGCGCTCGTCCACATCGCTGGTCAGCAATTGCGCCGATTCCGCGTCGGTGCGGCACAGCAGCACGGTGGTCACGCCCTCCACATCCGCGGCCAGCCGCGCGGCGTTCAGCGTGCGGATGTGCTGGCTGATCGGCACCAGCACCTTGCCGCCCAGATGGCCGCACTTCTTCTCGGACGCGAGCTGGTCCTCGAAATGCACGCCGGCGGCGCCGGCATCGATCATCGCGCGCATCAGCTCATAGGCGTTCAGCGCGCCGCCGAACCCGGCCTCGGCATCGGCGATGACCGGCGCCATCCACGGCGTCGCGTCGCCCCTGCCTTCCTGCACCGCGATCTGGTCGCAGCGGCGCAGCGCGTTGTTGATCCGCCGCACCACGGTCGGCACGGAATCCACCGGATACAGCGACTGGTCAGGATACATCTGCGCGCCGGAATTCGCATCCGCCGCCACCTGCCAGCCGGACAGGTAGATGGCCTTCAGCCCCGCCTTCACCTGCTGCACCGCCTGCATGCCGGTGAGCGCGCCGAGCGTCGGCACGAAGGGCTCCGACTGCAGCAACTGCCACAACCGCCGCGCACCGCGGTCAGCCAGGGTGTGGGCGATGCGAAAACTTCCGGCCAGGCGGGCGACATCGGCCGGCGTGTAGTCCCGGCGGATGCCGTCGAAGCGACCTGGCTGGGCCGGGCCGCCACCGAAGCCGCCATCCGGGGCCGACAAGGGGGCGGGGGAAGGACGCATGCTCGTTTTCTCCTCGACGGGCCGCTCTGGGTGCGGCGCCTGTCAATCATTCACATTGCGGCGCCGAAAATCCTCTGGAATCCTGCGTCGGGCGCCGCAATCCTGTGCTGCCCTTCACCAGTTCGCCGGAAAATCTGTAAAGACTTAACCGATGACCCGTCCCCTGATCGGCCGCAGCATCCGCCGCCTGCGCAGTGAGCAGGGCCTCAGCCAGCAGGCCCTGGCGCTCCGGCTCGGCATTTCCGCCAGCTACCTGAACCTGATCGAGCACGACCAGCGCGCCGTCACCGCGAGCCTGCTGATCAAGCTGGCGCAGGTGCTGGGCGTCGACCTGGCCGCGCTTTCCGGTACGCGGGAGCGGGAGGTGGAGGCCGGGCTGCGGGAGGTGCTGGCCGACCCGCTGCTGGGGCTGGATTCGGTGCCGGAGGCGGAGGTTGCGATGCTGGCCGGAAGCGCACCGCAGGCCGCGCGCGCCATGCTGGCACTGTACCGCGCCTGGCGCGTGGCGCGGGAGGATGCCTCCGGCCTGACCCTGCCGTCGGGCCGTCGCCTGCTGCTGCCGCTGGAGGAGGCGCGGGACTTCTTCCATGAACACGCCAACCACTTCCCCGAGTTGGAGCAGGTGGCGGAAGCGATGGGCGCCGCGCTGCGCGCCGCACCGGCGGAGATGAACCACGCGGTGGCGGAACGGCTGCGCCAGGCGCATGGCGTGGCTGTCGCCGTCGGGCCGCTGGAAGGGGCGCTGCGGCGCTTCGACCCGGCCCGCCGGCGGCTGGACCTTTCGGAATCACTGCCGCGCGAAAGCCGCGGCTTCCAGCTGGCCTTCCAGCTGATGCTGCTGGAAGCGCGGGAGACGGTGGAGACGGTTGTCGCCCGCGCCGGGCTTTCCACGCCGGACGCGGTGGCGCTGGTGCGGATCGGCCTGCTGAACTACGCCGCGGGCGCCCTGCTGATGCCCTATGCCGCCTTCCTGGCCGCCGCCCGCGCCCTAAGGCACGAGGTGGAGGCGCTGGCGGCACGCTTCGGTGTCTCCTACGAACAGGCGGCGCACCGGCTGTGCACGCTGCAGCGGCCGGAAGCGCGCGGCCTGCCCTTCTTCTTCCTGCGCGTCGACCCGGCGGGCAATGTGGACAAGCGCTTCTCCGCCGCCGGCTTTCCCTTCGCGCGCTTCGGCGGGTCCTGCCCGAAATGGGTGGTGCACCAGGCCTTCGCCACGCCGGCGGTGACGCGGGTGCAGGTGGCGCAACTGCCGGACGGTGCCGCCTTCCTGTGCTTTGCGCGCGCCATCGCCGCGCCCGCGCCGCACTGGGGGGAACCCGCACCGCTGCATGTGGTGGCGATGGGCTGCGACGTGGGGCGGGCGGCGGAGGTGGTCTATGGCGACGGGCTGGATCTGGCGGGTGCGACGGTCGGCATCGGCCTGTCCTGCCGGCTGTGCGACCGCGCCACCTGCCGCAGCCGCGCCTTCCCGCCGCTGGAACATCGGCTGCAACTGGACCCCAACGAGGACACCGCCAGCCCCTGGCGGTTCGAGCCCGCCGGCGCCCGCTTAGGCCCGCCTTAACCGCCCCTGCCCTACCCTGCGACGGCGCCGGGACCGGCGCGGGCAGATGGCGCGGAGCTTCATGGCCAAGGGCGGCAAGGGTGGTGGCACGATCGTCATCAAGCGCATCGAGGAGGGCGGGCACGGCCACCATGGTGGCGCGTGGAAGGTGGCCTACGCCGACTTCGTGACGGCGATGATGGCCTTCTTCCTGCTGATGTGGCTGCTGAACGCCACCACGGAGGAACAGCGCCGGGGGCTGGCGGACTACTTCGCGCCGACCAACGTGCTGGGCCAGAACCAGACCGGCAGCGGCCAGCCCTTCGGCGGCCGCACGCCCAACGAATCGGCCCAGAACACCCAGAACGCCGGCGCCATCCGCCTGCAGCGCGGCCCGCTGCCGGTGCTGGAGGATGTGGAGGTGGAGGAGGACGTGCCCACCGTCGCCCGCCCGGTGCCGATGCGCGAGGGTCCGGATGGCGAGGATGACGAAGCCGATCCGCGCCGCGTGCGCCAGGCCCGCGCCGATGCGCCGCCGGGCGATTCCGATCCGCGCGCCCTGGCGCTGCAGGCCGATGCGGCGGAGGCGGAGGCGCGCGCCCTGTCCGATGCCGCGCTGCGGGCGGAGCATGAGCGGCGTGAACGCGAGGCCTTCGAGCAGGCGGCGGAGGAGCTGCGCCAGGCGGTGGAGGAGGATCCGGCGCTGGCCGACCTGGCGCGGCAGATGCTGGTGGAACAGGTGCCGGAAGGGCTGCGCATCCAGCTTCTGGATGCCGACCGGCAGCCGATGTTCGCGCTCGGCGGCAGCGCGCCGAACGACCGTGCCCGGCAGCTCCTGGCGCGCATCAGCCAGGTGATCGGGCGCCTGCCCAACCGCATCGCCATCGCCGGCCATACCGACGCCACGCCCTTCCGCGACGGCGGCGCACGGTCGAATTGGGATCTCTCCGCCGACCGCGCCAACGTCACCCGCCGGCTGCTGGCCGAATCCGGGCTGCCGGAGGCGCGCATCCGCAGCGTCACCGGCAATGCGGAGCGCGACCTGCTGCTGCCGGAAACGCCGAACGCCGCGGCCAACCGGCGCGTCTCCATCACCCTGCTGCGCGCCGAGCCCGCAGCCCCCGCGACGGCGCCGCGGGCCGCGGAGGCACCCGGCCGATGACGACGATCGGCGGCCTGGTCTTCCTGCTGGCCATGGTGTTCGGCGGCTACGTGATCGCCGGCGGCAAGTTCGGCATCATCCTGAAGTCGCTGCCCTATGAGATGATGATGATCGGCGGCGCCGCCATCGGCGCGCTCGTCATGGGGAACAGCATGCACAGCGTGAAGCACACGCTGGGCGGCTTCGGGAAGATCATCAAGGGCGAGCGCTTCCACAAGCACGAATATGTCGACCTGCTGTCGCTGCTGTACTGGTTCGTGCGGCTGGCGCAGACCAAGGGCGCGATGGCGCTGGAAGCGCATATCGAGAAGCCCTCCGAAAGCCCGGCCTTCCAGAAATTCCCGAAGATCCTGGCCGACAAGATCGCGCTGGCGATGATCTGCGACTACCTGCGCATGGTCGGCATGAACGCCGACGACCCGCACCAGATCGAGGACATCATGTCCAAGGAGCTGAAGAAGGTGCGGGAGGAGGAGCTGCACGTCGCGCATGTGTTCCAGAACACGGCGGATGCGCTGCCCGCGCTCGGCATCGTCGCCGCCGTGCTGGGCGTCATCAAGACCATGGCGGCCATCGATTCACCGCCCGCCGTGCTGGGCGGCATGATCGGCGGCGCGCTGGTGGGCACCTTCCTCGGCATCCTGCTGGCCTATGGCGTGATGGGGCCCATGGCGACGCGGCTCAACGGCGTGATCGAGGAGGACTGCAAGTACTACGAGGTGATCCGCGCCGTGCTGGTGGCGCATCTGCACGGCAATGCGCCGCAGGTGGCGGTGGAGGCCGGCCGCAAGGCAGCGCCCAGCCACTCCATGCCGAGCTTCGCGGAGCTGGAGGAGGCGCTGCAGAACCTGCAGATCGCCTGACCTTCAGCCCTGCCGCTCCGCCGCGCGCCGGATCAGCGCCCCGACGCGGCGCAGCAACTCCGCCCGCAGGAAGGGCTTGCGCAGGATCTGCACGTGATCCGGCAGGTTGCGCAGCCTCTCCACCGTCGGGTAGCCGGTCACCACCAGCACCGGCAGGCCGGGGCGCTGCTCCATCACCCGGACCAGCAGCTCCACGCCGGACATGCCGGGCATCGCGTAATCCGTCACCACGCAGTCCAGCGGCGCAGCGCCGGCGACGATGCGCATCGCCTCGTCGGCACCGGATGCCTTGGTCACGGTGTAGCCGGCGCCGGTCAGGAAATGGCCGAGGGTCAGCAGCACGGCGGGCGCATCATCCACCAGCAGCACATGGCCGCCTGCGCCGTCCTGCGCCCGCAGCGCCTTCGCTGCCGCCTCCGACAGCGCGGGCGCCACGCGCGGCAGCAGCACCTCCACCCGCGTGCCCTGGCCCAGCCTGCTGGTCACGCGCACGTCGCCGCCGGATTGCCGCGCATAGCCCAGCACCATCGGCAGGCCGAGGCCCGAGCCCTCGCCGACATTCTTGGTGGTGAAGAAGGGTTCGAAGATCTTGTCCAGGATCCCGGCCTCGATGCCGGCGCCGGTGTCCTCCACGGCTAGCACGGCGTAGTCGCCCGGCTGCAGCGTCTCGGTCGCCTCGGCCGCGGTGATGCGGCGGCTGAAGGCGCGGATGGTCAGGCTGCCGCCGCGCGGCATGGCGTCCCGCGCATTGATCGCCAGGTTCAGGATGCAGGCTTCCAGCTGCGCCGAATCGGCGAAGGCGTGCAGCCCGCCGGCTTCCTCCGTCGCCTGGATGCGGATGTTCGGCCCCAGCGTGCGTTCCAGCATCGCGACCGTCTTGCGCAGCAGGCCGGCGATCTCGATCCGGCTCGGCCGCAGCACCTGCTTGCGGGAGAAGGCGAGCAGGTGGTGCGTCAGCCGCGCACCGCGCATCGCGGCATCGATGCAGCCGCCGACCAGCTCCTCCGCCTCGACATCGTCCTGCACCTGGTCGCGCAGCAGTTCCAGGCTGCCCATCATGCTCTGCAGCAGATTGTTGAAATCGTGCGCCACGCCGGCGGTCAGCCGGCCCACCGCCTCCATCTTCTGCGCCTGGCGCAGCAGCGCCTCCAGCTGCACGCGGGCCGAGAGGTCGAGGATGGAGGACAGCACCATCGGCCCGTCCTCGGTCTCGATCGGGTTCAGCCCGATCTCCACCGGAAACTCGCTGCCATCGCGGCGCAGGCCGAACAGGTCGCGGCCGGCGCCCATGGGGCGGGATTGCGGTGCGTGGAAGAAGCCGCCGCGCAGGCCTGGATGCTGGCCGCGGAAGCGGGCCGGGACCAGCATCTCCACCATCCGGCCCAGCATCTCCTCCCGCGCATGGCCGAAGACGCGCTCCGCCTGGGCGTTCACCATCTCGATCCGGCCGGCGGCGTTCACCATGACCATGGCGTTGGGGGCCGCTTCCACGACGCGGCGGAAGCGTTCCTCCTGCCGCCTGCGGGCGGAGATGTCGACGATGGCGGACAGCACCATCGGGCCGTCCTCGGTCCCGATCGGATTGAGCCCGATCTCCACCGGGAATTCGCTGCCATCCTTGCGCAGCCCATGCAGGTCCCGCCCCGCGCCCATGGGGCGGGAGGCCGGGTCGGCGCCGAAGGCGCCGCGCAGGGCGGGATGCTGGCCGCGGAAGCGCGCGGGCACCAGCATCTCCACCGCCCGGCCCAGCATCTCCTCCCGCGCATAGCCGAAGATGCGCTCGGCCTGGGCGTTGACCACCTCGATCCGCCCGGTGGCATCGACCATCACCATCGCGTCGGGCGCCGCTTCCACCATCTGGCGGAAACGGTCGCCGCTGCCGGCGCCCGCCGCCCGCCGCAGCGCGGCGATCTCCGCCTCCCGCGCCGCCAGCGTCCGCCCGGCGGATTCCAGCGCCTGCTGCGCGCGGCGCCGCGGGCCCCGATCCTGCAGCAGGAGCAGGAAGCCCGGCGGCGGCCCGGGGTCCGGCAGCAGCGTGCTGTTGATCCAGACCGGGCTACCCTCCCGGTGCCGGCGGGCCGCCTCCTCCACCAGCCGGCCTTCCGCCCTGGCGCGGCCCAGGTCGTGGCGCGGACGGTCCTCCGACACCTCATGCGGCAGGTAGAGCAGGGCGAGCGGCTGCCCCAGCGCTGCATCCGGCGCGTGGCCCAGCAGTTGTTGCGCGGCAGCGGGCCAGCTGGCGATGCGGCCATCACCCGCCAGGCGGATGATGGCGCCGTCCGGCAGGCATTCCGCAAGGCGATCGAGCAGCGGGTTCTGGTTCAAGGGCGACCTCGGTGGCCGGCTGGGCTCGCACGTCGCGCATGATCCGGGAAGCACGCCGCGGCGACTTGCGACAAAGCTGCTACGATTGTGTTAAGGCGGCAACCTCAATCCCATGATGGGAAGGTCAGGTGATCCGCAGCACCCGCCCGTCCTGCGCCGCAACCAGGATCTGCCGGCGCGTCGCGCGCCGCTGCAGGGTCAGGCGCAGCCGTCCGGCATCCGCGCCCTCGCCCCGTTCCACCACGGAGAAGACGCGGCCGGCGCGCAGATCGGCCAGGAAGTCCTCCAGCGCGCAGCCCAGCAGGCCGGCCGCCTGTTCCGCCGTCAGCGCCACGTCGCCGGCGGCGTCGATCTCCACCCGGTCGGGCCACGCCATTGCCGCCTCCGCCATCCAGGGCCGCGCCGAGGTTGACCGCCGCCGCGCTTCGCGGCAACGGGGATCGCATGACGGACATGACAGACCTTGACCCTGGTGCGGCGTATCACGCGCTGCTCGGCCTCACCCTGGTGCATTGGGAGGACGGCTTCGCGCGGCTGGCCTGCGAGGCCGGGGATGCGCATCGCAACCGCTCCGGCATCATCCATGGCGGGCTGATCCTGTCGATGATCGACCAGGCGGCGGGCTATGCCGGGCTGTGGTGCAGCGTGCCGGGGCATGTCCGCAAGGCGGTGACGCTGGACCTGGATTGCCGCTTCACCGGGCAGGTGAAGGGCGGGCGCCTGATCGCGGAGGGGCGGGTGGCCCAGCGCGGCCGCAACATCTTCTTCGTGCGCACCGAGGTGTTCGACGCCGCCGGCCAGATGGTGGCCTTCGGCGCCTCCACGCATCGCTGGCGGGCGGGCAGCGAAACGCATGAGGGCCAGCCTCCCGGCGCCTGAGGGAGGACAGCCTCCCGGCGCCTGAGGGAGGACACCCCCCCGGCGCCTGGGGAGGCGCGGCGCTGGGGTCAGGCCGGGCGGCCGGTGTCGGCCAGCAGGGCGCAGCCGGCCTCGGGGCCGGCCAGGATCTCCGCCAGCCGCGCCAGCTCGATCCGCCCCAGCCCGCCCGGCGCCTGGGCCAGGCGGTGCAGTTGCTGCAGAGCGTCGCGCAGCGTGCGGTCGAAGGCGGCCTCGTGCCCCAGCCGCCGTCCCGCCACCTCCAGCTGCCGCAGGTCCCGCGCCGCGATCTCCAGCGCCAGCACGGTTTCGTCTGCCGCCGGCGGGCCGGCCGCGGCGCGCACCGCCGGCAGCAGCAGCGTCTTGACCACCGCCTGCGCAAGATGCTGGTGGCAGGCCTGGCTGGTGTCCCGCCGCAGGGTCACGGCCTGGCGGCGCCGCTCCTCGCGCTGCGTGGCGGTGCCGGTGCATTCCATATCCGCCAGGCGTCGGCCAAGCCGCCCGGCCGTATCCGCCATTTCCCGCGCCGTCTCGGCTTCCGCCACGGCCGCCGCATCCGCCACCAGCAGGGCCGTCAGCTCACGCTCCACCAGCGGGCTCATGATGTTGGACAGGGTGGCGGCCACGGCGGCGACCTGGGCGGGCTGGGTGGCGCTGCGCAGCAGCAGGGTCATCCCCGCCGTCAGCGGCCCGTTGCCCTCCAGCGCCAGCGGCGCCAGGGCGGCGCGCACCAGCGGCTCGGGCGGGCCTTCCTCGGCCGCGCTGCGAGCCTGCCACAGCGCCACGGCGTGCCGCCACAGCCCGCAGCACAGCGCCAGGATCGGCTCCGCCGCCTCGGGCGGCAGGCCGCTGGCGGCCCAGTTTGGCGGGATGGCGAAGCGCAGGCCTGCACCGGCGGCCGGCCACAGCAGGCCGCCGAGCTGGGACACCAGGGCGCGGTTGGCCAGGGTGTGGCCCAGTGCCGCCGCCTCGATCTCCTCCGCCAGGGCGGGCATGTCGCGGGCCAGCAGCGCGGCGATCGGGGCGATGGCGCTGCGCGGCACATAAGGGTTGCCCGGCCGCCAGTCCCGGGCTTCCACCAGCGCCCCTTCCACCGGCAGGAACAGCAGGCGCGGCAGGCGAAGGGGCCGCGGTGGCTGCAGCCGCCGCAGCCGCGGCCGCACGCTGTCCAGCACGGCATCCGCCGCGCCGCGGTCGTTCAGCCCGTCCAGCATGGCGACGACGCGGCCCACGGCGTGGTCCGGCGCCTGCTGCAGGGCGACGCGCAACTGCCGCGCCTGGCCGCCCAGCAGGCTCACGGTGCCAGCCCCCGCAGGGTTTCGTTGCGCTGCACCAGCTGCACCAGCCCGCCGCCGCCGCCGCCACCGGCTGGCGCCACCACGCGGCGGGCGCGCATCAGCGTGTCCCAGTCCACCCGGGGGCCGGGCCAGACATCGGCTTCCTTCGGCGGGATGGGCAGCATGGCGACCACCTCGGTCAGCGCCGCCTGCCTGCCGGAGGGGCCTGCCGCAGCCCACAGCGCGCAGATCGTCGGCCAGCCATCCAGCAGCCAGTCGGGCCGCGCCGCCAGTTCCACCAGGCGTTGCAGGGCATGATCCGGGCGCAGTTCCTCTCGCGCCAGGCGGGCGGGCAGATCCTCCACCTCCTGCCACAGGGCCTCCAGCGCCGCATCGGCGGCGGGCAGCGTCATCCGCGCCGCGCCCTGCGCCACGGCGGCGGCGCGACGGGCCTGCGGGGTTGACGCCATCTCCGCCCAGACGACGAGACTCGCGGCGAAGGCTTCCAGCGCGACAAGGGCTTGCGGCAGCGCGGCGGCGGCGGCGTTACCCAGGTGGCCCGGGCCGACGCCGGCCTGCGCCAGCACGGCGACCATGGCGCCCAGGATGCCGGCAGCGCCCGGCACGCCGGCGAAGCGCTTCCCGAGGGCGGCGCGCACGCCGTCCCGCACCTGATCCTGCTGGCGCAGCGCCGCATCCGCCGCGGATTGCGCGCCGCGCCCGGCATAGCCCTGGCGCGCCACTTCCCGCGCGGCGGCGCGCACCAGGGCGGGCGTGGGATTTTCCTGGTCGCACACCAGCAACCAGAGCCGCCGGTCATGCAACGAGGGCGCGCAATGGAGCAGGCAGGCGGACCAGTCCAGCACGTAGAAGCCGCGGCCGCTCAGCGCCGGCAGGATCACCTCGGCCCGGCCGAGCGGGCTGCGGCGCAGCCGGGCGCCGCCCAGCAGCGGCGCGGTGAAGGGCATGGCGCAGCCGCGTTCGGCAAAGCTTCCCTGCCGCTCGGGCAGCGCCGCGGCAAAACCATCGAAGGCGGTGGTGGGGGCATCGAGCATTGCTCGGCGCAGTCTGCCCCCGCCCGATGAACAAAGCGTTCGCTGCCGGCACCTCAGCCTTGGCGGGCCTGCGCCTGGCGCTGCCGCATCCGGGGTTCCTCCGTCATGTCCAGGTCGTGCGCGTCCCAGGCGTAATGGGCCATCATCACCAGCTTGGCGGCGTAGTAGTCGCGTGCTGCGACGACGCGCGGCAGGGCCGTGTGGCGGCCCCAGCCGGCCTGCGCCGCCATGGTCAATTGCGCCACCGCCAGGATGCCGGCGGTGGCCGCATAGGGCGCCAGGGCACCGGTGCGCAGATCCGCCCAGGCGGGCATGAAGGGGCGCGTCGCATCGGCCCAGAAATCGGCGCAGGCGCGCACCGCGGGTTCCCGGCCGTGGCCGCCCCACACCAGGTGCAGCGGCACCCGCACCGCATCCCAGGAAAACCGGGGCGGCCAGGGTGGCGCCGGTGCCGGGTTGCCGCCGCCGCGCGGCAGGCTGAGCCAATCCGGCGGCAGGCCCCAGCGGCCGAAGCGGGCCTGGCGCATCAGCGAAAGCCCGGTGTCGCGAAGCGCCCCCCAGGCCGGGTCCGGAAACGCCCGGTCCAGGTCGCGCAGGGCACCGAACAGCCAGTAGGAGGGGTTGACCACGATGCGGTCGGGATGGGTGAAGCCCTGCACGCCCGGCAGCAGCAGCAGGGAAGCGCCCTGCCGCAGGGTACACAGCCGCAGCAGGTCGCGCGCGATCGCCTCGGCCAGGCTGCGATGCGCCGCCTCGCCCCAGCGGTCATGCGCCAGCACCAGGGCCCAGGCGATCAGCAGGTCGCCGTCCGAGGCATTGTTCGGGTCATCCACCGGGATGGCGGCGCCGGGGGTCCAGCGCCAGGGATGCAGCGCATCGCCCGGACGGCGCAGGGCGCCCTCGGTCCAGGCCAGGATGCGCTCGAAGGTCGCGCGGTCGCCGTGGCGGACGGCAAAGATCAGGCCGGTGCCCTGTCCCTCGCTGTGCGAGACGCCCCGGTTGGCCGAATCAATGACGCGGCCGCTGCGGTCCAGCCAGCGGCCACAGAACACCTGCCAATTGTCCCGGTCGCGCTCCGCACCGACATCCGCCAGGGCAGGACGGGCTGCCAGGGGCAGCGCCGCGGGAAGCGTGGCACCAAGGCTCGCGCCAAGGCCCGCCATGCCGCGGCGGGTGATCGGGCGCTGTCTGGCGCGGGGAAGCACGGGCGGCGGCTGCATGTCCGGCGCCTTCCCTCAACGTATACGTGCAGTCTCGGCCGGACGCTGGATTGCGGCAAGGGCGGCCGGAGCAAGTTGCACAATGAAATCTCCCAGCAGCGAAGCGTACCTGAATCCGTCCTGTGCATAAAAGCAGGCCGCCGCCTCAAATCATTGATGCTCATCAATCCTGCGCCTGGCGTTTGGCCTAGTCTTGGAGGATGAAGCGACGTGCCATCCCCGGCCTGCTGCTGACGCTGTTTGCGCCCAGGTCATCGCTGGCGGCCGACGCCCCGGCCTCGCTGCCCGCGCTGCCCCTGCCCCCGATGCCCCTTTCGGCCGCCCTGCGCCATGCCGCCGGATCCGGCCTGGTGCCCGCGGCGCCGTCGCCGATGCCGGGCGGGCTGGTCCTGCATCTGGCAGCGCCGGCCGCCGATACCTGCAGCCCCCGTGCCGCCTGGCTGCTCTGCCCCGGCCTGCGCCTGGCCGTCGCCAGCGCCGGGCCGGAGGCATCGGTGCAGGCGATCTGGCAAAGCTGGGTCCTGTCCGTGCCGCAGCCGCTTGCGGCCCTGCGCGCTGTCGCCATTGCCCGGCATGGCCCGCCTGTGTCGGAGCGCCGGGAACAGGAACGCCGGCGCGGCCGCGACCTGGACCTGCTGGTGCTGGCCTGGCGGCTGGCCGAACGGGCGGCGCCATTGCGGCTGGAACTGACCCTCGTGCTGGAGGAGGAGGCCGGGCCGGCGCCGGAGGTCGTCACCATCGGCTGGTCGGCGGTTCCCGAACCCCCGTAGCGGGTTCAGACCGCGCGCAGCAGCCGCCGCATCTGCGCATGGAGCGCCACGACCTCCGCCCGCTGGGCGTGCGCAGTGCCGGATTGCGCCACGGTGGCCCCCCCGGCGGCGCTGCCCCAGGCGAAGGCCTCCGCCGCCGGCTCGCCGCGCGCCAGCGACAGGGTCATGGCGGCAACGAAGCTGTCCCCGGCGCCGGCGGCGCCGCGCACCGGCACGTCCGGCGCCGGCAGCCGCCACACCTGCTCCGCACTTGCCAGCACGGCGCCGCGATGGCCGAGCGTGACGGCGACCAGCCGCGCCGCGCCGCTGCGCGCCAGCGCCTGCGCCGCTTCTTCCTGCGCCGCGGCCTCCGGCAGCTTGCGGCCGAGCAGCGACTCGAACTCGCCCAGGCTGGGCTTCACCAGTTCCAGCCCCCCGGCAGCGATCGCGGCCCGCAGCGGGGCGCCGGAGCTGTCCACCACCACGCGCTGTCCCCGGCCCCGGGCCTCCGCCGCCGCGCGGGCGAAGAAATCCTCCGGCATGCCGCGCGGCAGGCTGCCGCTGAGCACCAGCCAGCCGCCACCGGCCTCCGCCAGGGCGGCCAGGGTGGCCTGCGCCTCGGCGGCGGAGACCTCCGGCCCCTCGGGAACGAAGCGGTATTCCAGGCCGCTCGACAGGTCCTGCACGATCTGGCTGATGCGGGTGCGGCCGGCGATCGCCACGCTGCGGCGGGGCACGCCCTCCGCATCGATCAATTCCTCGATGAAGCGGCCGGTGACGCCGCCGGCCAGCACCACCGCAAGCGTCCGCCCGCCCAACTCCCGCAGCACGCGGGCGACGTTCACGCCGCCACCGCCGGGGTCGAAGCGCTCATGCCGGGTGCGGATCTTGCGCACCGGGCGCACCGCCTCGGCCTCGCAGGCCAGGTCGACGGAGGGGTTCGGCGTCAGCGTGACGATCAGGCTGTCCTGGTGCATGGCGTGCAACCTACCTCATCCGGGGCGGATCGCCAGGGCGGCCAGGGTCAGCGCCCCGGCCAGCGCGGCGGAGGCCAGCGCCGCCGGCAGCGTGGCGCGCAGCACCCGGCCCTCCTGCCCCGCCAGGCCGACGCTGGCACCGCCGGCGACGATGTTGTGCGGGCAGATCACGTTGCCGATCGCCGCCCCCACCCCCTGCGCCGCCAGCAGCGGCAGCGCCGGCAGCGACAGCGCCGCGGCGGCGGCCAGCTGGAAGTCGGTCAGCAGGATGTTGGACGCGGTGGCGGAGCCGGTGACGAAGGTGCCAAGCACGCCGACCGCGGCGGCGAAGCCGGGCCAGGCGGCACCGGCCAGGGCGGCGGCCGCCAGGGCCAGGGCGTCGATCATGCCGGCATGCACCATCAGCCGGGCCAGCCCCAGCATCAGCAGCAGCGCCAGCAGCACCGGCGGCAGGCCGGCCAGGGCGCGGCCGGCGGCCCGGCGCAGCGCTGCCGCACCGGCCGACGCGCCCTGGTGCCCCGCACGCCAGCGGATGGCGGCGGCCAGCAGCAGGCTGGCCAGCAGCAGCGTCCCCGGGTGGTACAGCGGCGCCACCTGCCCCTGAAAGGCGCCGCCGGCCAGCGACCAGGCGATCGTCACGCCCTCCAGTGCCTGACGCAGCGGCGGCACCAGCCGGGTGGCCAGGATCAGCCCCAGCAGCAGCAGGTAGGGCAGCGCCGCCAGCAGCAGCGCCCGCCTGTCCGGGGCCGCCGCCGCCGGTGGCGCCGCGCGCGGCAGGGCCAGGACGAAGACCAGCCCGCCGAGCAGCGCGCCGCCCAGCGTCGGCAGTTCCGGCCCCACCAGCATGGCGATGGCGGTGAAGGGCAGCAGGAAGGCCAGCGCGGCGCCCAGCGCCAGCCGCAGCCCACCACTGCCTGTCACCCGATGCAGCGCCAGCGCCATGATCCAGCCGCCGGCGGCGTGCAGCAGGGCGGTGGCACCGGCCAGCTCCCGCGGATCCAACCCGCTGGCCGCCAGTTGCGGCAGCACCGGCGTGCCCACCGCGCCGAAGGAGACGCCCACCGCATGCCCCAGCAGGGCCATCGCCACCGCCTGGGCCGGCGGGAAGCCCAGCCCCACCAGGATCGGCGCCGCCAGCACCACGGGCGTGCCGAAGCCGGCCGCGCCCTCGGCGAACAGGGCGAAGAACCAGGCAACCAGCAGCGCCGTCACCCGCCGGTCCGCCGACAGGCCCAGCAGCCCCTGGCGCAGCACCGCCGCCCCGCCATTGGCCTGCTGCCATTCATGCAGGCACAGCGCCGGGGCGACGATCCACAGGATGGTGAGGGTGGTGAACCCGGCCTCCGCCGCCACCCCTGCCAGCGCGCCCAGGGCCCGGCCGGGCGCCGGCCAGCCGAAGCCCAGCAGCGCCACCGGCAGCGCCACCACCAACCCGGCCAGCCCCGCCACGGACGCCCTGCGGCCAAGCCCGGCCATCAGCAGCACGATCAGCCCGACCGGCAGCAGCGCCGCCAGCACCACGCCCGGTGCCACCTCCATCGGCCATGCAACCCTTCAGAACAACGCCCCCGATTCACACGCCAACGTGACCTTTGTGCTGTTCGCCGCGCCAGGCGGCGCCCCGCAATGCCTCGCGACGCCCATCTTTCCTTCAGGCCAGACTGGCGTGATCTTCGGCGGGCCACATTGATTTTCATCAATGCCAGCGCCCTGCCCTTTTGTCAGCCTGCAGCCTCACAGGCGGGGGCACGCCATGTCGCAGTCCGAACTCCAGGCTGGGCCCGGCACGCCCGGCTGGCGCAGCCGCGTGGCGCCGCTGCTGGACCATGGCCCGGCGCAGGCGCTGATCTGCGACGATGGGCAGGCGGGGCGCGTTCCGCGGGTGGTGCTGGGGACCCGGGGCCGCAGCGGCCTGGCCGGCTTCCTCCCCGGCAGCGTCGCCCGGCACCTGCTGGCCTGCCTGCCCTGCGATGCGATGACAATCCGCCCGCCCGCCTGACCGACCGCCCTGGGAGAGACCCGCGCATGCAGATCGTCGTCTTCAGCACCAAGCCCTATGATCGCCGGTTCCTGGGAGCCGCCAATGCGGCGGCGGGGCATCCGCACCGCCTCGTGTTCCAGGAGGCGCGGCTGGCGCCGGAGACGGCGGCGCTGGCGCGGGGGGCGGAGGCTGCCTGCGTCTTCGTCAACGACCAGGCCGGCGCTGCGGTGCTGGAGAGCCTGGCAGCGGCCGGCGTGCGCATCCTGGCGCTGCGCTGCGCCGGCTTCAACAATGTGGACCTGGTGGCGGCGCAGCGCCTGGGCATCACCGTGGCGCGGGTGCCGGCCTATTCGCCGGAATCGGTGGCGGAGCACACGGTGGCGATGATGCTGGCGCTGAACCGCCACATCCACCGCGCCTATCACCGGGTGCGGGACGGGAATTTCGCGCTCGACGGGCTGCTCGGCTTCGACATGCACGGCCGCACCGCCGGCATCGTCGGCACCGGGCGCATCGGCCTGGCCGTGGCGCGCATCCTGCGCGGCTTCGGCTGCCGGCTGCTGGCGCACGACCCGCACCCGGCGGCGGAAGCCGCGGCGCTGGACCTCGCCTATGTGCCGCTGGAGACCCTGCTGGCGCAGGCCGACATCGTCACCCTGCACTGCCCGCTGACGCCGGCGACGCACCACCTGATCGACGCCGCCGCCATCGCCCGGATGCGGCCCGGCGCCATGCTGGTGAACACCAGCCGCGGCGCCATCGTCGACACGCGGGCGGTGATCGCCGGGCTGAAATCCGGCCGCATCGGGCTGCTCGGCCTGGATGTCTACGAGGAGGAGGGCGACCTGTTCTTCGAGGATCTGTCCGGCCGGATGCTGCAGGACGATGTCTTCGCGCGGCTGCTGACCTTCCCCAATGTGCTGGTCACCGCCCACCAGGCCTTCTTCACGGCGGAGGCGATGACCGCCATCGCCGCGACCACGCTGGGCAACCTTTCCGCCTTCGCCGCCACCGGGCGCGCGCTGCACGAGGTCTCGGTGGAAAGACTCGCCTGACTGCCGGCGCACGCAAGTCCAGCCTGCGGCCCGCCTTTACCGGCGGGTAACCCGAGCCCGGCTAGTGTCGCGCCGAGGGGGTCTCGCGGCCCGAGAAGTGGAGGCTGAGTCCGATGGCGACCGCCATGATTGGTGTCGCACAGGCGAAGGGCTGCCCGGCGCAGTTGCAGCTGATCGGCGTGATGCGCGCCGATGCCCCGCTCGACCCGCGGGAGCTGGACCAGGCACCGGATGGCGGAAGGCTGGAACTGCGGCGCATCGGGAAGCTGGCGGCGCTGGTGGCGCCGGCCATGGCGGTGCCGGAACCGACGCGGCGCAACCTGCTGGCGCATGCGAGGGTGCTGGACCAGCTGCTGGCGCGCACGGACCTGCTGCCGGCCCGCTTCGCCACGCTGCTGCCGGGCCCGCGCGGCCTGGATGCCTGGCTTTCTCGCCATGCCACGGCGCTGATCGAGGGGCTGGACGCCATCGCCGGGCGGGTGGAACTGGTGGTGCAGGCAAGCTGGCAGGATGGCGTCGCCCTGCGCGCCGCGCTGGAAGCCGACCCGGCGCTGCGTGATCAGCGCGAAAGGCTGCGCGACCCGGAGTCCGACCCGGCGGAACGACGGCAGCTGGCGGAACGGGTGGACACCGCCCTCGCGGCGCTGCGCGACGCGGAGGCCGCGGCGCTGACCGCCGTGCTGGACCCGCTCGCGGAACGCGGCCTGGCGCTGCCGCCGGTGGAAAATGGCGTGGTTCTGCACCGCGCCTACCTGCTGCGGCGCGCCGCGGTGCCGGACTTCCAGGCGGCCGTGCGCCGCCTGGGCCTTGCCGAGGCTGGCCGCCTCGACCTGCGCTGCCTGGGGCCCCTGCCACCGCAGAGCTTCGCGGCGCTGCCCGCCACCGCGGCCCTCGCCTGACGCGAAAAAACGCTCCGATGGATCATCGGAGCGCCAGGGGGCCGCGCCGGGGCGGCAGGCCGGACGGGCGCCGAGGCGCCCGCCCGGGATCTGGTGCCGTGACGGGTGTTACAGGATGAAGTCGCTCGCCGTCAGCGCCGGCTGGCCGACAAGCAGCACCACCATCTCGGCCGCGCCGCCATCGCCGGCATCCAGCTGGATGGCCGTGCCGGTGGCGCCGAACAGCAGGCGGATGGAGGCTTCGCCGCCGCCCAGGAAGGCGCCTTCGCCGACGAAGGTGAAGCCCTGGTCGCCCGGCAGGTCGCCGTTGGTGTCGATATCCTGGAAGCTGATCTTGTCGCCGTCGGCGATCGAGAAGTCGCGGATGCGGTCGGACTGCCCGCGCAGGCTCTCCTCGAAGGCCGCGAAGCTGAAGATGTCCGCACCGGCGCCACCCAGCAGCACATCGGCGCCCAGGCCACCATAGATGGTGTCGTTGCCGGCCTGGCCCAGCAGGCGGTCGGCACCCTCGCCGCCGTTGATGAAGTCGTTGTCCGCACCGCCCAGGATGACGTCGTCATCGGCCAGGCCGAACAGGTTGTCGTCGCCGGCATCGCCCAGGATGCGGTCGTTGCCCGCATCGCCGACGACCGTGTCGTTGCCCGCGCCGCCCCACATCGTGTCGTTGTCGTCACCGCCCAGCAGCGTGTCGGCACCGGCATCGCCGACCACGCGGTCCGCGCCCGCATCGCCGGCCAGCAGGTCGTCGCCATCGCGGCCCAGCAGGCGGTCCGCGCCGGCGCCGCCGGTCTGGGTGTCGTCGCCGGCGGTGCCGACGAAGCGGTCGGCGCCGTCGCCGCCGGTCGCTTCCTCGCCCATGAAGACGGTGTCAGCGGCCTTGGCGTTGAGGTTCTGGATGCGGGTGTCCTCGGAAGCCGGGGTGTCCGCCTGGTTGAAGGCGGTCTCCGGCGTGCCGTGGAATTCCTGCAGGAAGGCCTCCAGCGCCTGCTGCTCGCCCAGCGAATTGGCCGGGACGTTGGCGGAGGCGGTGAAATCCTGCGAGGCGTCGATCGGCGCGCTCAGCGTGCCGTCCGTCAGCAGATAGCGGAAATTGGTGCCGTTCGCCTTGACCGGGTAGCCGTCGCCGCCGTTGGCGGTGAAGTTCAGCGCCACCACGCTGATCAGCGACGGGGCGGAGGCCAGGATCTCGCCATCCTCCACCACGCGGGCGATGACCTCGCCTGCCTGGTTGGTCAGCGCGACGCTGGTCACCTTCTCGCCGGCCGCATTGTCCGGGTCATAGGCGAAGCGCACGCCGCCGAGCTGGATGAAGCCGCCGGCACCCGGGTTGATGCCGGCCGCGAACTCCAGGATGTTCAGCAGGCCCTGCGGCGTGGTGTCGAACACCATCAGCCGGTTGTCGAAGCGCAGAGCGTTCTCGATGTCGAGCTCGGAGATGCCGCCTTCCGGCTTGCCGGCATCCGGATTGGCCAGCGGCGGCTCCTTGTCGCCGCTCACCACGTCGATGGCGCCGATCTGCGCGCGGATGCCGCCGCCATTCTTCAGCGAGAAGATGAAGGGCTGGTCGCCCAGCGCGTCGGAGGCCGCCTCGCGGTTCGCATCGGCCGTCAGGTTGCCGAGGTTGGTCTCCTGGCTGCGGACCTGGGCGCGCTCGCCTTCCAGGTAGACGTCGGTGAAGCCGAACACGTTGCCGTCCTTGGCGGCGATCACCGCGTCGACGGCCTGGGTGATCTCGGCCACCTCGGCGCCCTTGGTGCCTTCGGCGAAGGCGGTGGTGTCCAGATCCTCGACGCCGACGCCCCAGGCCGCGGCCACGTTCTCCTCGGTCGCCGCGATGGCACCGTTGATCGTGTTGTCGAGGTTCTCGACGATGATCCGGCCCTCGGCATCGAAGTCCACCACCAGGCGGCCGAGATAGGTGTACTCGTTGTCGGTGTTGACGATCAGCGTGGTGCCGCCATCGGCGCCGGTGGCGATCAGCGGGTAGGTGTCGGCGAAGTCGGCGGCATGGCCCGGGAAGGCCACCGCCTCGTCATTCTCGTCGCCCAGGCGGGTGTTGGAGCCGGCGGAGAGGATGATGTCCACGCCGCGCAGCAGGGTGGCCAGCTCCTTCTCGAACTGGATCTGCTGCAGATGCGCCATCAGGATGATCTTGTTGACGCCCTGGCTGATCAGGTCGTCGATCACCGGCTGCAGCTGCGCGGCCAGCAGCGCCATGTCGTTGGTTTCGTTCTCGCCCTCGAAGCCCTTCACCTCGACATTGCCGGTGGAGGAGATGTCCTCCAGCACCTGGGTGGTGGCGCCGACCAGGCCGATCACCTCGCCGCCCTTCTCGACCACGGCGGAGGAGACGATGCGGCCGTTCAGGGAAGTCGCGTTCTCCAGGCCGCCCACGCCGACCGTCTCGGTGTAGCGGGCGTTCAGCGAGCTCTCGGCCGAGAAGTCGAGGTTGGCGGAGAGGTAGGGGAAGGCCGCGTCGGCCACGGCATCGGCGAAGGCGTTGGTGCCCAGGTCGAATTCATGGTTGCCGATGGTCGAGGCTTCGACGCCGATGCGGTTGTGGATCTCGATGTCCGCCGCGCCCGGGTTGGTGCCGCGGCTGTGCACCGCGCCCACCGAGCTGTCGGTGCCGGCGGCCAGGAAGGGACCGGGGATGAAGTTGTCGCCGCCCGCCAGGATCAGCGTGTTGGCGAAGGTGTCGTCATAGCCGTCGACCAGCGCGGCCAGCAGCGGCGCCGTCTCGCCGGCCAGCAGGCCGGCCTCGCCGTCGGAGAAGTGCAGCAGCTGAAGCGTGAAGGCCGGAGTCTCCTCCACCACGGTGACGGAGATGGTGTTGCTCACCTCGTTGCTGGTGACCAGCAGCGCCTGGCCGGTGGGCGAATCGGCGGCCGGGATCAGCAGCACGCCTTCCGGGCTCACGTCGCCGTCGCGCTGGATGGCGCCGGTGTAGGTCACGTTCGCCGGGTCCGTCACGTCGAAGGCCAGCGACATGTTGGACCGCTCGAGCGCCACGAAGGCGTAGGCGCGGTCGCCGATCTGGCCGATCTCGACGCCCTCGGGCTCCGGACCCTTGTTGTCGCTGCGGCCGTCGGCCAGCAGGGCCGGGAACTGCTCGGCGACGATGCGCTCGATCACGTCGGCGCTGTCGAACACGATGTTGCCGCCGGCGTCGAGGATGGAGAAGGAGCGCGCGCCGTACATCAGGATCTGGTCGATGTCGCCGTCATTGTCCGTGTCGCCGCGCAAGCCCGGCGCGTTGGAGACGGTGAGGCGGCCGAGATTGTCGCTGTCCTTCAGATCCGCCTCGTTCGGGAACACCGTGTCGTCGAGGTCGTAGCTGCCGGAGCCGACGCGGATGGTCTCGCCATCCGGCAGGAAGTCGTCACGGTCGTCGCCCTCATTGGCGATGACGTAGAAGGTCTGGCCGTTCGCCTGGAAGCTGTCGATCGCGTCCGGCATGTACAGGCCGAAGACCGGGGCGTTGACCAGGTTGGCCGGCAGCGGGTCGTTGCCCGGGCCGTCGCGGTCGCTGTAGTCGGCCAGCAGGGTCGAGAAATCCTTGGTGCCGAGCGCCACGATGTCCGTGAAGGTGGCGGTCGCGATGTCGAGCACCGCCACGGCATTGGCTTCCTGCAGCGTCACCAGCGCGGTGCTGCCGTCGGCGGAGACGCCGATGTATTCCGGCTCCACATCCTGGGAGACGCTGCGGCCGGCGAAGATGCGCACGCCCTCGGCGCGCAGCGCGTCCTCCTGCCCGTCGAAGGCATCGAAGGTGGCGGTGGTGACGGTGGCGTTGGCGGCGCCGGCGCTGACATCGATGATGCTGACGCTGCCATCGGCATCCGTGCCGGTCTCGTTCAGCTCGGCCTCATTGGCGACCAGCAGCTTGGTGCCGTCCGGGGTGAAGGTCACGCTGTCCGGCAGGGCGCCGACGGTGACGGCGTTGATCAGGCTGCCATCGGCGGCGTTCAGGAAAACCACCTGGCCCGGCAGGGTCTTGTCGGCGTTCGGCAGGGCCACGGCGACCAGGCCGTTCTTCACCGCGACGCTGGTGATGTCCGTGGTGGCGAAGCCCAGCGTCGTGAAGTCGATGGTCGAGACCAGCGACGGCGCGGCGGGGTCGGACAGGTCAACCACCTGCAGCCCGGCGCTGGAGGTCACGAAGAGCCTGTCGCTCGCCGGATCGAAGGCCGAAATCTCGGCGCCGGCCAGGGCCAGGTTGCCGGACTGGCTGAAGGTCAGGGCGTTGGTCGCGGTGGTGCTGAGGCTCATGGCATTACTCCGGAACGTCGCCGACCGCGTGGCCGGCCAAGGGCGTCAGGCGATAGGGGATGCGGCGGGGCGACTCGGCATAGCACCCGGGCTGGCCGGTGGCCGTCCCTGGAAGGCGCGCATGCGTGTGGATTGGGTCGGCTGCCGTTTCATCGCCGGACACCTATCCGCCCCGTATTACGTCCAGAAGTCAGTTTTGCTTAACGCGCGTTAACCTTGTCTCCGGACATGTCCGCGACTCATCCAGGCGGCTGGCCCGCGCCGGGGTGGCGGCGGGGCATCTCCCGGCATTGTGACGCGGCCGCGGGCCGTGGCGGGGCGCTGTCGCAGCGGCTTACCCGGCGCAACGCTTCGTAGCCAAAAGTCTGTGGCGGCCGGCGGGCTGTGGGGCCAAAGAAGGTTTCATCGCGCCGGCCAGCGCCACGCCCATGCCCAACAGCAGGTCCATAGACAGCCGCATGCCGGTTTCCCCAGCCACCCGCCGCCCCTTGCTCCGCGCCTCCGCCCTTCTCCTGCTCGGGGGGCTGGCGAGTGGCTGCGCCGCCCGGATCGACCCGGCCGCCTCCGGCCTTCGTCTGCCAGGCCTGTTCCGCGGCGCCGCCGCCGCGCCGGTGCCGGGGGCGATGCGCTGGCCCGACGCCACCTGGTGGCAGGGCTTCAACGCGCCGCAGCTGGATGCGCTGATGCGCGCCGCCATGGCCGGCAATCTCGACCTGGCCGCCGCCGCCGCGCGGCTGCGCCAGGCGGATGCGGAGGTGCGGATTTCCGGCGCCGCGCTGCTGCCGAGCCTGGATGCCGATGCCTCCGCCCGCCGCTCCCGCGCCAGCAACCGCAACCCGGGCAGCGCGGCGCCCGCCGGCAACAGCTTCGGCGCCGGCCTGTCCGCCAGCTACGAGGTGGATTTCTGGGGCCGCAACCGGGCGATCCTGGACTCCGCCCGCGCCTCCGCCACCGCCGCACGCTATGCCATCGGCGTCACCGCGCTCAGCACCCAGTCGGCGGTCGCCAATGCCCTGTTCAACGCGCTGGGCGCGCTGGAGCAGCTGGAGATCCAGCGCGGCAACCTGGAGGTCGCGACCCGCAACCTGACCATCCTGCGCCAGCGCCTGGCGGTGGGCACCGCCACCGGGCTGGACGTGGCGCAGCAGGAAACCGTGGTGGCGCAGCAGCGCGCCGCCATCCCCGGCCTGCAACGGACCGTGGAGCAGAACGCCTTCGCGCTCGGCACGCTGACCGGCGTGCCGCCCGGGGCCATCGACATCGCCGCCCTGCGGCTGGAGGAGATCACCGTGCCGGGGATCGAGCCCGGCCTGCCGGCCGAGCTGCTGGCGCG
Organism: Falsiroseomonas selenitidurans; assembly: GCF_012103215.1. Lineage (GTDB taxonomy): Bacteria > Pseudomonadota > Alphaproteobacteria > Acetobacterales > Acetobacteraceae > Falsiroseomonas > Falsiroseomonas selenitidurans. Next base: position 44,049 of record NZ_JAAVNE010000028.1, read on the forward strand.
CCGGCCGGATGTGCAGCAGGCGGAGGCCAACCTGCTGGCTGCCAATGCCAATGTCGCCGCCGCCCGCGCCGCGCTGTTCCCGACCATCGCGCTGACCGGCAGCGGCGGCGTGCAGTCCCTGGCGCTGGAGACGCTGCTGCGCCCCGGCTCCACCCTGTACAGCCTGACTGCTGGCCTGACCGCGCCGATCTTCGACGGCGGCGCGCTGCGCGCCCAGGTGGCGCAGTTCAGCGCCCGGCAGCAGGAATTGCTGGCGACTTACCGCCTGGCGATCCTGGCCGCGCTGCAGGACACGGAAACCAGCCTCTCCGCCCTGCAACGCGCAACCGAAGCGGTGGCGCTGCAACGGGCGCGGGAACGTGCCGCCCAGCGCGCCTACCAGATCGCGGAGGCCCAGCTGCAGGCCGGCACGGTGGACCTGCTGACCGTGCTGTCCGTGCAATCCAGCCTGTTCAGCGCCCGCAACGCGCTGGCCGATGCGCAGACCGACCGGCTGCTGGCCGCCGCCGGGCTGTTCACGGCGCTGGGCGGCGGCTGGAGCGATGTTCCGCCGGCGCCTGCCCCCCTTCCGGTTGCGCTGCCCGGCCAAGCGAGTTCCGCCCGATGAACGACCTGCCCCGCCCCCCCAGGCCCGAAGCCGCCACCTCCGCGACCACACCCGCGGCCACGCGCGCGCCCACAGCCGCCCTGGCCCCGCCGCCCGGGGTGCCGGCGCCGGAAGCCGCGGCGCCACCGCCTTCCGCCAGGCGCCGCCGCCGCTGGCCCTGGCTGCTGCTGGCGCTGCTGCTGCTGCTGGGCGCGGGCGGCTGGCATGCCTGGCGCCAGGGCTGGGTCGGCGCCACGCCGCCGGCCACCACCGCCGGGGGGCCGCGCGGCGGCCCGCCCGCCATCCCCGTCACCGCCGCCACGGCCGCGGTCGGCAACCTGCCCATCCTGCTGGATGCGCTGGGCACGGTGCAGGCCTTCAACACCGTCACCGTGGTGCCACAGGTCTCCGGCCGCATCACGGAGATCGTCTTCGAGGAAGGCCAGCAGGTAGCGGCCGGCGACGTGCTGGTGCGCATCGACCCGCGCAGCTACCAGGCGGCGCTGGACCAGGCGGTGGCGACAAGGGCGCAGCGGGAAGCGCAGCTGGCCAATGCCCGGCGCGACCTGCAACGATATGTCCAGCTGGCCCGCAGCAACGGCACCTCGCAGCAGACGCTGGACACGCAGCGCGCCACGGTGGCGCAGCTGGAAGCGCAGCTCCAGTTCGATGACGCGACCATCGCCAACGCCCGGGCCAATCTGGACGACACCACCATCCGCGCGCCCTTCGATGGGCGGGTCGGGCTGCGGCAGGTGGATATCGGCAATTTCGTCAGCAGCAGCAGCACCACCGGCATCGTGACCGTGACGCAGCTGCGGCCGATCAACGTCACCTTCACCCTGCCGCAGCAGCAGCTGGGCCAGGTGCGGGACGCGCTGGCCGCGGGAGCAGTGCCGGTGGAGGCGCGGCTGGCGGAGGCCGCGCCGGCGCCGCTGGATGGCAGCGCGCCGCCGCCCAACCCGATCGGCCGGCTGGTGACGCTGGACAACCAGGTGGACGCCACGACCGGCACCATCAAGCTGAAGGCGGTGTTCGACAACGCGGACCAGCGCCTGTGGCCCGGCGCCTTCGTCAACACCCGCATCCAGGTGGCGGAGCTGCGCGACGTGGTGCTGCTGCCGCTGGTCGCCATCCAGCGCGGCCCGCAGGGGCCCTACGCCTTCATCGTCAAGCCGGATGGCACGGTGGAACAGCGGCCACTGACGCTCGGCACCATCGCCGGGCCGCAGGCCGTGGTGCAGCGCGGCATCCGGCCCGGCGAACGCGCCGTCTCCTCCGGCGCGCTGCGCCTGGTGAATGGCAGCCGCGTGCAGGTGGCCGAACCGGTGGTGCCGGTGGCCATCCCGCGCCAGGCGCGGCGCCGCCCGGGTGGTCCACCAGGCGCCCCGCCGGCTGGCCCCGCTGGGGGCGCGCCGGCCACGCCGCCCGGGCGCTGAGGCGGCGCCCGGATGAACATTTCCGCGCCCTTCATCGCCCGGCCGATCGCCACCTCGCTGCTCGCCATCGCGGTGCTGCTGACCGGCCTCTACGGCTATCTCCGCCTGCCCGTCTCCTCCCTGCCGGAGGTGGATTTCCCCACCATCCAGGTCACCACGCAATTGCCCGGCGCCTCGCCGGACACGGTGGCGGTGCTGGTCACGGCCTCCCTCGAACGGCAATTGGCGCAGATCTCGGGGCTGGCGGAGATGGTCTCGGTCTCCGGCCCCTCGGTCAGCCGCATCACCCTGCAGTTCAACCTCGGCCGCGACATCGACGATGCGGCGCAGGACGTGCAGGCGGCGATCAACGCGGCGCGCGGCACCCTGCCCTCCTCCCTGCCCTACCCGCCAACCTATGCGAAGGTGAACCCGGCGGACCCGCCGATCCTGACCCTGGCGCTGACCAGCGAGACGCTGCCGGTGGCCCGGCTTTCGGATATCGTCGACACGCTGCTGGCGCAGCGCCTGGCGCAGGTGGGCGGGGTGGGACGCGTCGGCGTGCAGGGCAACATGCGCCCGGCGGTCCGGCTGCAGGTGGACCCGCGGCGGCTGGCCGCCTACGGCATCGGGCTGGAGACGGTACGCACCGCCGTCACCGCCGGCAACGTCGCCGGCGCCAAGGGCTCGGTCGATGGGCCGCAGCAGGCCTCCGCCGTCATGGCCAACGACCAGATCACCACGGTGCAGGGCTTCCAGGACCTCATCATCGCCTGGCGCGACGAAGCGCCGGTGCGGCTGCGCGACGTGGGCGTGGCGGTGGAGGATCTGGAGAACACGCTGACCGCGGCCTGGTACAACGGCCAGCCCGCCGTGCTGCTCGACGTGCAGCGCCAGCCGGGCGCCAACATCGTGCAGACGGTGGAGGCGCTGCGCGGCCAGCTGGAAGGGCTGCAACGCGCCCTGCCCGCCGGCGCGCAGCTTTCCGTGGTGGCGGACCGGACGGAGACGATCCGCGCCTCGGTGCACGAGGTGCAGTTCACCCTGGTGCTGTCCATCGTGCTGGTGGTGCTGGTGATCTTCCTGTTCCTGCGCACCCTCCGCGCCACGCTGGTGCCCGGCGTGGCCCTGCCGCTCTCCATCATCGGCACCTTCGGCGTGATGGCGCTGCTGGGCTATTCGATGGACAACCTCTCGCTGATGGCGCTGACCATCGCGACAGGCTTCGTGGTGGACGATGCGATCGTGATGATCGAGAACATCGTCCGCCTGATCGAGGAGGGGAAGAAGCCGCTGCGCGCGGCCTATGAGGGGGCGAGGCAGATCGGCTTCACCATCGTCAGCCTCACCGTCTCCCTGATTGCGGTGTTCATCCCGCTGCTGTTCATGGAAGGCGTGGTCGGCCGGCTGTTCCGCGAATTCGCCATGGTGCTGACGGTCTCCGTCCTGGTGTCCATGGTGGTGTCGCTGACACTGACGCCGATGATGTGCGGCCTGCTGCTGCGCGACCACGGCCAGGACCGCCCCGGCCGCATCTCCCAGCTGTTCGAGGCCGGGTTCGAGGCGCTGCGCCGGCTCTATGCCCGCACGCTGGACTGGGCCCTGGCGCGGGAGGCGCTGATGCTGGCGATCGCCGGCCTGACGCTGGCCGGCACCATCGCGCTGTATGTGGTGATGCCGAAGGGCTTCCTGCCGCTGCAGGACACCGGCCTCATCACCATCACGACGGAGGCGCCGCAGGACGTTTCCTTCGCCCGCATGTCCGCCCTGCAGCGCCAGGTGTCGGAGGTGGTGCGCCAGGACCCGGATGTGGTGTCCGTCACCTCGGTCGCCGGCGCCGGCACCGTGAACGCGGCGCAGAACTCCGGCCGGCTGACCGCGGTGCTGCGGCCGCGGGCGGAACGCGAGGACGATGTCGGCGCGGTGATGGCGCGGCTGGCGCCGCGGCTTGCCGCCATCCCCGGCGTCGAGACCTTCATGCAGCCGGTGCAGGACATCCAGATCGGCACCCGGCCCGGCGCCACGCAGTACCAGTACACGCTGATGGACAGCGATGCGGCGACGCTGGGCGAATGGGCGCCGCGGCTGGTGGCGGCGCTGCGCCAGCGGCCGGAACTGGCCGATGTGAACAGCGACCAGCGGGAGGACGGGCTGCGCGTGATGGTGCAGGTGGACCGGCTGCGCGCCGCCCGGCTGGGCGTGACGATGGAGGCGGTGGATGCCACGCTCTACAACGCCTTCGGCCAGCGGCAGATCTCCACCATCTACGCGCAGAACAACCAGTACCGCGTGGTGCTGGAAGCCGATCCGGCGCAGGCCGGCGACCCGGCGGCGATCGGCCTGCTGCGCGTGCCGGGCAGCAGCACGCAGCTCGGCGGCACCGCAACCGGCATCGCGCCGCAGATCCCGCTGGCGGAGATCGCCACCATCACCCGCGGCCGCGGGCCGCTGACCATCACCCGCGCGGACCAGTTCCCGGCCGTGACCATCGGCTTCAACCTCGCCCCCGGCACCTCGCTCGGCGCCGCGCTGGAGGCGATCCGGGAGACGCGCGCCAGCCTCGGCCTGCCGGATTCGACGGCCGGGACCTTCGGCGGCGATGCGGCGGAATTCACCCGGTCGCTCGCCGGGCAGGGCTGGCTGATCCTGGCCGCCATCGTCGTCATCTACATCGTCCTGGGCGTGCTGTACGAAAGCGTCATCCACCCGATCACCATCCTCTCCACCCTGCCTTCCGCCGGCATCGGCGCGCTGCTGGGGCTGGCGCTGTTCGGGCTGGACCTGTCGGTGATCGGGCTGATCGGCATCGTGCTGCTGATGGGCATCGTGAAGAAGAACGCCATCATGATGATCGATTTCGCGCTGGAGGCGCAGCGCGAACACGGCCTGGCCCCGCGCGATGCGATCCGCGAAGCCTGCCTGCTGCGCTTCCGCCCCATCATGATGACCACCATGGCGGCCCTGCTGGGCGCCCTGCCGCTGGTGCTGGGCAGCGGCGCGGGCAGCGAATTGCGGCTGCCGCTCGGCGTGTCGGTCATCGGCGGGCTGCTGCTGAGCCAGGTCATCACGCTCTACACCACGCCGGTGATCTACCTGGCGATGGAGCGGATCCGGGGGGCGGCGCAGCGCTGGGCAGGCCGGGCGCCCGTGCCCCCGCCGGCGCCGGCGGAATAGCGGCATGTCGATCTCCGCCCCCTTCATCGCGCGGCCCATCGGCACCACGCTGCTGGCCATCGGCCTGGCCCTGGCCGGGCTGGTGGCCTATTTCGACCTGCCGGTGGCGCCGCTGCCGAAGGTGGATTTCCCGACCATCGCGGTGACGGCCAGCCAGCCCGGCGCCGACCCCGCCATCATGGCGGCCTCCGTCGCCGCACCGCTGGAGCGCAAGCTGGGCGAGATCCCCGGCATCAGCGAGATGACCTCCACCTCCTCGCTCGGCTCCACCCGCATCATCGTGCAGTTCGAACTCTCCCGCTCCATCGAGAGCGCGGCACGGGACGTGCAGGCGGCGATCAACGCGGCGCAGGCGGATCTGCCCTCCGGCCTCACCAGCCAGCCCAGCTTCCGCAAGCTGAACCCGGGCGATGCGCCGGTGCTGATCCTGGCGATGACGTCCGACACCGTCACCTCCGGCGAGATCTACGACGCGGCGGACAGCATCGTGGTGCCGCGCCTGTCGCAGGTGGATGGCACGGCGCAGGTGAACATCTCCGGCGCCGAGCAGCCGGCGATCCGTGTCGCGGTGAACCCGGGCGCGGCGACGGCGGCCAATGTCTCGCTGGAGCAGATCCGCGCCGCCATCACCGGCGCCAACGTCACCCAGGCCACCGGGTTGATCGACGGGCCCGAGCAATCCGCCGCCATCGCGGTGAACGACCGGCTGGTGACGCCGGAGCAGTTCGGCGACATCGTGGTGCGCCAGGCGGATGGCGCCATCGTGCGCCTGTCCAGCCTGGCCCGGGTTTCCCAGGGGCCGCGGGACCGGCGGCAGGCGGGATCCTTCAACGGCCGCCCGGCCGTCATCCTCACCGTCTACAAGCAGGCCGACGCCAATGTGCTGGAGGTGGTGGACGGCATCACCGCGCTGATCCCGCAACTGCAGCGCTGGATCCCTGCCGGCATCGACATCACCGTGATGCGCGACCGGTCGGAGACCATCCGCGCCAGCGTGGCGGAGGTGCAGCACGCGCTGCTGATCAGCATCGTGCTGGTGGTGCTGGTGGTGGCCATGTTCCTCCGCCGCAAATCCGCGGTGGTGGCCGCCGGCATCTCCGTGCCGCTGTCGCTGCTCGGCACGCTCGGCGTGATGTGGATGCTGGGCTACTCGCTGAACAACTTCTCGCTGATGGCGCTGACCATCTCGGTCGGCTTCGTGGTGGACGACGCCATCATCATGATCGAGAACATGGCCCGCCTGGTGGAACGCGGCATGAAGCCGCGCCAGGCGGCGCTGGAAGGCGCGCGGCAGATCGGCTTCACCGTGGTGTCGATGAGCATCTCGCTCATCGCCGTGTTCATCCCGCTGCTGTTCATGGGCGGGCTGGTCGGCCGGATGTTCTTCGAGTTTGCCGCGACGCTGTCGGTCGCCGTCGCCATCTCCGCGGTCATTTCCCTGACCGTCACGCCGATGGTCGCCGTCGCGCTCGGCAGCGCCGCGCCCCGCCCGCCCGGCCGGTTCGGCCGCGGGTTCGAGCGCGCGATGGATGCGCTGGTGGCGGGCTACATGCGCAGCCTGGCCGTGGTGCTGCGCTGGCGTCGCCTGACCGTGGTCTTCACCCTCGGCCTCGTGGTGCTGACCGTCTGGCTCTACATGCAGGTGCCCAAGGCCTTCTTCCCGGAACAGGACACCAACCTGCTGTTCGGCGCCGCCGTGGCGCAGCCCGATACCTCCTTCCAGGCGATGGTCGGCTACCAGGAGCAGGTGGTGGAGATCATCCGCGCCGATCCGGCGGTGGAAAGCATCTCCGCCTCCGTCGGCGGCGGCGGCTTCTTCGGCTCCTCCTCCAACATCCGGCTGCAGATCGGGCTGAAGCCGCGCGCGGCACGCGGCGGGCTGACCGCGGTGCAGGTGATCACACGGCTGCGCGCGCCGCTTTCGCGCGTCACCGGCGTGCAGACCTTCATGCGGCCGCAGGCGGACATCAATGTCGGCGGGCGGCAGGGCAATGCCTCCTACCAGTATGTGCTGCTGACCCCGGACCTCGAGGAGCTGGGCATCTGGAGCGACCGGCTGGTGCAGCAATTGCGCAGCCTGCCGCAGGTGGTGGACGTGTCCTCGGACCAGGAACGCACCGGGCTGATCTCCCGCCTCGTCATCGACCGCGACGCGGCGGCGCGGCTCGGGGTGTCCATCTCCGCCCTGGGTGGCGCGCTGAACAACGCCTTCGCGCAGCGCCAGGTCTCCACCATCTACCGCACCCGCAACCAGTACCGCGTGGTGCTGGAGATCGACCCGCTGCTGACGCAGGATCCGGGGCAGCTGCAGGACATCTTCGTCCCCGGCCGCGACGGGCCGGTGCCGCTGGGCGCGCTGGTGCGGCTGGAACGCAGCGTGGCACCGCGCTCGATCACCCATCAGGGGCTGTTCCCGGCCGCCAGCATCAGCTTCTCGCTGGCCGAGGGGGTGGAACTGGGGGCGGCGACGCGGCTGGTGGAGCAGGCGGCGCTCGATATCCAGATGCCGCCCGGCATCCGCGGCGAATTCGCCGGCAATGCCCGCACCTTCCAGAGCTTCCTCAGCGGCCTGCCGCTGCTGATCCTGGCGGCGCTGGTCACCATCTACATCGTGCTGGGCGTGCTGTACGAAAGCCTGATCCACCCGCTGACCATCCTGTCCACCCTGCCCACGGCGGGGATCGGCGCGCTGCTGGCACTGCTGGCCACCGGCACCCCCTTCAGCGTGATCGCGATGATCGGCGTGATCCTGCTGATGGGCATCGTGAAGAAGAACGCCATCATGATGGTGGATTTCGCCCTGGCGCATGAACGCGAAGGCGGCGCGGGCGGCATGGTGGCGATCCTGGAAGCCTGCCGCGAACGCTTCCGCCCCATCCTGATGACCACCCTGGCCGCGCTGTTCGGCGCCGTGCCGCTGGCCATCGCCACCGGGCCGGGGGCGGAACTGCGCCAGCCGCTGGGCATCACCATCATCGGCGGGCTGGTGCTGTCCCAACTGCTGACTCTGTATACCACGCCGGCGGTCTACCTGGCGCTGGAACGGCTGGCGACGCCGCGCCGGGCCCGGCTGCCGGTGGCGCCCGCGCCGGCCTGAGGTACTGCATCGGGGGTTGATGCCTTGAGCCTTGCGGTATTAGACTGCGGGGCATGGAACACCCCCCCCGCGCGGCCCCGCCGCGCATCGACTACGGCGCCCGGGATTATTGGGCGGGCACCATCAAGATGGGCCTGTCCAAATTCTTCATCCTGCGCGTCCTGCATGACGAGGCGCTGCATGGCTACGAGATCGCGCGCCGCGTCGCCCGCGTCACCGGCGGCTGCTGTTCCCCCAGCGAGGGCACCATCTACCCGGTGCTGCGTGATTTCGAGGCCGGCGGCTTCGTCACCGGCCAGGATGCGCTGGTGCAGGGGCGCACGCGCCGGGTCTATGCCCTGACACCCGCCGGCCGCGCCGCCTTCGCCGTGGCGCTGGAGGCCTGGATGGAAGCGACCACCGCGCTGGCCGATACCGGCCGCGCCTTTGGCTGTGGAAAGGACGATCCCGCATGACCCTGCCCGTCGCCATCATCGGCGCCGGCCCCATCGGGCTGGCCGCCGCCGCGCATCTCCGCGCCCGCGGGCAGGAAGCGGTGGTGCTGGAAGCCGGGCCGCGCATTGCCGCCGCCATGCGGGAATGGGGCCATGTGCGGCTGTTCTCCCCCTGGCGCTACAACACGGATGCCGCGGCGCGCGGCCTGCTGGAAGCCGGCGGCTGGACGGCGCCGGACCCCGAGACCTTCCCCACCGGGGCGGAGATGGTCGCGCAATACCTGGAGCCGCTGGCCGAGGCGCTGGGCCCGGTGGTGCGCACCGGCGCGCGCGTGCTCGGCGTGGCGCGGCGCGACCATGGCCGGCTGCGCGATGCGGCGGATCGTGCCGCCCTGCCGCTGATGCTGCACCTGGCCACCGCACGGGGCGAGGCGGTGCTGGCCGCGCGGGCGGTGCTGGACTGTTCCGGCACCTGGTCCCGCCCCAACCCCGCCGGCGCGCATGGCATGCCGGCGCCGGGCGAGGCGGCGCACGCCGCGCGCATCGCCACCGGCATCCCGGATGTGCTGGGCGCGGCGCGGGCCGCCCATGCCGGCCGCACCACGCTGGTGCTCGGCGGCGGCCATTCGGCCATGAACGCGGTGCTGGATCTGGTGGCACTGGCGCGGCAGGCACCGGGCACGCGCATCCTCTGGGCGATGCGCCGGGCACCGGATGCGATCAGCTTCGGCGGCGGCGCGGCGGATGGGCTGGCGGCGCGCGGCGCGCTGGGGGCGGAGGCGCGGGCGCTGGTGGAAGCCGGCGCCGTCAGCCTCATCGCCCCCTTCCTGCTCGACGGCATCTCGGAGGAGGCGGGTGCGCTGGCGATCCAGGGCCGGCAGGGGGAGGAAACGGTCACGCTGCGCGCCGACCGCCTGGTCACCGCCACCGGCTTCCGCCCGGACCTGTCCTTCCTGGGGGAGGTGCGGCTGGCCTTGGACCCGGCGGTGGAGGCAACCCCCGCCCTGGCGCCGCTGATCGACCCCAACCTGCACAGCTGCGGCACCGTACGCCCGCATGGCGAGGCCGAGTTGCGGCATCCGGAGCCCGGCTTCTGGATCGCCGGCATGAAGAGCTACGGCCGCGCGCCCACCTTCCTGCTGGCCACGGGGCATGAGCAGGTGCGCAGCATCGCCGCGCATCTGGCCGGCGACCTGGCCGCGGCACGGCGGGTGGAACTGGTGCTGCCGGAAACCGGCGTCTGCCGCACCGACACCGCGGCCGCCGCCTGCTGCACCCCGGTGACGCCGCAGGGTGCCTGCTGCGCGCCGAAGCCCGCCCTGGCCGCCACCGCCCCCTGCTGCGGCACGCCGTGAACGAGCCTGCCCCGGCGGGGTCGCGCCGCGTCGTCATCGCGCTGGGCTCGGCGCAGACCCTGGCCTGGGGGTCCTCCTACTACCTGCCGGCGATCCTGGCGGTGCCGATGGCGGACAGCTTCGGCATCCCTTCCTCCTGGGTCTTCGGCGCCTTCTCCGCCAGCCTGATCCTCTCCGCGCTCGTCGCCCCGGCGGTGGGCCGGGCCATCGATGTGCGCGGCGGCCGCGGCGTGCTGGCGCTGTCCAACCTGGTCTTCGCCGCGGGGCTGGCGGGGCTGGCGCTGGCGCCCGGCTTCTGGTGGCTGGCGGCGGCCTGGCTGGTGATGGGGCTGGCCATGTCGCTCGGCCTCTACGATGCCGCCTTCGCCACCCTGGCCGGGCTGTATGGCCGCGCCGCGCGGGCGCCGATCACCGGCATCACGCTGATCGCCGGCTTCGCCTCCACCGTCGCCTGGCCGGTCTCCGCCCTGCTGGAGGAAGGCTTCGGCTGGCGCGGCACCTGCCTCGCCTGGGCCGGGCTGCACCTGCTGCTGGGCCTGCCGCTGAACCGGCTGCTGGTGCCGCCGGCGCCGCCGCCGGAACGCCACGCCGCGGCGGCGGCGGAAGCCGGGCCGCCGCCCTCGCGCCTGGCCATGCCGCTGCTGGCCTTCGTCTTCGCCGCGACCTGGTTCATTGCCGGCGCCATGGCGGCGCACCTGCCCACGCTGCTGCAGGCGGCCGGCGCCACCAGCGCCGCGGCGGTGGCGGCGGGGGCGCTGATCGGCCCGGCGCAGGTGGCGGCGCGCGTCGCCGAATTCGGCCTGCTGCGGCGCTTCCACCCGCTGGTGTCCGCCCGCCTGGCCGCGCTCGGCCATCCGCTGGGGGCGCTGGTGCTGGCCGTGTTCGGCGGGCCGGCGGCGGCGGCCTTCGCGGTGCTGCACGGCATGGGCAATGGCGTGATGACCATCGCCAAGGGCACGCTGCCGCTCGCCGTCTTCGGTCCCGGCGGCTATGGCGCGCGGCAGGGCCTGCTCGGCGCCCCGGCACGGCTGCTGCAGTCCGGCGCGCCCTTCCTGTTCGGCCTGCTGCTGGAAGCCGGCGGCGTCGGCGCCGCGCTGCTGCTGACCGGCGGGCTCTCGGTCGCCGCCTGCCTGGCGCTGCTGCTGCTGCAGGCCGCGCCGGCCACGCCCCGGGCGTGACCATGCCGCAGGTCCTGGTGCTGGGCGGCGGCCAGGCCGGACTCGCCGCCGGCTATTTCCTGCGCCGCGCCGGGCTTTCCTTCCAGCTGCTGGATGCCGGCCCGGCACAAGGCGGCGCCTGGCAGCATGGGTGGGACACGCTCACCCTGTTCTCCCCGGCGCAGCACAATGCGCTGCCCGGCTGGGCCATGCCGCCGCTGCCCGGGGGCGGCTTTCCCGGCCGCGACGCCGTCATCGCCTACCTCGCCGCCTATGAAGCGCGCTATGCCATCCCGGTGCTGCGCCCGGTGCGGGTCACCGGCCTGCATCGCGCGGCGGCGGGGCTGCGGGCGGAAGCCGAGGATGGGCGAAGCTGGACCGCCCCCGCCGTGATCAGCGCCACCGGAACCTGGAGCGCGCCGCACCTGCCGGACCTGCCCGGCCGCGCCCGCTTCGCCGGTCGGCAGATCCACTCCGCCCAGTATCGCCGGCCGCAGGATTTCGCCGGGCAGCGCGTGCTGGTGGTGGGCGGCGGCAATTCCGGCGCACAGGTGATGGCCGATCTGGACGGCCACGCGGCGGCGCTGGCCTGGGTGACGGAACGCCCGCCGGTGTTCCTGCCGCCGGAGGTCGATGGCCGCGTGCTGTTCGAACGCGCCACCGCCCGCTGGCAGGCCGCCCGGCAGGGCCTGCCGCCGCCGGAGGGCCTGCCGGCGGGCGGGCTCGGCAACATCGTGCAGGTGCCGGCGGTGGCGGCGGCGCGGGCGCGCGGGCTGCTGGAAGGCAGGCCGCCCCTGGCGCGGCTGGAGGCCCGGGGCGGCGTCTGGCCGGATGGCGCGCGGTTCGAGGCCGACGCGATCATCTGGTGCACCGGATTCCGCCCGGCGCTGGACCATCTGGCGCCGCTGGGGCTGGAAGCCGGTCCGGCCGGCGCGCCGGTGGCCGTCACCGCCTCCGGCCGCTGCCTGGCGGAGCCCAGGCTCTGGCTGCTGGGCTATGGCGACTGGACGGGCGCGGCCTCCGCCACCCTGGCGGGCGTGACGCGGGCGGCGCGGCAGGTGGTGGCGGAGATCGCCGCCACCTGAACCCCACCGCGCTGCCCGGATCACCCCCCCGCCACCGGCAGCAGCAGCCGTGCCGGATCGGCGCCGCCGCAGCGCAGTGCGAGCGTGATCGGCACGGCCTCCGCCGCCGTCGCCGCGCGGGGATCCGTGCCGGTGCCGGGGTTCACCGGATAGGCGGGGAAGCAGGCGCCGGCCAGCGACAGGCGCAGCCGGTCGCCGGGCGCGAGGGTGATGCACAGCGCCCGCAGCCGCAGCCGCACCGGCCCGCCCGCCAGCACCGCATGGGCCTGGGAGAGGGCGAAGCTGCGCCCCTCCGGCGTCACCAGGCACAGCGTCGCGTTCAGGTCGAAGCTCGGCGCATCCGCCTGCACCGTCGCCACCAGCTCCGGCTCCCCCACCAGGTCCAGCGGTGCGGCCAGGGGCGCGGTGGTGAGGGCCAGCACGTCGAAGCGCGCATCGATCGCGGCGCGGTCGCACCAGGCCGGGCCGCCATGATGCAGGCCCAGCGCCGGCACCGGGCGCCAGGGATCGTGCGTCACCCGCTCCCACGCCTCGGCCGCCGGCGGGGTGGCAGCGAGGCCGCCATCCCGCAGCCGCACCGCGCTGCGGCCATCGCCGGCCAGGAACAGCGGGTGCATCGCCGGCTCCGGCAGCGTGGCGAAGTCGCGCCAGGCACGCCGGCCGAGGTCGAACAGCCGGACGCGGCAGGCCGCCATCCAGCCTTCCAGCGCCCTGCCCTTCAGCACATGGTCGAACAGCGCCACCTGCAGGGCATCGACATCGGACACCGCCGCCGGCCCGAAATCGGCACCAGCGCCCAGCGCGGACCAGGCGAGGTGCGGCCAGGGCCCGATCATCAGCCACTGCGCGCCGCCCGCCGCCGCCCGCGCGCGATAGCCGGCCAGCGTGCCGTCCAGGTGATAGTCGAACCAGCCGCCCACCCAAAGCGCCGGCACATCCGCCTCGGTGCCCGCCAGCGCCTGCGCCGGGGAGGCGCGCTGCCAATAGGGATGGTCCGCCGGCGCGTCGCGCCACAGCGCGTGGTGGTGCAGGCCGGCATGGCGGTCCAGCACGGCCGGCGCGGCCGGCACCGGCCCCTGAAACATGTCTGGCCCGGCCGCCGCCAGCTCGGCATGGGAAGCGGCATCGCCGGCGCGGCGCGCCTGGATGGCGCCGATCTGCGCCGCCCAGAAGGCATTGCCGGCCAGCAGGAAGGCGCCCTTGTCGCGCGCCTTTTCCCCATGCAGGTCCCAGTTCGCCATGGCCGGCGCCATCGCCTTCAGCGCCGCCGGCGCCCGCGACAGCGCCAGCAGCTGCGCCGCCCCCTGGTAGGAGAAGCCATACATCGCCACCCGGCCATCGGCACCGGGCAGGCCGGCGGCCCAGGCGATGGCCTCCGCCCCGTCCTCGGCCTCCGCCGCATAGGCCAGGAAATCGCCTTCCGATGTGCCGCTGCCGCGGACATCCTGGATCACCACGATGTAGCCCTGCGCCGCGTACCAGGCGGGATGCGCGAAGACGACGGTGGAGGCGATCCGCCGCCCATAGGGCTGGCGCATCAGCAGCACCGGATGCGGGCCGGGCGCGGCCGGGCGCCACAGATCGGCATCCAGCCGCACGCCGTCGCGCAGGCGGAGCGAGACGGTCTCCGGCCTCACCCGCCGTAGGTCCGGCGCACCATCTCGTCCATGTGCTCGCCCGTGGTGCAGGGCGCGTAGTGCGGCGGGCCGGCTTCCGGCAGGCAGGTCGGCACGCAGCGCACCACATAGTCGCGCCGCGGGCTGTAGAAGGCGGCGCAGGCGTAGCGGCTGCGGCCGCTGGCGGAGCTGCGCACGCGATGCCGGGTGGACTGGTACAGGTCGTTGGTCCAGCGCCGCACCATGTCCCCCAGGTTGACCACCAAGGTGCCGGGGATCGGCCGGGCAGCGATCCACTGCCCTTCGGCGTTGCAGACCTCGAGACCGCCCGCATCATCCTGCAGCAGCAGGGTCAGCGCGCCCCAATCGGTGTGCGCCCCGGCACCCAGCTGGTCCAGCGCCGCGTCCTTGGGCTGCGGCGGGTAGTGCAGCAGCCGGATGGAGGGCTTCACCGCCACGAAGCCATCCGAGAAATAGCTCTCCGACAGATCGAGCGAGAGCGCCACGGCGCGAATCAGCCGATCGGCCAGCGAGGTCACGGCGCCCTGGTAGGCTTCCATCTGCGCCCGGAAGCCGGGCAGCCCCTCGGGCCATTGGTTGGGCGGGCCGTCCGGCGTCTCGCCGGCGAACATGAAGCTCTCCTTCAGGTCGGGCGGCGCCTGCGCATCCAGGCGCTGGCGCCGCAGCGCCTCATAGCCCCGGTTATGCGCGCCGGGACGGAACTGCACCGCCATCTTCGCCGCCTCCGGCAGGGCGAAGAAGGCGCGCGCCGCGGCGAACTGCCCCTCCAGCAGCGACTGCGGGATGCCGTGATCGGCGGCGTAGAAGAAGCCGGTGTCGCGGCAGGCGCGGTGGATCTGCCAGGCCACATCCTTGCGCCGCGCCGGCTCGGCGGAGGTCAGGCCGCCGATGTCGATCACCGGGATCGCCGCGTGGGACCAGGGTGCGGGGGTCATGCGGGTGTTCCGCCCCGCCCTTCGCGTCGCATGAAGCAGGCAAGGCGGTGGCGCATCATCCCGGGTCCCCTCCTGGTGGGCGCGCGGAGCATGCATGTGCCATGCCAGGGACCGACGCCACCGTGGGGTGTATCGGCCACGCGCTCCACAACCCGGAATCGGGTCGCCTTGGCGCGCGGCCGGCCGGGCCCTCAGTCCAGCTTCACCCCCGCCGTCTGCACCACGCGGCGCCACTTGGTCGTCTCGCTGGTGATGAAGGCGGCAAAGTCGCGCCGGCCGAGGAAGCTCGGGGTGAAGGCCTGTTCGGCCAGCTTCGCCTGGAAATCGGGCTGGGCCAGGATCTTCCCCACCTCCCCCTCGATCCGCGCGGCCTGCGCGTCCGGCAGCCCCTTCGGCCCGAGCAGGCTGATCCAGCCCACCGATTCATAGCCCTCCACACCCTGTTCATGGATCGAGGGCACGTCCGGGAAGAAGGGCGACCTGGCGCGGGAGGTGACGCCGATGGCCCGCACCCGGCCATCCCGCACCAGCGGCGTCAGCGCCGCCAGCGTGTCGGACAGGAAGGGCACCTGCCCCGCCACCAGGTCGGTCAGCGCCGGGCCGGAGCCGCGATAGGGCACATGCGTCAGGCGGGTGCCCGTCATCGCGGCGAACATCTCCACATTCAGATGCTGCGTCGTGCCGTTGCCGGAGGAGGCATAGAAGATGCCGCCGGGATCGGCCTTGGCCCGGGCGATCAGCTCGGCGACCGTGCGCACCGGGAAATCCCGGTTCACCACGAAGAGCTGCGGCACGCTGGCGATCAGGCAGATCGGCGTCATGTCGCGCAGCGGGTCATAGGGCAGGTTGGGGTACAGGCTGGGCGCGATGGTGGTCGGCCCGCTGCCGCCCATCACGATGGTCAGCCCGTCCGGCGCCGCCTTGGCGGCATAATCCATGCCGAGCGTGCCGCCGGCCCCAGGCCGGTTCTCCACCACCACCGGCTGGCCCAGCGGCCCGGTCAGCCGCTCCGCCAGCAGGCGCATCAGCAGGTCCGACCCCTGGCCGGGCGGGAAGGGCATGATGATGCGCAGCGGCCGCCCCTGCGCCCGGGCCGGGCCGGCGAGCGGCGCGGCGGCCAGGGCGAGGCCGCTGGCGAACAGGTGTCGGCGGGTGGGGAAGGCGGCGATCATGGGGGCTGGGTCCCTGCGGCGTTGCATGGCAGTAGGATGGAACAGGCCGGTGCCGCGGGGGAAGCACTCTTCGGCGCCGCACAAGAAGGAGCTCCGCCATGCCCGACGCCAACGCCCCCCCGTCCGGCCCCGTGCTGCCCATCGGCTTCGCCGATTCGCCCGGCCGCAACCGCCGGCTGCGCGAGCTTCTGGCCGGGCCGGACCTGTTCCTGGCCCCTGGCGCCTTCGACTGCGTCACCGCCCGCCTGGTGCAGGCCTCCGGCTTCCCGGCGCTGTATGTCACCGGCGCCGGCATTTCCATGAGCGCGCTGGGCGCGCCGGATGTCGGCGCGCTGTCCTTCGGCGAGATCCTGGACCGGTTGCGCCGCATCTGCGACGTCGTCTCCATCCCCGTCATCGCCGATGGCGATACCGGCTATGGCGGCCCGCTGAACGTCATCCGCACGGTGCGGGAGTATGAACGCGCGGGGGTGTCCGGCATCCAGATCGAGGATCAGGAATGGCCGAAGAAGTGCGGGCATGAGCCGGGGCGCAAGCTGGTCCCGGCGCAGGAGATGCAGATGCGCATCCGCGCCGCGGTGGAAGCGCGGCGGGATGCGGATTTCGTGGTGATCGCCCGCACCGATGCCCGCGCCGGGGAAGGCCTGGCGGCCGCCATCGGCCGCGCCCGGCAGTACCGGGAAGCCGGGGCCGACGTGATCTTCGTGGAAAGCCCGCAATCGGAGGCCGAACTGGCCGATGTCGGCCAGGCCTTCCCGGACGTGCCGCTGCTGGCCAACATGGTCGAAGGCGGCAAGACCCCGATCCTGCCGGCCGAGCGCCTGCAGGCGCTGGGCTTCCGCCTGGCGATCTACCCCAATGCGCTGACCCGGCTGATCGCCAAGGCCGGCATGGAGATGCTGGCCTCGCTGAAGGAGACCGGCTCCACCAACGCCGTCTCGGGCAGCATGTACAGCCATGGCAAGCTGTGGGAGCTGTTCGACAACGCCACCTGGCGGGCGCTGGAGGACCGCTATCTGCGGGTGGAGACGCCGGCCAAGGGGTAGGTGCTCAGCCCTTCTGGGCGATCTCGCGGTGCTGGCGGACCACCTCCGCCATCACCCGGCGGATGAACTCCTCGGCGAAATCCTCATCCAGCCCGGCGCGGGTGGCCGCTTCCCGCAGGCGGGCGACCTTCGCCTCCTCCCGCGCCACATCCACGGCATCCAGCCGGTGCCGGGCCTTGAGCTGGCCCACCGCCCGCGTCACCCGGAAACGCTCGGCCAGCATGGCGACCAGGGCGGTGTCGATGTTGTCGAGGCTGCGGCGCAGTCGCCAGAGGTCCTCCGGTGCGGCCTGCTCGGTCGCGGATTCGTTGGGCATGGGATGCTGCCGCCTTCTCGCCTGATGCTGCGTCGGGGGTAGCAGAACGCCCCCGGGGCCGGGAAGGCAAGACCCCGGCGGGAAGCGGCAGGCCTACAGGATCTGGCTGAGGAACATCCGGGTGCGGTCGTAGCGGGGGGCGGAGAAGAAATCGGCCGGCGCCGCCTGCTCCACGATCTCGCCCTGGTCCATGAACACCACGCGGTCCGCGACGGTCCGGGCGAAGCCCATCTCATGCGTCACCACCACCATGGTCATGCCGGTGGAGGCCAGTTCCACCATCGTCTCCAGCACCTCCTTGATCATCTCGGGGTCGAGCGCGCTGGTGGGTTCGTCGAACAGCATGATGCGCGGCGCCATGCACAGCGCGCGGGCGATGGCGACGCGCTGCTGCTGGCCGCCGGACAGTTGCAGCGGGTACTTGGCCGCCTGTTCGGGGATGCGCACCCGTTCCAGATGCGCCATGGCAATCCGCTCCGCCTCCACCTGCGGCATCTGCCGCACCCAGGTCAGGGCGAAGGTGCAGTTCTCCAGCACCGTCATGTGCGGGAACAGGTTGAAGGACTGGAAGACCATGCCGGTCTCCCGCAGGATCGGCGCATCCCGCTTCGGCTCCCCGCACAGCGCCTGGCCATGGATGCGGATGTCGCCCTTCTGATGGCGTTCCAGCTGGTTGATGCAGCGGATCATGGTGGATTTGCCGGAGCCGGAGGGCCCGCAGACCACCACGCGTTCGCCTTCCGCCACCGCCAGGTCGATGCCCTTCAGCGCCTGGAAGGTGCCGTACCACTTGCTGACGCCGACCAGCTCGATCGCCGGGCCGCTCCTGCCTGCCGGGTTCATCGGCGCTGCCCCGCGCCCAGCCGGCGTTCCAGGTTGATGCTGTACTGCGACATCAGGAAGCAGAAGACGAAGTAGATCATCGTGATGAAGAAAAAGGGCTCGATGAACAGGCCGAGCCAGCGGGTATCCTCGCCCACCGCGCGCGACATGCTGAGCAGGTCGAACAGGCCGATGATGGAGACCAGCGTGGTGTCCTTGAACAGGCCGATGAAGTTGCCGACGATGGAGGGGATCATGATGCGCAGCGCCTGCGGCAGGATGATGAAGCCGGTGGACTGCCAGAAGCCCAGCCCCATGGCGGCCGCCGCCTCGTACTGCCCCTTCGGAATCGCCTGCAGCCCACCGCGCACGATCTCCGCCATATAGGCGGAGGCGAACAGGCAGACCGCGACGATGGCGCGCAGCAGCCGGTTCACCTCCACGCCGGCCGGCAGGAACAGCGGCAGCATGGTGTTGAACATGAACAGGATGGTGATGAGCGGGACGGAGCGGAACAGCTCGATGAAGGTGACGCAGAACACCCGGATCAGCGGCATCTCGGACCGCCGGCCGAGCGCCAGCAGCACGCCGGCGGGCAGCGAGAAGGTGATGCCGATGCCGGAGATCACCAGAGTCAGGAACAGCCCGCCCCAGAGCCGCGTCGGCACCTCCACCAGCTCCAGCGGCAGCACCAGGGCCAGCGCCACCAGATACAGCGCCAGCAGCGACGCCTGGCCGATCCGCGCCGCCCTGGCGTCGTCGCGCGCGCCCAGCAGGCGGGCCATCAGCGCGCCGAAGGAGATGCCCCGGCGCATCTCGGCCAGCGCCGTCAGCCAGCACCACAGGAAGGCCGCCAGCCCCAGCGCGATGGCCGCGGTCCACACCACGCCCTTCGCCCCGCCCATGAACAGGTAGGAGGCCAGCAGCGGGAACAGCAGCACCAGGCACAGGCCGATGGCGACCTTGGAGCGCACCCGCGGCAGCCACAGCGGCAGCGCCCAGGCCACCAGCAGCACCGCGCCCAGGTCGATGCGCCAGGCCTGGTCCTTCGGGTACAGCCCGTAGATCAGGTTGGGGATCCAGGCGGCGACGCCGGGCCAGCAGGCGCCGGCGCGGCCCACCATGTCCAGGCATTGCCGGCGGTTCTCGGCCTCCCACACCGCCTTCACCAGCGCCCAGTCCAGCACCGCCGCGACGGTGACGTACAGGATCCAGGCGCCGAGGAAGGTCAGCAGGGCGTTCGGGACGGAGGAGAACAGGTTGGCGCGCATCCAGCCCACCGCGCCGATGCTGCTGGGCGGCGGCGGGTCGGCGGGCTTCGGCGCGAAGACCAGCGGTTCGGGGCGCGTCGCATCGGACATCTCAGCGTTCCCGCAGCAGGATGCGTCGGTTGTAGGCATTCAGCGCGAAGGAAACGATCAGGCTGACCACGCAGTAGAAGCCCATGGTCATGGCCACGATCGGGATCGCCCGGCCGGACTGGTTCAGCGAGGTGTTCATCCAGACGCTGACGAGGTCGGGGAAGCCGATGGCGATGGCCAGCGAGGAATTCTTCGTCAGGTTCAGGTACTGGCTGATCAGCGGCGGGATGATGACGCGCATCGCCTGTGGCAGGATGATGAAGCGCATGGTGCGCGAGGGCTTCACGCCCAGCGCCCGCGCCGCCTCCGTCTGGCCGTGGCCGACGGATTGGATGCCGGCGCGCACGATCTCCGCGATGAAGCAGGAGGTGTAGATCGACAGCGCCACCACCAGCGCGCAGAAGGCGGGGGGCACGGAAAAGCCGCCGACGAAGTTGAAGCCGCGCAGCGCCGGCCAGTTCCACCCCAGCGGTGCGCCCAGGGCCAGGTAGACCAGCAGCGGCACCCCCGCCACCAGGGCGAAGCCGACCAGGCCGGCAGGGAAGGCGCGGCCCGTCTCCCGCAGCCGGCGGCGCGCCCAGACGCTGACGGCGATGGCCGCGCCGACGGCCAGCGCCAGCGCGCCCAGCACCGTCTCGAAGCCATCCTGCGGCACGGGGGCCGGGAAATAGGCGCCGCGGTTGTTCAGCCACATGAAGCCGCCGAGCGCGATGCTTTCCCGCGGCCGCGGCAGCAGGTTGAAGACGCCGAAATACCAGGCGATGATCTGCAGCAGCAGCGGCGTGTTGCGCAGCACCTCCACATACCAGCGCGCCAGCGTGCGGATCAGCCAGTTGGTCGAAAGCCGCGCCAGCCCCACCACCAGCCCCAGCGCGCTGGCGAAGACGATGCCGATCACCGCCACCAGCAGCGTGTTGGCGATGCCCACCTGGAACACGCGCAGGTAGCTGTCGCCCTCCCGGTACGGAATCAGGGTGAAGGCGATGTTGAAGCCGGCCGAGACATCCAGGAAGTCGAAGCCCGCCGACATGCCGCGCGTCGCCATGTTGGCGATGGTGTTGGACACCAGGTACCAGATCAGCCCGACCACGGCGGCGAAGGTGACGGCCTGGTAGAAGATGGCCCGCACCGTCGCATCGTTGACGAAGGCGCCAAGGCGCATCGGCGTCGTCGCCGGCCGGCGGATCGCCGCGGTGGGGGGCGCGCTGGATTGGGACATGGGCAGCCCTGCTTGCGCACGGGCCGCGTGAAGGCCAAGGGCGGGCCGCGCACCCTGCGCGGCCCCCGGCCTCAGCCCATCGCGGCCCGGCCTATGGGAGACGGGGTCTCAGCGGAACGGCATGGGGTAGAGGATGCCGCCATTGGTCCACAGCGCGTTCAGCGACCGTTCGCGCGGGATGCCGATCGGCGTATTGGCGCCGACATTGCGCTCATACACCTCCCCATAGTTGCCGACATGGCGCAGCACCCGCACCATGAAGTCCGCCGGCAGGCCCATGCCCTGGCCGACATTGCCCTCGGTGCCCAGCAGCCGCTTGATGCCGGGATTCGGCGATTGCAGCATCTGCGTGACATTGGCGGAGGAGACGCCCATCTCCTCGGCCTCGATCATGCCGAACAGCACCCAGCGGACGATGTCACCCCAGTTGTTGTCGCCATGCCGGACCACCGGGCCCAGCGGCTCCTTGGAGATGGTCTCCGGCAGGATCACGTGGTCGTTCGGGGTCGGGAAGGCGGAACGGCGCGCGGCGAGGCCCGACTTGTCGTTGGTATAGGCGTCGCAGCCGCCGCCCAGATAGGTCTCCACCAGCACGTTGACGTTCTCGTTCGTCACCGCGGTGAAGCGCATGTTGTTGGCGCGGAAATAGTCGGCCAGGTTCAGCTCCGTCGTCGTGCCGGTCAGCACGCAGACCGTGGCGCCGTCCAGCTGCCGGGCGGAGGTGATGCCGGAGGAACGCGGCACGACGAAGCCCTGGCCGTCGTAGAAGTTCACGCCGGCAAATTCGAGGCCGAGCTGCCCGTCACGCACCGCCGTCCAGGTCGTGGTGCGGGAGAGCATGTCGCTCTCGCCATTGGCCAGCGAGGTGAAGCGCACCGCGGAGGTCACCGACTGGTACTGCACCTTCGACGGATCGTTGAAGATCGCCGCAGCGACGGCGCGGCACATGTCCACGTCCATGCCGGACCAGGTGCCGTTGGCGGCCAGGGCATAGAAGCCCGGCGTCGGCAGTCCGACCTGGCAGTTCAGGTTGCCACGGCTGCGCACCTGTTCCAGCGTTTGTTGCGCCGATGCGGCCCCCGAAAGGCCAAGCATCGCGGCCGCCGCCATCAGCAGCGAAACACCCATCTTCATCCCGACTTACTCCCAGTGCCTTGCCCGAAGCCCTTGCAAGCGATGTGCCATGGCCTTGATGGCCATGTGCGCGGAACTGGTCTCGGCCAGACATCGCCCGGGCTTGGACGCTATGGGGAACGGATTGGTGATTCAAGCGCAATCAATCGGCGCGGCGGCGCCTCAACGGAACACCAGCACCGGAATCCGGCAGGCGCGCAGCAGCGCCGTGGTGGTGCTGCCCAGGATCAGGTTGCGCAGGCGGCCATGGCCATAGGCGCCCATCACCAGAAGATCGATGCCGGCTTCCGCGACATGGGCGGCGATCGCCGCCTCCGCTTCCCCGGCCAGGACGGTGCTGCGCAGCGTCCGCCCGGCCTGCGCCAGCCGGGCCGCCGGCGCCTCCAGCAAGGCGCGGCCGGACGCGACATCGGCGGCCACCGTCAGCAGCTCCCCCTCCAGCCCCTCCAGCGCCGCACTGCCGGCGGCGTAGTCCACCGCCAGCTGCGCCGCCCGGCCGCCATCATGGGCGATGGCGAAGCGGCGGATCGGGCGGAAGGCGCGGGCGGCGACCAGCACCGGGCGAATGCTGGCGCGCAGCACGCGCTCCAGATTCGCGCCCAGATGGCCCACGGCGAAATCCGCATCCTCGCCGCGCTTGCCGACCACCAGCAGGTCGGCCTCCGCCTCGAACTGCAGCACCGTGTCCACCAGCGAGCCATGCCGCTGCACCAGCGACACCTCCGCCACCCCGGCGGCCTTCAGCCGCGCCTCGGCCGCCGCCAGCAGGGCGCGGCCGCGGCGCAGCGCCACGCGGCCGCGCGCGGCGTCCAGCGCCGCCAGCTCGGCCAGCAGCGCCTCCTGCTCATCGAGGCCGAGCGCGCCGCTGCGGTCGGCCGGCGCATCGGCCGCCGCGCGGTCCAGCACATGCAGCACGCGCACCGCGGCGCCCCCCATGCGCGCGGCCGCCCAGGCGGCGTGGTCCATGATGCTCTCGCCATAGGTCGAGCCGTCGGTGCAGGCCAGGATCCGTGCCATCTGCCAACTCCTCAGTGCAGGGCGGGGGCGTCGGCGCCGGGCTTGCCCTGCACGCCGAGGCGGTCCACCAGCGTGGCGCTGGCCTCGTTCATCCCACGGATCTCGACCTCCGTCCCCTCCCGCCGGAACTTCAGCACGACGCGGTCGAGCGCGCCCACCGCCGTCAGGTCCCAGACATGGGCGGCGGAGATGTCGATCACCACGCGCTCGATCGCCTCCCGCAGGTCGAAGGCGGCGCCGAAGGCTTCGGCGCTGGCGAAGAAGATCTGCCCGGTCACGGTGTAGGTCCGCGTGGTGCCGTCGGCCGAGAGGCTGGAGGCGATGGTGAACAGCCGCGCCACCTTGCGCGCGAAGAACACGCCGGACAGCAGCACACCCACCAGCACGCCCTGCGCCAGGTCATGGGTGGCCACCGTCACCGCCACCGTCGCCAGCATGACGATGGAGGAGCTCTTCGGATGCGTGCGCAGATCCGCCATCGATTTCCAGGAGAAGGTGCCGATGGAGACCATGATCATCACCGCCACCAGCGCCGCCATCGGAATCTGCCGCACCAGATCGGCCAGCACCAGGATCAGGAACAGCAGGAACAGCCCGGCCCACAGCGTGGACAGCCGCCCGCGCCCGCCCGACTTCACGTTGATCACCGACTGCCCGATCATCGCACAGCCCGCCATGCCGCCGAACATGCCGGCGACGATGTTGGCGATGCCCTGGCCATAGCTTTCGCGGATCTTGTCGGAGGAGGTGTCCGTCAGGTCATCGACGATCTGCGCCGTCATCAGCGACTCCAGCAGCCCCACGACCGCGAGCGTCAGCGAGGTGGGCAGGATGATCCACAACGTCTCCAGCGTCAGCGGCACGTCCGGCAGCAGGAAGGCCGGCAGTTCCGCCGGCAGCTCCCCCATGTCGCCCACCGTGCGCACGTCGAGGCCCAGCAGGATCGCCAGCGTGGTGACGATGATGATGGCGATCAGCGGCGAGGGCACGGCGGTGGTCAGGCGCGGCAGCAGGTAGATGATGGCCAGCGCCAGGGCGCACAGCACATAGGTCACCCAGGTCACGCCGATCAGCTCCGGCAGCTGCGCCATGAAGATCAGGATGGCCAGCGCGTTGACGAAGCCCGTCATGACGGAGCGCGAGACGAAGCGCATCAGCACGCCCAGCTTCAGCAGCCCGGCCAGCATCTGCAGCACGCCGCACAACAGCGTTGCCGCCAGCAGGTACTGGATGCCGTGCTCCTTCACCAGCGTGACCATCACCAGCGCCATGGCGCCGGTGGCCGCCGAGATCATCGCCGGCCGGCCACCGGCGAAGGCGATGACGATGGCGATGCAGAAGGAGGCATAGAGCCCGACCTTCGGATCGACCCCGGCGATGATGGAAAAGGCGATCGCCTCCGGGATCAGCGCCAGCGCGACGACGGTGCCGGCCAGGATGTCGGCACGGATGTTCGAGAACCATTCGGCCTGGAGCCGGGCGAGGGACATGGGCGGGAACTCCGGGGCGGCCAGGCCGGGGCGGGCCGCGCAGGACGCAGGGCGCCCGCCGCCGGATGGCGGGGCGCGAAGGATCAGGGCCCGCCGGGGATGGCGGGCGCGCAGGCTGCGTCAGGGCGGCGTGGAAACCATGGCAGGGTGTGTAACAGCACCCTGCTGCGCCGCACAATGGCCGGCGAACCGGCGCCGCCGTCAGGTGATGACGGAAGGCGCCGCCCGCCCCGTATGGCGCGCGATCTCCGCGATCGCGTCCGCTGCCGCGATCACCGGCGCCAGCGCCGCCTGCGTCTCGGCCCCGTGGCGCGCCGGATCGGCCTCGTAGCGTTCCAGGTAGACGCGCAGCGTGGCGCCCACCGTGCCGGTGCCGGAGAGGCGGAACACCACCCGCGCATCCTCGGCGAACAGGATCCGCACGCCCTGCTGCGCGGTGACGGAGCCATCCACCGGGTCGGTATAGGCGAAGTCGTCGGCGGCGGAGACGGTCAGCCCGGCGAAGACCTGGCCGGGCAGCCCTTCCAGCTTCGCGCGCAGCGCCCGCATCAGCCCCTGCGCCGCCTCGGCCTCCACCTCCTCGTAATCGTGGCGGCTGTACTGGTCGCGGCCGAATTCGGCCCAGTGCGCGCGCACCAGCGCATCCGCCGGCTTGCCGGTGGCGGCCAGGATGTTGAGCCACAGCAGCACGGCCCAGAGCCCGTCCTTCTCCCGCACATGGTCGGACCCCGTGCCGGCGCTTTCCTCCCCGCACAGGGTGATGCGGCCGGAATCGAGCAGGTTGCCGAAGAATTTCCAGCCGGTCGGCGTCTCGTAGCAGGGCAGGCCGGCCTTCGCCGCCACCCGGTCCACCGCCCGGCTGGTGGGCATGGAGCGGGCGACGCCCGCCAGGCCGCGCGCATAACCCGGCGCGCGATGCGCATGGGCGGCCAGGATCGCCAGGCTGTCGCTCGGCGTCACGAACAGGCCCGGCGCCACGATCATGTTGCGGTCGCCATCGCCATCCGAGGCCGCGCCGAAATCGGGCGCCTCCGCCCCCAGCATCAACGCCATGAGGTCGGCATTGTGCACCGGGTTGGGGTCCGGGTGGTGGCCGCCGAAATCCGGCAGCGGCGTCGCGTTCACCACCGTGCCGGCCGGCGCGCCCAGCGCGCCTTCCAGGATGGCCTTGGCATAGGGGCCGGTCACCGCGCTCATCGCATCGAAGCGCATGCGGAAGCCGCCGCGGAACAGCGCGGCGATGGCCTCGAAATCCACCAGCTGGCGCATCATCGCCGCGTAATCCGCCACCGGGTCCAGCACCACCACCGTGGCGGCACCCAGCGTCACCTCCCCCAGCCGTTCCAGGTCCAGGTCCGGCGCTTCCAGCGTGGCGTATGCGGTGATGGCGCTGGCGCGACGGTGGATGGCGCCGGTCAGATCCTCCGGCGCCGGGCCGCCATTGGCGGCGTTGAACTTGATGCCGAAATCACCGTCCGGCCCGCCCGGATTATGGCTGGCGGACAGCACCACGCCGCCGATCGCCCGGTTGATGCGGATGAGGTTGGAGGCCGCGGGCGTGGACAGCAGCCCCCCCTGCCCTACCAGAATCCGGGAAAAACCGTTGGCCGCGGCCATGCGCAGCGTGGTCTGCACCACCTCCCGGTTCAGGAAGCGGCCATCGCCGCCCAGCACCAGCGTCGCGCCCTGCCGGGCCTCCCCCAGCGTGTCGAAGATCGCCTGGACGAAATTCTCCACGTAATGCGGCTGGCGGAACACCGCGACCTTCTTGCGCAGGCCGGAAGTCCCCGGCTTCTGGTCCATGAAGGGCGTGGTGGCGATCCGGCGAATGGTCATGCAGCTCTCCCCGCGGCTCTGGCGGCCACGGGGCGCACCATCGCCCCGGCCCGCCGCCCTCGGCAAGAGCTACGCCCCGACCAGCCCGCGGTTGCGCAGCAGCGCGCCCACCTGCGGCTCCCGGCCGCGGAAGGCGACGTAGAGGCCCATGGGGTCCTGTGTGTCGCCGGCCTCGAACACCGCCTTCAGCCGGGCGGCCAGCGCCGGGTCGAAGGGGTCGCCGGCTTCCTCGAAGGCCTCGAAGGCATCGGCGTCCAGCACCTCGGCCCACATGTAGGCGTAGTAGCCCGCGGCGTAGCCGCCGCCGGCGAACAGGTGCTGGAAATGCGGCGGGCGGTGGCGCAGTCCGATCGCCTCCGGCATGCCGATCTCCGCCAGGAAGGCCGTCTCGAAGGCCGCGAGGTCCAGCGATTGCGGGTCCGGGTGCGTGTGCAGCGCCAGGTCGATCAGCGCGGAGGAGACGAATTCCACCGTCGCGAAGCCCTGCCCCGCCTGGCGCGCCGCCAGGATCCGCGCCAGCAGATCCTCCGGCAGCGGTTCGCCGCTTTCATGGTGGCGGGCATGGGCGCGCAGGATCGCCGGCACTTCCAGCCAGTGTTCCAGCACCTGGCTCGGGAATTCCACGAAATCCGCCAGCACCGCGGTGCCGGATTGCGACGGGTAGCGCGCGGTGGAAAGCAGCCCGTGCAGCGCGTGGCCGAATTCGTGGAACAGCGTCCGCGCCTCGTCGAAGGACAGCAGGGCCGGGTCGGATTTGGCGATGTTGTTGTTGTTCACCACGATGGGCGTCACGGGTCCGTCGAGCGTCTCCGCCACCCGGTAGCTGCTCATCCAGGCGCCGGAGCGCTTGGCCGGGCGGGCGAAGCTGTCCAGCAGGAACAGGCCGCAATGCGCACCCTCCCCATCCTGCATGTCGAAGGCGCGCACATCCGGATGGTACAGCGGGATGTCGGTGCGTTCCACGAAGCGCACGCCGAACAGCCGGCCCGCGGTGTCGAAGATCGCCCGCAGCATGCCTTCCAGCGGGAAGTAGGGCTTGGTCAGCGTCTCATCCACAGCATGGCGGTCGCGGCGGGCGCGTTCGGCGTAGTGGCGCCAGTCCCAGGCTTCGATGGGGTGGCCGGCCAGCGCCTCCAGCTCGGCCCGCTCCGCCTCCGCCCGGCGGCGCGCCGGCGCCCAGACCTCGCGCAGCAGCGCCTCCGCCGCCGCCGGCTGGCGCGCCATGTTGTCGGCGAGGCGCCAATCGGCGAAATCGGCGAAGCCCAGCAGCCGGGCGCGCTCCCGCCGCAGGGCCAGGATCTCCTTCACCAAAGGCGCATTGTCCCGCGCCGGCCCGGTGCCACGCGCCACCCAGGCCTCCCAGGCCCGGCGACGCAGCGCGCGGTCAGTGGAGAAGGTCAGGAAGGGCTCGACGGAGGAACGGGACAGGGTGATGACCCAGCCATCGACCCCGCGTTCCCGCGCCGCCTCCCGCGCCGCGTCGCGGGCAAAGCCGGGCAGGCCCGCCAGCTCGGACTCGGCCAGTTCCATCTGCCACGCGGTCTCGTCCTGCAGCACGTTCTGCCCGAATTGCGTGTGCAGGGTGGCCAGCCGGGCGGCGATCTCCGTCATCCGGGCGCGGCCCGCCTGGTTCAGCCCGGCGCCGGCGCGCAGCAGCCCGGCATGCAGGCGCACCAGCAGCCGGTCCTGGTCCGGGTCGAGGTCCAGCTCCGCGCGGCGGGACAGCACGGCGGTGACGCGGGCGAACAGGCCGGGATTCAGCACCACTTCCGAGCGGTGGCGCGCCAGCTTCGGCGCGAAATCGCGCTCCACCGCCTGCAACGCCTCCGTCGCCTGGCTGGAGACCAGGTTGAAGAAGACGGATTTCACCCGGTCCAGCACCCGGCCGCTGCGCTCCAGCGCCTCCACCGTGTTGCGGAAGCTGGGCGGCGTGGTGGCGGCGGCGATCGCCTGCACCTCCGCCGCATGGGCCGCCATGCCGGCCTCGAAGGCGTCCGGGAAATGCTCCGCGCGGATCAGGTCGAAGGGCGGCACGCCGAAGGGCGTGGTCCAGGGGGCAAGCAGGGGATTGTCGGTCATGCCCCGAAGGTAGGGAGTCAGGCCGCCGCGGTCACCACTTCCTCCGGCCCGTTCGGGTCGCCCGGCGCGGTTTCCCAGGCCAGGCCCACCAGCACGATGCTGCGCCGCCCGCCACGCTCCGCCCGCACCACCAACGCGCCCTGTTCCTCCATATAGGTCAACAGCCGCCGCGCCCGGCCGATGGAGCGGCTGCCATAGGCCCGCGCCAGCGTGGCGTCGGAGGGGCAGGGCTGGCCTTCCCGCGCCATCCGCGCCAGCAGCAGGAAGACGCCCTGCACATCCTCCGGCAGCGCCATGGCCCGGGCGGCGGCCTGCAGCCAGCCCTCGTCCGCCGCCGCCGCCTCGGCGCCGATGCCGGCGCGGGCGGTGGTCAGCAGGCGGCGGAATTCCGGGATCTCGATCGCCGGGCCCGGCACCTCCTCGATCCGGCAGCGCACCAGGAAGTCCTGGTACAGCACCGCGGCCGGGCGGAACGGCGCGTCCGGCTCCGCCAGCACCCGGCGCAGCACCGCATCCAGCGCCCGGCGCCGCGCGGCCAGCGCCTCCGCGCTCGGTGGCGCCGCGGGGGCGGCGGCGGCCGGGGCGGGGCGGTGCTGGGCGAGCTGAGCCAGCAGGT
>NZ_JAAVNE010000029.1 GCF_012103215.1 Falsiroseomonas selenitidurans
GTGGCGCCCGCGCCGCTCGGCGGCACGGCGAGCCCGCCGGGGCAGGCGGCGGTGGTGCTCGCGCTGATGGCGCCGGATGCGGCGATCCTGCGGCTGGCGACGGCCTCTGCGTAGGGCCGGGGAGGTGCGGCGCTGGCTGGCCCTGGCGGCGGTGGCCTGGCTTGCCGCCTGCGCCGCGCCGGCCCCGCCGCCGGCCCTGGCACCGCCCCTGTCCTACCCGCCCGCGGCGGCCGAGCGCGCGCTGCGCCTGGCGCTGGCGGAATGGCGGGACTGGGGCGGGCTGGCGCGGGAGGCGTGGTCCGCGCCCTCCACCGCGCCGCCGCCGGAATCGCAGACGGCGAACTTCCCCCGCGTGCTCGCCTATTGGCGCGCGGTGGAGGATGATGAGGGCGCGATCCGCGACAACCGCCCGATCTATGCGGCGGCGCTGTCCGGCATGACCTCCACCGCCCTGTGGTCGGAGCCCGCCTGGTCGGCCGCCTTCATCTCCTGGGTGTTCCGCAGCGCCGGGGTGGATGCGCGGGAGTTTCCGCCCAACGCCACCCATTCCCTGTACCTGGACGCGCTGATGGCGGATGCGGCGGCCTTTCCCGCCACCGCCCCCTTCCTGCCGCAGGCGCCGGAGGCCCATGCGCCGCGCCCGGGCGACCTGGTCTGCCTGGACCGCAGCCGCGCGCCGCTGGGCCATTGGACACAGCGCCGGGCGGAAGCCGGCATCCCCCGGCCGATGCATTGCGACATCGTCACCGCCGCCCTGCCCGGGGTGGTGGAGGTGGTGGGCGGCAATGTGTCCGATTCCGTGACGCTGACCCGCTATCCGGCCGATGCCGCCGGCCGCCTGCTGCCAGCGCCGCCCGGCGGCACGCCCGTGCTGGTCGTGATGGAGAGCCGGCTCGGCCGCCTGCCGCCCTTCGCGCCCGGCCCGCAGATTTCCGCCACGAGGTGAATATCCCCGATGACCGACCTGTTCTCCCCGCTCAGCCTGCGTTCCGTCACCCTGCCGAACCGCATCGGCATCTCCCCCATGTGCCAGTATTGCTGCGGCGAGGATGGCCGGCCGACCGACTGGCACCTGGCGCACCTGCTGCAGCGCGCCATCGGCGGCGCCGGGATGGTGATGGTGGAGGCGACGGCGGTGACGCCGGAAGGGCGGATCACGCCGGGCGATGTCGGGCTGTGGGAGGATGCGCAGATCCCCGCCCATGCGCGCATCGCCGCCGCCATCGCCCATGCCGGCGCGGTGCCGGCCATCCAGATCGGCCATGCCGGCCGCAAGGCCAGCCGCGCGCCGGCCTGGTTCGATGAGCCGGCGAAGCCGGGCTGGGAGATCACCTCCGCCAGCAACCTGCCGATGGGCCATTTCGCGGCGCCGCGGCCGATGACGGAAGCCGAGATCCTGGACCTGCCGGCGGCCTTCGCCGCCACGGCGAAGCGGGCGGTGGAAGCCGGCTACAGGCTGATCGAGCTGCACGGCGCGCATGGCTACCTGCTGCACCAGTTCCTCTCGCCCATCTCCAACAAGCGCAACGACCGCTGGGGCGGCGATTTCGAGGGGCGCACGCGCCTGCCGCTGGCCATCGCCCAGGCGGTGCGCGAGGCGGTGGGGGAGGCGGTGCCGCTGGTGCTGCGCATCTCCCACACCGACTGGATCGAGGGCGGCTGGACCACGGCGGAAAGCGTGGAACTGGCGAAGCGCATGGCGGCGGTGGGCATCGACATGATCGATGTCTCCTCCGGCGGGATCGACCCCGCGCAGAAGATCGTGCTCGGCCCGGGCTACCAGGTGCCGGGGGCGGAGGCGGTGAAGCAGGGTGCCGGCGTGCTGGTGGCCGCCGTCGGCCTGATCACCGAGCCGGAGCAGGCGCAGGCGATCATCACGGAAGGCCGCGCCGACCTGGTGCTGCTGGCCCGCGCCACGCTGCGCGACCCCTATTGGCCGATGCGCGCCGCCGTGGCGCTGGGCCGCGTGGACGCCATCCGCACCCCGCCGCAATACGACCGCGCCTGGGGGTCCATCGCGCGCATGGGCATGCGCCTGGAGACCGGCATGCCGATGCCGCCGCTCGCCTGACATCTCGCCAGGCCCTCTCCGCCCGCAGGGGGGGAGAGGGTTGGGTGAGGGGAGGCGCGCCACCCTCGAAGGCGAAAATGGCAGGTCGGCCAAGGCAACCCGCTCTCCACCCGCAGGGGAGAGCGGGCCTGAAGGTCACGCCCGGCCGGCGGCCTTGTCGGCCTCGTAGCGCGCCTTGGTCTCGGCGTTGGCGGGGTACAGGCCGGGCAGGGCGAGGCCCTTGCCGACCTCGACCATGATCCAGGCCTCCAGCCGCTCCTGCTCCACCGCGGCCTCCACCACGGCGTCCAGCAGCGCCGCCGGGATCACCACGGCGCCGTCCTGGTCGGCCACCACGATGTCGCCCGGCACCACGGTGACGCCGCCGCAGCCGATCGTCTCCTGCCAGCCGACGAAGTTCAGCGCGGCGACGGAGGCCGGCGCCACATAGCCCTGGCAGAACACCGGCAGCCCCGTGCCGATCACGCCGGCGCCGTCGCGCACCATGCCATCCGTCACCAGCCCGGCCACGCCCTTCACCGCCATGCGGGCGCACAGGATGTCGCCGAAGATGCCGGCGGCGGTGCTGCCCATGGCGTCCGCCACGGCGACGCAGCCTTCCGGCATCGCCTCGATCGCGGCGCGGGTGGAGGTGGGGGAGGACCAGCTTTCCACCGTCGCCAGGTCCTCGCGCGTTGGCGTGAAGCGCAGCGTGAAGGCGGGGCCGACGATCCGCTTCGCGGCGCCCGGCACGAGCGGCCGGCTGCCGGCGATGTAGCAGAAGCGCACGCCCTTCTTCAGCAGGACCGTGGTCAGGGTGGCGGTGGTCACCCCCATCAGGGCGGTGCGGGTTGCTTCGTCCATCGGGCGGATCGTCCTTGGCATGTCGGGAAGGCGGGGATGCTGCCTCCTTCAAGCGCGCGCCAGGGGTGCCGTCCAGGGGGGGGCAACCCCACGGCCTATCCGATGCTGGTCAGCGACACGCCCCAGGGCGGCAGCGTCGCGCCTTCCGGGAAGGGCGTGCCCGCCACCGGGCCGCCGACGGGGCCTTCCGGCAGCGGCGCTTCCTCCGCCGAGAGGTTGAACAGGCAGCGCAGGCCGGTGCCGCTGGCAGCGTCGATGCGGTCGTAGCCCAGCAGCGGCGCGGCCAGGCCGAGCGGCACCAGCCTGCCGGTCCGCAGCGCCGGATGCGCCTGGCGCAGCTTCAGCAGCGCCCGGGTCAGGTGCAGCGGGCTGTCCGGGTCGGCCTCCTGCACATCCACCGCCATCGGCAGGTGCGGGTCCACCACGGGCAGCCAGGGCGTGCCGGTGGTGAAGCCGCCATGCGGCGCGTCCCGGCGCCAGGGGATGGGGGTGCGGGACCCGTCGCGGCCGGCGAAATCCGGCCAGAAGGCGATGCCGAAGGGGTCGCGCAGCGCCTCGAAGGGCAGTTGCGCCTCCGGCAGGCCCAGCTCCTCCCCCTGGTAGAGGCAGATGCTGCCGCGCAGCGTCAGCAGCAGGGACAGCAGCATCCGCGTCACCCGCGGCTCCGCCACGCCGCCCGGCGCCCATCGGCTGGCGGCGCGCACCACGTCGTGGTTGCTGAAGCACCAGCAGGCCCAGCCCTCCGGATTGGCCGCGGCCTCCACCAGCGCGGTGGCGATGGCGTGGTCGAAGGCGCCGCGCAGCGGGGCGAGCGTGTAGGCCATGTGCAGCAGCCCCGGCGCGGT
This sequence comes from Falsiroseomonas selenitidurans, assembly GCF_012103215.1. GTDB lineage: Bacteria > Pseudomonadota > Alphaproteobacteria > Acetobacterales > Acetobacteraceae > Falsiroseomonas > Falsiroseomonas selenitidurans. The sequence goes on from NZ_JAAVNE010000029.1 coordinate 3,760, forward strand.
GGAGCGCGCGACGCGTTCATGCGCCCCGGGCTGGGAGGACAATTCCCCCAGCAGGGCACGGCCGGGGAAGGCATCCGCCGTGTCGCGGAAATGCCGCAGGATGGTCGGCGTCTCCGGCCCCATCATGTCGTGCTGGTGCAGCTGCATGCCGAACAGCTTGGAGGGGATTTCCGGCTTCGGCGGCGCCGCCGGATTGTCCCGCAGCTGCGGGTCGCGATGGAGAAAATCCAGCGCGTCGATCCGGAAGCCGTCCACGCCGCGCTGCATCCAGAAGCGCATGATCTCGGCCACCGCCTCCCGCGTCGCGGGCTCGGCCAGGTTCAGCGCCGGCTGCTCCGCCAGGAAATGGTGCAGGTAGTATTGCCGGCGGCGGCTTTCCCAGCGCCAGGCGGGGCCGCCGAACACCGAAAGCCAGTTGTTGGGCGGCGAGCCGTCCGGCCTGGGGTCGGCCCAGATGTAGCGATCCGCCAGCGGCCCGGTGCGCCGGGCGCGGCTTTCCAGGAACCAGGGGTGCTGCACGCTGGTATGGCCCACCACCAGGTCCAGCATCACCTTCAGCCCGCGCGCATGGGCGCCTTCCACCAGCGCGTCGAAATCCGCCATCGTGCCGTAGGCGGGGTCGATCGCGCAGTGATCGGCGATGTCGTAGCCGAAATCCGCCTGGGGCGAGACATAGATGGGCGAAAGCCACAGCGCGTCCACGCCCAGCCCGGCAATATGGTCCAGCCCCGCCAGCAGGCCACGCAGGTCGCCCACCCCGTCGCCATCCGAATCCCGGAAGGATCGCGGATAGACCTGGTAGATCACGGCGCCCTGCCACCATTCCTGCATCGATCGATCCTGTTCCTGTTGCACGGCCCCATCCCGCCCGGGCGCAACCCGCCATGCCACGCCTGCGTTCCCTGCCACCCTGGCAGAAGGACCCCGGATATGGACGACAAGGATCGGATGGGCGAAGCAAAAGGCGCGGAGGATTCGCTGCGGCCCGGCCTGACGGGCGGCGAACGGGTGCGGGAGGGCGAGACCGGCGCGGAAACCACGGCCGGCACGGAAGCCCAGGATACCGACGCCGCCGGCACCGTGGCCGATCCCATCCACCCCGGCGAGGCCCAGCCGGGCGAGACCATGGAACAGGCGCAGCTGCGCGGCGGCCCGGTGGATATCTCCCCCGCCCGGCCGCGCGGGCACTAAGGGTCAGCGGGTCGCGGCCTCATAGGCCAGGGCGGCGGCGGCCAGATCCTCGCCGGCCCAGCCGACCGACTTGAACACCGTCACCTCCGCGGCGGTGCGGCGGCCCGGATGCTGGCCGCGGCAGAGTTCGGCGAGGTCGGCCGCGACATCGCCTTCCGCGATCGCGCCTTCCGCGATGGCCTGCACCACGTCCCCTGCCTCCGCCAACCCGCCGGCCCGGGTGTCCAGCACCAGGGTGGCGCGGGCCAGCAGGGCGCCATCGGATTCGCGCATGGTCGGGCGGAAGGCGCCGACCAGGTCGACATGCGCGCCGGGCGAAACCGCCGCGCCGCGCACCAGCGGGGTCTCGGACAGCGTGGCGGCGGAGACGATGTCGTAGCCCGCCGGGTCAGGGTCCTGCGTGGCTCGCGCCGGCAGCCCATGCGCCGCCAGCCGTGCCGCCAGGGCGGCGGCATGGGCGGGGTTGCGGGACCAGACGGCGCAGTCGGCGATCGGGAAGCGGTCGCACCAGGCCTCCGCCAGCGCCGCCCCCACCCGCCCGGCGCCCAGCACCAGCAGGCGGCGGCTGTCCGGCCGCGCCAGGAAGCGGCCGGCCAGCGTGCTGGCCGCAGCGGTGCGCCGGTCCGTCAATTCACCGCCATCCAGCATCGCCAGCGGCTGGCCGGTGGCGGCATCGGACAGCAGATAGACCGCCTGCACCGCCGGCAGGCCGCGGGCGCCATTGCCTGGTGCGACATGGACAATCTTCACGCCGCTGTAACGAGCGTTCCAGGCCGGCATCAGCAGCAGCATGGCCTCCGCCAGGCCATGCCGGTGCCGCAGCGGCGCGTCGCAGCCGTTGCGGAACACGGCCTCCAGCGCCGTTTCCAACGGCGCCCAGGGCAGGCCCCGGGCGATCTCTGCCGCCGAAATGTTCCGCATAGTTCCGGGTCTCCTTCTGTCAGCCCTGCTGCCACAACCCTGGCTGCGCCACGGGAATCGGGAAAGAGGCGGTTTGACAGCGCTGGCCCCGCCGCCTACCGGACAGGCGGACGCGCGCTCGCGCGTTGATCCCGGACCAAGGCAGGCGCAGCATCCTCGGTGCGGGAGGCGCCGCCGACCGGGCCGGGGAAGGCAACACGGCCGCGCATCGGCGCGACGAGATGAGGGAGTTGACGGTATGAAGGCACTTCGCCTTGCCCTGACGGGCGCGATCGCCGGCGCCGCCATGCTGGCGGGTCCGGCCATGGCCCAGGCACCTGGCTCGCCGACGCTGGACGCGATCCGCGCCCGCGGCACGCTTGTCTGCGGCGTGAACACCGGCCTCGCCGGCTTCGCGCAGCCGGACAGCCAGGGCGTCTGGCGCGGCTTCGACGTGGATTACTGCCGCGCCGTGGCCGTGGCGCTGTGGAACGACGCGTCCAAGGTCCGCTACGTGCCGACCACGGCGCAGAACCGCTTCACCGCGCTGCAGTCGGGCGAAGTGGACATGCTGGCCCGCAACACCACCTGGACGCTGTCGCGCGACACCTCGCTCGGCTTCGACTTCCCGGCCATCAGCTTCTTCGACGGCCAGGGCTTCATGGTGAAGGCCTCCGCCGGCGTGCGCACGGCGCGCGACCTGAACGGCGCCACCATCTGCGTGCAGCCCGGCACGACCACCGAGCAGAACCTGACCGACTGGGCGCGCTCCAACCGCATCCGCTTCACCCCGGTGGTGATCGAGCGGGTCGAGGAAGCCGTCGGCGCCTATGTCGCCGGCCGCTGCGACGCCTACACCACCGACGTCTCCGGCCTGGCGGCCACGCGTTCCGCCCAGCCGCGCCCGGCGGAACATCAGATCCTGCCGGACGTGATCAGCAAGGAACCGCTGGCCCCGGCCGTGCGCCATGGCGACCAGCGCTTCGCCGACCTGGTGAAGTGGATTCACTTCGGCCTCGTCGGTGCCGAAGAACTGGGCATCACCGCCGCCAATGTGCAGCAGGCGGCGCAGTCCGACGCCCGGCCGGACGTGCAGCGCATGCTCGGCCGCAGCGGCGAGCTGGGCCAGATGCTGGGCGTGGACAATGCCTGGATGGTGAACATCATCCGCACCCTGGGCAATTACGGCGAGATCTTCGAGCGCAACCTGGCGCCGATCGGCCTGCAGCGCGGCCCGAACGCGCTGTGGACCAATGGCGGCCTGCAATACGCCCCGCCGCTGCGCTGAACGCCTGACCCGACCCGGGCGGCCTCTGGGCCGCCCGGCGCCAGGCGGCGGACGGCCCCGGTCTTGCATGGCACCGCCGCCCCTTCACATGCGTGACGCCACCGCCACGTCGCCGGAGGGAGCCAACCCGCCGGAGCGATCCGCAACAGGGAAGCTGCATGTCGACCTCCACCGCCGATCCGCGCCAGAATTCGGCCGGGCCGCCCCGACGACCGATCCGCCTGTCCTGGTCGGATGAACGCCTGCGCGGCATTGTCTGGCAATTGCTGGTGGTGGGCGTGGTGCTGGCCATTGCCTGGTGGCTCTGGTCCAATACCGTGCACAACCTGGAAGTCCGCCGCATCGCCACCGGCTTCGGCTTCCTGGACCGCGAGGCGGGGCTGCCGATCGGCGAGGCGCTGATCCCCTACGAGCCGACCGATACCTACTTCCGCGCCCTGCTGGTGGGCGTGCTGAACACGCTGAAGGTGGCGGTGGTGGGCGTCGTGCTGGCGACCATCCTGGGCACGCTGGTGGGCATTGCCCGGCTGTCGCACAACTGGCTGCTGTCGAAGATCGCCGGCTTCTATGTGGAGCTGATCCGCGACCTGCCGCTGCTGCTGCAACTGCTGTTCTGGTACACCATCCTGCAATCCCTGCCGGGGCCGCGCCAGGCGCTGAACCCGGTGGATGGCGTGTTCCTGTCGAATCGCGGGCTGCTGCTGCCCTTCATCGAATGGATGCCGGCGCATAACTGGGCGCTGCTGGCCCTGGTGGCAGGCTTCATCGGCACGCTGATGACCGCCCGCGCGCTGCGCGCCCGGCAATATGCCGATGGTCAGCCGCGCAAGATCTGGCCGGCGGCGGTGACGCTGATGGCCGGGCTGCCGCTGCTGGTCTGGGCGGCGCTCGGCGCGCCCTTCACGCCGGACGTGCCGGCGCTGCGCGGCTTCAACTTCCAGGGCGGCCTCATCATGACGCCCGAATACTTCGCCCTGCTGCTCGGCCTGGTGACCTATACCGCCGGCTTCATCGCGGAAATCGTCCGCGCCGGCATCCTGGCGGTGAACCAGGGGCAGTGGGAAGCCGCCCAGGCGCTGGGCCTGCGCCGCGGGGACATCCTGAAGCGCATCGTGCTGCCGCAGGCGCTGCGCGTGATCGTGCCGCCGATGACCAGCCAGTACCTGAACCTGACCAAGAACAGCTCCCTGGCCGTCGCGGTCGGCTACCAGGACATCGTCAGCATCGCCAATACCACGTTGAACCAGACCGGCCAGGCGATCGAGGGCATCGCCATCATCATGCTGGTCTACCTGACCATCAGCCTGTCCATCAGCCTTTTCATGAACTGGTACAATGCGCGCATCGCGCTGGTGGAGCGGTAGCACGATGGCACGGCAGGAATCCTCGGCCTCCGGCGCATTGTCCTTGTCCGGGCGCATCCAGCCTGCGGCTGGACGGAACCCGTGCTGGCGCATCCAGCCTGCGGCTGGACGGAACCCGTGCTGGCGCATCCAGCCTGCGGCTGGACGGAACCCGTGCTGGCGCATCCAGCCTGCGGCTGGACGCGACGCCCGCATCGCGCTGGTGGAGCGTTGAGCATGAGCGACGTCACGCTGGATGCCAGCGCCGCCAACCCGGAAGCCGCGCCGCGCACCGCCCCCGTGCGCAGCACTGGCGCCATGGCCTGGCTGCGCGCCAACCTGTTCTCCTCCTGGCTCAACACCGCGCTGACCCTGGCGCTGGCCTGGCTGGTGGTGCGCTTCGCGATCGGCTTCGTCGACTGGGCCTTCATCAACGCCATCTGGTCCGTGCCCATGCAGGGCACCGTGCCGCAGACCCAGATCTGCCGCGACCTGGAAGGCGCCGGCGCCTGCTGGGCGGTGATCGGGGAAAAGCACCGCTTCATCCTGTTCGGCACCTACCCGTATGAGGAACACTGGCGGCCCCTGCTGGTCTGCGGCCTGTTCATCGGCCTCTACATCTTCTCCGCCATGCGGCGCTTCTGGACCTGGGTGCTGGTGCCGGTCTGGGCGGTGACGCTGACGGTAATCGGCATCCTGATGTGGGGCGGCATCCTGGGGCTGAGCTACGTGCCGCAGGAACGCTGGGGCGGGCTGCCCATCACGCTGATCCTGTCCACCTTCGGCCTGGCCTTCGCCTTCCCGCTGGCCATCCTGGTGGCGCTCGGCCGCCGGTCGAAGCTGCCGGCGATCAAGACGCTGTGCGTGGTGTATGTGGAACTGGTGCGCGGCGTGCCGCTGATCAGCCTGCTGTTCATGGCCAGCGTGATGTTCCCGCTGTTCCTGCCGGAGGGCATGAACATCGACAAGCTGCTGCGGGCGCAGATCGCCATCACGCTGTTCGCCGGCGCCTACCTGGCGGAAGTGGTGCGCGCCGGCCTGCAGACCCTGCCGCGCGGACAGTATGAGGCTGCCGACGCGCTCGGCCTGTCCTACTGGCAGAAGACCGGCTTCATCATCCTGCCGCAGGCGCTGCGCCTGGTGATCCCGCCGCTGGTGAACACCTTCATCGGCTTCTTCAAGGACACCTCGCTGGTGCTGATCATCGGCATCTTCGACCTGCTGACGGCGGGCAAGACCGCCATCGTGGAACCCGCCTGGCAGGGCTTCGGCATCGAGGTCTACGTCTTCGTCGGCGCGATCTACCTGGTGTTCTGCTTCGCCATGTCGAAATACAGCCAGGATCTGGAACGCGACCTCAACCAACATCGGCGCCGCTGAGGAACAGAGACCATGGGCGAGACCATCGACCACGAGGCCCGCTTCGCCTCCGCCATGCGGACCGACGCACCGCCGGCCATCGTGCTGCAGGACGTGAACAAGTGGTTCGGCGCGCTGCATGTGCTGCGCGACATCAACCTCTCGGTCGCCACCGGCGAACGCGTGGTGGTCTGCGGGCCTTCCGGCTCCGGCAAATCCACCATGATCCGCTGCATCAACCGGCTGGAACAGCACCAGCAGGGCAAGATCATCGTCGACGGCATTGAACTGTCCGACGATCTGCGCAGCCTGGACGCGATCCGCCGCGAAGTCGGCATGGTGTTTCAGTCCTTCAACCTGTTCCCGCACCTGACGGTGCTGGAAAACTGCACCCTGGCGCCGATCTGGGTGCGGCGGATGCCGAAGAAGGAAGCCGAAGACCTGGCGATGGAATACCTGGAACGGGTCCGCATCCCGGAACAGGCGAAGAAATTCCCCGGCCAGCTCTCTGGCGGCCAGCAGCAGCGCGTCGCCATCGCCCGCGCGCTGTGCATGAAGCCCAAGATCATGCTGTTCGACGAGCCGACTTCGGCGCTCGACCCGGAAATGATCAAGGAAGTGCTGGATACCATGGTGATGCTGGCGGAAACCGGCATGACCATGATCTGCGTCACCCATGAAATGGGCTTCGCCCGCCAGGTGGCCGACCGCGTGGTGTTCATGGACCGCGGCGAGATCGTCGAAAGCGGCGAGCCGGAAGCCCTGTTCAGCGACCCCAAGACCGACCGCCTGAAACTGTTCCTGAGCCAGATCCTGCGCGGCCACTGACCGGCGGGGCGGGGTGGCGCCGATGATGCAGGGAGGGCGGCGCCCTCCCCGCACCCCACCCACCAGGGGCCGCGGGCCCCTGGACCAAGAGAACCCTGAACGGGATGGGAGACGCGCCGCGGCCCCTTGGGGTGGGGGTTCCGGGAGCGGCAGTGCCCTCCCCCGCGATGACCAGGCGCACCCCGCCACCCCGCCCCGTGCTTGCGTCCGGGCCTGGATCGGTCCTATGGCTCCGCGCGTTGCGCGCTTGGAGCGACCGCTTTGAGTCATCCTTCTGCGGCTGAGCGTCCGGTGACCTTGGCTGCCCTGATCGGCGTGCTGGGTGTCGTCTATGGCGATATCGGCACCAGCCCGCTCTATGCCTTGCGGGCCTCGCTGCTGCATTTCTCGGCCGACGGGATCGAGCGGTGGGAGATCCTGGGCCTGTTGAGCCTGATCTTCTGGTCGCTCGTGCTGACCGTGACGGTGAAGTACGTGGTCTTCATGCTGCGGGCGGACAACCGCGGTGAGGGTGGCATCCTGGCGCTGATGGCGCTGGCGCAGCGCCATGCGCGGACGGAACGCGGCCGTTGGCTGGTGGCGCTGGTCGGCATTGCCGGGGCCAGCCTGTTCTTCGGCGATGGCATCATCACGCCGGCGATTTCCGTGCTGTCGGCGGTGGAGGGCCTCAAGGTCATCTCCCCGGCCTTCGAGGAGGCGGTGGTGCCGATCGCGCTCGGCATCCTCCTCGCCCTGTTCCTGGTGCAGTGGCGCGGCACCGGCAGCATGGGGCGCATCTTCGGGCCGATCTGTGCCCTCTGGTTCGGCGTGATCGGCCTGCTCGGCCTGATCGAGGTGGTGCGGGAGCCGGAGGTGCTGGTGGCGCTGTCGCCCAGCTATGCGGTGCAATTCTGCCTGCACTACCACCTGGCCGCCTTCATCGCCTTCGGCTCCGTCGTGCTGGCGGTGACGGGGGCGGAGGCGCTGTATGCCGATATGGGGCATTTCGGCCGCAGGCCGATCCAGATGGCCTGGGTGGCCTTCGTGCTGCCGGCGCTGGCGCTGAATTATTTCGGCCAGGGTGCCCTGCTGCTGTCCGACCCGGCGGCGATCGAGAACCCCTTCTTCCTGCTGGCGCCGGATTGGGCGCGGCTGCCGCTGGTGGTGCTGGCCACCATGGCCACCATCATCGCCAGCCAGGCGATGATCTCGGGCGCCTTCAGCATCGCCCGGCAATGCGTGCAGATGGGCTTCCTGCCGCGGCTGGAGGTGCGCCACACCAGCGAAACGGAACAGGGCCAGATCTACCTGCCGCAGGTGAACACGCTGCTGCTGATCGGCGTTATCATCCTGGTGCTGGAATTCCGTGACAGCGACAGCCTGGCGGCGGCCTATGGGCTGGCGGTCACGGGCACCTTCGTCTGCACCTCCTGCCTCGCGCTGCTGGTGTTCCGGCGGGCCTATGGCTGGTCCTGGCTGCTGGTGATCGGCGTGTTCGGGCCGCTGCTGATGCTGGACCTGGCCTTCTTTGTCTCCACCGCGCTGAAGATTCCGGAAGGCGGCTATGTGCCGCTGATCCTCGGCCTTTGCATCCTGATGCTGATGCTGACCTGGCGGCGAGGGCGGGACCTGCTGTTCGCCCGCTTCCGGCAGGACAGCCTGCCGCTGAAATCCTTTCTGGCACGCCTGCCGCAATCCCGCACCACGCGGGTGCCGGGGATTGCCGTGTTCATGACCGGCCAGGCGGATTTTGTGCCCGGTGCGCTGCTGCATAATCTGAAGCACAACAAGGTGCTGCATCAGCGCGTGCTGTTCGTGACGGTGCTGAACGAGGATATTCCGCGCGTCGAGAACCGGCGCGAGGTGACGGAGCTGGCGCCGGACATCCACCGCGTGCTGCTGCGCTACGGCTTCCAGGAAAGCCCGCATATCCCGCGGGAGCTGGAGGCGCTGCGCGATATCGGCATTCCGTTCGAGCCGATGCAGGCCAGCTACTTCCTGGGACGGGAGACGGTGGTCTCCGCCGCCGTGCCGAAGATGCCGCGCTGGCGGCAATGGCTGTTCACGCTGATGAGCCGCAATGCCCTGCCGGCGACGGAGTTCTTCCGCATCCCGTCGGACCGTGTGGTGGAGCTGGGTGTCCGCGTCGCCATCTGAACCCTTTTGCGGGTCGCCGCGTTGAGGGACGCTGGCGAGGGGGAGGGCGCGGTCTTGACGGCGGTGCGGCTGGTGGAGGTGAGCCTGGTGCGGGCCTGGAGCCCCTCGGAGCCCGATGGGCAGGAGGGCAACCGGATCCGCTTCCGCATGGCGCTGGACGCGCAGGGCGCGCCGGACGAAGCCGCCTGGCTGGCGGACCCGGATCCTTGGCCGGCGCAGAGGGAAGCGCCCGGCGCGCCGCCCGCGGAGGGCGATGTGGCACATGACGAGGAGGGCTGGTCGCTGCGCTTCGCGCAGGGCGGCCTTCCGCTGGCCGACGCGCCGCCGCACCGTATCCTGGGCGGGGCGGGCTGGCTGCGCCCGGGCGAGGTGGTGACGATCCGCGGCCCGGAAGGCGGGGAGGTTGCCTGGCGGGTGGTGGCGGTGGCGTAGGTTTGTCCCCGCAATCAAAAGGGCGCCCACCCTGCGGCGGACGCCCTTCCGGAAAACCTGGTGGAGCCAAGGGGAGTCGAACCCCTGACCTCTTGAATGCCATTCAAGCGCTCTACCAACTGAGCTATGGCCCCGCACGCCTTGGCGCGAGGCCGGCCGTATAGCCGCCGCCCCGGGGGTGCGCAAGACTGCCACATGCGGGTTTTGCATCACCCCTTCCGCCCCGCGCCGGACCCGCATAGGTTTCGCCCGGTACCGCTGAAGGTGGCATGAGGACGATGGGCAAGATCTACGGGGACGCGACATCGGCATTGGCCGGGCTGCTGCGGGACGGCATGACCATCATGTCCGGCGGCTTCGGCATCAGCGGCATCCCCTCCGTCCTGATCGAGGCGATCCGGGAGTCGGGCGTGAAGGACCTGACCGTCATCTCCAACAATGCCGGCATCGACGATGCCGGGCTCGGCCTGCTGCTGCACACCCGGCAGATCCGCAAGATGATCAGCAGCTATGTGGGGGAGAATGCGACCTTCGCGAAGCAGTACCTGGCCGGGGAGCTGGAGATCGAGTTCAACCCGCAGGGCACGCTGGCCGAACGCATCCGCGCCGGCGGCGCCGGGATCCCCGCCTTCTACACCAAGACCGGCTTCGGCACGGCAGTGGCCGAAGGCAAGGAAACGCGCGAATTCGACGGCGAGCACTACGTGATGGAGCGCGGCCTGTGGGCCGACCTTGCCATCGTCCACGCCTGGATGGGCGACCACGAGGGCAACCTGATCTATCGGAAGACAGCGCGGAACTTCAACCCGATCATGGCCACCGCCGCCACCGTGACGGTGGCGCAGGTGGAACACCTGGTGCGGCCCGGGGAGATGGAGGCGGACCACATCCACACCCCCGGCATCTTCGTGAAGCGCCTCATCGCCCTGCCGCCCGGCTTCGAGAAGCGGATCGAGCAGCGCACCGTGCGCCAGCAGCCGGCGCCGGAACACGCCGCCGCGGCCGCCGGCACCCTGACCAAAGCCTGAGAGGATCGAGAACCATGGCCTGGTCCCGCGACGAAATGGCGGCACGCGCGGCGCGCGAGCTGCAGGACGGCTTCTACGTGAACCTCGGCATCGGCATCCCGACGCTGGTGGCCAACCACGTCCCCGCCGGCATGACGGTGCAGCTGCAATCCGAGAACGGCATGCTCGGCCTCGGCCCCTTCCCCTATGAGGGGGAGGAGGATCCGGACCTGATCAATGCCGGCAAGCAGACCATCACCCAGCTGCCCAGCAGCAGCTTCTTCGACAGCGCCCAGTCCTTCGGGATGATCCGCGGCGGGCATATCGACCTGTCCATCCTGGGGGCGCTGCAGGTGGCGCAGAACGGGGATCTCGCGAACTGGATGATCCCCGGCAAGATGGTGAAGGGGATGGGTGGCGCCATGGACCTGGTGGCCGGCGTCAAGCGCGTGATCGTGCTGATGGAGCACACCGCCGGCGGCAAGCCGAAGCTGCTGAAGGCCTGCACCCTGCCGCTGACCGGCCGCCGGGTGGTGGACACGGTGGTGACGGAGCTTGGCGTCTTCGCCATCGACAAGAAGGGCGAGGCGCCGATGCGGCTGCTGGAGATCGCGCCCGGGGTGACGGAGGCCGAGATCCGCGACAGGACCGAGGCGGATTACGACGTGGCTCTGGTCAGCGCCTAGGGCATTTTCAAGCCTTGCGGCTTCGCAAGGCGACCCGGAAAATGCGTTGAACCAATAAGCTGGAGCCGTTTCACCGTCTTCGCCAGCGGTGAAGCGGCTCCAGGGCACGCGGCGTTCGCTGCAACGCCGATTGCTCTCAGCCTTCGTGCGAACGGCCGCCGCGCCTGCCCCGGGGATCCGCCGGGGGGGCGCCGCGGCGCGGCCTATTGCAACTGCGGCTGGCGCGTCTGCTGGTAGCGCAGGCGGTCTTCTTCGAGGATCCGGCGCAGCCGCTCCAGCTCCCGCTCCCGCTCGGCGATGGAGCGTTCCCAATCCGGCCCGGCCTGGGTCGTGCTGCGCGGCGCGGCGGCGGTCAGCGGCGTGGTGTCGCGGGCCACGTCGCGCTGCACCGGCGCCCGGCGCACCGTCCGGCGCGGCGGGCTGCGGCGGGTGGTGCTGGGGGCGGCCGCGGGCACCGGCGGCGGCGGCACCCAGTCGAGCAGCGGAATCGGGTCCCGCTGCGCCTGCGGCTGGGCCACCGGCGCGCCCGGCGCGAAGCTCGGCGGCGCCACGGTGCGTTCGCGGAAATTGCTGAAATCGGTGATCGTCGAGCCCAGCAGGTCGCGGCCCGGCCCGGTGTCGTTCCAGTGCTGCGCGGCGGCCGGGCGGGCGGAAAACAGGCCGACCGGCTGGGCGAGCAGAAGCCCCAGTGGCAGGGTCAGCAGGGCGAGGCGACGCATCATGCAGGGTCCCGATCTGGTCCGAGGCTTGGGTTCGGCCGGCGGCCTACCATGCCGGAAGATGACGGCCCCTGCCGCGCCGCACAAGCGCGCAAAGCCACCACGGCCGCGGAACCTCCGCCGCCGTCACAACAGGCAAAGCGCCTCCAGCTCCCGCCGCAGGGCGGGGGGCAGGGCGTCCAGCCCGTCGGTCGGGCCGCTGCCGAGAGGCGCGTCGGGCGGCGCCGCCGCGGGCTCCAGGTAGCGCCAGCCCTGGAAGGGCTTCTGCGGCCGCGGCTGCAGGAGCACCAGGTGCGGGTCCAGCACCAGGCCGGCGCAGGCGCTGCCATCGTCCCAGCGTTCCTCCCGCACCGCCAGGATGCGCTGGCGCACGCGGATCAGGCCGGAAAGCACCCAGTAGAGCGAGCCGCCCTCCACCAGCTCCGCCGCCCGCTTCGGAATCATCCGCGTCTGGTGGCGCAGCGGCGGGTCCAGCTGGGCGCGGCGGGCCTGGCCGGCGGCCAGCTCCGCCACCTCCTTCGGTCCGACGCAAAGCTTCAACAGGTGCAGCATGGCGTCTGCATGTGGCCGGTCGTCGAGTCCCGGCAAGCCCCCCGGCTGCGAAGGGAGGCGGCGGGTCCGCGAAAGCTTGCCCGATCCGTCGATCCGGGGATAAACCAGAATCAACGAAACCATCCAAGGGAGACTTTGCCATGCGCCGTCGCCACCTGCTTGCCGCAACCGCACTGGGCGCCGCCGTGCCCGGCCTGTTCAGCCCCGCCATCGCGCAGCCGCGCAACGCCGCCTGGCCGCGCGCCCTGAACATGGGCACGGCCGCGCCGGGCGGCACCTATGCGCTGTATGGGCCGGCCTGGGGGCAGATCGCTCAGGAAGCCACCGGGGTGCAGATTTCCTACCGCACCACCCAGGGCCCGAACCAGAACATCATCCTTGTGAACCGCAAGGAAGTGGAACTGGGCATGGTGACGATGGGCGTGGCGCTGCAGGCCTGGAACGGCACCGGCGCCTGGACCCAGGGCAACCGCTTCCGCGACATCCGCGCGCTGTTCCCGATGTATGACACGCCCTTCCACGGCATCGCCCTGAAGCGCACCGGCATCACCAAGCATGCCGACCTGAACGGCAAGAGCATCGGCGTCGGCCCGCGCGGCGGCACCCCTGGCACCTACTACCCCGCGCTGCTGACCGAGCTGGGCATCACCCCCTCCGCCGTCCGCTACGGCTCCGCCTCGGACCTGGTCGGCCAGATCCAGGACGGGCTGCTGGACGCCTTCCTGTTCGCCTCCGGCGTGCCGGTGCCGGCCTTCTCCGAGATCGAGGTGCAGGCCGAGGTGAACTTCCTGGACTTCACCCAGGCGGAGATCGCCAAGCTGACCGCGAAGTATCCGGAACTGGCCGCCGGGTCGCTGCCCATGGGCACCTACCGGACGCAGCAGAAGCCGCTCGGCATCGTCGGCATGTACAATTTCGCCATTGGCCACAAGTCGCTGTCGGACGACCTGGCCTATGAGATCACCAAGGCCGTGCTGTCGCAGAACGCCCGCTTCAAGTCGGCGATCTCCGCGGCCTCGGACACGCTGGCGACCAACTGGACCAAGAACACCTTCCTGCCGTTCCACCCGGGGGCGGCGCGCTACCTGCGCGAGGTCGGGCAGCAGGTGCCGGACAACCTGGTCCAGGCCTGACCCCGCCGCCCGGCTGCGCCGGGCGGGACACACTGGCACGGCTCGGCGGGGGATCTCCCCTCGCCGGGCCGTTTGCCTGCCGGGCGCGCGGCGCTGCCCGACGCCTCACGGCGGCGTGAACGCAGCATCTGACTCGCGCCTGGAGTTTGTTCACAGGATGGCAAGGCGAAACTGACACCGTCCAGGCTCTGCTCGCGGGAGTTGTGCCGGATGCGTTTCCTCGTCGATATGTCCGTTGGCCGAAAACTGGCCGCCTCCGCCGGACTGGCAATGCTGATGCTGGGCGGCCTGGTCTTCCTGACATGGCATGAGACCGCCGGGATCATCCAGGAGCAGGACGCCTCGGCCCGCACCCAACTGGCCATGGATGTGGTGGATTCGGGCGCGGACGATCTGCGCAACGTGGCCGTCCTGGAACGCGACCTGCTGCTGACGCATGACGAGGCCGGCCAGGCCCCGGCCTGGGCGCAGGTGGAAGCGGCGATCGATCAGGGCGTGCGCACCATCCGCGGCGCCGCGGAAGGCCTGGGCGCGCCGCAGCTGACGGCGGCGGTGGAATCGCTGGCGGTGGTGACGGAAACCTACCGCGCGGCGCTGCGCGCCGTGGCGGAACAGCGCGTGGTGATGGTGACGGCGCGCGACAGCGAGCTGTTCCCGCTCTCCTCCGAATACGACTCCCTGTTCGAAGCGGTGTCCGCCAGCTTCGGCTTCGACCTGCCGGCGGCCGAGCAGGAGGATGCCCGCTACCGTCTGATGACGGTGCACAACGCGGTGAACGACGTGCGCATCGGCGTGCAGCGCCTGCTGGCCACCGGCGACGTGGCGCAGGCGCGGCGCGTGCGGCGCGGCATCGCCCAGGCCCGCGTGCACAGCCGCGGCCTGGTGGCGCTGCAGGCGCCGGGGCGGTTGAAGGAGGATGTGGCCCGGCTGGCGGAGCGGGCGCAGGCCATCGGCGTGGCGGCGGCCAAGATCCTCGATGCCGGCGAGGCGGTGAACAAGGCGCGGGCCGAGCAGGTGGTCCCGGCGCGGGCGGCGATGCAGGCGGCGGTGGCGGAAATGGCGCAGGCCGGCGCCGCCGTGGCCGCGGCGCAGCGCAGCGAGGTGATGGACAAGGCGCATGTCGTCAGTAGCGGCGCCATCTGGTCCGGCGCCGCGATCGGCCTGGTGCTGCTGCTCTCGGCCTTCGGCATGGCCCGCGGCATCGGCGCGCCGATGCGCCGGCTGGCCGGCGTCATGGCCCATATCGCCGAGGGCCGCGCCGACATGACGGTGCCCGACCGCCGCCGCCGCGACGAGATCGGCCAGATGGCGGAGGCGCTGGAGGCGCTGCGCGGCACGGTCGCCCGGGCCTTCGCGCAGGGCCAGATGATCGAGCAGCTGCCGGCCGCGGTGATGAGCGCGGATCCGACCGACGATTTCCGCATGACCTACATGAATGCCGAGACCAAGCGCCTGCTCGGCAGCATCCGCCAGCACCTGCCCTGCGCGCCGGAGGAGATGCTGGGCCAGCCCATCGACATCTTCCACAAGGATGCGGCGCGCCAGCGCGACATCCTGACCGACCCGTCGCGCCTGCCGCATGCGGCGCGGATCACCCTGGGCGACGAGGTGCTGGAGCTGCGCATCTCCGCCATCCGCGATGCGGCCGGCGCCTATACCGCCACCATGCTCTCCTGGACCCTGGCGACGGAGCAGGTGCGCCTGGCCAACACCTTCGAGACCGAAGTCGGTGCGGTGGTGGCCGCGGTGGCGGATTCGGCGGCGCGGCTGCAGCAATCGGCGGAGGCGCTGTCCGGCAGCGCCGTCACCTCCGGCCGGGAAGCCGCGGCGGTGGCCGCGGCCGGCGGCAGGGCGCAGAGCGACGTGCATGCGGTGGCCGCGGCGGCGGAGGAGATGGCGAGCTCGGTGAGCGAGATCAGCCGTCAGGTGGGCGAGGCCGCCCAGGTGGCCGGCCGCGCGGTGGCCGAGGCGCGGGCAACGGACACCACGGTGCAGGGGCTGTCGGAAGCCGCGGCGCGCATCGGCGATGTGGTCCGGCTGATCGGCGACATCGCCGGGCAGACCAACCTTCTGGCGCTGAATGCGACGATCGAGGCGGCGCGCGCCGGCGAAGCCGGCAAGGGCTTTGCCGTGGTGGCGAGCGAGGTGAAGTCCCTCGCCGGGCAGACCGCCAAGGCGACGGAGGAGATCGCGGCGCAGATCGGCCAGATGCAGCAGGCGACGAGCCAGGCCGTCACTGCCATCCGCGGCATCGGCGCGACGGTGGAGCGGACCAGCGAGATCGCCACCGCCATCGCCGCGGCGGTGGAGGAACAGGGCGCCGCGACGCAGGAGATCGCCCGCAGCGCCGCCCAGGTGGCGGAAGCCACCCAGACCGTGGCGCAGCGGATCGAGGGCGTGCGCGGCGCGGCGGAAGCCACCGGCACGGCGGCCAACGCCATGCGCGACGACAGCAGCGCGCTGGCCGGGCAGGCGACGCAGCTGCGCCAGAAGACCGACGGCTTCCTGCGCGCGGTCCGGGCGATCTGAGACCAACGGCCGCTTCCAGCGACTCGTTGGTGATTTCCGTGCCCGCAAGCGCCGGGCGCCGGCTCCGCCGGCCTGGCTTGCCGCAGGGGCGGCGGCCATCCGGCCGCTCGCCCGCCTTCGGCGGGCGCAGGTGAGCCAAACCGGCCGTTGGCATGAAACGTGGCTTCCGGCCCGGGCGTTTCCGCCTGGGCCGGTCTTGCTGTAAGCCCCGGCCCTCAGGGCAGGAGCAGGCAGCATGGGCTATCGGATGGCCGTGGTCGGCGCCACCGGCATGGTGGGGCGGGAGATCCTGAAGACCGTCTCGGAAAGGGGGCTGCCTGTCTCCGCCATGGTGGCGCTGTCTGCCGGGCGTGGCGGCGGCCAGCAGGTCTCCTTCGGCGACGAGCAGGTGCTGACCGTCCGGGCGCTGGACGGATTCGACTTCATGGGCACGCAGCTGGCCTTCTTCGCCGCCGGCAGCGCCGCGGCGCAACTGCACGCGCCGCGCGCCGCGGAAGCCGGCTGCACGGTGATCGAGACCAGCGGCGCCTTCGGCATGGCACATGACGTGCCGATGGTGGTGCCGGAGGTGAACCCGCAGGCGCTGGGGCGGATGCGCCGGCGCATCGTCGCGATCCCGCATCCGGCCACCATCCCGCTGCTGCTGGCGCTGCAGCCGCTGCACGCGCTGGCCAAGGCGCGCCGGGCCGTGGTCTCCACCTATGAATCGGTCTCCGCCCTGGGGCGGGAGGCGATGGACGAGCTGTGGTCGCAGACCCGCGCCATCTACGTGAACGAGGCGCCGCCGGCCGAGCAGTTCACCAAGCAGATCGCCTTCAACTGCATCCCCCATGTCGGCGACTTCCAGGGTGATGGCGCGACGGGCGCGGAAGCGGCCCTGGCCGCCGAGACGCGCAAGGTGCTGAGCCCGGACATCGCCGTGCTGGCCACCTGCGTGCGCGTGCCGGCCTTCATCGGCCATGCCGCGGCCGTGCATGTGGCCTTCGAGGAGCCGATCACGGAAGCCGCCGCCCGCGCGGCGCTGCGCGAGGCGCCGGGAATCATCGTGCTGGATCGGCGGGAGGATGGCGGCTACGCCACCCAGGCCGAGATCGCCGGCGAGGATGCGGTCTTCGTCAGCCGCCTGCGCCACGACCCCACCGTGCCGCATGGCCTGGCCTTCTGGTGCGTCACCGACAACCTCCGCAAGGGCAGCGCGCTGAACGCGGTCCAGGTGGCGGAGGAGATGCTGGCGCGGAGGCTGCTGGGGGCTTAGCCCGGTCTCATGGATCAGCCGACCGAAACGCGAGCGGCGCCTTCAGAACAGCACGCGCAGGATCGCTGCCAGCGCCGCCCCGCCGGTCAGGGCCTTGTGCAGCAGGTCAAGCAGCAGCCTGGCTGGAAGCCGCGGGCAGCGCGGCCGGCCCGGCCGCGGTGGGCGGGCGCGGTGGGCGAAGCGGGGCAGCCTGGTGAAGGGGTCCGGCCGGGGCATCGGCGAAGGATATCATTCCTAATCGTCCTGCATATACCCTGTTTGTTCCGGTATTCCCCGCACGCCGCGTTGACGCTATGGCGCGCTGCACCATAAAACCCTGTCAACAGTGTGCGCCCCGGCCATCGAGGGCCCGGCGCGCCATGAGGAGCGGGCACCGCATGTCGATCCAGGATGCACGGGAGGCGACCATGCTGGGTCGCCGGACGGATGGAACGGCCGTGCGCCGGCCGCTTTCGCCGCATCTGCAGGTCTATGACATGATGCAGATGACCAGTGCGATCTCCATTTCGCACCGCGCCACCGGCATCATCTGGACGGTGGGCGCCGCGGTGATGGTGTGGTGGCTGGTGGCCGCCGCCTCCGGGCCCGAGGCGTTCGACACGGTGCAGTGGTTCCTCGGCTCCTTCCTCGGCATCCTGATGCTGATGGGGGTCACGGCCGCCGCCTGGTTCCACACCCTGGCGGGCCTCCGCCACCTCGTCTGGGATGCGGGCTATGGCTACGATATCCCGAGCGTTTACAAATCCGGCCGCATGGTGCTGATCGGCACGGCGGTGCTGACGGCGCTGACCTGGCTCGCGCTGCTGATCTCCTGGTAAGGCGCAGACCCATGGCCCATCCCGCCGCGGATACCGACCGTCCGACCACGCTGCGCACGCCGCTCGGCCGGGTGCGGGGCTCCGGCTCCGCCAAATCCGGCACGCATCATTGGTGGATGCAGCGCGTCACCTCCATGGCGCTGCTGCCGCTGACCCTCTGGTTCATCGTCGTCCTCGCCACCTCGGCCGGCATGACGCAGGTCGAAGCCGCGCTGTGGATCGGCCAGCCCTTCAACGCGGTGCTGCTGCTGGCGTTGATCGGCCTGACCTTCCACCACACGGCGTCCGGCCTGCAGGTGGTGATCGAGGATTACGCCAAGCCGGAATGGGTGAAGATCGCCGCGGTGCTCGCCGTGAAAGCGGTCTGCGCCCTGCTGGCGCTTGCGGCCGCGCTGGCCGTTCTGCGCCTTGCGGTCTGAGCGGCCGCACCAAATACGCAAGCAACGGCGCGGGCCATTTCGCCCCGCCACCTCGGATGGACGGCAGATCAGATGAACGCCATCTCCAAGCCCGCGATCGGCGGCGGAGCCTATCGCATCGTCGACCACACCTATGACGTGGTGGTGGTGGGCGCCGGCGGTGCCGGACTGCGCGCCACCTTCGGCATGGGGGCCTCCGGCCTCAAGACCGCCTGCATCACCAAGGTCTTCCCCACCCGCAGCCACACCGTGGCGGCGCAGGGCGGCGTCGGCGCCGCGCTCGGCAACATGGGCGAGGATGACTGGCGCTGGCACATGTACGACACCGTGAAGGGGTCGGACTGGCTGGGCGACCAGGACGCCATCGAATACATGTGCCGCGAGGCGATCCCCGCGATCATCGAGCTGGAACACTACGGCGTCCCGTTCTCGCGCACCGAGGACGGCAAGATCTACCAGCGCCCCTTCGGCGGCCATATGCAGGACTACGGCAAGACGCCGGCGATGCGCGCCTGCGCCGCCGCGGACCGCACCGGCCATGCCATCCTGCACACGCTGTACCAGCAGGCGCTGAAGGCCAATTGCGAGTTCTTCGTCGAATACATCGCGCTCGACCTCATCATGGATGATGAGGGCGTCTGCCGCGGCGTCACCGCCTGGAACCTGGAAGACGGCAGCCTGCACCGCTTCCGCGCCCAGTCCGTGGTGATGGCGACCGGCGGCTATGGCCGCGCCTATTTCTCCTGCACCTCCGCCCATACCTGCACCGGCGACGGCGGCGGCATGATCCTGCGGGCGGGCCTGCCGCTGCAGGACAATGAATTCGTGCAGTTCCACCCGACCGGCATCTATGGCTCGGGCTGCCTCGTGACCGAGGGTGCGCGCGGCGAGGGCGGCTACCTGACGAATTCCGAGGGCGAGCGCTTCATGGAGCGCTATGCCCCGACGGCGAAGGACCTCGCGTCCCGCGACGTCGTCTCCCGCGCCATGTCGGTGGAGATCCGCGAGGGCCGCGGCGTCGGCCCGCTGAAGGACCACATCCACCTGCACCTGGAACATTTGGGTGCCGACCTGCTGCATGAGCGCCTGCCGGGCATCTCCGAGACCGCGAAGATCTTCGCGGGCGTGGATGTGACGAAGGAGCCGATCCCGATGCTGCCGACCGTCCATTACAACATGGGCGGCATCCCGACGAACATCCACACCGAGGTCCTGAACCCCACGGCGCAGGACCAGGACCGGGTGGTGCGCGGGCTGATGGCGGTGGGCGAGGCGGCCTGCGTCTCCGTGCACGGCGCCAATCGCCTCGGCACCAACTCGCTGCTCGACCTGGTGGTGTTCGGCCGGGCCGCGGCGCATCGCGCGGCGGAGACCATCAAGCCGGGTGCCAGCCAGGCGCCGCTGCCGCCGGGCGCCGGCGAACAGAGCTGGGCGCGCTTCGACAAGGTGCGCAACGCCAAGGGCGGCTCCACCGTCTCCGACGTCCGCCTGCAGATGCAGCGCACGATGCAGGAACACGCCGCCGTGTTCCGCACCAGCGAGCTGCTGCGCGAGGGCGTGGCCAAGATGGGCAAGGTCGCCGCCGGCTATGACGACATCAAGATCGCCGACCGCAGCCTGATCTGGAACAGCGACCTGGTGGAGGCGCTGGAGCTGGACAATCTGATCGGCAATGCGCTGACCACGATCCATGGCGCGGAAGCCCGCAAGGAAAGCCGCGGCGCGCATGCGCATGAGGACTTCCCGGACCGCGACGATGCGAACTGGATGAAGCACACCCTCGCCTGGGTGGACGAGAAGCGGAACGTCAAGCTGGACTATCGCGACGTGAAGATGCGCACCCTGACCAATGAAGTGCAGGTCTTCCCGCCCAAGGCCCGCGTGTACTAGGGATCGGATCGAAGACCATGGCCACCTTCACGCTGCCGAAGAACTCCACCATCTCGAAGGGCAAGCACTTTCCCGCGCCGGCCGGCGCGAAGAAGGTGCGGCCCTTCAAGATCTATCGCTGGGACCCGGATTCCGGCGAGAACCCGCGCACGGATACCTATGACATCGACCTCGAGGCCTGCGGCCCGATGGTTCTCGATGCCCTCATCAAGATCAAGAACGAGGTCGACAGCACGCTGACCTTCCGGCGGTCCTGCCGGGAGGGCATCTGCGGTTCCTGCTCGATGAACATCGACGGGCTGAACACGCTGGCCTGCCTGAAGCCGATCGAGGATGTGAAGGGCGAGGTGCGCATCCACCCGCTGCCGCACATGCCGGTGGTGAAGGACCTCGTCCCCGACCTGTCGCAGATCTACGCGCAGCTGCGCAGCGTGGAGCCCTGGCTGAAGGCCGATACCCCCCCGCCGCCGGATGGCGAGCGCCTGCAGTCGAAGGAGGAGCGCGCCAAGCTCGACGGGCTGTGGGAGTGCATCCTGTGCTTCTGCTGCTCCACCGCCTGCCCCTCCTATTGGTGGAACGGCGACCGCTACCTCGGCCCGGCCGTGCTGCTGCAGGCCTATCGCTGGATCGCCGACTCGCGCGATGAGCACACCGGCGAGCGCCTGGATGCGCTGGAAGACCCGTTCAAGCTGTATCGCTGCCACACCATCATGAACTGCACCCGGACCTGCCCGAAGGGGCTGAACCCGGCGCAGGCGATCGGCGACATCAAGAAGATGCTCGCCGAACGCGTGGTCTGAACCAGCCGCCTTGCCCCGCTCGGCGGGGCAAGGCTTGCCGGCCTGCCAGGCGGGGCCATCTGCCTGCCATGGCCCCGCAACGATGACCGCCCTGCTGCTGATCGCGCTGTTCTGCACGGCGCTGCTGTTCGGGGGCATGGCGTTCTTCGCCGCCATCATCGCCCCGCTGGTCTTCCGTCTGCTGCCGCCGGACCCTGCCGGGCGCTTCCTGCGCGGCGTCTTCCCGGCCTATTACCTGTGGGTGCTGGCGACCTCGGCGGCGGCCGCCATTTCCCTGTTTCCGTTGTCCAAATTCGATTCCGGGCTGATGGCCGCCATCGCCGCGCTGACCCTGTGGCTGCGCCAGGTGCTGATGCCGCGGATCAACGCGCTGTCGGACCGCGCCAAGGCGGGTGACGAGCGGGCCCGGCGCGGCTTCGACTTGGCGCACCGCCTGTCGGTCGCCGCCAACCTGGTGCAGCTGCTCGGGGCCGGCGTGGTGCTGGCGGGCTTCTTCCTGTGATCGGCGCGACACCGCCTATTTCCGGCCGGCCGCGTTTCGATTAATCCTGGCGTCAGAAGCGGGCGCGCATCGCCCGCACGCCCGAATCGGGAGGATGTCCATGAACCGTCGTGCCATGCTGGGCGCCGCCGCCGCGGCCGCGCCGCTTGCCCTCGCGACCCCCGCCCTTGCCCAGGCCATGCCGGAGGTGCGCTGGCGCGCCGCCTCCTCCTTCCCCCGGGTCTTCGACATCCTGTACGGCACGCTCGAGCGCATCGCCGCCCGCGTCGCGCAGCTGACCGACGGGCGCTTCCGCATCCAGACCTTCCCGGCCGGCGAGATCGTCGGCGGCTTGCAGGTGCTGGACGCGGTGCAGGCCGGCACGCTCGAGGCCGGGCACACGGCCAGCTACTACTACATCGGCAAGGACGTCGCCTTCGTCCCCTTCACCGCGATGAGCTTCGGCCTGACCTCGCGCCAGATGAGCGCCTGGTTCCGCCAGGGCGGCGGCAATGAGCTGGCGGCTGAATTGTTTCGCGACTACAGCATCGTGGCGCACACCGCGGGCGACACCGGCGCGCAGATGGGCGGCTGGTTCCGCAACGAAATCACCTCCGTCGAGCAGCTGCGCGGCCTGAAGTTCCGCATCACCGGCCTGGCGGGCCAGCTGTTCAACCGGCTCGGCGCGGCCGCCACGCTGGTGGCCCCGGCCGATATCTACCCCTCGCTCGAGCGCGGCGTGCTGGACGCGGTGGAATTCGTCGGCCCGCACGATGATGAGCGCGCGAACTATGTGCGCGTGGCGCGGTACTACTACGCGCCGGGCTTCTGGGAGCCGGGGGCACGGCTGCACTTCATGATGAACCAGCGCGCCCATGCCGCGCTGCCCGACCTCTACAAGCACGCGATCGAGGTTGCCTGTGCCGAAGCCGATGCCGACATGACGGCGCGCTATGATGCGGCGAACCCGCAGGCGCTCCGCCGCCTGGTCGCCGCCGGCGCGCAGCTGCGCTTCTGGCCGCGCCCGGTGCTGGAAGCCGCCTGGAAGGCGAATGAGGCGATGAACGCGGACCTCGCGCGCGGCAACCCGCGCTTCGCGAAGATCATGGAAAGCTACCTGCGCTTCCGCACCGAACAGTACCAGTGGTTCCGCGTGGCGGAGAACAGCTTCGACAACTTCGCCTTCTCCGCCGCCCAGACGGTGCGCTGAGCCCCGGGCCGATAAAATCGGCTCCATCCCCGGTGGCGCGCATCGCGGCGCGCCACCGGGCGGTCTATAGCAGCGCAGCAATCGCGGAATCCCAGGCTGCATGGACCTCGGCACGCTGCTTTCCGCCCTGGCCATGGGCGTGGTCGAAGGGGCGACCGAGTTTCTCCCCATCTCCTCCACCGGCCACCTGATCCTGCTGGCGGAGCTGATCGGCTTCCAGGGACCGCCCGGGAAGAGCTTCGAGATCTCCATCCAGCTCGGCGCCATCCTGGCCGTGGTGGTCCTGTTCCGCGCCACGCTGTGGCGCCTGGCCACCGGCTTCTGGCGGCCGGGGGCGGACCGCTACTATGTACAGAACCTGGCGCTGGCCTTCCTGCCCGCGGCCGTCCTCGGCGCGACGCTGCATGCCACCATCACCGGGCTGCTGTTCGACCCCTACGTGGTCTGCGCCGCGCTGATCCTGGGCGGCATCGCCATCATCGCCATCGAACGCTGGCGGCCCACCCCCTCCATCCACTCCGTCCCGCAGATGGGACCGCTGGCCGCGCTGCTGATCGGCTTCGGCCAGGCCCTGGCCATGATCCCCGGCACCTCCCGCTCCGGCGCCACCATCATCACCGCCCTGCTGGTGGGCACGGATCGGCGCACCGCGGCGGAATTCAGCTTCATCCTGGCCATCCCGACCATGGTCGCCGCCACCGCCTACAGCCTGTACAAGGCCCGCGCGGAGCTGGACCTGTCCGCCCTCGGCCAGATCGGCATCGGCTTCACCACCGCCTTCCTCGTCGCCCTGGTGGTGGTGAACTGGCTGATGACGGTGATCGCCCGCATCGGCTTCACCCCCTTCGGCTGGTACCGCATCGCCCTCGGCACCGCCATGCTGGTGTTCCTGATCCTGCGCTGAGCCAGCTTCGGTTGTCGGGTGGTGGCGCGGGTTGGTCGCAGGGCGGGCTTCGCCCCCCTGCACCCCCCACCAGGGAGCGCGGCCCCCTGGACCGCGAGGACTTATAAGCAGGCGAGGAGAGGGGGCCAGCGGTACCGCGCGTTTGGCGGTCGCTCCGGCCCCCTCTCCTCGCCGGCTCAAGTCTCATGGGTTTCCAAAGGGCCGCCGCCCTTTGGCGGGAGGGGTGCGGGGAGGGCAGAGCCCTCCCTGCCATCACCCGCGCAACCCCCTGACCGCCGAGGTGCCCCGGCGCCAGGATTAGCGGAACAGGCCCTGCAGGCGGCCGAGGATGTCGGGCAGGGTCAGGCCGGGGCGGGGTGGGGTGCTGCCTTCGGGGATGCGGCTGCGGTAGCGGGCCATGGCGTCCCGGGTGCGGGAGAGGGCCAGTTCCGCCGGTTCGGCCAGGTTGGAGCCGGCGCCGAGGCCGGTCATGCGCACCAGGGCGGTGGGGGCGTTGGCCAGTTCCTGGCTGGCGCGGGCGGTGTCCTCGGGGCGCGGGGCGCAGACCAGGCTGCGGCCTTCCAGGCTGCAGGGCAGGTCGAAGTGGCGGTTCGGGGGGAAACGCAATTGTGCGGTCCCGGTGACGGCCAGCAGGCCGCTGCGCGCGTTCTCCAGCCCCAGGTCCCGGGCGGTCACCACCGGTACCAGGCTTCCGTCGCGGTCCTGGATCTCCAGCAGCAGGGAGGATCCGGTCCCGCCGGCCGGCTCCACCGGCACCGCGTGGCGCAGCAGGCAGGCGGCCTGGTCCGTCATGCGGTCGTTCAGGCAGGACAGGCGCCAGGAGCCGATTTCCTCGGGCACCTGGCCCTGGATCTGGGTGGCGGGTTGCGCCAGGGCGGGGCTGGCGGCCAGCATGAGGGCGATGAGGGTGCGGTTCATGCCGCGCAGATGGGCAGGCAAGGGGTATTGTTCCATGCGGCAGGTGCGATTTCCGGATGGTGTCATGGTGCCGGCGCTCGGCCAGGGCAGCTGGCGGATGGGCGAGCGTGGCGACCGGCGGGCGGAGGCGGCGGCGCTGCGGCTGGGCCTCGACCTTGGCATGACGCTGGTGGACACGGCGGAGATGTATGGCGAGGGCGGGGCGGAGGAGGTGGTGGGCCAGGCGATCGCCGGGCGGCGGGAGGAGGTGTTTCTCGTCTCCAAGGTCTATCCGCACAACGCCTCCGCGAAGAAGCTGCCGGTGGCGCTGGCTGCCAGCCTGAAGCGGCTGCGGGTGGAGCGGATCGACCTGTACCTGCTGCATTGGCGGGGCGGGGTGCCGCTGGCGGAGACGGTGCAGGCGATGGAGAAGGCCCGCGTGGGCGGGCAGATCGCGCGCTGGGGGGTTTCGAACCTGGATGTGGCGGATCTCAGGGAATTGGGTCCGGCGCTGGCCGATTGCGCCACGGACCAGGTGCTGTGGAACCTGGAGGCGCGCGGCGTGGAGTTCGACCTGCTGCCCTTCTGCGCCGCGCAGGGCATGCCGGTGATGGCCTATTCGCCCATCGGCCAGGGCGGGTCGCTGCTGCGGGACCGGGCGTTGCGGGCCGTGGCGGCGCGGCATGGCGTGGCGCCGGCGCAGGTGGCCCTGGCCTTCGTGCTGGGGCGGGAGGGGGTGATCGCCATCCCGAAGGCCGCGAACCCCGAGCATGTCCGCGCCAATGCCGCGGCGCGCGACCTGGTGCTGACGGAGCAGGACCGCGCCGAGCTGGACGCCGCCTTCCCGACGCCGCGGCGCAAGCAGCCGCTGGAGATGATCTGATACCAGTCGCCGGCGCCGGCATCCGCCGGCTTGGCTGCGCGCCACCTGGCGCGGCCGCCGTTCGGCCGCTCGCCCGCCTTCGGCGGGCGCAGGTCCCGATCCATGGAAACCGGCAGGACGGGCGCCGTTGCCGGCGCTATCCGCGCTTGCGGACGAACTCCGTGCGCAGCACCAGCCCCTTGATGGTGTCGTGCCGGCAGTCGATTTCCTCGGGGTTGTCGGTCAGGCGGATGGAGCGGATGACGGTGCCCTGCTTCAGGGTCTGGTTCGCGCCCTTCACCTTCAGGTCCTTGATGAGGGTGACGGAATCACCATCGGCCAGGAGATTGCCGGCGGCATCGCGGATTGCCGCCGGGCCGGGCGCGGTGGCGGCGGCCACCTCGCTGGCCGGGCGCCATTCGCCGGTCGCCTCGTCGAACACGTAGTCGTCGTCGGCCATCTGGTTCGCCCTCCGCGTCGGGGCGCTTTCCTCCCTGCGGCGCGGCGCCGCAAGGGGTGCGCTACCAGTAGCCGGCCATGATCTCCCGCGCCCAGTCCGGCTCGCGGATGGCGCCGCGCGGGTCGAAGCCGGTCATGTGCGGCTTGATGTCGAAGACCGGCGTGCCGTCGATGGCGTCCAGCCCACGAACCCGCAGCACCGGGCCGTCCACGCCCAGCAGGGCGCAGGTGGTGACGCCGAGGCGGTTGGGCCGTGGCGCGCCGCGCTGGGCCAGGATGCCGGTGCGCGGCCAATCCTGGCGGCCGCGCGGGTGGCGGGCATTGTGTTCCACCACGGCGGGGTCCAGCCGGTGGAAGCCGAAGACCACCACCACATGGCTGAAGGAATCGAGGCCCAGCGCCGCATCCGGCCCCAGCACCGCGGGGTCCAGCACGATGGTGGACTCCACGCTGTCCCAGGCATCGTCGAGGGGCTCCGCCCGGCCGCCGCGCACGGTGCCAATCTGGATCAGGTTCATTGGAAGCTCGGCATGACAGGCAGGTCCGGCGTCACGGGGGGGGGCAGGTCGATGATGACGGTGCTGGGGTCCTGGCGCGGCGTGCGGTCCAGCCAGTAGGTCACGCTCTGCGGCCACAGGATGACCACCGCCACCAGCAGCAATTGCAGGCCGAGCCAGGGGATGGCGCCCAGGTAGATGTCCCGTGTCAGCACCGATTTCGGCGCCACGCCGCGCAGGTAGAACAGCGCGAAGCCGAAGGGTGGGTGCATGAAGGCGGTCTGCATGTTGATGCAGATCAGCACCCCGAACCACACCAGGTCGATGCCGAGCGACTTGGCCACCGGCGCCAGCAGCGGAATGACGATGAAGGCGATCTCGAAGAAGTCGAGGAAGAAGGCCAGGAAGAAGATGAAGATGTTGGTGAACACCAGGAAGCCGGTCTGGCCGCCGGGCAGCAGCCCCAGCAGGTGCTCGATCCAGATGCCGCCATCGACGCCCTGGAACACCAGGGTGAAGACCGTGGCGCCAATCAGGATGAAGATGACCATGGCGGTGATGCGCATGGTGTTGCCCATGGCTTCCCGCACCAGCGGCCAGGTCAGGCGCCGGTTCAGCGCCGCCAGCACCACGGCGCCGACCACGCCCATGGCGCCGGCTTCCGTCGGCGTCGCCAGGCCGAGGAAGATGGTGCCCAGCACCATGAAGATCAGGCCGATGGAGGGCACCATGCCCTTCAGCACCCGCCACCACAGCCGCCAGTCGCGCGGGGCCAGCGCCTCGGGCGGCAGCGGCGGCACCTTCTTCGGCTGGAAGAGGGAGACCAGCCAGATGAACAGCAGGAACAGCGCCACCTGCAGGAAGGACGGCCCGATGGCGCCGGCATACATGTCCCCCACGCTCTGCCCCAGCTGGTCGGACAGCACGATCAGCACGAGGGAGGGCGGAATCACCTGGGTGATGGTGCCGGAGGCGGCGATGACGCCGGTGGCGATGCGCATGTCGTAGCCGTAGCGCATCATGATCGGCAGGCTGATCATGCCCATGGAGATGACGCTGGCGGCGACGGTGCCGGTGATGGCGCCCAGGATGGCGCCGACGATGATCACCGCATAGGCGAGGCCCCCCGGCACCTTGCCGAACAACTGCCCGGTGCCTTCCAGCAGATCCTCCGCCAGGCCGCAGCGTTCCAGCACCGCGCCCATCAGGGTGAAGAAGGGGATCGCCAGCAGCAGGTCGTTGGACAGGATGTTGAAGACCCGCAGCGGCAGGTTGAACATCCAGGCTTCCGGGAAGAAGCCCAATTCGATGGAGATGAAGCCGAAGAACAGCCCGACGGCGGCGAGCGAGAAGGCGGCCGGGAAGCCGATCAGCAGGAACACCACCAGCCCGCCGAACATCAGCGGCGGCATCAGGTCCGCATGCAGCATTTCGGTCATTGGTCGGGCCGGGCGTAGGCGGCGTGCAGCCGTCCGGGTGGCAGCTCGATGCCGCGAAGCAGGGCAACGCGCTTCACCAGTTCCGACAGCCCCTGGATGGTCATCAGCAGGAATCCCAGCGGCAGCAGCAGCTTGGCCGGCCAGCGGATGAGCCCGTCGGGGGAGGAGGAAACCTCCGCCCGCACCCAGCTCTCGACGAAGAAGGGCCAGGTCATCCAGGCCAGCAGCGCCATGGCGGGCAGCAGGAAGAACAGGATGCCGAGCACGTCGACCCAGATCCGCGCCCGCATGCCCAGCGCGCCATAGACCAGGTCCACCCGCACATGCTCGTTGCGGAACAGGGTGTGGCTGGCGCCCAGCATGACCATGCCGGCGAAGCAGTACCACTGCGCCTCCAGCCAGGCATTGGAGCCGGAGGCGAAGCCGTAGCGGGCGAAGGCGTTGGCGGCGCTGATGGTGCAGGCGATCAGCACCAGCCAATCGGCGATCCGCCCGAAACCGGCGGTCAGCGCATCCACGCCACGGCTGAAGGCGAGCAACGGGCGCACAGGCGCGTCCCCCCGGGTCTCAACGGTGCAAGCGGGGGTCGCCCGGCTTGGGTCTGGAAGCCGGCGCGCCATCGCGCCGGGGCGGGACCTCTAGCGCCGGCCGGCAGGCTTGGAAAGCCGGGATTCCCGCGCGGCGGGCGATGGCGGCCGCAGACTTGATGGGCCTGCCATGGTGGAGCCCCTTCTGCCGGGGGGGGAGCCTGCTATCCTGCTTGCCCGTGTCCCGCCCCGCATCCCCGCCGTGCTGACGGCGCTCCTCCTCACCCTGGGGGCCCTCGGGCTTCTGGCACTGGCGGCCGTGCCGCTGGCGCGCTTCGCCTGGGGCGCGGCGGTGGTGCATGGCGGCGTGCTGGCGGCGGCGCTGGCGCTGGCCGGGCTGGGCCTGGCCGGGCTGCTGGCCGGCGCGATGCCGCCGGCGGCGCTGCCGCTTTCGGTGCCGACGCAGGTGGCGGTGGATGCGCTGTCCGCCTGGTTCCTGCTGGTGGTGGGGCTGGCCGCCACCTGTTCGGCGCTGTTCGCCCTGGCGCATGGCGCGCGGCTGGCACCCCGCCTGCTGGCCGCCTACCCGCTGTTCCTGGCCGGCATGGCGCTGGCACTGGTCGCGGCGGATGGCTTCACCCTGCTGCTGGGGTTCGAGGCGATGTCGCTCGCCTCCTGGGTCCTGGTGGCGGCCGACCATGCGCAGGCGGAAAACCGGCGCGCGGCGCGGCTGTACCTGGCCATCGCGGTGTTCGGCGGCATCTGCCTGGTGCCGGCCTTTGGCCTGCTGGCCGGCGTGGCGGGCGACATCTCCTTCGCCGCGATCCGCGCCGCGCCGCCCGCCGGCTGGACGGCGGCGGCGGTGCTGGCGCTGGTGGTGGCCGGCGGCGGGGCGAAGGCGGGTCTGGTGCCGCTGCATGGCTGGCTGCCTTTGGCCCATCCGGCGGCACCCAGCCATGTCTCCGCCCTGATGTCCGGCGGCATGACCAAGGTTTCGGTCTATGTGCTGGCGCGGGTGCTGCTGGACCTCTGCGGCCCGGCGCAGCCGCTGTGGTGGGGCGTGCCGCTGCTGGTGCTGGGGGCGGGCTCCGCCGTGCTGGGCGCGCTGCGCGCCAATCTGGAAACCGATGGCAAGACCCTGCTGGCCTGCTCCACCATCGAGAATATCGGCCTGATCTGCATGGGGCTCGGCCTGGCGGCGGCGTTCCGGGCGGCGGATCTCGGCGTGCTGGCGGCGCTGGCGGCGGGGGCGGCGCTGCTGCACGCGCTGCACCACGCGCTGTTCAAATCGCTGCTGTTCCTCGGGATGGGGGAGGTGCTGCACGCCGCGGCGTCCCGCCACCTGGACCGGCTGGGCGGGCTGATCCACGCCATGCCCTGGACGGCGGGGGCCGTGCTGGTGGGGGTGGGGGCGGCGGCCAGCCTGCCGCCGCTGTCCGGCTTCGCCAGCGAGTGGCTGCTGCTGCAGGCGCTGCTGGCCGCCTGGCGGGTGCAGGACCTGGCCTTCCAGGTGCTGGGCGTGGCGGCGGTGGCCGCCGCCGCCCTGGCCGCGGCGCTGGCCGCGGCGGCGATGGTGCGGCTGTTCGGGCTGGCGTTCCTGGGCCGGCCGCGCACGCCGCGCGCCGCCGGGGCGCAGGACGGGCCCTGGCTGGCGCGGGCGGCACTGCTGCTGCCGGCGGGGCTGACGGTGATCCTCGGCCTGCTGCCGGGGCCGATGCTGGATCTCGCGCAGGGCGCCGTGCAGGTGCTGGTGCCGCTGGGCATGGCGGAGCGCGGCGGCATGCTGGCGGTGCGGGTGGGCGATGGCGGTGCGCGCTACCTGCCGCTGGCCATCGCCGCGCTGCTGGCGGCCATGGCGGCACTCGCCTGGTGGGTGGCGAAGCGCCGCGCCCCGGCTTCAGTGCGCGGCCCGGCCTGGGATTGCGGCTTCATGCCGCCGCCGCCGCACCTGCCCTTCGGCGACCCGGCGACGCAGCCCTCCGCCGCCGGCTTCGGCCAGCCGCTGCGCCGCATGCTGGGCGGCACGCTGCTGGCGGCGCGGGAGGCGGTGGCGATGCCGCCGCCGGGCGACCCTTCCCCGGCGCGGCTGACCGCCAGCTTCGCCGACCCCGCCGACGGCTGGCTGCTGGCGCCGCTGGCCCGGGCGCGGGATGCGCTGGCGGCGCGGGCGGAACGGCTGCGCGGCCTCTCGCTCGGCGCCTGGCTGATGCTGCCCTTCGCCACGCTGGTGGCGCTGCTGGCGCTGGCTGCCTGGGTGGGCGGCTGATGGGCTGGCTCGCTGCCCTGCTCACGCAGATCCTGCACCTGGCACTGGTGCTGGCGGCGGCGCCGCTGGTGGTGGGCGGCATCCGCTGGCTGAAGGCCCGCATGATGGGCCGCCAGGGCCCGCACCCGCTGCAGCCGCTGCGCGACCTGGCCAAGCTGCTGCGCAAGCGCCCGGTTCTGGCCGAGACCGCCAGCTGGGTCAGCCGCGCCGCCCCCTATCTGGGGGCTGCCGCCGCGCTGGCCGCGCTGGCCCTGGTGCCGAGCTTCGCCCGCGGCATGGCCTTCGCCCCGCTCGGCGATCTGGTGGTGATCGCCGGGCTGCTGGCGCTGGGCCGGGTGGCGATGGCGCTGGCCGGCCTCGATGCCGGCACCGCCTTCGGCGGGCTGGGCGCGGCGCGGGAGATGTCCTTCGCCGCCATCGCGGAGCCCGCCTTCCTGCTGGCGGTGCTGAGCTTCGCGATCCTGGCCGGCACCACGGGGCTGGAGCCGATCGGGGCCCTGTTCCAGGAAGGCAGCCTGGGTCTGCGCGTCTCGCTCGGCCTGGCGCTGGTCGCGCTGCTGGCGGTGGCGGTGGCGGAGAATGCCCGCATCCCGGTGGACAACCCCGCCACCCACCTGGAACTGACCATGGTGCATGAGGCGATGCTGCTGGAAGCCTCCGGCCGGCACCTGGCCTTGTGGGAGGCCGCTTCGGCGCTGCGGCTGACGCTGTGGCTGGCGCTGCTGTCCGCCATCTTCTTCCCCTTTGGCACGGCGCCGGCCGGCTTCGCGCCGCTGGGCTGGCTGCTGGGGATCGGCGCCTGGGTGGGCAAGATGGCGCTGCTGTGCCTGGCGCTGGCCGCCTTCGAGAACGCCATCGCCAAGATGCGGGTGTTCCGGGTGCCGGAATTCCTCGGCACCGCGCTGCTGCTGGGCCTGCTGGGGGCGCTGCTGCTGTTCCTGTCCACGAGGCTGGCCTGATGAGCTTCGGCAGCCTGCCCTACGACATCGCCCACCTGCTCGGCGGCGCGGTGCTGCTGATGTCCTTCGTGTTGCTGTACCAGCGGCGGCTGGAGGCGGTGATCGGCGCCTTCGCCGTGCAGGGCGCGCTGCTGGCCGCCGCCGCCTTCTGGCAGGGCTTCGCCCAGGGCGCGCCGCACCTGTATGTGACGGCGCTGCTGGCCTTCGGCGCCAAGGCGCTGCTGATCCCGCTCGCCTTGCGCATCGCGCTGCGCCGGCTCGGCCTGCATCGCACGGTGGAAACCGCGCTGGGCGTCGGGCCTTCCCTGCTGGCGGCCATCGCGCTGGTCGGGCTTTCGGTGCTGGTGGTGCTGCCCGCCACCGCCGGCCAGGCCCAGGCCCTGACGCGGGAGAACCTGGCCCTGGCGCTGTCCGTGGTGCTGCTGGGGATGCTGATGATGATCGCCCGGCGCAACGCGATCAGCCAGCTGATCGGGCTGCTGAGCCTGGAGAACGGGCTGATCCTGGCCGCCATCGGGGTGCAGGGCATGCCGCTGGTGGTGGAATTGTCCACCGCCGCGCTGGTGCTGATGCTGGCGCTGGTCGCCGGCATCTTCGTCTTCCTGCTGCGCGACCGGCTGGCGACGCTCGATACCGGCGACCTCGCCCGGCAGCGGGGGGAGGGGGAGGCGCCATGATGCCGCTGCCCTGGCTGGTCGTCTTCCTGCCCTGGCTCGGGGCGGTGGCGCTGGCGCTGGCCCCGCCGCGCGGGCGGCTGCCCGCCCTGGTCAATCTCGGCGTCGCCGGCGGCTTCTGCGCCCTGGCGCTGGGGCTGCTGGGGGCGGAGCACGGCGTGCAGGGCTGGACGCGGACGGATGCGGTGAACCTGCCGCTGGTCGCGCTGTCCGGCCTCATCGGCCTGGCCAGCGCGGCGTTCTCCGCGGCCACCCTGGACTGCGAGCGCTTCG
The DNA here is from genome assembly GCF_012103215.1 of Falsiroseomonas selenitidurans. Classification (GTDB taxonomy): domain Bacteria; phylum Pseudomonadota; class Alphaproteobacteria; order Acetobacterales; family Acetobacteraceae; genus Falsiroseomonas; species Falsiroseomonas selenitidurans. The sequence continues at coordinate 36,493 of NZ_JAAVNE010000029.1, forward strand.
ACGGGCTGCGCGCCCGCGCCTACCACGCCGCCTTCCAGATCTTCCTGGGCGCCCAGGCGCTGGCCCTGCTGTCGGACAATCTCGGCGTCATGTGGGTGGCGATCGAGATCGCCACGCTGTCCTCCGTGCTGATGGTGGCGGTGCATGGCACGCCCTCGGCCATCGAGGCAGCGTGGAAGTTCTTCGTGCTGTGTGGCGTCGGCATCGCGCTGGCGCTGTTCGGCACCATCCTGCTGTACCTGGCGGCGCAGCCGCTGGTCGGGCAGGGCGATCCCGGCCTGTCCTGGGGGGCGCTGCGGGCGGTGGCGGCGCACTGCGACCCCGGCATCCTCTCGCTGGCCTTCGTCTTCCTGCTGGTCGGCTACGGCACCAAGGCCGGGCTGGTGCCGCTGCATGCCTGGCTGCCGGATGCGGAGGCCGAGGGCCCGCTGCCGATGTCGGCCGTGCTGTCCGGCCTGCTGCTGAACGCGGCGCTGCTGGCGGTTCTGCGGGCCAAGGCGGTCGTCGGGCTGCACCCGGGGGCGCTGGCGCCGGGGCCGCTGCTGGTGGGCTTCGGCCTGGCGTCCCTGCTGCTGGCGGCCTTCGCGCTGTGGCGGCGGCGCGATGCCAGGCGGCTGTTCGCCTGGAGCAGCATCGAGCATGTCGGCCTTTCGGCCATCGCCTTCGGCCTCGGCGCGCCCTTCGCCGGGATGCTGCACCTGATGGGCCATTCCCTGGTGAAAAGCGCCGTGTTCTTCGGCGTCGGCGCCGCGGCGCAGATCAAGGGCAGCCAGAAGATCGCCGAGATCGGCGGGCTGGCGGCCAGCCACCCGGCGCTGGGCTGGGGCCTGGCGCTGGGCATCGCCGGCCTGGCCGGGCTGCCGCCCTTCGCGCTGTTCGTGTCCGAGTTCCTGCTGGTGGCGCAGGCGGCGGCGCGGCAGCCCTGGCTGATCCTCCCGCTCGGGCTTGGCCTGCTGGTCGGCGCCACGGCGCTGATCCGCGTGCTGCAGGCACTGTGCCTGGGCGAGCCGACGCCGGACCGCCCGGTGCCCGGTGGCTTCGCCCTGCCGGGCGGGCTGCTATGGGCGACGCTGCCGTTGTGGAGCCTGCTGGCGCTGGCGGTGCTGCTGGGCTTCGCCCTGCCGCCGGGCCTGGCCGCGCTGCTGTCCGACGCCGCGGTGCTGCTGGAATGAGCGTCTTCGACCTGATCCGGGCGGGGGCGCCCCAGGGCGGCCGCCCGGCGCGCCACCTGCTGGCGCCCGCGCAGTTCGCCCAACTGCCGGCGGCGCTGGCGGCGGAGCCGGCGGTGGCGCTGCTGTCCCTGTGGGCGGAGCCGGCGCTGGTGCACGCCGCCTTCCTGGACGAGGCCGCCGGCGCGCTGCTGCTGGCCAGCTGCCCGGCCGAATCCGGCCACTACCCGGCCCTGTCCCCCGCCCGCCCCGGCGCGGTGCGGTTCGAGCGCATGGTGCGGGAATTGTGGGGCCTGACCGCCGAGGGTGGGCAGGACCTCCGCCCCTGGCTCGACCATGGGCGCTGGCCGCTGACCACACCGCTGGCCGCCCGCCCCGGGCGCAACGGCGTGCCGGCCGGACAGCCCACCTTCCTGCCGATCGAGGGCGAGGGCTGGCATCAGATCCCCGTCGGCCCGGTGCATGCCGGCATCATCGAGCCCGGCCATTTCCGCTTCACCGTGCAGGGGGAGATGGTGGTGCGGCTGGAGCAGCGGCTGGGCTACACCCACAAGGGCACGCTGGGCCTGATGCTCGGCAAGTCGCCGCGCACCGCCGCGCGCTTCGCCGCCCGCCTGTCCGGCGACAGCACCGTGGCGCATTCGCTCGCCTTCGCGGAAGCCGCGGAGGCCGCGACCGCCACCCCTGCCCCGCCGCGCGCGCAATGGCTGCGCGCGGTGATGCTGGAGCAGGAGCGGCTGGCCAACCACCTGAACGACTGGGGCTTCATCTGCAACGACGCCGCCTTCGCCTTCCCCCTGGCGCGGCTTGGCCTGCTGCGGGAAGCGGTGCTGCGCGCCAATGCCGCGGCCTTCGGTCACCGGCTGATGATGGACCGCGTGGTGCCCGGCGGCGTCGCCGCCGACCTGGCGGAAGCCGCCCTGCCGGTGCTGCTGGCGACCCTGGCGGCGGTGGAGGCGGAACTGCCAGGCCTGGCCGCGATCTACGACGACCATGCCAGCCTGCAGGACCGCGTGGTGGGCACCGGCGTGCTGCGGCCGGACCTGGCCGCGCGCTTCGCCGCCGGCGGCGTGGTCGGCCGCGCCTCCGCCCGGCGCTTCGATGCGCGGCTGGCCTTCCCCGCCGGCCCCTATGCCGGCAGCCCGCCGGGCCTGGCGGTGCGGGAGGCGGGCGATGTGGATGCAAGGGTGCGGGTGCGGATGGCCGAGATCACCGACAGCATCCGCCTGCTGCGCCGCTTCCTGGCCACCCTGCCACCGGGGGAGATCTACCAGCCCCTGCCGCAGCGGGGCGGGGAGGCGCTGGCGCTGGTGGAGGGCTTCCGCGGCGAGATCGCCACCTGGATGGCGCTGGACGATGGCGGGCTGATCCGCGCCGTCTTCCCGCGCGACCCGTCCTGGCTGCAATGGCCGCTTCTGGAAGCCGCGGTGGAGGGCAACATCGTCGCCGACTTCCCCCTGTGCAACAAGAGCTTCAACTGTTCCTACAGCGGGGTTGACCTGTGAGCGGACGCTACCCCAGCCGGACCGGCACGGCGCAAGGCGCCACCGGGCTTTTCACCGTGACGGTGGTGAAGCCTGGCCCGACGCGCGGCGTGATCGAACACTGGGCCTATGACGATCGCGCCCATGCGCTGGACGAGATCGGCTGGATCGCGGAGCGCGTGGCCCCGGGGACGGAGCTGGTGCTGCGCGATCCGGAGGGCAACGACCTGTTCCGCGTGGCGCGCACGGCATGAGGCGCCCGGGCCGGATGCTCTGGCCGAAGCTGGCGCGCGGGCTGTTCGCCCGCCCGCTGACCGAGAAGCTGCAGGCGCCGCCTGAGGAGGTGGTGCAGGCCCTGGCGCAGAAGCTGGAGGCGACATCCCGCGCCCGGCTGGGCCGCAGCCTGGCGATCCGCCAGGTGGATGCGGGGTCCTGCAATGGCTGCGAGCTGGAGATCAACGCCCTGTCCGGCGTGCTGTACGACCTGGAACGGCTGGGCCTGCGCTTCGTCGCCTCCCCCCGCCATGCCGATGTGCTGCTGGTCACCGGCCCGGTGACGCGCAACATGCGCGAGGCGCTGGAACGCACCCGGGCGGCGACGCCGGAGCCCTGCTGGGTGGTGGCGGCTGGCGATTGCGCGGTGGACGGCGGCGTCTTCAAGGGCAGCTACGCGGTGGAGGGCGGGGTGGGGCAGGTGCTGCCGGTGGATCTGCTGATCCCAGGCTGCCCGCCGACGCCGGCGCAGTTCCTGGAAGCCCTGCTGGCGATCCTGGAAGCGCAGGTGCCGCCGCGCGCCATCACGCCCGGATGAACCGCGCGACGGGATGAAAAAAGCGGGCCGGCCGCACCAGGGCGGCCGGCCCGAAGGACCGGTTCCCTCGGGAACCGGTCGACCCGGCGGCGGCCTGCCGGGAAATGGCCGCCGCCGGAAAGCAAGGTGGGAAGGCCCTACCCGAGGCGGGCCGCTGCCCGCGGAGCATGAGCAGCGTTCAAGCGAAGGCAGCGTGCTCCAGGGGCGGCGGCGATCAGCAGGCGGAACGTGAAGCGCATGGGACGGGTCCTTGCGCCGGGGCCGATTCGGGGGGGGCGCCGGTGACCCGTCCAGGCTGGACCCGGCCGCCTGTCGCCGCGATGGGGGCAGGCTGACATCGCGGCAATGCTGGCGGGAGGTTCCGCCGCCTTCGCCACCCTACCCGGCCACGGCGGCCGGATCGGTGTTGCCGCCGCAGATCACCACCGCCACCACGGCGCCGGGCGGCGGCACGAAGGCGCCGCAGGCCAGGGCGGCCAGCGCGGTGGCGCCGCCCGGTTCCGCCACCACCCGCAGCGCCGACCACAGCAGCTTCTGCGCCGCGGCAATGGCCGCGTCCGGCACCAGCACCGCCTGCGCCACATGCCGCTGCGCCAGCTGGAACATCAGCCCGCCCACCTGCCGCGCGCCAAGGCTGTCCGCCGCCAGGCCGCCCACCGGGGCCGGCACCGGCCGCCCGGCAGCCAGCGCCTGGTGCAGGGTGGGGCAGGCCTCCGGCTCCACGCTGATCACTTCGGTGTTGCGGCCGGCATACCAGGCGGCGATGCCGCCGATCAGCCCGCCGCCGCCGGTGGCCACCAGCACATGGGTCGCCTGCGGCGCGTCCTGCCACAACTCCATCCCCAGCGTGCCCTGGCCGGCCAGGACCTCCGCCTGGTCATAGGCGTGCACCTGCAGCGCACCGGATTCCGCCGCATGCGCCTCGCTGGCCACGCGTGCCTCGTCATAGGCGGCGCCGATGCGGTGCAGCCGGGCGCCATAGGCGGTGATGCGGTCCGCCTTGGCGGCCGGCGTCGCCGCCGGGCAGAAGATCTCCGCCCGGTGGCCCAGCGCGCGGGCGGCATAGGCCACCGCCGCGCCGTGATTGCCGCCCGAGGCCGCGACCACGCCGGCCGCCGGCACCGGTTGCGACAGCAGGCGGTTGAAGGCGCCGCGCGCCTTGAAGGAGCCGCTGGCCTGCAGCGTTTCCAGCTTCAGCACCAGGCGGCCGGGCAGGCCGAGCTCCGCCCCGTTCAGGCGCAGCACCGGGGTGCGGCGGATATGCGGGGCGATGCGGGCGGCGGCGGCCTGGATGGCGGCCGCGTCGGGGGGGGTCTCGAACATGGCGGGAAGCTCGCAGCCAGGCGGCAGCCTGGCAACCATCGCCCGATGCCGGCTTCGTGCCCCTGGGCCTTTAACCCTCGCCACCTTTCTGCCATGGTCCGCCGGCCAGCGAGGATTGAAGCTTCAAGATGCCGCTGCACGGGTCCTGTGTGGCCCTGGATGAGGAGGGGGTTCTGATCCTGGGTCCTTCGGGCAGCGGGAAGTCCGACCTCGTCCTGCGGCTGATGGGGCGGGGCTGGAGTCTGGTGGCGGATGACCAGGTGGAGCTGACGACGGCCGAGGACGGATTGCAGGCCAGCGCCCCCGCGGCGCTGCGCGGCCTGCTGGAAGTGCGCGGGCTCGGCCTGATGGAGGGCCTGCCGACGGCCGCGGCGGCGCGGTTGTGCCTGGCCGTCCGCCTGCTGCCCGCCGCCACGCCACAGCCCCGCCTGCCGGAGCCCGAGCGGTGGGAGGCGTTGGGCCACAGCCTGCCGCTGGTCAGCCTGCACGGCCTGGAAGCCTCCGCCCCGGACAAGCTGGCCCTGGCGCTCGCCGCCGCCTGCGGCCGCGCCCGCATGGCCGCCGGCGCCTTCCCGGCATGAGCGCCGAGCCCCGCCATCCGCCGCGCCCGGTGCTGCTGGTCACCGGCCTGTCCGGTGCCGGCAAGGCTTCCATCCTGCGGACGCTGGAGGATCTGGGCTTCGAGACGGTGGACAATCCGCCGCTGCCGATCCTGGCGGAGCTGGTCGCTGATGGCGACGCGCCGCTGGCCATCGGCGTCGATGCCCGCTCCCGCGGCTTCGACGCGGCGGAATTGCTGCGCGCCATCGCCCGGCTGCGCGCCGACCCCGGCATCGCCGCCAACCTGATCTTCGCCACGGCGGAGGAGCCGGTGCTGCTGCGCCGCTTTTCCGAAACCCGCCGTCGCCACCCGCTGGCCCCCGGCGGCCCGCTGGGCAGCCGGGTGACGGAGGGCATCGCGCGGGAAGCGGCGCTGCTGGCGCCGCTGCGCGATGCCGCCGACCTGGTGCTGGACACCTCCGACCTGCCGCTGCCGGAGCTGCGCCGGCAGATCGAGCGCCGCTTCCGGCCCGAGAACGCCGCCGGCCTGGCGATCGGCATCGTCTCCTTCGGCTTTCCGAAAGGACTGCCGCGCGAAGCTGACCTGGTGTGGGATGTGCGCTTCCTGCGCAACCCGCATTACGACCCGGCGCTGCGGCCGCTGACCGGTCGCGATGCGTCGATCGCCGGCTTTGTCGAGTCCGATGCCACCTATCGCCCATTCTGGGACCGCATGACCGGGATGATGGAGCTGCTGTTGCCCCGCTACGCCGCGGAAGGGAAGAAGTACCTCACCGTCGCCATCGGATGCACCGGCGGGCGGCATCGCTCGGTCCTTGTGGCGGAACGCCTGGCCTCCCATCTCGAAACCCTTGGCTGGCGCGTGGACCTGATCCATCGCGACCTAGCCGCCCCCCCGAAGCCCGGCGGGGCATCCGCTGCGGGGCAGGAGGCCCTGGCGCACACACCATGATCGGATTGGTCCTCGTCACCCACGGCCGTCTCGCCGAGGAGCTCCGCCTCGCCATGGAACACGTGGTGGGGCCGCAGGGCGCCGTCGCGACGGTCTGCATCTATCCCGAGGACAAGCTCGAGGCGCGGCGCGAGGATATCCGCCATTGCATCGAGCGGGTGGACCAGGGCGACGGCGTGGTGGTGCTGACGGACATCCTGGGCGGCACCCCCTCCAACCTCGCCTTCCAGCTGTGCGAGCATCGCGCGGTGGAGGTCATCGCCGGCGTCAACCTGCCGCTGCTGGTGAAGCTCGCGAAGATCCGCGGCACGGAGCCGCTGTCCGAGGCGGTGGCGCATGCCACCGCGGCCGGGCGCAAATACATCGCCAGCACCGGTGACCTGCCGGATGGCCAGAAATCTGCCGGTGGGCAGCCCGCCAATGGCCAGCACGGCCCGGATGGGAAAAGCGGAGGCAGTGCATGAACGAGTGGCCCGACGATGCCGGCGAAACCAAGGCCGCGACGGGCGCTCCGCCGGGCTTTGCCGAAGCCGGTCCCTGCGGTTGCGACTCCTCCGGGGGGCTGGCAATGCGCAAGACCGTGAAGATCGTCAACAGCCGCGGCCTGCATGCCCGCGCCGCCGCCAAGCTGGTGACGGTGGCGGAGCGGTTCTCCGCCTGCGTCACCGTGATCCGCCACGGAAATGCCGTACCGGCCTGCTCCATCATGGGCCTGATGATGCTGGGCGCCGGCCAGGGCAGCGAGGTGGTGGTGGAAGCCGAAGGCTGGGACGCGAAGGAAGCCCTGGAGGCGATCACCGGGCTGATGGAGGCCGGCTTCCATGAGGATTAGCCCGCCCCGCGGTTCGCTGCATGAAGGCTGACAAGCCCGAAGCCAGGCCGGAGGCCGCGAAGGCCGCCGCCGAGCCCGGGCGCCGCGCGCCGCGCCGCACCAAGGAGGTGGTGATCCGCGGCATCCCCGTCTCCGCCGGGATTGCCATCGGCATCGCCTTCGACACCACCGAGCCGCCGGCGGAAGCGCCGCGCCGCAGCATCGAGGTCGCGGCGGTGGAGGCGGAGCGCCAGCGCCTGGCCGCCGCCGTCCAGGCCTCCCGCAAGCAGGTCGCCAAGCTGAAGATGCGCCTCGGCGTGCTGCCGGAGGAAGCGCAGGAGGAGCTGGAGCCCCTGCTGGACGCCTATGCGATGATGCTGGGAGACAGTCGCCTGATCCGCGGCGCCCGCAAGCGCATCGAGACCGGGCTGGTGGCGGCGGAAACCGCCGTGGCGGACGAGGCCGACGCGATCGCCGAGATCATCCTGTCGGCGCGCGACGACGACAAGGCCGGCCTGCGCCGCCGCGCCGGGGAGGTGCGGGAGATCGCCCGCCGCCTGACCCGCAACCTGACCCAGAACCCCTTCCGCAGCTTCAAGGACGTGCCGGAAGGCGCCATCCTGGTGGCGGAGGAGGTGACGCCCGCCGATGCCGCGCTGCTCGACCCCGCCCGCATCGCCGGCGTGGCGACGGAGGAAGGCGGCGCCGATGGCCACACCGCCATCATGCTGCGCGCGCTGGGGATTCCCGCGGTGCTCGGCGCGCATGGGCTGACGGAAGCGGCGCGGCGCGGCGACCAGATGGTGCTGGACGGCGCCGCCGGCACCATCGCGCTGCACCCCACCCCCGCCACGCTGGTCTGGGCCAAGGACCAGGTCGCCGGCTATGCGCGGGAACGCACCAAGCTGGCCAAGCTGCGCCGCCTGCCCGCCGTCACCACGGATGACGAGGCGGTGGAGCTGCAGGCGAACATGGAGATCCCGGCGGAGCTGCCGCTGATCGCCCAGGCCGGCGCCCAGGGCATCGGCCTGCTGCGCACCGAATTCCTGTTCATGAACCGCGAGGATCTGCCGGACGAGGACGCCCATGTGGCGGCCTATGCCCCGATCGTCGAGGCGATGGCCGGCTACCCGGTGACGATCCGCGTGCTGGATTGGGGCGGCGAGAAGGACATGGAGGCGCTGGCCGCGGGGATCGAGCCGCTGCACGCCAGCCCCAACCCGGCGCTCGGCCTGCGCGGCATCCGCATGCTGCTGAAGCGGCCGGAGCTGCTGGAGGCGCAGTTCGCCGCCATCCTCCGCGTCGCCGGCGCGGCGCCGGATGGCGTGGTGCGGGTGCTGCTGCCGATGGTGACGGTGCCGGCCGAGGTGAAGGCGGCGCGCGAGATCTATGAACGCGTCGCCCGCCGCCTGCGCCGGCGCGGCGAGAAGCTGCCGGACAAGCTGCCGGAGCTGGGCGCCATGATCGAGACTCCCGGCGCCGCCCTGGCCGCCGACGCCATCGCGCTGGAGGCCGATTTCTTCGCCATCGGCACCAACGACCTGGCGATGTACACGCTGGCGGTGGATCGCGGCGATGCCGAGGTCAGCCATCTCTACGACCCGCTGCACCCGGCGGTGCTGCGGCTGATGCAGTTCGCCACCGAAGCCGCGCTGCGGCTGCGCATGCCGGTGTCCATCTGCGGCGAGATGGGCGGCAATCCCCGGCTGGTGCCGCTGCTGCTCGGGCTCGGCATCCGCTGCCTGTCGATGAACGCCAGCGCCATCCCGCGGGTGAAGCAGGCGGTGCGCAGCCTCGACATCGGCGACTGCGCCCGGTTTGCCCGGCGCGTCATGGAACAATCCGATCCCGCCCGGATCCGCGAACTGGTGGACGGTTTCGCCAGCGGGGAGACGGAGCGAGGCTGATCGCGCGGCCGTGAAGCGGCGCCGCGTTGTGGCCATGATGGTGCCACCCATGTGCCGCCCCGGGCCGGTGCACTGTGCAGGGTTCAACGGAAGGGAGGACCTTGCCCATGCGACAGATCCGCCGCGCCGCGGTCACCGGGCTGCTTGCCGCCTGGCTGGCCCCGCTTGGTGCCCTGGCCGAGAGCCAATCCTCCAACACGTCATCCAACTGCTCCGATGGCCGCTGCACCCGGGTGGAATCCCTGCTGGTGGAGGATGAGCGCGGCCGCCGCGGCTGGACGCGCGTGGAACGCTGGCGGGAGGATGACGACCGCAGCCGGCGCGAGGACCGGCGTCGGCTGCGCCGCGACCGCGCCGATGATGACAGGGATGACGACTGAGGGCGCTCAGCCGCGCCGGAACGCCACCAGCAGGTTGTTCGCCGGCATCGGGGTGACCGCCGGCGCGCCGAATCCCGCGGCCGCCGCGGCATCCGCCACCTGCTCCAGCCGCCGCAGGCCCCATGCCGGGTTGCGGGCGCGCAGGCTGGCATCGAAGTCCAGGTTGCTCGGCGCGGTGGCCACCCCGTCCTGGATGTAGGGGCCATAAAGGATCAGCGGCGCGCCCGGCGGCAGCAGGCGCGCGGCGCCGCGCAGCAGGCCCGGCGTCGCCGACCAGGGCGCGATGTGGATCATGTTGATGCACAGCACCGCCGCCGCGGCCGCCAGCGGCCAGGCCCCGGCGGCGGCGTCCAGCGCCAGGGCCGGGCGGATATTGGACCGGCCGGCGCACCAGGCATCGATGCTGGCGCGGGCTTCGGCATCCGGGTCACTGGGCTGGAAGACGAGGGCGGGCAGGGCGGCGGCGAAATGGGCGCAATGCTCGCCGGTGCCGCTCGCCACCTCCAGCACCAGGCCGGAAGGCGGCAGCAGGTCGCGCAGCGCGGCCAGGATCGGCTCCCGGTTGCGGCCGGCGGCGGGGGCGATGCGGCGGGCGTCTTCGACCATGCCGCCCGGTCTCGGCGCTGGGCGCGAAAACGTCAATGGCCAGGGGTGGCAATCGGTTGCAGACAGCCCTTGAAGCCAAGCCTGCCATGCGGTCATGCTGCCGCCCGACGCGGGCTGCGCAAGGACCCGCGCGGAGGGAACATCATCATGATCCGCCAAAAGATCATCGCGGCCGGGTTGCTGGCCGCGCTCGCCTGCCTGCCCGGCCTGGCCCAGGCCCAGCAGGCCGCACCCCCTGCCTGGGCCATCGGCCGGGAAGGCAGCGGCATGGCGGCGACCCTGGCGCCGCACGCCCCCCGCCTGACCGTCACGCCGCGCGACCAGCTGCCGCTGGCCGCGATCCGCCTGCCGCCGGGCTTCCACGCGGAGATCTACGCGCATGGCATCCCCGGCGCGCGGATGATGGCGGAGGGGCCGAACGGCACCGTCTTCGTCGGCACCCGCACCATCGGCCGGGTCTATGCCATCACCCGCAACGCGGACGGCACCACCCGCACCCGCACCCTGCTGCAGGGGCTGACCCAGCCCAACGGCATCGCCGTGCTGAACGGCAGCCTCTATGTCATCGCCATCAACAAGGTGCTGCGCTTCGACAATATCGAGCAGAACCTGGACAACCCCGGCAGCGGCGTGGACATGACGGCCGCCTTCGGCCTGCCACCCGAGGAACACCATGGCTGGAAGTTCCTGGCGCTGGGGCCGGATGGCCGTTTGTATACGAATGTTGGCGTGCCCTGCAACATCTGCGACTTCAACCGCGACACCCATGCGCTGCTGGTGTCCTTCAAGCCGGATGGCAGCGATCGCCGGATCGAGGCGCGCGGCGTGCGCAACAGCGTCGGCATGGACCACCATCCGGTGACCGGGGAGCTGTGGGCGACCAATAACGGCCGCGACTGGGCCGGCAACGACATCCCCAACGACACGCTGGTGCGGGTGCGCCGCAGCGGCGAGGATCACGGCTTCCCCTACTGCGTCGGCAACTGGGCCGATCCGGGCGCCCCGGCACAGCGCAATTGCAGCGAGTTCCAGCAGCCCGCCGCGCTGCTCGGCCCGCATGTCGCGGCGCTCGGCATGCGCTTCTATGACGGGACGATGTTCCCCGAGGCCTACCGCAACCAGATCTTCATCGCCCGCCGCGGCTCCTGGAACCGGGAGAGGCTGAACGGCTATGACGTGATGGTGGCGAAGCTGGACGGGCAGGGCAATGTGACGGGCATCGAGCCCTTCCTGCAGGGCTTCCGGGACGAGGCGAACAACCGCTTCCTCGGCCGCCCGGTGGATGTGCAGGTGATGCGCGACGGGTCCCTGCTGGTGGCGGAGGAACAATACGGCGCGGTCTACCGGATCACCTGGCGCCAGTGACCCGGGTCTGGCTTCTCGCGGCGGCGCTTTGCGCCGCCGCGCTTCCCGCCGCGGCGCAGGATGCGATCCGCGGCGCGGCCCTCGCGGAGGCGCGCGGCTGTGGCGGCTGCCACGGCCCGGCCGGGCGCAGTGCGGTGGAACTGGTGCCTTCGCTGGCCGGGCAGCCGGCCGAATTCATCACCCTGCAGATGATCCTGCTGCGCGAAGGGCTGCGCCAGGCGCCGCCGATGAACCAGCTGGCCCAGGGGCTGGAGGACCAGCAGGTGGAGGACCTGGCCGCCTACTACGCCAGCCTGCCCGCCGGCCCGGCGGAGGACCGCGCTGCCCGCGATGCGGCGCTGTATGCGCGTGGCCAGGCGCTGTCGGCGCAGATGAATTGCGGCGTCTGCCACCTGCCGGATTTCAGCGGCCGCAACCAGATCCCGCATCTGGCCGGCCAGCGGGAGGATTTCCTGCGCCACACCCTGGCGCAGTACCGCGACAGCCAGCGCCGCGGCACCGACACCAACATGAACGCGGTGATGTACAACGTGCCGGACGACGCCATCGCCGCCCTGGCGCATTTCATGGCGCAGCAATAAGCCGGCGTCAGCGCGCGGCGATGCGGCCCTCGATCACGGGCGCGACAGTGCCGCGGGCGGTGAGGTAGGCGGCGAAGGCATCCTCCATCGGCGGGCCGGCATCATAGGCTTCCAGCGCCTGGTCGCGCAGCACGGCGTAGCCGTCGCCACCGGCGCGCAGGAAGTTGTTGGTGACCATCAGGTAGTCCGCTTCCGGCCGCACCGGCCCGGCCTGCCGGCCGGTGGTGATGCGCGCGGTGGCGATGCGCTGGCCGGCTGGGGCCGCCGGGTTCCAGGTGAAGGCCAGCCCCGCCACCTGCGGGAAGCGGCCGCTGCCGGGGGCGGAGACGCCATTCTCCAGCGCCGCCAGCAGCGCCGCCCCGCGCAGCCGCACCGTGGCGACGGTGTTGGAGAAGGGCAGCGTGGTCAGCACGTCGCCCAGCGTGATGGCGCCGGTCGGCAGGCCGGTGCGGATGCCGCCCGCATTGGTCAGCGCCAGATCCGCCCCGGGCACCGCGGCCAGCAGCGCATCGGCCAGCAGGTTCCCCACGGCGCATTCGCCCAGGCGGCAGATGGTGTTCTCCAGCCCGCCGGCGGACTGGGCCACCGGCCGCGCCCGCAACCCGGCCAGCGGTGCGCCGTATTCGGCGACGATCCGGGCCGTCGCCGGGTCCTCCGGCATGTCCGGCGTGATCTCCGCCGCGCCGCCGGCATGCGCCGCGACCCGCCCATCCGCCGCCAGGTCCAGGTCCAGCCGCCCGCGCCAGCGCCCCAGCGCGCCGGCCTGCACGATCCGCGCCGGCCGGTCCGCGCCATCCACCACAAGCGGCGGCGTGACCAGGGTGTGGGAATGGCCGCCGACGATCACGTCGATGCCCGGCACGGCGGCGGCCAGCGCCTGGTCGGCCGCCAGGCCGAGATGCGAGAGAACCACGATGGTGGTGGGCGCTTCGGCGCGCAGCCCGGCGATCGCCCGCGCCACGGGCTCCTCCGGCGCGGTGAAGCGCAGGCGCGGGCCGGGGGAGGAGATCTCCGGGATGGTCTCCAGCGTCACGCCCACCACGCCGAGGCGCGCGCCGCCCAGGCTGAAGACGGCGGCCGGCGCCACCAGCCCGGCGAGCGCCGGCTCGGCCGAGGCATCGAGGTTGGCCGCCAGCAGCGGCACGCCCAGGGCGCGGAGATAGGCGGCCAGCGTCTCCGGCCCGCCATTGAAGTCGTGGTTGCCGGGCGCCATGGCCTGCACGCCCCATTGCCGCTGCACCGCGGCTTCCGCCAGGCCGCGATGGCGCGTGTAGAACAGGCTGCCGAGGAACTGGTCCCCCGCATCCAGCGCCAGCACGGGGCGGCCTTCCGCCGTGGCCGCCGCCCGCGCGGCGTGGAAGGCGGCGACCAGCCGGGCGGCGCCGCCGGCGCAGGGCGCGCCGGTGCGGCAGGCGGCGCCGCTGGCCTGCGCGCCCTCATGCCGGCTGTGGAAGTCGTTCAGGTGCAGCAGGCTCACCCGCGCCGTGGTGGCGGCCGCGGCCCGGCGCAGCGTGGGCGCCGCGAGCGGCAGGGCGGTGAGCAGGGTACGGCGGCGGAGGATCATCGGCGGCGCTCCCATCGGCCCCTCCTGCGGGGCGATCGTCGCATAAACGATCCGGTGCCCGGCGTCATGCACGCACCGATGTCGGTTTTGCACCCACGGTGATCTGATCCGCAATGATTGCGCTGCGCGTGCGAAGTCGTCTTGCGGCGCCGCACAAGCGGGGGGATACCGCCTTCTTGTCGCCACGCCGCCAGCCGAGACTCGCAAGCGGAATGCAGGTCTATCTGCCGATTGCCGAAATGTCGGTCGATGCCCTGCTGCTGCTGGGGATCGGCTTCGGCGTGGGCTGGCTGTCGGGCCTGTTTGGGGTCGGCGGCGGCTTCTTGCTGACGCCGCTGCTGATCCTGATCGGCATCCCTTCCCCCGTCGCCGTCGGCTCCGGCGCCAACCAGACGCTGGGTGCCTCCGTCTCCGGCCTCATTGCCCAGTGGCGGCGGGGCAATGTGGATGTGCGGATGGGCGGCGTGCTGATCATCGGCGGCTTCCTCGGCTCGCTCGCCGGGGTGCAGCTGTTCGCCTGGCTGCGCAGCGCGGGCCAGGTCGATCTGGCCGTGTCCATCTTCTACATCGTCGTGCTGGGCGCGGTCGGCGCGCTGATGGTGCGGGAGAGCGTGACGGCCATCCTGCGCCGCAAGCGGTCCCGGCCGCAGCGCCTGCACGAGCATTTCTGGATGCACGGCCTGCCCTTCAAGATGCGGTTCCGCAAGTCGCGGCTGTACATCTCGGTCATCCCGCCGCTGCTGGTGGGCTTCGGCATCGGCGTGCTGTCGGCGGTGATGGGCGTGGGCGGCGGCTTCATGCTGGTGCCGGCGATGATCTACCTGCTGGGCATGCCGACCGCGGTGGTCATCGGCACCTCGCTGTTCCAGGTGGTGTTCGTCACCGCCAACGTCACCTTCCTGCAGGCGGTGCAGGTGGGCAGCGTGGACATCGTCCTGACCCTGCTGCTGCTGGCCGGCGGCGTCTCCGGCGCGCAGTTCGGCGCCGCCATGGGCACCAGGCTGCGCGGCGAGGAGATGCGCGCGCTGCTGGGCGCGCTGGTGCTGTCCGTCGCGCTGTCCCTGCTGTGGGGCCTGCTGAAGGTGCCGGAAGCCATGTTCGTCATCGGCCCGGTGACATGAGGCGTCTGGCGGCGTTGGCCTGGCTGCTGCTGGTCGCGCCGGTCCTGGCCCAGGCCCAGGCGCCAGCCCCCCCCCAGGCCATCCCCCCGCCGCCGGTGCTGGCGGCGGAGCTTTCGCTGAACCGGATCGAGGTCACCACCGCCTTTTCCGGCGCCGAGATCCTGGTCTTCGGCGCCACGGAACGGCTGATCGGCGAGGCCGGGGACCAGGTGGTGGTGCTGGCCACCGGGCCGGAGACCTCCATGATGGTCCGGCAGAAGGTGAACGTGCTGGGCTTCTGGGTGAACGGCGCCTCCGCCCGCTTCAACCGGGTGCCGAGCTATTGGGCGCTGGCCTCCACCCTGCCGCTGCCGCAGCTGCTGGACCGGGTGGAGCGGAGCGAGCTGCGGCTGGGCCTGGCGCAGCTGCCGCTGGTCCAGCTTGGCGCGCAGGGCGGCGAATTCCGCGGCGCGCTGGCGGCGTTGCAGCAGCAGGCCGGGCTCTGGGTGGACCGCGAGCGGCCGATCGAGATTTCCGGCGGCCGGCTGTTCCACGCCCGCCTGCCGCTGCCCGCCACCGTGGCGCATGGCGCCTACCATGTGCAGGTGATGCTGGTGCGCGATCGCCGCGTGGTGGCGCGGCAGGAATTGCGGCTGGACGTGGTGCGCAGCGGCACCGCGGCGCAGATCGCCGACATCGCCCGTGGCCAGCCGGTGATCTATGGCCTGGTCTGCATCCTGCTGGCCGCGCTCGCCGGCTGGCTGGGCAGCGTGATCTTCCGCCGCAACTGAGGCCTCGCGGCGCGGGGTTTGGCCTCGGCCTGGCAAATATGCTCTACCGCCTGCCGGGATCGGCGCAGACTGGGTGCGCCCCTTGGGGGATCGGGACATGGTGGAGACGGAGGAAGCCGCCCAGGCGCGGCGGGACCGGGTCTTCCTGGTGGTGGTGGATGACAGCGCCGAACGCAGCGTGGCGCTGCGCTATGCGGCGCTGCGGGTGCGCAAATCCGGCGGCCGCGTCGCCCTGCTGCGGGTGATCGAGCCCGCCGGCCAGGTGGAATGGGCCGGCGTCGGCGCCATGCTCAGCGAGGAACGGCGGGAGGAGGCGGAGCGCCTGCTATCCGGCCTGGCGGCGGAGGTGAACGAGATCACCGGCGGCGTGCCGATGCTGCTGATCCGCGAAGGCGATGCGCGCGATGAGCTGCTGGCGCTGCTGGAGGAAGACCCGCGCATCTCCATCCTGGTGCTGGCCAGCGCCACCGGCGGCGCCGGGCCCGGCCCGCTGATCCAGGCCCTGACCGGTCGCTACGCCAGCAAGCTGCTGGTGCCGATGACGATCGTGCCCGGCGCGATGAGCGATGCGGAATTGCAGCGGGTGACATGAGAAGCCCCCGGTTGCAGGGGCACCCAATCCAGACCACATAGGTCCGATATCGCCATCAGCGCGGAAAATCACACAGATGTTCATCGAGACGGAAGCCACGCCGAACCCCGCCACCCTGAAGTTCCTGCCGGGCCGGGATGTGATGGGCGCCCGCGGCACCGCCGACTTCACGGCGGCCGAAGACGCCACCGGCCGCAGCCCGCTGGCCGCCCGCGTCTTCGCCGTGGGTGATGTCGCCCGGGTGTTCCTGGGCAACGACTTCGTCACCGTCACCAAGGCGGAGGATGCCGATTGGCAATCGCTCCGCCCCCGGGTGCTGGGCGCGGTGATGGAACACTACCTGGCCGGCATGCCGGTGATGGAAGGCGCGGAGGAGGCCGAGGAGGCCGAGGACTTCGCCGCCGAGGACGAGGAAATCGTCGCCCAGATCAAGGAATTGCTGGACACGCGCGTGCGTCCGGCGGTGGCCGGGGATGGCGGCGACATCGTCTTCCGCGGCTTCCGCGAAGGCGTGGTGCGGCTGCACATGCAGGGCGCCTGCGCCGGCTGCCCCTCCTCCCGTGCCACGCTGAAGCACGGGGTGGAAACCATGCTGCGCCACTACGTGCCGGAAGTGCTGCGGGTGGAACAGGTGGAAGCCTGAATCCGGCATCCGCCCGACCTCATTGCGGGGACGGATGACCACCATGGGAAGCCGGGATTGGTCGTGCGGCCGGCCCCGGCCTATTTCCGCGGCACGCCAATGACCTGGAGTTTCGCCGCATCATGACCCAGACCCTCGACGAGGCTTCGCTCGACAGGCTGTTCCGCGAGGCGCGGACGCAGAACAAGTGGCAGGACCGGCCGGTGCCGGACAGCAAGCTCGAGGAGCTGTACAACCTGCTGAAATTCGCGCCGACCTCGGCCAACAGCTCCCCCGCCCGCTTCATCTTCGTGCGCACGGCGGAGGCCAAGGCGCGGCTGAAGCAGGCGCTGTCACCCGGCAACGTCGAAAAGACGATGACGGCGCCGGTGGTGGCGATCATCGCCCACGACACCGCCTTCTACGACAAGCTGCCCTTCCTGTTCCCGCACGCCGATGCGCGGTCCTGGTTCGCCGGCAACCCGGCCTTTGCGGAGACCACGGCCTTCCGAAACGGCACCCTGCAAGGCGCCTACCTGATCCTGGCCGCCCGCGCCGTGGGCCTGGACGCCGGGCCGATGAGCGGCTTCGACAACGCCAAGCTGGACGAAGTTTTCCTGGCCGGCACCAGCTGGAAGTCCAACTTCCTGGTCAACCTCGGCTACGGCGACCCCACCGGCCTGTTCCCCCGCAGCCCGCGGCTCAGCTTCGACGAGGCGGCACGGCTGGAATAGGCGCCGGCTGCCTGCAGGAGGGCCGGGCCCTCCTGCAATCGCCTCGCGCGCCTCACGCCGCCTGGGCGCGTCCCGCCGCCGGGTCCAGCCGGTAGCCGCCGCCTTCGGTCACCAGCAGGCGGGCATTGGTGGGATCGGGTTCGATTTTCTGGCGCAGGCGGTAGATGTGGGTCTCCAGCGTGTGGGTGGTGACCGCGCTGTTGTAGCCCCAGACCTCGTTCAGCAGGATCTGCCGCCCGACGGGCCGGCCGCCGGCGCGGTACAGGTATTTGAGGATGGCCGCCTCCTTCTCCGTCAGCCGGATCTTCCGGTTGCGCACCGCGTCCAGCAGCAGCTTGGCGGAGGGGCGGAAGGTGTAGGGGCCGACGCTGAAGACCGCGTCCTCGGAATTGTCGAACACGCGCAATTGCGCGCGCAGCCGCGCCATCAGTTCTGAAACGCGGAACGGCTTGGCGATGTAGTCGTTGGCCCCGGAATCGAGGCCACGGACAATATCCTGTTCGCCATCCGCGCCGGTCAGCATCAGGATGGGCATGCGCAGCCCCTGCTTGCGCAGCCGCGCGCACAGGTCGCGGCCGTCGCCGTCCGGCAGCCCGATATCCAGCACGACGGCGTCGAAGCGTGCATCCTCGGCGGAAAGTCGGGCCAGCGCGTCGGCCATGCTGCCGGCTTCGGTGGCGGCGAATTCGCCGTCATGGGCCAATTGTTCCGCCAGCGTCTGCCGAAGGGCCTCGTCGTCGTCCACGACGAGGATGGGGCGTGGACCGGACATGGTAGCTCCCGTATCTGTGAGGCCCCGACACAACGGGCCTGAAGCGCATCGGTTTCACGCTTCCGTGCCCGCACCTTCAATTAGATGGTGGAACGGACCGACCGCGGCAAGCGATTTTGCCCTACCGTTGCCGCTGGGGGCAAGCCTTGCGACGCGGACGCCACAATTGGCGCCCGCGGCGCTGTTTCTGGCCGGCAGATGGGTTTTTCTTGCGGCAGTCCCCCCTTTCAAACGCCACGGGCACGCCACATTCGGCGTCGTCAATGGGCGAACTACGGAACGCCAGAACCAATGAGCATCATGGCCCCTCTCGCGACCCCCCGCCCCCCCGGGGCACACAACGCCCCGCGCCCCCATGCCGTGACGGACCCGTCCAGGCCGGCCGTGGCCGATTCCCAGGTTCTCGCCCTGCGCGCCGTGCACCGTGCTGCCAGCGACCTGCGGCGCGGCACCCCGGTGCTGCTGGTGGGGGCGGAGGGTGCGCTGGTCGTCGCGGCGGCCGAGACCGTCTCGGCCCGCGGCCTGGCGGAACTGGCCGAGGCGGCCCGCGGCCCCGCCGTGCTGCTGCTCGCCCCGGTACGCGCCGCGGCGGTGCTGCAGCGCCCGGTGCCGCAGGCCGTGGGCGCTGCGCCGGTGGGCGCGGCTGCCGAGATGGGCGTGGTGGCGCTGCGCCTGCCGCCTTCGCTGCTCGACCCCGTGGCGCTGCGCTCGCTGGCCGACCCGACGGCGGAGCGCCTGCTGCCGGACCAGCCGGAGCGCATGGCGCCGCCGGCCCATGCGCTGCAGGCGATCGCGCTGGCCAAGCTGGCGCGTCTGCTGCCGGCGCTGGTCGTCGCGCCGGCCGCGGAAGCCGTGGCGGAGCGACTCGACCTGCTGGCGGTGAAGGTGGCGGACATCGCCGCCTATCCCGTCGCCGCCCCGGCCAGCCTGGCCCGCGTGGCGGAGGCGCGGGTGCCGCTGGAGGATGCGCCGGAGGCCCGGATCGTCGCCTTCCGCGCTGCCGATGGCGGGATCGAGCATCTGGCCATCCTGGTGGACAGCATGGCGCCGCAGGATGGGCTGGTGCCGCTGGTGCGGATCCACTCGGAATGCTTCACCGGCGATCTGCTGGGCAGCCTGCGTTGCGATTGCGGCCCGCAGCTGCGCGGCGCCATCAAGCGCATGGCGGCGGACCCGGCGGGGGGCGTGCTGGTCTACCTGGCGCAGGAAGGCCGTGGCATCGGCCTGGTGAACAAGCTGCGTGCCTATACGCTGCAGGACCAGGGGCTGGACACGTTGGATGCCAACCGCGCCCTGGGCTACGGCGCGGATGAGCGGAATTTCTGGGTGGCGGCGGAGATGCTGCGCGCCGTCGGCGTCGACCGCGTGCGGCTGCTGACCAACAACCCGGACAAGCTGGCGGGCCTGGCGGCCTGCGGCATCGCCGTGGAGCAGCGGGAGGCGCACCAGTTCGACGCCAATGGCGTGAATGACGGCTATCTGGAGACCAAGGCGCGGCGCTTCGGCCATCTGCTCGGCTGAAGCACCGGCACGGCGCTTGCTATGCCACGGCCGACCGTGAAGGATCGGCTGCCATGACCGTGACCGCCACAACCCCGACAGCCACGCCCAGCCGCGCCGCGCAGGACATCCTGCCGCCGCTGGGGCCGGATGAGCATGTGCCGGTGCCGGGGACGCTGACCTTCGGCGAGTTCGTCTCCGCCCTGAACCCCCTGCAGCATGTGCCGGTGGTCGGCACGATCTACCGGGCGATGACCGGCGACACGCTGGCCCCGCCGCTGCGCGTGCTGGGGGCCGCGGCCTTCGGCGGGCCGCTCGGCATGCTCTCCGCCGCCGCCTTCGCCGCGATCGAGGAAGTCGGCCGTGCCGGAACCTCCGGCCGTGCCTGATCCGGGTTGGGCGCTGGTTTCGCCGGACGGGCTGCTGCGCTTCGAGGGGCAGACGCTGCGCTGCGCCCTGGGCAAGGGCGGCGTGGTGCCGGCCGAGGTGAAGCAGGAGGGTGATGGCGCCACCCCCGCCGCCGTGCTGCCGTTGCGCCGCGTGCTGTACCGCGCCGATCGGGGGCCGACGCCGGCCTGCGCCGTGCCGGTGGAACCGCTGGACCCGGCCGATGGCTGGTGCGACGACCCGGCGGACCGCGCCTACAACCGCGCGGTGCGCCTGCCCTTCGCCGGGCGGCATGAGGTGCTGTGGCGGGCGGATGCGCTGTATGACGTGATCGGCGTGCTGGGCTGGAACGACGAGCCGCCGGTGCGCGGCCGCGGCAGTGCCATCTTCCTGCACCTGGCGCGGCCCGACCTGGCGCCGACCGAAGGCTGCGTCGCCCTGCCGGAGGGTGCCTTGCGGGCGCTGCTGGCGCGCGGGCTGCGGGGCCTCGTGGTCAGCCGGTAGCGGCGGCCTGGCGCCGCTGCCGGCGCATGCGCAGCCACACCAGTGCGGCGACCAGCGGCACCAGCAGCGCCAGCACATGGTCCACCCCCACCCCCGCCAGCCCCCAGGGCAGCGGCTTCAGCGCATAGCCGGCCAGGGAGAGCACATAGTAGCTGATGCCGGCGACGGAGAGCCCTTCCACCGTTTCCTGCAGCCGAAGCTGGGCGCGGCCGGTTTCCGCCATCGCCGCCAGCAGCTTCTGGGTCTGCGCTTCCTGCGCCACGGCGACGCGCGCGCGCAACAGGTCCACGGCGCGGCCGCAGCGCACGGAGAGGCTGGCGATGCGCGCCCGCGTCGCCTCCACCGTCGCCATCGCCGGGTCCAGCCGGCGTTCCAGGTATTCCGCCAGCGTCGGCAGCCCGTGCAGCCGCGTCTCCCGCAGCACCAGCAGGCGGCGGCCGACCAGGGCATGGTAGGCTTGGCCGGCGGAGAAGCGGTCCGCCGTCGCGGCGGCCAGCTGCTCAATGCCGGTGGCGAGCTCCGTCAGCTCCTCCAGCGCCTCGCGCTCCGCGTCCAGCTCCTCCAGCCCGGAAAGCCGGGTGGTCAGCGCGGCCAGCCGTTCCGAGGCGCGGGCCAGCTCCGGCGAGGCGGCACGGGCCGGCGGCAGGGCCAGCAGGGCGAACATGCGGTAGGTCTCGATCTCCCACAGCGCCTGCGCCAGCCGCCCGGTGAGGGAGGCGTTGCGGGCATGGTCCTGCAGCAGGATGCGGGTGAAGCCATCGGGGCCGGAGCGGAAATCGGTCCAGGCCGTGGCGGCGCCGCCGGAGAGGGTGGCGCCGGCCAGGTTGTCCGGTGCGAAGCAGCCCGGCGGCGGCGGCTCATCCTCCCCGGCCGTGGGCAGCACGGCGATATGGGCGGCGACCAGCGTCAGGCCGGGCAGGGCGGAAAGCCAGTCCCGCGGCACGGCGGCGATGGCGGTGGTGGCGAAGGGGTCGTCGGCCTCCGGCTCGAAGATCGGGCGCAGGAAGGTCCAGCCGTCGAATTCCGTGTGGCGTTCGTAGCGCAGCCGGAAGCCGCCGAAATCGGCCAGGACGAAATCGGCGCCGGCGGCCGGCGGCGTCACGCCGTAGCGCTGGCACAGCAGCGCCAGATGGGCCACGGCGGCGCCGCGGTCGCTGCCCGGCTCGCCGACCAGGGCCAGGCGGCTGATCGCCACCGGGGCGGCGAGCGGCAGGGGCGGGCGGGCATGCAGTTCGCCGGTCAGCCGGTCGCGCTGCGGATGGGGGGGGAGGTGCTGGATCATGTCGGCCACCGCACATTAGGCGCGGCCAGGGGCCGGGAACAGCGCATTGCGTGGGGGCAGGGTCTTGTTCGCTGCGCCCGCCCTGAATACATGACGGCTGCGCGGTGCCGGGGGCTTGGTCCCCGGGTGCCGCACCCGCGAACACCACCCCAACCACCACCATCCGTCAAGGATCTGGGGGCGGGCGCGGTGCCGAAGGGCAGCCAGCCTCGGTTCAGCCAGGAACCGTCCGCCGGCCACCCATGGGCCGCCCCCGTCCGCCGCACAGGAGATAGACTCGGATGAGCAAGGTCATCGGCATCGACCTCGGCACCACCAATTCCTGCGTCGCCATCATGGAAGGCAAGGACGTCAGGGTCATCGAGAATTCCGAGGGCGCCCGCACCACCCCCTCCATGGTCGCCTTCGCCAAGAATGGCGAGCGCCTGGTCGGCCAGTCCGCCAAGCGGCAGGCCGTCACCAACCCGACCAACACGCTGTATGCGGTGAAGCGCCTGATCGGCCGTCGCTTCGACGACCCGATGGTGAACAAGGACAAGGGCCTGGTGCCCTATTCCATCACCCGCGCCGCCAATGGCGATGCCTGGGTCGAGGTGGACGGCAAGGCCTACGCGCCGCAGCAGATCAGCGCCAACATCCTGACCAAAATGAAGGAGACGGCGGAAGCCTATCTCGGCGAGAAGGTCTCCCAGGCCGTCATCACGGTGCCCGCCTATTTCAACGACGCCCAGCGCCAGGCGACCAAGGAAGCCGGCGCCATCGCGGGCCTCGAGGTGCTGCGCATCATCAACGAGCCGACGGCCGCGGCACTCGCCTATGGCATGGACCAGAAGAAGGGCGGCACCATCGCGGTGTATGACCTGGGCGGCGGCACCTTCGACGTCTCGATCCTCGAGATCGGCGACGGCGTCTTCGAGGTGAAGTCCACCAATGGCGACACCTTCCTGGGCGGCGAGGATTTCGACGCGCGCGTCATCGATTACCTGGCGGATGAGTTCAAGAAGGAGCAGGGCATCGACCTGCGCGGCGACAAGCTCGCCCTGCAGCGCCTGAAGGAAGCCGCCGAGAAGGCGAAGATCGAGCTTTCCTCCTCCAAGCAGACCGAGGTGAACCTGCCCTTCATCACCGCCGACGCCTCCGGGCCGAAGCACCTGGTGATGCAGATCAGCCGCGCCAAGCTGGAAGCCCTGGTCGATGACCTGGTGCAGAAGACGCTGGAGCCCTGCAAGCAGGCGCTGAAGGACGCGCAGGTCACCGCCGGCGAGATCGACGAGGTGATCCTGGTCGGCGGCATGACCCGCATGCCGAAGGTGATCGAGCTGGTGAAGCAGTTCTTCGGCAAGGAGCCCGCGCGCAACGTCAACCCGGATGAGGTGGTCGCCATCGGTGCCGCCATCCAGGGCGGCGTGCTGAAGGGCGATGTCAAGGACGTGCTGCTGCTGGACGTGACGCCGCTGAGCCTCGGCATCGAGACGCTGGGTGGCGTCTTCACCCGCCTGATCGACCGCAACACGACGATCCCGACCAAGAAGTCCCAGGTCTTCTCGACGGCCGATGACAACCAGTCCGCGGTCACCATCAAGGTGTTCCAGGGCGAGCGCGAGATGGCGGCGGACAACAAGCTGCTCGGCCAGTTCGACCTGACCGGCATCCCGCCCGCCCCGCGCGGCGTGCCGCAGGTGGAGGTGACCTTCGACATCGACGCCAACGGCATCGTCAGCGTCTCGGCCAAGGACAAGGCGACGGGCAAGGAGCAGCAGGTGCGCATCCAGGCCAAGTCCGGCCTGTCGGATGCCGATATCGAGCGGATGGTGCGGGACGCCGAGGCCAATGCCGAGGCGGACAAGAAGCGCCGCGCGGCGGTCGAGGCCCGCAACGGCCTGGATGCGCTGGTGCATTCCACCGAGAAGACCATCCGGGAGAATGGCGAGAAGCTGCCGGCCGCTGAAAAGGCGGAGGCCGAGGCCGCCATCGCCGCGGCGCGCACCGCCATGGAAGGCCAGGATGTGGAGGCCATCACCGCGGCGCAGGAGACGCTCTCCCAGGCCGCGATGAAGCTGGGCGAGGCGCTGTACAAGCAGCAGGCGGCCGGGGAGGCCGAGGGCCAGGCCGGCGGCAGCCCGGGCGGCAACCCGAACGACAAGGTCGTGGATGCCGAGTTCGAGGAGGTCGACCCGACCAAGAAGAAGCCCTCCTGATCCCGGGCTTCTTCCGGATTTGACCGAGCGGCGCGCCCGGCTTCCCCTGGAAGTCGGGCGCTGCCACGTTGATCACGCCGCCCCGCGAGGACCTACGGGACCATGGCCAAGCGCGACTATTACGAGGTTCTGGGCGTTGCCCGGGATGCGAGCGAGGAGGACCTGAAGAAGGCCTACCGCAAGCTCGCCATGCAGTATCACCCGGACCGCAACCAGGGTGACAAATCCGCCGAGGGCAAGTTCAAGGAGGCCAACGAGGCCTACGACGTGCTGAAGGATGCCGAGAAGCGCGCCGCCTATGACCGCTTCGGCCATGCCGCCTTCGAACAGGGCGGCGGCCCGGGCGGCCCGGGCGGGGCCGGCATGGGCGCCAACCCCTTCGGCGGCGCCTTCGAGGATATCTTCGAGGAGATGTTCGGCGGGCTCGGCCGTGGCGGGCGCGGTGGTGCGCGGGCCGCCGCCGGCCGCGGCGCCGATCTCCGCCAGCAGGTGGAGGTTTCGCTGGAGGAAGCCTTCGCGGGGGTGAAGAAGACCATCCGCGTGCCGTCCTCCGTGGCGTGCGAGGCCTGCAAGGGCACCGGCAGCGAGGGCCCGGCGGCGCAATCCGCCGCCACCTGCCCGACCTGCAACGGCGCCGGCAAGGTGCGGGCGCAGCAGGGCTTCTTCCTGATCGAGCGCACCTGCCCCACCTGTTCCGGCAGCGGGCGCATCATCAAGAATCCCTGCAAGGTCTGCGCCGGCCAGGGCCGCGTGCAGCGCGACCGGACGCTGGCCGTCACCATCCCCGCGGGGGTGGAGGATGGCACGCGCATCCGCCTGTCGGGCGAAGGGGAGGCCGGGCTGCGCGGCGCCCCGGCTGGCGACCTGTATGTGGATGTGGCGGTGCGCCAGCACGGCATCTTCCAGCGTGACGGCGCCAACATCTTTGTGCGCGTCCCGCTGCGGATGACGCAGGCGGCGCTCGGCGGGGGGGTCGAGGTGCCGGTGATCGACGGCGGCCGGGCCCGCGTGACCATCCCCGCCGGCACCCAGACCGGCGACCAGTTCCGCCTGCGCGGCAAGGGCTTCTCCGTGCTGCGGTCCGCCGCGCGGGGGGACATGTATGTGCAGGTGGCGGTGGAGACTCCGCAGAACCTGAGCAAGAAGCAGCAGGACCTGCTCGCCGAGTTCGAGCGCGAATGCGAGAAGACCGGCCGCAGCAGCCCGGAGACCGAGGGCTTCTTTGCCAAGGTCAAGGAGTTCTGGGACGGTCTGGGCCGGTAGCGCCGGCGTCTGGCAGGGATAGGCTTGACCTATCCCCGCCATCATTGGTGACACACTGGCCAGGGATACATTTTGCGGCCTAGCTTCGGGCCTCGGATGTCACCGATCCGATTTCGTATCGGGCTCCGATTGCCCGCGCCCGATCCCAATGCCGGCTTGGTCCGGATTCCTCTCGACCAGCTGCAGGACGTGACCGGCGGCACGCTCCCTTCCGTTGTGCATCACGGGACGGGTGGCGAGGGCGCCGAAACGGTCATCGGCACGGACAATCACGACGGCTGGAATGCCGGCGGGGGCCATGACAGCTTCTCGGGCGGTGCGGGAGAGGACATGGGCAACGGCATGGGTGGCAATGACACCCTGCAGGGCGGCTCCGGCAACGACTACCTGTTTGGCGGACCCGGCGATGACATCCTCGACGGCGGCGCAGGCCTCGATTTCCTGCGCATCGGCGCGGAGGGGATGGTGGACAGCCGGCTGGACCGAATCATCAGCAACTATATCCAGATCACTGGCCCCGAGGGCCACGAGGGTGGGCCGACCGTCGTCACGCTGCCCAGCGGCGAGAGCGACATCGACCTGAGCGGGCTCGAGAGGACATTCGTGCTGTGGGACAACACCATCAACTTCACGAACATCGAACGCATCTACATCGTGCCGCCCAAGCCGGTGTGAGGCCCACGGGCTTCGCTGCAACCGGCCGGAGTTTTCCATAGACCGTGATGTGCAGGTGGCGATGGAACCGCCGGACAACCTGTCGACGAGGCAGCAGGAACTGCTGGCCGGGTCCGAGGCGGAAGCCGAGAGGACCGGCCGCAGCAACCCGGAAACCGCGGGCTTCTTCGCCAAGGTGACGCAAAGCTCCGGGATGCGCCGGGCCGTTGGCGCCGGCCAAGGCCTCACCTTGCTGCTCGCGGCCACTGCGGCCTGGCCGTCACGGTCAAGATTTTTTCGCGGCCGTGCAACGCGCCCCGGTGGCGGCGCGTTGCTCCGACAACCGCCGCATCCCCCCTGCGGCGGCCTCGGCAGGCGGCGACACGGTTCCCAGGTCCCAACCCGTGTCGCCGCCCGCCCCCCCTCCTTCTCCCCCGGTGGCGCGCCTGCGGGTCCATTGACCCGGCATGACGCTCGCGGCCAACGTGGCACCCGCGCATCCCGGGGGGGCCTGACATGATCCGAATCGGAATCGCCGGCATCGCCGGCCGCATGGGCCGGTTGCTGGCGGAGGAAGTGGCACTGGCGGGCCTGGTGCTGGCCGGCGGCACGCTGCGCCCCGGCTCCGCCAAGGCGGCGCCGGACGGCGCCATCGTGCTGCCGGATTCGGCCGCGCTGTTCGCCGCCAGCGACGTGGTCATCGACTTCACCCAGGCCGCGGAAGCCGTGCCGCATGCCAGGCTGGCCGCCGCGCAGGGCTGCGCCCTGGTGCTCGGCTCCTCCGGCCTCGACGCCGCGCAGGAAGCCGCCGTGGCGGAAGCCGCCGCGCGCGCGCCGGTGGTCTATGCCGCGAACTTCGCCCCCGGCGTGAACCTGGTGCTGGCGCTCGCCGAGCGCATGGCCGCCGCCCTGCCGGGCGCGCAATACGATGCCGAGATCGTCGAGATGCATCACCGCCAGAAGGTGGACGCACCGTCCGGCACCGCGGTGGCGATGGGCCGCGCGGTGGCCGCCGGCCGCGGCACGACGCTGGAGGAAGCCGGCATCGAAAGCGGGCGGGACGGCCATACCGGCCCGCGCAAGCCGGGCGCCATCGGCTTCGCGGCCCTGCGCGGCGGGCAGGTGGTGGGGGAGCACACGCTGGTCTTCGCCGCGGCGAACGAACACATCGCCCTGACGCATCGCAGCTTCGACCGCCGCGCCTACGCCACCGGCGCGGTGCGCGCGGCGCAATGGGTGCGGGGCCGGGCGCCCGGGCTCTATTCCATGATGGACGTGCTGGGGATGCGTTGATCCACCGCGCGCCACGATCACAACCGGGACGTGTATCTGCGGTATCTCTTTCAGCGAACCGCCTTGACCCCGCCACATCGCACTGCAATACGCCGCTGTCCCGGATCCGCCGGGGCCATCCAGCCAGGCCGGGGCGTACCGGCCCTCCCGCGACAAGAGGCCGAATCACGCCATGCGCGACAAGGGCGAATATCTTTTCACGTCCGAGAGCGTTTCCGAAGGCCACCCGGACAAGGTGGCGGACCGCATCTCGGATACCGTGCTCGACGCCTACCTCTCGGCCGATCCCTATTCCCGCGTGGCCTGCGAGACGCTCGTCACCACGAACCGGGTGGTCCTGGCGGGTGAGACCCGCGGCCCGGGCAGCGTCACGCCCGACCTGCTGATGCACCTGACGCGGATGGCGATCCGCGACATCGGCTATGAGCAGGAAGGCTTCCACTGGCAGAACGCCAGCGTGGAATGCCACCTGCACGCCCAGTCCGCGCATATCGCGCAGGGCGTGGATGCCGCCGGCAACAAGGATGAAGGCGCCGGCGACCAGGGCATCATGTTCGGCTACGCCTGCACCGAGACGCCGGAACTGATGCCGGCGCCGCTGTACTATGCCCACCTGATCCTGCGCCGCATCGCCGAGATGCGGCGCGCCGGCGACGTGGCCGTGGCCGGGCTGCTGCCGGATGCCAAGTCCCAGGTGACGCTGCGCTACGTGGACGGCAAGCCGGTGGGCGCGACCAGCGTGGTGGTCTCGACCCAGCACGAGGAACGCCTGGACCAGGCCGAGATCAAGCGGATGATCCGCCCGATCATCGAGAGCAGCCTGCCCAAGGGCTGGATGTGCCCGGACAACGAGCTGTATGTGAACCCGACCGGCACCTTTGTCATCGGTGGGCCGGACGGTGACTGCGGCCTGACCGGGCGCAAGATCATCGTCGACACCTATGGCGGCGCGGCCCCGCATGGCGGCGGCGCGTTCAGCGGCAAGGACCCGACCAAGGTCGACCGCTCCGCCGCCTATGCCGCGCGCTACGTGGCGAAGAACGTCGTCGCCTCCGGCCTGGCGGACAAGTGCACCATCCAGGTCAGCTACGCGATCGGCGTCTCCAAGCCGCTGTCGGTGTATTTTGACCTGCACGGCACGGGCCGCGACGTGGACGAGGTGAAGCTGGCCAAGGTGATGGACGGGCTGATGAACCTCTCCCCGCGCGGGATCCGGGAGCATCTGCACCTGAACCGCCCGATCTACGCGGTGACCAGCGCCTATGGCCATTTCGGCCGCACGCCGGACCTGGAGAAGGGCACCTTCACCTGGGAGAAGACCGATCTGGCGGAGGAAATCCGCCGCGCCTTCAACCGCTGATCGTCACCCGGCCGGCGCTTCGGCGCGGGCCGGTCCTGCCTGATTGGGCGGCGGGCGCAAGCCCGTCGCCCCTTTTTCGTTTGAGGCCCCTCGCATGACCGCAGACCGCCCGCCATTGGCCGAGGGCGTGCCGGACCGGCTCTATGGCCGCCAGCGCGGCCACAAGCTGCGGCCGCGCCAGCAATTGCTGCTGGACGCCACCCTGCCGCGGCTGCGGCTCACCCCCGGGCAGGCCGCCGATCCGCTGGCCGCCTTCGGCATGCCCGGCGCCAGGCTGTGGCTGGAAGTCGGCTTCGGCGGTGGCGAGCACGCGCTGGAGCAGCACCGGGCCCATCCGGACGTGGCCTATATCGCCTCCGAGGTGTTCGAGAACGGGCTGTGTTCCCTGCTCACCCGGCTGGTGCCGGATGGCGAGGAGGCCACGGCGCCGCTGCCGCGCGGGCTGAAGCTGTGGCCGCAGGATGCGCGGCACCTGCTGGGCCTGCTGCCGGAAGCCGGGCTGGACCGGCTGATGCTGATGTTCCCCGACCCCTGGCCGAAATCCCGCCACGCCAAGCGCCGTTTCGTGCACCCGGAATTGCTGCCGCTGGTCGCCCGGGTGCTGCGGCCGGGCGGCGAATGGCGCATCGCGAGCGACGACCCGACCTATCAGGCCTGGGTCGCCGAGGTCTTCGCCGACCAGGCCTTCTTCACCCTGGCGGAACGCCATCTGGTCCGTCCCGCCGGCACGCCCGGCACGCGCTATGAGGCGAAGGCGGTGCGCGCGGGCCGGCAGCCGATCTGGTGGGTGTTCACCCGGCGCTGAGGGGCGGTGCTTGCGGTGCCCGGAAGGCGACGCTATATCGGTCGTACGAGATCGCTTTCCGAGTAGTCCGGGAGGTGGCCCCTAACCGGGCCGCCTTTTTTGTTGGCCGATCCCTGGCCCCGGCTGCGGCGGAACATCGTGCGTCTCGTCTGGACGCTTGCGCATGGAAGACGACCTACCCCATCACGAGGGCCTCGAGGCCCGGATCGCCACCTCGATCCTCCCGGCACTCGGCCAGCTCGGCTACGAGCTGGTCCGCGTGCAGGTCAGCGGCAAGGAACGGCCGGTGGTGCAGATCATGGCCGATCGGGCCGACGAAACCACCTTCACCGTCGAGGATTGCGAGGCGATCAGCCACGCCGTCGGCGCGGTGCTGGACGTGGAGGACCCGATCCGCGGCGAATGGACGCTGGAAGTGTCCTCCGCCGGCATCGACCGGCCGCTGACCCGCACCAAGGACTGGAACCGCTTTGCGGGGCAGCTGGCCAGCGTCGACCTGCAGGTGCCGCAGGACAATCGCCGGCGGCTGCGCGGCATCGCGCTGGGCGCCGATGCCGCCGAGGTGCGCCTCCGCCTGGAGGATGGCACGGAGGTGGTGGTGCCGCGCGGCAACATCCGCCGTGCAAAGCTGGTGCTGACCGATGCGCTGATCGAACACAGCGCCGCGCTGGCCGAAGCCGCCGCGGCCCGCCTGGCCGCCGCTGCGCCCGAGGTCGACGCCGAGACCGACGCCGGCGCCGACCCTGGCGACCCCCGCTCACCCGAACCGGCTGCCGAGCCGCCCTCCAAGAGGAACTGACGCCATGGCGATGGATGTCGCGATCGCGCGCCCCGAACTGCTGCTGGTGGCGGATGCCGTCGCCCGCGAGAAGATGATCGAGCGCGACGAGGTGCTCGAGGCGATGGAGCAGGCCATCCAGAAGGCCGGCCGCGCCAAATACGGCCATGAGAAGGACATCCGCGCCGTCATCGACCGCAAGAGCGGCGAGGTGAAGCTCTCCCGCTGGACCGAGGTGGTGGAGGCGGAGCCGGTGGAGAACGAGGCGACGCAGCTCTCGCTGCGCATCGCCCAGAAGATCCGCCCCGGCATCCGGGCCGGCGAGTTCATCGTCGACCCGCTGCCGCCGATCGATTTCGGCCGCATCGCCGCGCAGACCGCCAAGCAGGTGATCGTGCAGCGGGTGCGCGAGGTGGAGCGCAACAAGCAGTTCCTGGAATACAAGGACCGCGTCGGCGAGATCATCAACGGCGTCGTCAAGCGCACCGAATACGGCAACCTGATGGTCGAGCTCGGCAAGGCGGAGGCCCTGCTGCGCCGCGACGAGACCATCCCGCGCGAAGCCTTCCGCAACGGCGACCGGGTTCGCGCCTACATCTACGACGTGCGCGAGGAACCGCGCGGGCCGCAGATCTTCCTCTCGCGCACGCATCCGGGTTTCCTCGCCAAGCTGTTCGCGCAGGAGGTGCCGGAGATCTATGACGGCATCATCGAGATCAAGGCGGTGGCGCGCGACCCTGGCTCGCGCGCCAAGATGGCGGTGATCTCCCGCGACAGCAGCATCGATCCCGTCGGCGCCTGCGTCGGCATGCGCGGCTCGCGCGTGCAGGCGGTGGTGCAGGAACTGCAGGGCGAGAAGATCGACATCATCCCCTGGTCGCCGGACCAGGCCACCTTCATCGTCAACGCGCTGGCGCCGGCCGAGGTCACCAAGGTGGTGCTGGACGACGAGGCGCGGCGCGTCGAGGTGGTGGTGCCGGACGACCAGCTTTCGCTGGCCATCGGGCGTCGTGGCCAGAATGTGCGCCTTGCATCTCAGCTCACGCGCTACGATGTGGACATCCTGACGGAAGCCGAGGAATCGGAACGCCGGCAGGAGGATTTCCGCAAGCGCAGCGGGCTGTTCGTCGAGGGGCTCGATGTCGACGACGTCATCGCCGGCCTGCTGGTGACCGAGGGCTTCGGCTCGATCGAGGACATCATCAATGTCGACGACGAGGAACTCGCCGGGATCGAGGGCTTCGACGAGAATGTGGCGGCGGAGCTGAAGCGCCGCGCCCAGGCCTTCCTCGACAAGCGCGAGGGCGAGATGGACGAGAAGCGCCGCGAGATGGGCGTGGAGGATGCGGTGGCCGAGGTCGGCGGCTTCTCCGCCGCCATGCTGGTTGCGCTGGGCGAGAAGGGCGTGAAGTCGCTGGAGGATCTGGCGGATCTCGCCGGCGACGAGCTGGTCGAGATCCTGGGCACCGACGCGGTGGATGAGGAGACGGCAAATGCCGTGATCCTCGCCGCCCGCCAATCCGCCGGCTGGTTCGGCGACGAGGATGTGGTCGGCGCCCTGGCCGCGGCGCAGGGCGACTATGCCGAGGACGAGGGTTCCGAGGGCGAGGCGGATGCGATGTCCGAGGAGGGTTCGGACGCCGCGCCGGAGGACGAGCTGGACGGCATGGCGGAAGACGAGAGCGGCGCGACGCCGGATGGGGAGACGGACGACGCAGACCGGAACTGAGGACGCGGCAAAGGCACTGCCCGAGATCGATGCAGCGCCGGATGGCGACCAGGTGGAGGAGCCGGAGACCGGCCCTCTGCGGCGTTGCCTGATGACGCGGGAGCGTCTGCCAAAGGAGGCGATGCTGCGCTTCGTGCTGTCGCCGGACCGTGAAGTGGTCCCCGACCTGACGGCAAGGCTGCCCGGCCGGGGAATGTGGTTGAGCGCCCGGGCCGATGTGATAGAACGGGCCGCATCCCGCGGGGCCTTTGCCAAGGCTGCGCGCGGTGCGGTGCACGTGCCCCCCGACCTTCGCGCGCGGATCGAAACCGGGCTTCATGGCCGGGTTCGCGATCTTGTCGGCCTAGCGCGGCGGGCCGGGCAGGCGGTGAGTGGGTGGCAGGCAGCCCTGGAATGGCTGCAGGCGGGGCGCGCGGCGCTGCTGGTCCAGGCTTCGGACGGCAGCGCGGCGGAACGGGCCCGGTTGGTGGGGCTCCGGCAGGTCCCGGCGGTGACGCCGTTGACGGGCGAGGAGCTCGGGGCGCTGTTCGGTCGGGACCGGGCGGTGCATGTTGCGGTGGCGCCGGGCAAGCTGGCGCTGGCGATCGCGGCGGAAGCCGCACGGCTCGCGGGCGTCGCCGCCGCAGCCGACAGCAAGGGTCGCGCGCCGGAGGGAAACCCCCCCACGGCGCCCCCCTAGGCGGACCGCCCCCCGGCGGCGACCGGGGATCGATCGCTGTGCTCCGATGGGTGGAGCGCGGTTTAGACTTCACCCGCGCTTGCGCGGAAGCACAGGGTGCCGCGCGATATGCGCGGCTGGACATGACGGACGAAAGATCAGGTTCGGATCGGCGGATGAGCGACCAGAACGACCAGGATGCGGCCAAGGGCCGGCTCTCCCTCCGGCCGGGTGGACGCCTGGAACTGGGCAAGACGGTGGATGCTGGCAGCGTGCGCCAGTCCTTCAGCCATGGGCGCAGCAAGGTTGTGCAGGTCGAGGTGCTGAAGAAGCGCGCGCCGACGCCCGTCGCGGCCCCCGGCCCGACGAAGCCCGGCGCCGCGGCGCCGGGCGCGGCAGGCCCGCGCCCGGCCGGCAATG
>NZ_JAAVNE010000030.1 GCF_012103215.1 Falsiroseomonas selenitidurans
GGGGCGCGGCGGCACCGGGACGGCGCGGACCGGCCGCGGTTCCGCCGGCCTTGCTGCGGCCCCTGCTTCGGCGACCCCTGCTTCGGCGACCCCCGGCGCGGCGGTCCCTGCCTGGCTGCCCGGGGCTTCGGCGGGCACGGCCTGGGCAGGTCGGGCCTCGGCAGGCGGCGCGGCAGGCGGCGCGGCGGGCGCCTCCGTGGTCGAATCCCAGCCGGCCTCGGCTTCCAGCGCCTCCCGCATCCGGCGGGTCATGGCCAGGGTGGTGCTGGCCTGGCGGCCGGGCAGCAGGGCGCGCACCCGCACCCGGCCTTCCAGGAAATCCTGCGGTGCCAGCTTCTGCGGCGCCCTCAGCCGGAAGCCCGGATTGCCGTCGTCGCGGGCCACATCGGCCTCGCATTCGGCCAGCACCTCCACCCCACGCATCAGGCGGATGGTGGGGCGCGCCTGGCGGTCCGTGGGATCGGCGGCCCAGCCGACGACCAGCTCCCCCTGCCGCAGCGCGTCAAGGAAGCCGATCAGCCCGCGCGGCGGCGCGGCGGGGCCGGGGCCGCTCATGCCCCCTGGCCCCCGATCCGATCCGTCTCGCGCGGCACCGCCATGGCCGGGCTAGAAGCGCGGCCGGCGAACCGGCTCCACCCCGCCGCCCCTGGCCAGGCCGCGCCGCCGCAGGCAATCGCTGAAGGCGCTCGATTCGGCCTGCGCCGCTTCCTGGCGGTAGCGTTCCTCGCTGGACGCCAGCCCGATCACCACCCGGCCATAGGCGTTGCGCACACCCGTGGATTGCGCGGCTTCCGCCCGGCAGGCGGCGAGTTCCGGGCTGTCGCTGGCCGGTTGCGGCGCGGCGCTGCCGCAGCCGGCCAGCAGCAGGCCCAAAGCGGGCAGGAGGCGAAGAAGGGGGGTCATGGCGCCTGCTCCAGCCAATCCTCGATCAACCGCCGGGCGATGGAATCCACCCGCGGCAGGGAGAAGCCATGCGCCGCCGGGTCGCGCAGCTGCGCGCGGCTGAACCAGCGGGCGTCCTTCAGCTCCTCCGGGTCGATGGTGATCGCCTCGGAAAGTCCTTCCGCATGGAAGCCCAGCATGATGCTGGCCGGGAAGGGCCAGGGCTGGGAGGAATGGTACAGCACATCCCCCACCGCGATGCCGGCTTCCTCCATCACCTCCCGCCGCACGGCTTCCTCCAGGCTTTCCCCCGGCTCCACGAAGCCGGCGAGGGTGGAATACATCGCCACGTTGGGGAAGCGGTGCGAATGGCCCAGCAGGCAATGCCCGTCGCGCACCACCAGCATGATGACGGCCGGGTCGGTTCTCGGAAAATGCTGCGCGTTGCAGTGGGTGCATTGCATGGCGTTGCCGGCGCTGCGCGGCGCGCATTCATGGCCGCAGACGCCGCAGAAGCGGTGCCGGGTGCGCCAATGCATCAGGCCGCGCGCATGCGCCAGCACCGAAGCCTCCCCCGGCGGCAGCAGGCCGGCCACTTGGCGCAGGTCGGTGAAGCCGCCCATGCCGTCGGGCAGCAGCGGCAGCGGGTCCTCGGCGGCGGAACAATCCACCGCGAAGACCGGCCGCTGCTCCCACAGGCCCAGGAAGGCCCAGGGGCCGCCGGCCATGCGCACGGCCTCGGCCGCCGCGCCGGTCAGCAGCACGGCTTCCGGCGCACCCTCGGCCACACCCTTCATGAGGCTGCGGCTGCGCCAGACCGGCGCGAACAGGGTTTCGGGATCGACGAGCGCCTGGGCGATCCAGTCCGCATCGTCCCGGCGGGTGCCCGCGCGGTCGAGAGGACTGCCGGTATAGGCATTGGGGCGGCTGGCTGGGACTGAGAGCATGCGGGCGGACCCTGCCACGCGCCCGTGATCGGGGCAACCGAGCGCCGGTTGCAGGGCCGAGTGGGCGGATCGGCCGCGGCCCCCCATTGCTCCGCGCCGCCGGAGCCCCGATATAGGGGTCGGAAGGTCGGCGACGGACGTGCCCCTCGCCAACCCGGTCAGGTCCGGAAGGAAGCAGCCGTAACGAGTTCTCGCGCGGGTCGCCCGCCGGCCTTCCACCCCTTCCCGCGGCCCTGCCATCCGGGCCCCCGCTTCCCGGACAGCGCCCGATGCCCAGCGACATCTTCGGCGATCCGATCGCCCCCGACGATCTTCCGGACCCGCCGCAGGACGGCCCCGGCCTGTTCGGCGACCCGGCGCCCGCCGCGCCGGCCAGGGCGCCCGAACCCGCGCCGCCCGCCACCACCCCCTACCGGGTGCTGGCCCGCAAATACCGGCCCCAGAGCTTCGCCGACCTGATCGGCCAGGAAGCCCTGGTCCGCACCCTGAAGAACGCCTTCGCCCAGGGCCGGGTGCACCACGCCTTCATGCTCACCGGCGTCCGCGGCGTCGGCAAGACCACCACCGCGCGCATCATCGCCCGGGCGCTGAACTGCGTCGGCCCGGACGGCAAGGGCGGGCCGACGCCCGAGCCCTGCGGCGTCTGCGCCGAATGCCGCGCCATCCTGGCCGACCGCCACCCGGATGTGCAGGAGCTGGACGCGGCCAGCAACAACGGCATCGACGATGTGCGGGAACTGCGCGAGCGCCTGCGTTTCCGCCCCGCCCAGGGCCGCTTCAAGGTCATCATCCTGGACGAGGTCCACATGATGTCCACGGCCGCCTTCAACGCCCTGCTGAAGACGCTGGAGGAACCGCCGCCGGACGTGAAGTTCATGCTGGCGACCACCGAGCTGCGCAAGGTGCCGACCACCATCCTCTCCCGCTGCCAGACCTTCCGCCTGGCCCGCGTGCCGCAGGAGACCCTGCGCGCCCATTTCGCCCGCATCTGCGACCTGGAAGCGGTGCCGGCGGAGGCCGAGGCGCTGGCCATGGTGGCGCGGGCGGCGGATGGCTCGGTGCGTGACGGCCTTTCCATCCTGGACCAGGCCATCGCGCTGGCCGGCGGCGGGCCGGTCTCGGCCGCGCTGGTGACGGAGATGCTGGGCCTGGCGGATCGCGGCCTGGCGCTGGACCTGATGCAGGCGCTGATGGAAGGCGATGCCGCCCGCGCCCTGGCCCTGGCCGAAGCGGCGCATGCCGCGGGCATCGACCCGGCCGTGCTGCTGTCCGACCTGATGGAGCTGGTCCACCTGCTGTCGCGCATGAAGACCGTGCCGGCGCTGGCCGAGGATCCGGCGCTGCCGGAGGCGGAGCGCACGCGCGGCGCCGCGCTGGCCGGGAAGCTCGGCATCCCGGTGCTGGCGCGGGCCTGGCAGATGCTGCTGAAGGGCCTGGCGGAAGTGGCGCAGGATGGCGTGAACCGCCGTGCCGCGGCCGAGATGGTGCTGATCCGCATCGCCCACCTGGCCGACATGCCGACGCCCGGCGAATTGGTGCGCCGCCTGACCGAAGCCGGCGCCGCGCCGGCCCAGGGACCATCGCCGGGACCATCGCCGGGACCATCCCAGGGCGGCGGGCTGCGGGCGGTCGCCGGCGGCCTGGCGATGGCCGCGCCGGCACCCGCTTCCCTGCCCCTGGCGGCGCCGGCGCCGGTCCCGCAGCCCGCCAGCTTTCGGGAGATCGTCGCCCTCGCCTCCGGCCGGAAGCCCAGCCTGCACGCGCATCTGCGGCTGAACGTGCATCCGGTGCGGGTCAGCCCCGGCCGGATCGAGATCCGCCCCCGTCCGGAAGCCCCGCGCGACCTGGCGCAGCAACTGACCGCCCTGATGCAGGAGATGACCGGCACGCGCTGGACCGTCAGCCTGGTCAACGAGGGCGGCGAGCCGACGCTGGCGGAACAGGGCCGCACGGCGGAGGCCGACCGGCTGGTGCTGGCACAGGGCCATCCGCTGGTGCAGGCGGTGCTGGCCGCCTTCCCCGGCGCCAGGATCGAGGCGGTGCGCGACACCACCCTGGATGCCTATGGCCTGCCGCCCGCCATGGCCGCCGACATGGCCAGCCTGGTGGATGGCGATGGCCGCGACTTCGCCCCGCCGGATGCGCTATCCGCCGGACCCGACGACGATTTCCCGCAGGAGGATTGAGGACGCCATGAAGAACCTCGGCAACATGCTGAAGCAGGCGCAGCAGATGCAGACCCGCATGCAGGAGATGCAGGCGAAGCTGGAGCAGACGGAGGTCGAGGGCGCGTCCGGCGGCGGCATGGTGAAGGTGCTGCTGTCCGGCAAGGGCGATCTGCGGCGCGTGACCATCGATCCGTCCCTGATGGTGGCCGATGACCGGGAGGTGCTGGAGGACCTGCTGGTCGCCGCCCATGCCGATGCCAAGCAGCGGGTGGAGGCGACGATGGCGGAGGAGATGCAGAAGGCCACCGCCGGGCTGAACCTGCCGGGCGGCCTCGGCGGCCTCGGCGGCCTCAAGCTGCCCTTCTGATCCCCACCACGTCGCTTTGCGACGCGGCGGGGGCCCCATCGACATCCCCACCACGTTGCTCCGCAACGCGGCGGGTGCCCCGGTTTGGCGCCGGTCCCGCCAGGTTGCTCGGCCTGCCGTGGCAAAGCCACGGCAGGATTCCGGCGATCGCCCTTGGGCCGCAGGCAGTAGGGAAAAATGGCTGACCGCGACCCGATCGAGCATCTGATCGCCCTGCTGTCGCGCATCCCCGGCCTCGGCCGGCGCAGCGCGCGGCGGGCGGCGTTGCGCATGCTGATGCGGCCGCAGGAGACGATGCTGCCGCTGGCCCAGGCGCTGGAAGCCGCCGCCCAGGCGGTGCGGCCCTGCGAGACCTGCGGCAACCTGGACGCGCAATCGCCCTGCGGCATCTGCCGCGACCCGCGGCGCGACCGCCACCTGGTCTGCGTGGTGGAAGGCGTGGCGGATCTCTGGGCGCTGGAACGCGCCCACGCGCATCAGGGCCTGTACCATGTGCTGGGCGGCGTGCTCTCGCCGCTCGGCGGGGTGGGGCCGGAGGATCTGTCCATTGCCCCGCTGCTGGCGCGCATCGCGGCGGAAGGGGCGGAGGAGGTGATCCTGGCCCTGCCGGCGACGGTGGATGGCACCGCCACCGCGCATTACGTGACGGACCGTCTGCAGCCCACCGGGGTGGCGGTGACCCGCCTGGCGCAGGGGGTGCCGATGGGCGGCGCGCTGGACGTGCTGGACGAGGGGACGCTCGCCACCGCCCTGCGCGCCCGGCGCCCTGCCTGACCCTCAGCGCGGCCGCCTGCGCAGCCCGTTGCCCAGCCCCTTGCCCAGCCCATGCGGCCTGGGCGCCTTGCCCTGCGGCCGCAGGGCCCGCACCGAGGCCGCCGGTACCGCGCCTTCCCCGGGCTGGGCCTCGCCTTTCGCCCGCAAGGCCGGTCGCCGGGTCCAGGCACGGGTGAATTCCGCGCCCAGCAGGAAGATCTGGGCGGAATAATACACCCACAGCAGCACCACGATCAGCGCCCCGGTGGCGCCGTAGCGCGCGGCGATGCCGCTGCCGCCGATGTACCAGCCGATCAGCGTCTTGCCGATGCTGAACAGCAGCGCCGTGCACAGCGCCCCCATCGCCACGTCGCGCCAGCGCAGCCGCCGGTCAGGCAGCACCTTGTAGATGGCCGCGAACAGCAGCGCGGTCAGCAGGAAGGAGACGGCGAAATTCGCCGCCTCCAGCAGGTTCGCCGCCTGCGGCAGCACGCTGCCCGCCCATTCCCCCAGCGCCGTCAGCGCGGCGGAAGCCAGCAGCGAGACCAGCAGCAGGAAGCCGGTGGCCGCCACCAGACCGATGCTCAGCAGCCGCGCCCGCAGCAGGTAGGAGACCGAGAGCCCGCGCGGCTCCGCCTTCCAGATGGCGTTCAGCGCCGCCTGCAACTCGGCGAAGACGGCGCTGGCGGTGACCAGCAGGATGGCGATGCTGACCAGCGCCGCGAAGCCGCCGCCCTGCGTCTGCTGCTCGAACCCGGCATCGCCGATCAGGCCCTGGATCGCCGTCGCCCCCTGCCGGCCGACCAGGCCGATGAGCTGCATGGCCACCGCCTCCCGCACCGCTTCCTCGCCGAAGGCGACGCTGGCCATGGCCACCGCCAGCACCAGCAGCGGGGCGAGGGAGAACATGGTGTAGCAGGCGATCGCGGCACCACGGGTCATTGCCTCGTCATCGATATAGCCCTGCACCGTTTCCGACAGCAGCGTCCAGGCGCCCTTGCCCATGCCGAAATCCCCCGCCCAAGGCCCGGGAGGGAAACCGTTCTGCGGCACCAAGGTTTCCCCACCCGCCGCGACCCCGCCACCTTGGCAAGCGCCGGCCTCTCGCGTAGGCCGGGTGGGAAAGCGGGAGAGGCAGCCAGATGGCCGAGATCGAGATCGACATTGCCGGCGAGACCTTCCTCGCCCGGTTCGAGGATGCCGACGCGCCGAAGACCTGCGCCCGGTTCCGCGAACTGCTGCCCTTCAGCGACCGCATCATCCATGTGCGCTGGTCCGGCGAGGCCTGCTGGATCCCGATGGGCGACCGCGACCTGGGCATCGGGCATGAGAACGCCACCAGCCATCCCGCCCCCGGCCACGTCATCGTCTACCCGGGCGGGGTCAGCGAGACCGAGATCCTGATCGCCTACGGCCCCTGCTGCTTCTCCTCCAAGGCCGGGCAGCTGGCGGGCAACCATTTCCTGACCATCACCGGCGGGCTCGACCGCCTGGCGAAGATCGGGCGCGCCGTCCTTTGGGACGGCGCCAAGACCATCACCTTCCGGAAGGGCTGATTCATGGGCGTTGCAATGGTCGATTCCACCGTGGGCGAGGGCGCGCTCGCCATCGCCGGCAAGCCGGTGGCGGTGCACTACACGGGCTGGCTGTTCGACCCGAAGGCGGCGGACAAGAAGGGCCGGAAGTTCGACAGCTCGCGCGACCGGGGCGAGGCCTTCCGCTTCCAGCTCGGCGCCGGGCAGGTGATCGCGGGCTGGGACCGCGGCGTGCAGGGGATGAAGGTGGGCGGCCACCGCACCCTGACCATCCCCCCCGAGTTCGGCTACGGCGCGCGCGGCGCCGGCGGCGTCATCCCGCCGAACGCCACGCTGGTCTTCGACGTGGAACTGCTGGAGGTCGGCTGACCGGCCAGGCGGGTGGGGGGTGGAAACCCCTTGCCCGCCGCTTCCCGCGCTTGCTATCAGCGCCCCTGCATCAAGAGTTGGGCCGACGCCCAACGCCAACCTGCCTTCCCGGGCAAGGTGGCGCCTCCTTCACCGGGGGGATGCGGCCGTTCCGGCAATCATTCGGGCAGCGCCGCCGTCGGTTCATGGCTTGAAGACCATGGGTTGGAGGCTGGCATGCTGGATTGGACGGGCGCGCGCCCGGATTTCTCCCTGTTTCTG
This sequence comes from Falsiroseomonas selenitidurans, assembly GCF_012103215.1. Classification (GTDB taxonomy): domain Bacteria; phylum Pseudomonadota; class Alphaproteobacteria; order Acetobacterales; family Acetobacteraceae; genus Falsiroseomonas; species Falsiroseomonas selenitidurans. The sequence continues at coordinate 7,283 of NZ_JAAVNE010000030.1, forward strand.
GGGCCGGAGGATGTGGCGGAGTTCGTCGGCGCCTGCAGCTGGCGCGACCGCGCCGGGCGCTGCCGGCCGGCATTGCTGTATGTGCTGCTGCACCGCCGCGGGGCGGAGGCCTGGACCCATGCCTGCCGAATCGCGCCGGACCGCCGCCCCGGCCACCTGACCCTGCACCTGGAACGCGCGGCGCCGGGCGACCGCCGGGCGGAGCTGGCCGCCTGGCTGCGGGACGCAGCCGCAACGACCGCGCTGCGGGACGCAGCCGCAACGACCGCGCTGCGGGACGCAGCCGCAAGGACTGCGCTGCGGGACGCAGCCGCAAGGACTGCGCTGCGGGACGCAGCCGGAATGGCCGGTTGACAGCGCCAACGGGCGCGTGATCCTGCGGCCACAGGGCAGGAAACCAAATCATGAATCGCAGGACCATTCTGGCCGCCGCCGCCATTGCCGCCTTGGCGCGGCCGGCCCTGGCGCAAGGCCGCGCCGTGCGGCTGGTGGTGCCGGCCCCGCCGGGCGGCGCCATCGACGTGCTCGGCCGGCTCTACGCGCAGAAGCTGACGGCGGCGGGCGGCCCGGCCTGGCTGGTGGAAAACCGCGCCGGCGGCAACAACACCATCGGCGCGGCGGAGGTGGCGCGCAGCGCGCCGGATGGCAACACCTTCCTGGTCAATGCCGACATCCACCTGATGGGCAAGCGCGTGGTGCCCGGCCTGACCTACGACCCGGTGGCAGATTTCACCCCGATCGCCCGGCTGGCCACCGCGCCGCTGGTCATCGTCGGCCACCCCACCGCCAGCGGCGCCGGCAGCCTGGCGGAGCTCGCGGCGAAGATGAAGGCGGCGCCGCGGGACTACACGATTTCCACCTCCGGCGCCGGGTCCATGGCGCATCTGGCGGCGGAAGGGCTGAAGCGCCGCGTCGGCGCGGATGAGGCGGTTGTGGCGCATTACCGCGGCACCGCGCCGGCCATCAACGACGTGGTCGCGGGCAATGTCTCGCTGATGGTGGCACCGCTGCTCTCGGCGCAGCCGCTGGTGCAGGCGGGCCGGCTGCGCGCCTTCGCCGTCGTCTCCCCCACCCGCAGCGCCGCCATGCCGGACGTGCCGAGCGTGGAGGAGGCCGGGCTGCCCGGGCTGCATTTCCTGCTTTGGTACGCCGTCTGGGCGCCGCGCGGCTTTGCCGGCGGGCCGGCGGCCGCGCTGGCGCAGGCGCTGAACGCCGCCGGCCGGACGCCGGAGATCACCCAGCGCCTGACCGCGATGGGCGCCGAGGCGCATACCACCGACACGCCGGCCAGCTTCGCCGCCTTCATCGCGGAAGAGGACCGGAAGAACGCCCGCATCGCGGAACAGGCCGGAATCAAGCCTGAATGAGCCTGCCGATCCTGGTCGCCGGCGGCGGCATCGGCGGGCTGGCGGCCGCGCTGGGCCTGGCGCGGCAGGGCTTTGCCGTGACGGTGCTGGAGAAGGCGGCCGCGATGGGGGAGGTGGGGGCCGGCATCCAGCTTGGCCCCAACGCCTTCCACGCCTTCGACTGGCTCGGCATCGGTGAGACCGCGCGCGCCATGGCCATCCATATCGACCGGCTGCGGCTGATGGATGCGATGACCGCGGCGGAAATCTGCCACATCGACCTGGGCGAGGCGTTCCGGGCGCGCTTCGGCGCGCCCTATGCCGTGATCCACCGCGGCGACCTGCATGGCGTTTTTTTGCAAGGCTGCCGCGGCAGCGATCGCATCACGCTGCGCACCTCGGCGGAGGTGGTTGGGTATGAGCAGGATGCGTCCGGCGTCATCGCCACCCTGGCCACCGGGGAAAAACTGCGCGGACGGGCGCTGATCGGCGCCGACGGGCTGTGGTCCAAGGTGCGCCGGCAATTGGTCGGCGACGGACCGCCGCGCGTCTCCGGCCACACCACCTATCGCAGCGTGATCCCGACGGAACGGATGCCGGAAACGCTGCGCTGGAACGCCGCCACGCTGTGGGCCGGGCCGAAATGCCACATCGTCCACTACCCGCTGCAGGGCTGGAAGGCGTTCAACCTGGTCGTCACCTGCCACAACGACGCGGCGGCGCCCGTCGCCGGCAAGCCGGTGCCGGCCGAGGAGGTGCTGGCCGGCTTCGGCCATGTGCATCCGCTCGCGCGTTCCATCATCCACCAGGGCAGCGACTGGAAGCTGTGGGTGCTGTGCGACCGCGACCCGGTGGAGAATTGGGTGGAGGACCGCGTGGCGCTGCTGGGCGATGCCGCGCACCCGACGCTGCAATACCTGGCGCAGGGTGCCTGCATGGCGATGGAGGATGCCGTCTGCCTGGCGCAGACCCTGGCGGCGCATCAGGGAGAGGTCGCGCCGGCGCTGGCCGCCTACCAGGCGGCGCGCCTCCTGCGCACGGCCAGGGTGCAGTTGCAGTCCCGCGCGGTGGGCGATCATGTCTACCACCCCGCCGGCGCCCATGCGGCGCTGCGCAACAGCATCATGGCCGCGAAGACGCAGGCCGAATGGCAGGACACGCTGGCCTGGCTCTATGCCGGCCCGAAGGAGACGACGAGATGAGCGACGCCGTGGCGCATGCGATCCGCGAGCTGGTGCTGGCCAACCGCATCCTGGCGCGGGAGGAGGTGATCGACGATTTCGGCCACATCTCGCTCCGCCACCCGGAACGCCCGGACCGCTACTTCCTCTCCCGCAGCCGCAGCCCCGTGGCGGTGACCGCCGACGACATCATGGAGTTCGAGCTGGACGGCACGCCCGTGGCGCAGAACGGCAGGCGGATGTATTCCGAACGCGCGCTGCACTCCGCCATCCTGATGGCGCGGCCGGAGGTGATGTCCGTGGTGCATCACCACGCGCGCAGCGTCATCCCCTTCACCGTGGTGCGCAGCCTGGTGCTGAAGCCGATCTTCCACATGGGCAGCGTCATGGGGTCCGAGGTGCCGCTGTGGGACAGCCAGCCGGAATTCGGCGACACCAACATGCTGATCGACGACCTGCCGCGCGGCCATTCCCTGGCCCGCGCGCTGGGGCCGAACCGCAGCGTGATGCTGCGCGGCCATGGCGCCTGCAATGTCGGCGTGACCCTGCGCGCCGCCGTCTTCACCGCCGTCTACATGAAGCACAATGCGGAGATGGTGCTGGCCAGCATCCCGCACGGCACGCCGGAATACCTGACGCCGGGCGAGGTGGAGAAGACCGCGACCATGCTGCTGTCCGACATGCCGCTGGCCCGCGCCTGGGACTACTGGATCACCCGCGCCGGCTATGGCGGCGTCTGACGTTCAGCCCGGCTGCGGCGCGAACCAGCTCTCGAAGCGGGCGAAGGTGGCCTCCGCCCCGGCGATCATCGCCGCCAGCCGCCCCGCTTCGGCGCCGCAGGCCTCGATGGCGGTGCAGCATTCGCGCCACATGGCGCCGTGCCGCGCGCCATAGCCCCGCAGGAAGCTGCGCCCCGCCTCCCCCGGCAGCACGCCATCCAGCGCCCGCGCCAGTTGCTGGCCGCCAAGCGTGGAGCCTTCCGTCACATACAGGCAGCCCATGGCGAAGCCGGCATCCGCCGCCGGCGGCAGGGCCGCCACCGGGGCCAGCGGCGCCGCCCCCAGCGCCACCAGATCCGCCACCAGCAGCGGCGATCGCCGGCGTTCCTCCACCGCGATGCCGAAGGGCGCCAGCGAGGGCGCGGCGGCCAGCGCCGCCTCCACGCCCAGGTGGAAGCCCAGCAGCCGACGCAGCAGCGTCACATATTCCGCGGCACCGATGCGCCCGGCGGCCAGGCGCGCGAAGACCGGCACCTGGTGCAGCCGTTCATGCACCGCACCGGTCGCGTGCCGCAGGGCCAGCCGTGCGGCGTCTCCGGGCATCTTCTAATCCTCCGCCTCGGGCGGCGGCTCTTCGCTGGCGTGGCGGATCAGCGTCTCCAGCACCGCGGCGGTGCGGGCGACGGAGGCGCGGACCGACTCCAGCAGGTCCGGCATCCGGGCCACATCGACGCCATCGGCGATCTCCAGCGCCGCGAGCTGCGCATTCTCCACCACCGAGGCCAGGATTGCCTGGAAGGTGAGGTCCGCCTGGCGGTCGAGCCGCCCGGCGCGCTGCCGGCTGCCTTCCTCGATGCCCGCCTGGAAGCGCCGCCGCGCCGCCTCGGCCGCCTTGCGCTCCGCCAGGTCGTTGAACAGGAAGACGAAGCCCAGCACCCGGTCGGGCGCGGAAAACACCGGGTCGGCGCGCACCAGCACCGGCCTGCCGCCGCCCTGGCCATCGGCCAGCCGCACTTCCCCGCGCCAGGAGCGGCCATTGTCCAGCACGTCGCGCAGCCGGCGGCCGACATCGGCGGGGTCGGCGAAATAGGGCAGCAGGTGGTCGATGCGCCGCGGCGCGGCGCCGCGCAGCCCGGGCATCAGCCGGTCGAAGGCCTCGTTGCGCAGGTCGATATTGCCGGCCGGGTCGCAGATCACCACCGGTTGGGCCGAAAGCCCCACCTGCCGGCGCACCTGCGCCAGCTGGTCCTCCGCGATCAGCATCCGCACGGAGCGGAACTGCAGCACCACGTCGGTGACGGTGTCGCCGACCAGCCGGGCGGTGGCCAGATCCTTGGGCGACCATGGCTCTGACCGCCCCTCCACCACCTGGTTCCACTTGGCGAAGGACCGCCGGGGCGAGAGGTCGCGCGGGTCGTCGCCGACCAGCACCGGCTTGGTCGGGTCCCCGCCCCAGGTGACGGTGGAGACCTGTTCCGGCCGGAACCACACCAGGTATTCGCCGGGCGCGGTGGAGATCGGCGCCGCCAGCACCCCGGCGGCCACCCGGGTCAGCGGCCCCAGATGCGGCGCCTCCGCCACCAGGGACGCGGTGGCGATCACCGGGGCATGGGTGGTGGGGCCGCGGGCGCGGCTGTCCAGCCACTTGCCGATCTCGCGCAGCCCGGCGGTTCCCGGCACCTCCCCGGCGGTCTGCGTCTGGCCCTCGAACAGCAGGGCGGCGCCGCTGGCGCCCATCGGCAACAGCAGGGTCTGCGGGTTGTCGAACAGCGCGGTGCGCCAGTCCCCGTCGCGGGTGATCGCCTCGATCATCCGCTGTTCCAGGCGGCGCACGGCCAGTTCCGCCTGCGACTGCACGAAGGATTCCAGCGCGGCGATGCGCGTGCCCACGGCTTCCGCCAGCAATTCGGTCACCGCGCGCACCGCGAAGGGGGTGCGGCGCGGGGTCTGGTGGTGGCAGGAGACCAGGCCCCAGAGCCGCCCGCCCACCAGGATGGAGGCCACCAGCGTGGCGCCGACGCCCATGTTCTTCAGGTACTGGACATGCATCGGCGAACTGCTGCGCAGGGCGCACAGCGACATGTCGAGGTCCTGGCCGGTCAGCGGCGACAGCCGCGGCTCCAGCGGCACCGGCGCGTAGTGCACATCGGTCAGCACGCGCACGCGGTTGCGGATGTACAGCCGGCGCGCGATTTCCGGGATGTCGGAAGCCGGGTAGCGGTTGCCGAGATAGGGTTCCAGCCCCGGCTCGTGTTCCTCGGCGAAGACCTCGCCATGCCCGTCATCGTCGAAGCGGTAGACCATGACGCGGTCGTAGCCGGTCAGCTTGCGGAAGATCCGCGCCACTTCCTCGCAAAGCGGGCGCAGCGCGTAGCTGCCCAGGATGGCCTGCAGGGCGGGCTCGATGCGCGAGGCCGGCGGGTCCACCAGCGCCGCGCGCTCCAGCTCCAGCACCAGCCCGCCGGCCTGCCCGCCGATTCCGGCGGGGCGGTGGATCTGCGCATCCAGCTTCACGCCGCCGGCGCCGGCCGGGATGCGGGCAGCGGCCGGCACCTCATCCAGCGGGTCGGCCAGCAGCGGCATCACGGCGCGGGCGATGGCGGGCGCGAACTCCGCCAGCGGGCGGCCGAGCGGCGAGGCATCCAGGCCGAGGAAGGCGCGCGCATTGGCGCTGGCCTGCAGCACCACCAGATCCGGCTCGCGCAGCGCCAGCAGCGCGCCATGCGGCTGGATCGAGGCGGCGAGGTGGATCTGCTCGCGCTCGCAATTCGATAGATCGGCGTTGCCGAAGGCTGGGGATCCGGCGGCGGTGCCGGGCAGGTCCATGGTCACCGCGCCCCGTCTCCGCTGGCCTCGCGGTCTTCGCCGAGGTCGTAGCGTTCGAGCTTGGCGTAGAGGCTCTGCCGGCTGAGGCCGAGCGCATCCGCCGCGGCCGTCCGGTTGCCATTGGCCAGGCGCAGCGCCTGCTCGATGCAGGCGCGCTCCACCAGGGCCGCGGTGTTGCGCACCATGGTGGGCAGCGGCACCCGGCCGACATCATTGGCCAGCATGCCGAGCGCGGTGCGCAGCGCCGCCGCCTCGCCCGAAGCCAGCACGCGGCGGCCGACATCGCGGATGATCAGGCCGATCATGCGGCTGCCGCCCTGGGTGACGGCGCAGCCGGAGATCTCCACCTCCGTCTCCGAGCCGAGATTGCCGGTGAGCTGGGTGGTGAACAGGCGCACCTCGCCGTGCTGCCCCACCGTGTCCATCAGCACGGCGGAATCCATGCCGGGCTGGGCCAGCCAGCGGTCCAGCTTCTCCCCCAGGATGGAGGCTTCCGTGCCCGCCTGGGCGAGGTCGAGGAAGGCGCGGTTGGCGCGGCGCACCAGGCCATCGGCGTCGATCGCCACGAAGCCGTCCGGCATCTCCTCCAGCAGCGCATCGCCGCGCGGCGGCGCAGCGCGGGAGGGGGTGGCCGTGGCGGCGGGGCTGAGCTGGATCAGGAACACCGGGCCCGGCGTGCGCGCCATCAGGGAGGCGCGCAGCAGCCAGGGCGTCGCATCGGCGCCCAGATGCACCATGATGCCCGGCGCGCGGCCCTGTTCGCGGGCCCGCATCAGCACGTCCCGCAGCGCGGCGCGGTCGCGCGGCGCCACCTCGTCCGAGAAGTTCCAGCCCGGCGCCATGCCCAACTCGCGGATCGCGGCCGGATTGGCCTCGACGATCCGCAGGGTGGAGGCGGCGATGACCAGCACGGCCTCGCTGGATGCGTCGAAGAGCAGGCGGGACCGGGTCTCGATCTCCCGCAGCTTCCAGTAATCCTGCTCCCGCGCCTGCTGGGCGGCGACCAGGCGCGATTGCAGCTCCGCCACCGCCTGCAGGTTCTTGCCGACGGCGATCAGCCCGGCCTGCCCGCCGAGGCGGACGGTGGTGTATTCGATCGGCAGTTCGAGGCCGGAGGGGAAGCGCTGGGTGACCTGGAGATAGGCGGAGACGCCGCTGGCGCGCGCATCCTCCACCATGCGGCGGACCTGCAGCCCGGCAATCTCGCCCACGGTTTCCATCCAGGGCCGGCCGAGCCATTCCTGCACCCGTTCGGACGGGATGGCGTCCGACAGGCTGGCGTTTCGGATCACCCCTTCCCAGTCCAGGCTGAGGGTGATGTCAGGCTGGATCACGGCGACGCGGGTCATGCAAGGATCCGATTGATCTGCCAGGCTCATGACGCAAGCGAGGGAACCTGGCCCCACCGGCGCGCAGCATGGCGCCGACACGGTATTCCATCTGTGGGGATTTGCCAGTGCGCCGTCAATGCAAGATGACGCTGCGCAGCAGGATTTTCACGAATAGCCAGCGTTAATTGTCGCTAGTCCCTGGCGGTGTCCAGGGTGCTTGACAGGTTGGGGTCGCCCCCCGCCCAATCCGGCCCATGCCCAGCGAGCCCCGCATCGTCATCGTCGGCGCCGGAATCGGCGGCCTGGCCGCCGCCATCCACCTGGCCGCCGCCGGCCGCCCCGTGCTGGTGCTGGAACGCGCGGCGGTGCCGGGCGGCAAGGTGGCGACGGCGGCGGTGGGCGGCGTGGCGGTGGATACCGGCCCCGCCGTGCTCGCCCTGCGCCCGGTCTTCGAGGCGCTGTTCGAGGCCGGGGGCGGCAGCCTGGCAGCGGAACTGGCGCTGGACCCGCTGCCGGTGCTCGGCCGGCACCTGTGGCCGGATGGCCGAAGGCTGGATCTGATGGCCGACCCGGCGGCGGCGGAAGAGGCCATCGGTGACTTCGCCGGCCCGTCGGCGGCGCGCGGCTTCCGGGATTTTGTGGCCCGCGCGGCCCGGGTGTACCGGGCGCTGGAAGGCCCATTCCTGACCGTGCAGCGGCCGGGGATGCTGGCGCTGGGGGCCCGGGTGGGGCCGGCGCTGCGCGGCACCTCCCCCTTCGGCACCATGTGGGACGCGCTGGGCGAGCATTTCGCCGACCCCCGCCTGCGCCAGGTGTTCGGCCGCATGGCCGCCTATGTCGGCTCCTCCCCCCTGCAGGCGCCGGCCACGCTGCTGCTGGTCGCGCATGTGGAGATGTCCGGCCTGCAGGTGGTGCGCGGCGGCATGGTCCGGCTGGCGCAGGCGCTGGCAGCGCGGGCCGCGGCCTGCGGGGCGGACATCCGCTACGGCGCGCCGGTGGCGGAACTGCTGGTCCGCGGCGGCCGCATCGCCGGGTTGCGCCTGGCGGATGGGCAGGCGGTGGCGGCCGAGCAGGTGGTGCTGAACGCCGACCCGGCCGGCCTGCCCGCCGGCGCCTTCGGCCGCGCCGCGGCGGCGGCGGTGCCGGCGCTGCCGGCCTCCCGCCGGTCCTTCTCCGCCTTCGGCTGGGCCATGGCCGGGCGGGCCGAGGGGCCGGACCTGCCGCGCCAGGCGGTGTTCCACCCCGCCGATGCCGCCGCCGAATACGCCGCCCTGGCCCGCGGGCGGATGCCGGCGGTGCCCACCGTCACCTTGTGGGCGCAAGGACGCCTGGCACCCGCCGCGCCGCCCGAGGGGGCGGAGCCGCTGCTGGCCCTGGTCGCCGCCCCGGCGCGGGGCGACACCCAGAAGCTGGACCCGGCGCCGCCGCGGGCGGCGATGCAGGCGGCGCTGGCCGGGGCCGGCGTGACACTGCGGGCGGCGGCGGAAGTGGTGGCGACGCCGCAGGACCATGCCGCCCGGGCGCCCGGCACGGGCGGGGCGCTCTACGGGGCGGCGGTGCAGGGGTGGCAATCCATCTTCCACCGCCCGGCCGCGCGCACCGCCCTGCCCGGCCTGTTCCTGGCCGGCGGTGCCACGCATCCCGGCGCGGGCATCGCCATGGCGGCGCTGTCCGGCAGGCTGGCCGCCGCGGCGGTGATGGGAGAGAAGCCATGAACGCGATCCAGCCCCCCGCCGCGAGCCGTTCCTGGGCCTTCGACCGCCTGCTGGTGCCGCGCGGCTATGGCTGGTGGTATGTGGACGCGCTGAGCGCCGATGGACGGCACGGGCTGACCATCATCGCCTTCCTCGGCACCGTCTTCTCCCCCTGGTATCGCCTGGCACGGCGCGGCGGCGCCCCGGCGGCGCCGGAGAACCATTGCTGCGTCCATGTCGCGCTCTATGGCCGGCCCGGCGGCTGGGCGATGACGGACCGCCGCGCCAGCGCGTTGCGCCGCAGTGCCGATCTGCTGGAGATCGGGCCAAGCTCCCTGCACTGGGACGGCACGCGCCTGACCATCCGGCTTGATGAGGTCACGGTGCCCTGGCCGCGGCGACTGCGCGGGCAGGTGGTGCTGCGGCCGGAGGCGGTGTCGGACCGTGCCTTCCAGCTCGATTCCGCCGGCCGCCACCACTGGCACCCGATCGCGGCGCGGTCCTCGGTGGAGGTGGCGCTGGACAGCCCGGCGTTGCGCTGGTCCGGCCCGGCCTATTTCGACACGAATTGGGGCACGGCGCCGCTGGAGCAGGATTTCATCGGCTGGGACTGGTGCCGGGCGCCGATGCCGGACGCCACTGCCATCCTCTACAACGCCCAGCGCCGCGACGGCACGGACCAGTCCCTGGCGCTGCGCGTGGCGCGCGACGGCAGCGTGACGGATGTGGCGCCGCCGCCGCCGGTGACGCTGCCGCGCACCCTGTGGCGCATCGCCCGGCCGACGCGGGCGGAAGGCGGCGCGGCGCGGGTGGTGCGCACGCTGGTGGACGCACCCTTCTATTCCCGCTCGGAGATCCGCACCCGGCTGCTGGGGCAGGAGGCGACGGCGATCCATGAAAGCCTGTCGCTGGACCGCTTCGCGCATCCGTCCATGTACGCCATGCTGCCCTTCCGGGTGCCGAGGCCGCTGCGCTGAGGTCAGCGCCGCAGCCGCAGCGCCAGGTCGAACAGATGCGCCGCCAGCGCCGCCAGCAGGGCGGCGGCCACCCAGGGCCAGGCGGCGCCCACCAGCGCGGCCCGCAGCGCCAGCACCAGCGCCACGCCGGGCAGCACCAGCCCGGCCAGGGCAGAAGGTGCCAGGCCGCCGCCGCGGCGCCATCGCCAGGCCAGCAGCAGCAGCGCCTCCGCCCCCAGGACCAGCAGGACCAGGTCGGCGACACGGCCGGAGGCGAAGAAGGACGCCATCATCGGCAGGGGGGAACCGGCAATGCTGACCGAGGTTTCATGATGCTCTACCCTTGCGCTGCAGCACCCACCTGCCACCTTGGCGGCTGTGGGGCGGGCCACAGATCACGCCGCAAGGCGGTACTTGTCCAGGAAACCGGTGGCCGGCCGCGTCGCATGCGGCAGGTTCGGGCGGACTTCAAGGAGGATGCTTCGAATGCGATTTCTGACCTATGGCCTGATGGCGGCCTTCGCAATCGCGCCGATGGCGGCGCAGGCCCAGGATGCGGCGGCTGGCCAGCGCGTCTTCAACCAGTGCCGTGCCTGCCACACGATCAACGAGGGCGGCCGCAACGGCGTCGGCCCGAACCTGCACGGCGTCGTCGGCCGCGCCGCGGGCTCCATCGAGGGCTTCCGCTACTCCGCCAACATGCGCGAATGGGCGCCGGGCAAGACCTGGGACGAAGCCCTGCTCACGCAGTACCTGACCAACCCGAAATCCGTCCTGCCGCGCGGCAGCATGTCCTTCGTCGGCCTGCGCAACCCGCAGCAGGTGCAGGACGTGATCGCCTATCTGAAGGCGAACTGATCCGGCCGGCGGCGGCCCTGGCACCTGCCAGGGCCGCCACCCCCCAAGCAAGCCGGGTCGGGTCAGGCGATCCCGGGCGGCAGGCCGTCCCAGGCTTCTTCCGGCGTGAAGCGGCGGGCCAGCAGCCCCTGTTCGGCGCAATAGTCGATCGCCAGCGCGATCGCCGGCCGCAGCGCCTCCCGGCTGCGCACCGCGGCGCCTGATTCCCCCAGCATGCGCAGCAATTCCACCACCAGCCCGGGCGAGGACTCGGCCACGTCGCGCCGCACCACCACCAGGTGGTTCAGCGGCAGGAAGCCGTGCCTGGCACGGAAGGCGGCGCCGGCGGCCTGCGGGTCCGGGAAGACCGGCCGCAGGTCCGGCGCGTCCGGCAGGTCGTTGCCGAAGATCGCCGCATCCGCCTCCCCGGCGCGCAGCATCCCCAGCAGGTCCTGGCCCGGGCCGGCCCGCGTCACCCAGGGCGGGTCGCGGTATTCGGCCACATGCGCATCCTCGAAGGTGGTCCAGCGCTGCGCATCCGCCTTCACGCCGAAGCTCTCCGACAGGCTGCCGCGCAGCCACATGCCGGTGGTCTGGCTGTAGGCGCGCACCGCCACATGCGCCCCGGCGAGGTCCGCCGGCCCCTGGATGGGGCCGTCCCGCCGGCACAGCATGGCCGCTTCCTGTGCGCGTTCCACCAGCACCACCGGCAGCAGCACCAGCGGCTTGTCGCAGGCGCGGGCCATCAGGAACGTGGCGATCGCCATCTCGCTGACATCGAAGCGGCCTTCGCGCACCATCGGGGCGAAGGCCCTGCTGATCGGCGAGACGGCTTCGAATGCCAGCCGCAGCAGGCCGGAGGGGATTTCCCCCTCCAGCAGCTTCCGCGTCCCGGCATAGCGGCCGAGCGCGGCCTTCAGCACGGCAGGCTCAGTCACGATAGGAGGGGTCCAGCCGGTCCAGCTTGCGCAGCAGCGCCGGCCATTCCATCACGCCATAGGGGCGGCGCGTGCCGGGCTGGTAGTTGTTCCAGGTGGCCTCCACCACGGCCTGCGGCACCTCCACCAGCTTCTGCCCGGTGGCCTGGGCGGCCAGCTGGGCGCGGCAGGACAGTTCCAGCCGGTGCATGGCGTTGAACGCCTCGCCCACCGTCTTGCCGACGGTCAGCAGCCCGTGGTTGCGCAGGATCAGCGCGTTGTTGTCGCCCAGGTCGCGCACCAGGCGCTCCTGCATCGCCAGGTCCAGCACCACGCCTTCGTAGTCGTGGTAGCCGATCTTGGCGAAGCGCATGGAGGTCTGGTTCATCGGCAGCAGGCCGCATTCCAGCGACGACACCGCCATGCCCGGCCAGGTGTGGGTGTGGATGACGCAGGCGATCTCGTGGCTCGCCTCATGGATCGCGCCATGGATGACGAAGCCGGCGCGGTTCACGCCATAGCCGAGGCCGCCGGGGAATTCCGGCTTGGCCAGGACATTGCCCTTCACGTCGATCTTCACGAGCGACGAGGCGGTGATCTCCTCATACAGCATGCCGTAGGCATTGATGAGGAAGGCGTTGTCCTCGCCGGGCACACGAACCGAGATGTGGTTCGCGGCCATGTCGGACATGCCGTAGAGGTCGATCAGCCGGTAGCAGGCCGCGAGGTCGATGCGGGCCTGCCATTCCTCCGGCGTCACGCGGTCACGCAGGGAGGGGATGCGGAAGCGGTCGGGGCTGTCGGGCATCGTCGGGGTCTCCGTTGACAAGTCGGGTCGGTCGATCACTCGGGCAGGGCGCCGGCCAGGCGCACGATCTCGCGCCAGCGGCTGATCTCATGCGCCAGGAAGGCGCGGAAGGCTTCGGGGCCGTTGCCCACCGGGTCGGCCCCCTGGTCGATCATGCTCTGCGCATTGCGCGGAATGGCAAGGGCGGCGTGCACGTCGGTGACAATGCGATCGATCACGGGCTTTGGCGTCGCCGCCGGCGCCACCATCCCGAACCAGGAGGAGGCGTCGAATTCCGGATAGCCCAGCTCCACCATCGTCGGCACGCCGGGGTTGGAGCGCGAGCGGGTGGTGGAGGACACCGCCAGCGGCCGCAGCCGCCCGCCGCGGATATGCCCGATGACGGAGGGGATGGTGGCGAACATGAAATCCACCCGCCCTGCCAGCAGGTCGTTCAGCGCCACCGCGCCGCGATAGGGCACGTGCTGCATGCGCACGCCCGCCATGTGGTCCAGCATCACGCCGGACAGATGCGCCGAGGTGCCGACGCCGGTGGAGGCGTAGCTGAGCTCACCCGGCTTCGCCTTGGCCGCCGCCACGAGCCCCGGCACGTCCTGGATGGGGGAGGCCGCCGGCACCACCAGGATGTTCGGCACGCCCGCCAGCAGGGTGATCGGCGCGAAGTCGCGCAGCGTGTCGTAGGGCATGTTCTTGACCAGCGACTGGTTCACCGCCAGCGGCCCGACGGAGCCGACCAGCAGCGTGTAGCCATCCGGCGCGGCGCGCGCGACATGCTCGCTGCCGATATTGCCGCCTGCGCCCGGGCGGTTGTCGACCACGACGCTCTGGCCCCAGGTCTCGGTCAGGGTGGCCCCCAGCAGCCGGGCGATGATGTCCGTGGTGCCGCCGGGGGTGAAGGAGACGACGAAGCGCACCGGGCGGTTCGGCCAATGCTCCTGCGCGCCGGCCGCAGCGGCGCCGAGCGCCAGGAAGGGAAGCGCCAGCGCGCCGCGGCGTGCGATGGGCCTGGTCATGGTGGTTTCTCTCCCCCGCGGGGCGGTCGGTGTGCCGCCCATCTCGGCCGAACAAGATGCGGCAGGGTGGCCCATGCGACAAATGGAAAGAAGGAAGCGGTTGTTTCCTTCCCTGCATTAATCAGACAGGGGCGGGGACGGCGCGCGGGCGCGGGGGCAGGCCGGGCGCGCCGCCGGGGCGCGTCAGGCCACGAAGGCTTGGAGACCGTCTGAGAATGCCGCCGACCCGACCTGCTGGTGTTCTCATGCCAGCGCTTCCGCGACCACCGCGGTGTCGACGCAGGCGCCGGGCGCCGCGCATCCGCGCGGCTTGGCTTCGCGGCACTTGCCGCGGCGCCCCTGCGGCCGCTCGGCCCTTCGGGCCGCAGGTCGGGACTTCCTGCGTCGCGTATCAGAAGGTCTCTCAGGCCAGGCCCAGGCGCCTGGCCGCCAGCACGCGGTACAGCCGGTCGCCCCACTGCGCTTCCTCGCAGCGGCAAGACCAGGTGAGGGAGATGTCGTGCTCGTCGTCAGAACGGCAGGCGGCGGCGGCGATCGCCGGCCAGTCGGGCGCCGGCAGCGCCCGCATCCGCGCCGCCGCCTCCGCCGTCAGCGGCGGCGGGCAGCCCATCTTCGGGTAGACCGAGGCGATGGCCTGCCAGAAGAAGCGGATGGCGCGGCTCTGGTCCGCCGGGTCCAGCGCCGGCAGCACCAGGCGCAGCCAATGCGTGCCGGTCAGCGCATGCAGGGCGCAGAAATCGAGCGTGGCGCCGAACAGCAGCAGCGAATCGCGTGCCATGCGGGCAATGCTGTCCGGCTGCACCGCCAGCCAGTCATGCACCGCGGCGAAGTCCGGCATGGCGGCGGTGCGCCGCATGGCGTGCCACAGCAACCCATCGTCGAATTCCATCGCCCGCAGCGCCGGCTTCGCGGCCACCGCCAGCAGCACGCCGGCGGGCTGGTCCGTGACGGCGGCGGCACCGATGCCCTCGCCCAGCGGCAGGTAGGTGGCAGCCCAGTAGCCCAGCGCCGCCGCCACCTCGCTGGGCGTGCCGGAGTCAACCGCATAGGCGAGGCGCATCAGCGCGTGCAGCGCGCTGGCGGCGATGCCCGGCAGCAGGCGCGGCAGGTACTGGCGCTGCAGGGCCCGGGGGCTGCCCAGCCGGCCCAGTTCCAGCCGGAAGAAGGCGCGGTAGGCGGCCTCCGCCCGCCGGTCGCCCAGCCGGGCGGTCCAGTCGTTGCGGTCGATCCAGCCATCGGCCGGGGCCATCGAGCCCAGCCCGTTGTCGCGGATGTAGTGGGCCAGGAAGCGGCGCGCCTGGGCCTCCGTCCCGCCCAGGTCGCGCATCGCCCAGAGCACCATGGCGGTGTGGTTGGCGAAGGCCGTGCCGTATTCGGCGCTCAGACGCCGGGCCTCGGTCAGCGCATCCTCGGCCGCCGGTGCCACGCTGTCCGTCATCCTGTCCTCTCCGCCCCTCCGCCCGCGCGACCCGGCGCCTCAACCCACCAAGGCGCCAGCCCGAGCCACGATCCGCCCCGCCTTCACCACCAGCGCCCGCGGCGGCGCGGTGGCGATGGCTTCCGGCACCTGCGTCGCCGCCACCAGCACCAGGTCGGCCGCGGCGCCTTCCGCCAGCATCGGCCGCGGCAGGCCCATGGCGCGGGCCGGCGCGCTGGTCACCAGGTCCAGCGCCAGGTGCAGCTCCGCATCCGTCAGCAGCCCGGCGCGGTAGCCGACCAGCCTTGCCCGCGCCAGCATGTCCCCATCGCCATAGGGCGACCAGGCATCGCGGATGTTGTCCGAGCCGACGAAGACCGAGACCCCCTCCGCCACCAGCCGCTTCACCGGCGGCATCGCCTCCGGCCCCGGGCCGTTGGTCATGATGGCGACATCGGCTTCCGCCAGGGCGGCGGCGGTGCGGCCCAGCGTGCGGTCCTCCACCTGGCCCAGCGCAAAGGCGTGGCTGACCACGACGCGCCCCTGCATGCCGGCGGCGCGGGTGCGGGCGGCGATGCGCCGCAGCTCGAAGGCCCCCAGCTCCCCGGGGTCGTGCAGATGGATGTCCACCGGCACGCCATGGCGCTCCGCGATGCCGAAGACGATGGCGAGCTGCGCCTCGATATCCTCGTCGATGCCGGCGGGGTCCAGCCCGCCCACCACATCGGCGCCGGCGGCGACGGCGGCGGCCAGCACCTCGGCATGCGCCAGCACGCCGCATTGCGGGAAGGCGACGATCTGGATGCCGACCAGATGCGCCACCGCCTCCCGCAATTCCAGCAGCGCCACCAACCCGGCGAGGCCGCCATCCCGGTCCACATCCACATGGCTGCGCAGCATGGTGGTGCCGCGGGCGGCCACATGGTCCACCAGGCGCCGGGCGCGCAGCGCCATGGGCTCCGCGATCGCGGCCAGCTGGGCCTTCTCCAGCGCGATGCGCCCGGCGACGCTGTCATCCGGCCGGTGCGGCTGCCAGGGCAGGCCGAGGAAGGTCTTGTCCAGGTGGATGTGCCCGTCCACCAGCCCCGGCAGCACCAGCCGCCCGCCGCCCGGCTCCACCGCCCGGCCGCCCAGCGTGCCGGATGCGGCGATGCGGGCGATGCGGCCATCCCGCAGCCCGATATCCACCGCCATTCCGGCAAGCCTGACATCGGCCAGGACCAGATCGTGATCGTCGCGCGTCATCCGCAAGCTGTGACATGCGCCGCGGCGGCGGGCCAGCGGTGTGGCCGGGGCGCGCCTGCGGGTTTGCCGATTGTCGCGGACGTAGGATACATCTTGTGTGCGATCCGGGCCACCAGGGTCATGGCGCAGGAAACGGAACGACCGCATGAAGCCGTGGGATGGCGTCATCTCGGAGGAGGAACAGCGCGCCTATGCCGCGGCCGGCTTCGGCCGCCGGGCCGGGCTCGGCCGCCGGCCGGCGCTGCTGATCATCGATGTGCAATACCGCACCACCGGCACAAGGCCGATGCCGTTCTGGGAGGCGGTGGCGGAATACCCGACCAGCTGCGGCCAGGTGGCCTGGGACGCGGTGGCACACATCCAGCGCCTGCTGGCGCTGTTCCGCAGCCGCGGCTGGCCGGTGCTCTACCCGCATGTCTCGCCGAAGGAGCGCTTCGACCAGGGGCGGCTCGCCGCCAAGGTGCCGGCGCTGATGACGGTGCCGCAGGAAAGCTACGCCTTCCTGGCGGAGGTCGCCCCCGCCCCCGGCGACATCCTGCTGCCCAAGAAGCACCCCAGCGCCTTCTTCGGCACGCCGCTGGCCAGCTACCTGATCGATCTGGGCGTCGACACGCTGGTGGTCACCGGCTGCACCACCAGCGGCTGCGTCCGCGGCTCCGTCGTCGATGCCTTCGCCTACAACTGGCGCGTGCTGGTGCCGCAGGACGCGGTGTATGACCGTTCCGCCACCAGCCATGCGGTGAACCTGTTCGACATGGCCGCGAAATACGCCGATGTGATGCCGACGGACGACGCGCTGGCCGCCCTGTCGGCGCTGCCATGACGCGGCACGACCTGCTGTTGCGGGGCGGCACTGCGGTTCTGCCCGGCCTGGGGCCGGTGGCATGCGACATCGCGGTGACGGAGGGGCGCATCGCCGCCCTGCTGGCCCCCGGCACGCCGGCGGAAGCCGCCGCCGTGTGGAACCTGCGCGGGCTGGTGGTGCTGCCCGGCGCCATCGACGCGCATCTGCACCTGGGCCATGGCGCCGACATCGCCCGCCCCCGGGTGGCGGAGGATGCGGCGCAGGAAAGCGGTGCGGCGGCGGCCGGCGGCATCACCTGCTTCCTGCCCTACCTGATGGCCACCGACCCCTTCTCCACCTTCTGGGACGAGGTGGTGGCGGTGACCGCCGCCGGGTCGCGCATCGATTTCGGCTACCACCCGATCATCTCCACCGAGGCGCAGCTGGCCGAGGTGCCGGTCTATGCCCGCGACTACGGCGCGCCCAGCTTCAAGATCTTCATGAACAACCGCGGCGGGGAGGGAAAGCGGCTCGGCCTGCCGGACATCGACGACGGCTTCCTGCTGCGCCTGGCGGAAGCCGCCGCCGCGCATGGCGGCATGGTCTGCCCGCATCCCGAGACGATCGAACTGGCCTGGGTGATGCGGGAACGCGCGATGCGCGCCGATCCGCAGGGCGAGGGCGGCCTGGCCAGCTGGAATGCCTCCCGCCCCCCCTTCGTGGAGGCCGATGCGGTGCAGCGCGCCGGGCTGGTGACGCGCCAGGCCGGCGCGCCGCTGTATATCGTGCACTGTTCCTCCGCCGCGGCGCTGGACGCCGCGGTGGCGCAGCGGGCCCTGGGCGGGCGCGTCTGGGTGGAGACCTGCCCGCACTACCTCACCCACGACATCGGCTGGGAGGGCGGCGCCATCGGCAAGATCAACCCGCCGCTGCGCGAGGCCGCGGACCGCGAGGCGCTCTGGGCCGGCCTGGCCGATGGGCGCATCGACACGGTGGCGACCGACCATGTGCATCGCGACCTGTCGGGCAAGGCGGGCGGCATCTGGAAGGCCTCCCCCGGTTGCCCGGGCATGGAGACGATGCTGCCGGTGCTGCTCTCCGAGGGCCATGCGAAGCGCGGGCTGCCGCTGGCGCGGATCGCGGCGCTGCTCGCCGCCAACCCGGCGCGGGCCATGGGCCTGGCCGCCAAGGGGGCGATCGCGCCGGGGATGGACGCGGATTTCGCCGTGGTGGACCCGGCCGCGCGCTGGACCGTGACGCGGGAAGGCGTGCTCTCCGCCGCCGGCTATTCGCTGTATGAAGGCTGGGAGATGACCGGGCGGGTGGTCCACACCCTGGTGCGCGGCCGCCCGGTGCTGCGCGACGGGGCGCTGGAGGCCGGGGCAGTGGGCACCGGGCGCTACGTGCCACGAAGGCTGCAAGGCTGACGCGACGGGCCTTCCCACGGCGCGCCGCCCGGGCTAAAGAGGCGCGACCTGGACCCGTAGCTCAGCTGGATAGAGCGCTGCCCTCCGAAGGCAGAGGCCGTACGTTCGAATCGTATCGGGTCCGCCACTCCTTCCCGAGGAACGTCGCCGGGGCGACACGGGCCGTTGCCGGCCGCTCCCTCACCGCTTCAGTTGCCCTCGCGCTGCGCCAGCCGCAGCCGGTGCGCCCGGTAGGTGCCCAGCACCCGCAGGTCGGCGGAGAAGAAGGAAAGCTCCTCCAGCGCCCGGGCCAGCCCCGGCTCGTCCGGCCTCCCATCCACATCGGCCAGAAACTGGGTCGCGGTGAAGGCGCCGCCGACCATATAGCTTTCCAGCTTGGTCATGTTCACGCCATTGGTCGCGAAGCCGCCCAGCGCCTTGTACAGCGCGGCCGGGATGTTGCGGACGCGGAAGACGAAGGTGGTCACCCAGTCGCCCTCCGGCAGCGGCGGCGCCAGGGGCTTCAGCGAACAGATGTAGAAACGCGTGGTGTTGTGCGCCGCATCCTCCACGTTCTTCCGCAGGATCTCCAGCCCGTAGATCTCCGCCGCCAGCTCGCTGGCGATGGCCGCATCCTCCACCCCGCCGCGCGCCGCGATCAGCTGCGCCGCGCCGGCGGTATCGGCCTCGATCACCGCTTCCAGCTTCAGGTCCCGCAGCAGGTTCAGCACCTGGCCGAGCGCCACGGGGTGGCTGTGCGCCCGCTTCAGCGTGGCGATGGAGGCGCCGCGGGGCGCCAGCAGGCAATGCTCCACCCGCTCGAAATGCTCGCCCACCACATGCAGGCCGCTGTCCGGCAGCAGCCGGTGGATGTCCGGCACGCGGCCGGCCAGCGAATTCTCGCAGGGCAGCATCGCCAGCCCGGCCCGGCCATCCCGCACCGCCGCGATTGCCGCCTCGAAGGAAGGGCAGGGCAGGGTGGTCCAGCCGGGATGCGCCTGGCGGCAGGCGAGGTCCGAATAGGCACCGGGCAGGCCCTGGAAGGCGATGACACCGGAGGAGGCATGGGGCATGGGAAGTCCTGCGTGCGGCGCAGCGCCCGGGTTGTCGCGGCCGGCCGGCGCCTATATTGTCTCGCAGGTTTTACGGCAGGCGGGCGCCGGCGCAAGCCTGCCGCCATAGCCTGCATTCACGCTGGCCGTGCGGCGGCCGAAACAGGCGACCAACGCGGCGCTTCGGAAGGGTGCACTCCAGGATGAGTCTGGAAGTCAATAAGATGTTCGCCGCGGTCCTGACCGCCGGCGTGGTGTTCATGGTCACCGGCGTGATCGGCGACGCCATCGTGCATCCGCGGCGCCTGGAGACCAGCGCCCTGGCCGTGGCCACGCCGGAACCGGCGGCCGCCCCCGCCGCCGCGGCCGCCCCGCAGCCGATCGGCCCGCTGCTGGCCGCGGCCAACCCGGATACCGGCCGGCAGATCGCCCAGCGCGCCTGCGCCTCCTGCCACAATTTCGCGCAGGGCGGGCCGAATGGCGTCGGGCCGAATCTGTGGGGCGTGGTCGGCGGCCCGCATGCCCATGTGGAAGGCTTCAACTACTCCGCAGCCCTGCGCGCCAAGGCCGCCGAGCCCTGGGATTACGAGGCGCTGAACGCCTTCCTGACGCGGCCTTCCGCTGCCATCCCGGGCACCCGCATGGCCTATGCCGGCATGTCCAGCATCAACCAGCGCGCGGATGTCATCGCCTTCCTCCGCAGCCTGGCCACCGACCCGGTGCCGCTGCCCTGAGCGACGCGGTTTCGGCCGGCGGCGCCTTCCTGGCGACGGCGGAAGCCGCCGCCGAGGCCGCCGGCGCCGTCATCCGCCCGCTGTTCCGCTCCGCCCTGCTGGTGGAGGCGAAGGGCGACGCCAGCCCGGTCACGGAAGCCGACCGGGCGGCGGAACGCGCCATCCGCGCCCTGCTGGCGGAACGCCACCCCGACCACGGCGTGATCGGGGAGGAATATGGCGACCACAACCCGGATGCCGACTGGGTCTGGGTGCTGGACCCGATCGACGGCACCCGCGCCTTCGTCACCGGCCGGCCGCTGTTCGGCACGCTGATCGCCCTGCTGCACCGCGGCACCCCCGTGCTCGGCCTGATCGACCAGCCCTCCACCGGCGAACGCTGGACCGGACTTGCCGGCCGGCCGACGCAATTCCGCTCCGCCCTCGGCGGCACCCCGCGCTGCCGCCCCTGCGATCGCCTGGCGGAGGCCGAGCTTTCCTGCACCTCGCCGGACATGTTCGACGCCTGCACGGCGCCACGCTTCGCCGCGGTGAAGCAGGCCGCCCGCCGCACCACCTGGGGCGGCGACTGCTACGCCTATGGGCTGCTGGCGCTGGGCCTGGTGGATGTGGTGGTGGACGCCACGATGAAGCCCTGGGACTGGGCCGCGCTGGTCCCGGTGATCGAGGGCGCCGGTGGGCGCTGCACCGACTGGGCCGGCCAGCCCCTGCGGCTGGAGGGCGACGGCACGGTACTGGCGGTGGGCGACGCCGCCCTGCTGCCGGAGGCGACGCGGCTGCTGGCCGGCTGAAGCACCGGCCACCGGTTGCGGTGGCGGGGGGGAACCCCCATGCTCTGCGACATGCGCCGTCGCGATCTTCTCGCCCTTTCCGCCGCCCTCGGCCTTGCCCCGGGCGCCCTGCATGCCGTGACGCCCGCCGGCGGCACCGCCGCGCCCGGCCAGGCGCTGCGCACCCATGCCCTGTCCCTGCTGGGGGAGCCTGCCCTGCCGGCAGACTTCACCCACTTCCCCTGGGTGAACCCGGCGGCGCCGAAGGGCGGCGAAATCGCGCTGACCGCGCT
Source organism: Falsiroseomonas selenitidurans (assembly GCF_012103215.1). Lineage (GTDB taxonomy): Bacteria > Pseudomonadota > Alphaproteobacteria > Acetobacterales > Acetobacteraceae > Falsiroseomonas > Falsiroseomonas selenitidurans. The sequence goes on from NZ_JAAVNE010000030.1 coordinate 28,612, forward strand.
TGGCACCTTCGACAGCTTCAACGCCTACATCCTGCGCGGCACGCCGGCCGTCGGCCTGAGCCTGCTGTACGACACGCTGCTGGCGAACAGCCCGGACGAAGCCAGCACCGAGTATCCCTACCTGGCGCAATGGATCGACCTGCCGGCGGACCGCCTGTCCATCAGCTTCGAACTCAACCCGGCCGCCCGCTGGCATGATGGCCGGCCCGTCACCGCGGCCGACGTGGTCTTCACCTTCAACGCGCTGCGCACCCATGGCAGGCCCTTCTTCCGCTCCTACTGGGGTGACGTGACGGAGGTGGTGGCCGAGGCCGAGCGCCGGGTCACCTTCCGCTTCCGCAGCAACGAGAACCGGGAACTCGGCCTGATCCTCGGCCAGATGCCCGTCCTGCCCGCCCATTGGTGGGAAGGCCGCGACTTCGCCCGGCCGCTGCTGGACGTGCCGCTGGGCTCCGGCCCCTATCGCCTGGAACGCTTCGACGCCGGGCGCAGCCTGGTCTACGCCCGGGTGCCGGACTGGTGGGCGAAGGACATCCCCAGCCAGAAGGGCACGCAGAATTTCGACGTGCAGCGCTTCGAATACTTCCGCGACACGACCGTGGCGCTGGAAGCCTTCAAGGCCGGGCAGATCGACTTCCGCACGGAGAACAGCGCGCGTGACTGGGCCACCGGGTACGACTTCCCGGCGGTGCGCCGCGGCCTGGTGAAGCGGGACGAACTGCGCCACGAACTGCCCACCGGCATGCAGGCCTTTGCCATGAACCTGCGCCGCCCGCTGTTCCAGGACGCCCGCGTGCGCCGCGCCCTGATCGAGCTGTTCGACTATGAATGGATGAACGCCAACCTGTTCTACGGCAGCTATACGCGCACCACCTCCTACTTCTCCAACTCCGACCTCGCCTCCTCCGGCCTGCCGATCGGCGCCGAGCTGGCGGTTCTGGAGCCCTTCCGCGGCCGGGTCCCGGAGGCCGTCTTCACCACCGAATACAAGCTCCCCGTCACCGACGGCTCCGGCAACAACCGCGAGGGCCTGCGCACGGCGCTGCGCCTGTTGCAGGCGGCCGGCTGGCGGGTGCAGAACCGCCGCCTGGTCGGGCCGCAGGGCCAGCCCTTCGAATTCGAGATCCTGCTGCAGGGCGCCACCTACGAACGTATCGCCCTGCCCTACGTGCAGGCCCTGGAGCGCATCGGCATGACGGTGCGCGTCCGCACCGTTGACCCGGCCCAGTACCAGACCCGCGTCGACGCCTTCGACTACGACATGACCGTCGAGGTGGTGCCGCAGTCGCTTTCGCCGGGCAACGAACAGCGCGACTTCTTCACCTGCGCCAAGGCCCAACAACCCGGCAGCCAGAACGTCGCCGGCATCTGCGACCCGGCGATCGATGAACTGGTGGAACTCGTCGTCAACGCGCCGGACCGTGGCCAACTCGTCGCCCGAACCCGCGCGCTGGACCGCGTGCTGCTGTGGCACGACTTCATGATCCCGAACTGGCACCTGCAGAGCTTCCGCATCGCCTTCTGGGACAAGTTCGGCCGTCCTGCACGCAACCCGCGCTATGGGCTGGGCCTCGAAAGCTGGTGGGTCGACGCCGAGAAGGACCGCGCCCTGAGCGACGCCCGGCGGACGCTGTAGGGATGGCAAGGGCGGTGCTGGTCGCTTGCAGGGAGGGCGCTGCCCTCCCTGCACCCACCCGCAAAGGGCTCTTGCCCTTTGAACCCATGACCATTGTGAGCAGAGGGGCCAGCGGGGCCAGCGGGACCTTCGGCCCGGCGGTTTCTCAGGCCACTCTCCTCTCCTGCTCAGGAACCTCGCGCTCCAGGGGGGCGAGCCCCCTGGCGGGGTGGTGCCGGAGGGGCAGCGCCCCTCCCGCGTGCAACCGGCGCTGAGCCATGGCCGCCTACATCTTCCGCCGGCTTCTGCTCGTGGTGCCGACTCTGTTCGGCATCATCCTGATCAATTTCGCGGTCGTGCAGTTCGCGCCGGGCGGGCCGGTGGAGCAGATGCTGGCGGAGTTGCGGGGGGAGGGGCAGACGCTGGGGCGCCTGACCGGGGAGGGTCCGGGCGAGGTCCGGGCGCCCTCGGGTGCGCAGCAGGGGGGCGGGGCTTCGACGGCGGCCGCGCCGGTCGGCACCTATCGGGGCGCGCGGGGGTTGGACCCGGCGATCGTGGCGGAGATCGAGCGCAGCTTCGGCTTCGACAAGCCGGCGCATGTGCGGTTCTTCGAGATGATGCGCGGCTATCTCACCTTCGATTTCGGGCGCAGCCTGTTCCGCGACCAGCCGGTGGTGGATCTGGTCCTGCAGAAGATGCCGGTGTCGATTTCCCTCGGCCTGTGGTCGACGCTGATCATCTACTTGGTGTCGATTCCGCTCGGCATCCGCAAGGCGGTGCAGGATGGGACTCGGTTCGATGTCTGGACCAGCGGCGTGGTGCTGGTGGGCTATGCGGTGCCGGGCTTCCTGTTCGCCATCCTGCTGGTGGTGCTGTTCGCCGGCGGGTCCTTCCTGCAGTGGTTTCCGCTGCGCGGGCTGACCTCCTCCGGCGCCGAGGCCTGGCCGTTCTGGCGGCAGGCGCTGGACTATGCCTGGCACATGGTGCTGCCGACGCTGGCGCTGGTGATCGGCGGCTTTGCCGGGCTTACCATGCTGACCAAGAATGCGTTCCTGGATGAGATCGGCAAGCAGTATGTCGTCACCGCCCGGGCCAAGGGGAATTCCGAATCGCGGATCCTGTATGGCCATGTGTTCCGCAATGCGATGCTGCTGATCATCGCCGGCTTCCCGGCCGCCTTCATCGGCCTGCTGTTCACCGGGGCGCTGCTGGTGGAGATCGTCTTCTCGCTGGACGGGCTGGGGCTGCTGGGGTTCGAGGCGGCGATCCGGCGCGATTATCCGATCATGTTCGGCACGCTGTACATCTTCACGCTGCTGGGGCTGATCCTGCAGATCGTCGGCGACGTGATGTACACCATCGTCGACCCGCGCATCGATTTCGAGGCCCGCCGATGAGCTTGGGCCGATGAGGGTGGGCCGATGACGCCGATCACCCGGCGCCGCCTGGCCAATTTCCGCGCCAACCGCCGCGGCTATTGGTCGATGTGGGTCTTCCTGCTGCTGTTCTTGCTGACGCTGTTCGCGGAGTTGCTGGCGAACGACAAGCCGCTGGTGGCGCGGATCGACGATCGCTGGCTGTTCCCGGCCGTGGTCGGCGGCTATGCGGAAAGCGACGTGCTGCCCGATGGCCTGCCCATCACCATGGATTGGCACGACCCGTCGCTGCGCGCGGAATTCGCCGAGCGCGGCGGCTGGGCGGTCTGGCCGCTGATCCCGTACCGCCATGATTCGGTGGTGCGCGATGTCGGCCAGCCCTCCCCGGCGCCGCCATCCTGGAAGAACTGGCTGGGCACGGACGACCAGAGCCGGGATGTGCTGGCGCGGGTGATCTATGGCTTCCGGCTTTCGGTGCTGTTCGGCTTTTCGCTCACCATCGTCAGTTCGGTCGTCGGCATCATGGCGGGGGCGGTGCAGGGCTATTATGGCGGCTGGGTCGATCTGGGATTCCAGCGCTTCATCGAGGTCTGGTCGGGGATGCCACAGCTCTACCTGCTGATCATCCTGGCCAGCGTGCTGGAGCCCAGCTTCTTCACCCTGCTGATCTTCCTGCTGCTGTTTTCCTGGATGTCGCTGACCGGGGTGGTGCGGGCGGAATTCCTGCGTGGGCGCAACCTGGATTATGTGCGGGCGGCGCGGGCGCTGGGCGTTTCGGACGTGGCGCTGATGGCGCGGCACATCCTGCCGAATGCGATGGTGGCGACGCTGACCTTTCTGCCCTTCATCCTCTCCGGCTCCGTCACCGTGCTGGCGAGCCTGGACTTCCTGGGCTTCGGCCTGCCGCCGGGGTCGCCCTCGCTGGGGGAATTGGTGAACCAGGGCAAGAACAACCTGCAGGCACCCTGGCTGGCGATGACCGGCTTCTTCGTGCTGGGCGGCATGCTGACGCTGCTGATCTTCGTCGGCGAGGCGGTGCGCGACGCCTTCGACCCGCGCAAGCTGCCGGGGGGCCAGGCATGACGCAGCCCTTGCTGAGCGTGGAGAACCTCTCCGTCGCCTTCGGCGCGAAGACCGTGGTCCACGGCGTCTCCTTCACCGTCGCGCGGGGGGAGACGGTGGCGCTGGTGGGGGAAAGCGGCAGCGGCAAATCCGTCACCGCGCTCTCCTGCCTGCGGCTGCTGGCCGGCGCCGGGCACAACCCGCAGGGCCGCATCCTGCTGGATGGCACGGAGGTGCTGACCGCGAAGGGCGAGGATCTGCGCCGGCTGCGCGGCGGCGTGGCGGGAATGGTGTTCCAGGAACCGATGACCTCGCTGAACCCGCTGCACACGGTGGGCCGCCAGGTCTCGGAAGCGGTGACGCTGCACCGCAACCTCGGCGGCGAGGCGCTGCGGGCGCGGGTGGTCGAATTGCTGACCATGGCCGGCTTTCCGCAGGCGGAGGCGCGGCTGAACGCCTATCCGCACCAGCTGTCGGGCGGGCAGCGGCAGCGGGTGATGATCGCGGTGGCGCTGGCCAACGACCCGGCGTTGCTGATCGCCGATGAGCCGACCACGGCGCTGGATGTCACCATCCAGGCGCAGATCCTGGACTTGCTGGCCGGGCTGAAGCGGCGGCTTTCCATGGCGGTGCTGCTGATCACCCACGACCTGGCCATCGTCCGCCGCCATGCCGACCGCGTGGTGGTGATGCGCCATGGCCAGGCGGTGGAAGCCGGCACGGTGGCGGATGTGTTTGCCAATCCGCAGCATGACTACACGAAGATGCTGCTGGCGACGGAACCGCGCGGCCGGCCGGCGCCGGTCCCGGCGGACGCCGAGGAATTGCTGCGCGGGACGCAGGTGAAGGTGCATTTCCCCATCCGCCGCGGCGTGCTGCGCCGCCAGGTGGGGCAGGTGAAGGCGGTCGATGGCGTGACCCTCTCGATCCGGGAGGGGGAGACGCTGGGCCTGGTGGGGGAAAGCGGCAGCGGCAAGACCACGCTCGGCCTGGCGCTGCTGCGGCTGGAGGCCAGCGAGGGGCCGATCCGCTTCGAGGGACGCGACATCCAGGGCCTGGACCGCGCCGCGCTGCGGCCGCTGCGCCGGCGCATGCAGATCGTCTTCCAGGACCCCTATGGCAGCCTTTCGCCGCGCATGACGGTGGCGGAGATCGTCGGCGAGGGGCTTCTGGTGCATGAGAAGCTCTCGGCGGCGGAGGTGGCGCGGCGTGCCGCCGCGGCGCTGGAGGAGGTGGGGCTGGAACACGCCATGCTGGACCGCTACCCGCATGAATTCAGCGGCGGCCAGCGCCAGCGCATCGCCATCGCCCGCGCCCTGGTGCTGAAGCCGAGGCTCCTGGTGCTGGACGAGCCGACGAGCGCGCTGGATGTCTCGGTCCAGGCGCAGGTGGTGGAATTGCTGCGCGACCTGCAGGCGCGCCACCGCCTGGCCTATCTGTTCATCTCCCACGATCTGCGCGTGGTGCGTGCGCTGGCGCACCGCATCATCGTGCTCAAGGACGGGCGGGTGGTGGAGGAGGGGGAGGCGCAGGCGGTTGTCGAGGCGCCGAAAGAACCCTACACGCGCGCCCTGATGGCGGCCGCCTTCAACCTGGCCGCCGCGGGGGATGGCGTGGTGCGGACATGAGCGAGGAGGCGCCGCTGCTGGAGCGGCTGCGCGGGCTGCTGGCCGCCGAGCACGTGAAGCTCGGTGTGCATATCCGCAAGATGAATTCGCCCGGCAGCCCGGTCTATCGTTACTGGGAGAACATCTGGCCGGCCGGGACCATCCTGGCGGCATCCTTCGCCGGCACCGCGCTGGTGCATTTCTACCTGGGCGGGGCGATCCTGGCGGCGGGCTGCTGGTGGTGGCTGGCCAAGGCGCATCCGCGCATCCGCGACGGCGTCTTCGAACGCACCACCGCCTGGGCCCTGCAATCCGAGGCGCATTTCGACGCGCTCTGGGCCAAGGGCGTGCTGAGCCTGCATGCCGAACTGCCGGATGGCCGCAAATTCGCCGCGGCCCGCCGCGACGACTGGCGCGGCTTCGTGCGGCTGGTCAGCCGCGAAACCCGCCTGCCGGAGGCTGCGTGATGGCGGTTCTTCTTTCCACCCGCCGGGAAGCGATGGCCGATTGGCGCGCCGCGCTGCTGGCGGTGGACCCGACGCTCGAGATCCGGATGTTCCCGGAGGCCGGCGACCCGGCCTCGATCGAGGCCGCGGTGGTCTGGACCGCGCATGACATGGCGGAGCTGCGGCGCTACCCCAATCTGCGGCTGATCGTTTCCATGGGCGCCGGGGTGGACCATCTGCTGCGCCCGCCGGGGCCGCCGCCGGGCATTCCGGTGGCCCGGCTGGTGGACCGCATGCTGACCACGCAGATGGGCGAGTGGGTGCTGCTGAACGTGCTGCGCTTCCATCGGCAGGATCCCGACTACCGGGCGCAGCAGCGCGACCGCGTCTGGCAGGAACTGCCCGCGCCGGTGACGGCGGAAACGCCGGTGGGCTTCCTGGGTCTCGGGGAACTCGGCACCCATGCGGCCGGGCTGCTGCGTGGCCTGGGCTTTCCCGTGCTCGGCTGGTCGCGCCGGCCGAAGCAGGTGCCGGGGGTGGAGGGCTTCCACGGCGCCGATGGCCTGGCGGCAATGGCCGCGCGGTCCCGCATCCTGGTCTGCCTGCTGCCGCTGACGCCGGAAACGCGAGGCCTTGTCGATGCCCGTCTGCTCGGACGGCTGCCGCGCGGCGCCTTCCTGGTGAACGGGGCGCGCGGTGGGCATGTGGTGGATGCGGACCTGCTGGCGGCGCTGGACAGTGGCCAGGTGGCCGGCGCCGCGCTGGATGTCTTCACGCCGGAGCCGCTGCCGCCGGCGCATCCCTATTGGGCGCATCCGCGCGTGGTGATGACGCCGCACGCCGCCAGCATCACCATCCCGGCCAGTGCCGCGCCGCAGGTGGTGGAGAACCTGCATCGCGCCCGGCGGGGCGAGGCGCTGCTCAACCTGGTGGACTTCGCCGCCGGCTACTGAGCGTTTGTCAATGAAGGCCCGAAAGCGCCAGAAGGTTCAGGAGAAATCCCGAACATGTCAGCGGGCCATCAAGACACCAACGCGCTCCTTTCAGACACGCCGGGCCGGCGAGAGCATCAGCCGGCCTTGCGTGCTTCGTCCGGTACCACGGTTTCCCGCGCCGTCTGCTCCGCCACCGTCATGATGCCGCGCATGTCCCGCAGGAAGGCGGCGCCCTTCAGGGTGCGCTGCACCAGGACGGAGCGGCGGTCCATCGGGTCCACCTTGCGGCGGGCGAGGTCGAGTTCGCCCAGCCGGTCCAGCGCGCGGGTGATGGCGGGCTTGGAGACGTTGAGCTCCGCCGCCAGGCCGCGCACCGTGTGCGGCCCGTCCGTCAGATAGACGGTCAGGAACACGCCGAGCTGTCGGGCGGAGAGGTCCGGCCCGTCGCGGCGTACCAGCGCCACGACGGTATCGCGGAGAATGCCGACCAACTGGTCGGAGGATGTCTGGGTGGCCATGCTGTCTGTTCCTTCCTCGGCGCGGCCACGGCTTGGCGGCGCCGCTTTGGCGGCGCCGGCTCGGCCCCTGCCACGCCCTTCTGATATCCCGCCCTGCGGAGCGTGCTGCTGCGACCTGCCCTTGTCAGAGCGCCGCGCGCCAGAAAGTTCCCGTTTCATCTCAAATTCGTTACCGTCCTGGGTTGGCCTGTCCGGTCGCCAGCTTTGCCACGGCGTGGGCGATGGCCCGCGCGGCGTGGATTTCGCCACCTTCCGGTCGCCCCGGCCGGGTCTGGTCATTCCACGCGTACAGATCGAAGTGCGCCCAGCGTACATCGTTCGGTACGAAGTGTTGCAGGAAAAGTGCTGCAATGACCGCGCCAGCCATGGGCTTGGTGCTTACGTTGTTGAGGTCGGCGACCGGGCTGTCCAGCCACGAAACGTAATTTTTTACCAGAGGAAGTTGCCACACCGCATCGTGAACAACTTGTCCAGCACAGTGAATACTTTGTGCGAGCTCTGAATCATTGCTGAACAGGGCCGGAAGATCCGGTCCCAGCGCGACTCGGGCCGCGCCGGTCAGCGTCGCCGCATCCAGGATCAGGTCCGGCGCGTGTTCGCCAGCGAAGGCCAGCAGATCCGCCAGCACCAGGCGACCCTCGGCATCGGTGTTGCCGATCTCCACTGTCAGGCCCTTGCGGGTGCGGATCACGTCCATCGGCCGGAAGGCGGCGCCGGAGACGCTGTTCTCCACCGCACCGACCAGCAGCAGCAGGCGGATCGGCGCCTGGGCCCGCATCAGCATCTCGGCGGCCGCAATCATCGCGGCGGCGCCGCCCATGTCCTTCTTCATGCGCAGCATGGCGCCGGCCGGCTTCAGGTCCAGCCCCCCGGTATCGAAGCAGACGCCCTTGCCGCACAGCGCCACCAGCGGGCCGTCCGCGGCCCCTTCCCAGCGCAGCACCGCAACCTGCGGGGCGCGCGGGCTGCCCTGCCCGACCGCGTGGATGGCGGGGAAGCCCTGTTCCAGCGCCGCGCCGGCGATCAGCTCGAAGGCCGCGCCCTGCGCCGCGGCCAGGCGCTGCACCGCGGCGGCGAGTTCCGCCGGGCCCAGCAGATTGGCGGGCGTGTTGATCAGGTCGCGCCCGGCCTGGATCGCCGCCGCCTGCTGCTGCGCCGCGTCGCTGCCGGGCGGTGCGGCAAGCCGGGCCGGCTGGCGTCCCTGGCGGGATTTCAGCCCGGCGAAGCGATAGGCGCCCAGGCACCAGCCAAGGGTCGCGGCCACCGCATCCGGCGCGCCCTGCAGCCGCCAGGCGGTGCCTTCCGGCAGGCTGAAGGGCAGGGCGCCATAGGCCCAGGGGCTGGCGGCGAGGATGGGGTCGGCACCCAGCCCAAGCACTGCGCCGGCCAGGCCTTCGGGGCCCGGCAGCAGGCGAAGCTCCTGCGCCTTGGCGGCAAAGCCACTGGCGCGCAGGAAGGCGGCCGTGGCGGTTGGCAGCCCGGCCAGCCAGAGGTCCAGCGCGTCTGGCGTCACCGCCTGCAGCGGCAGCGCACCCTCCTCGGTGGCGATCAGGCACTCGAGCATGACAACTCCGCAGGGACGCGCACAGGGATGCGCGGTGGGATGCACAGGCTTGGCGACGGGAGTACGGCGAACCGTCGCGGTGGCAGGCTAACACGCCGGCGAAAAACAACCATAGGATGTAATGCGCCCGGTGAGGACTTGGCCGGCTTCCGACCGGTCAGGCTGGATGCTAGACCGGATCGACCGCGGCGTGGCGCCCGGAATTCGCTCAATCTTGTTGATTTGTGTCCATCCTCGGGGGGGCGGACGCGCCCAACCGATCCCGAATGCCCAGAAAGGGACCGGCCCATGCGAATCCTGCTCTGGTACTGGGGGCGCCGCGGGGGCGGCGCGCAGTTCACGCTGGGCCTGGCCCAGGCCCTGGCAGCGCGGCCGGATGTCTCGCTTCGCCTGTCGCTCTCAGCGCAAGGTGAATTGCTGGACACGTTCCGAAAATTGATCGTTCCGACCGACATTGTGGACACCTACAGCGATCTGGCCGGTTTTGCCATGGCGTTGCCGAGAATTCCGGCGCTCCGCCACAATTTGATGCAATCGGCGAATGAAGCCACGGTGGTGGTCTCCGGCATGACACATCTCTGGACGCCGCTGGTGGCGCCGGGCCTCGCCCGCGCCGGCCACGCCTTCGTCCCGGTGGTGCACGACGCCACGCCGCATCCCGGCGATTTCGGCTGGGCCTGGAACTGGCGCCTGGGGCGGGAGCTGGATGCGGCGCGGGCGGCGGTGGCGCTCTCGGCGCCGGTAGCGCAGGCGCTGGCCCGGCGGCGCCCGGCCCTGCCGCTGATCCGCATGGAACTGCCGGCGCTTCTCACCGGCCCGCTGCCGCCACGCAGGCCGGCCCCGCCCGGCGCGCTGCGGCTGCTCTTCTTCGGGCGGATGCGGGCCTACAAGGGTCTCGACCTGCTGCGCGACGCCTTCCGCACCCTTCACCAGGCGCATCCCGGCGCGACGCTGCGCGTGGTGGGGGAGGGTGATGTGGAAGCCTGCGCCCCGGGCCTGGCGGCGCTGCCCGGCGTGCGGGTGGAGAGCCGCTGGGTGGCGGAGGACGGCATCCCCGCCCTGCTGGCCGAGGCCGATGCCCTGGTCGCCCCCTATCGGGAGGCCAGCCAGTCCGGCGTGATTCCGCAGGCGCTGGCGATGGGCGTGCCGGTGGTGGCGACGCCGGTGGGCGGGCTGTCCGGGCAGTTGCCGCCTGGCGCTGGCGGCGTCCTGGCCGGTGCGGTCACGGCGGCGGCGCTGGCCGCGGCGCTGGCGCGGCTGTTCGAGCCCGGGGTGCTGGACCGCCTGCGGCAGGAGGCCAAGGCGGCCGGCGCGGCGCGATGCGACTGGGCGGCGGCGGCGGACACCCTGCTGGCTGGTCTGGACCGGGTGCTTTCGGCCGGTTGAGCGCCTGCGGCGTCAGCGCAGCAGCAGGCCGGTGGACCATTCCAGGATGCCGAGCGCGAAGATCACCGCGCCGATGCCGTACAGGATCGGCGGCGGCACCGGGGTGACGCGCAGCGCCAGCAGCGCCAGCGTGCCGAACAGCGCCCGCCAGAAGCTGGCACCGAGCAGGAGCAGGCCGAGGAAGGTGAACCCGGCGAACCAGACGGCCCGCATCATCCGCAGCATGCCCGCGTCATTCCGTTCCGGTTGTACATCGCCCTTCTGGCGCAGGGCCACCGGGCACACAAGCCGCAGGGCGCGCACCGCCGGCGGGTTGCGCTTGGCGGCCGCCTGCTCAACTTTCGCGGTGGCTGGCCGAGGACCTTCGCTGCGTGACCCATCCCCTGCTGCGCGACATCGCCCTGCTGCTGCCGCCGCTGCGGCGCCTGGTACAAGGCCGCGACGCTGCCCGTGCCGAACGCGATTGCCTGCGCGCGGCGCTGGAGGCGCGGATCGCCCGGCTGGAGGAGATCGCCACCGAGGCCCGCGCCGAGGCCGCCCGCCTTGCGGAGGCCGCGGCGCAGGAGCGGGAGGCGCAGCACAGGCGGGATGCGGCGGCGCGCATGGCGGAGGGCAACGCCCGGGTGGAGCAGGCGCTGTCGTTGGTGCGCCAGGAATATACGGTGCTGCCGCGCTTCGGCTTCCACCAGCCGCTGGACTACGAGACGGACAGCCTGCCGCCACGCTTCGGTGCCCCCGTGCTGCGGGACGGGGAAGCCCTGCCCCTGCCGGCGCCGGAGGACCGCTTCGGCTACCCGGCGGAGGATGCCGCCTATCTGCGCATGGGGGCGATGGACGCCGCCATCATCCGCCAGGCCATCGACCGCCACCTGGGGCCGCGGGAAGGGCTGGCGCTGCTGGATTTCGGCTGTTCCTCCGGCCGCGTGCTGCGGCATTTCGAGGCGGAGCGCCGGGCAAGCGGCTGGCACCTGCACGGCGTGGACATCCAGGCGCGGCCGATCGAATGGCTGCGCCTGCACTTCCCGCCGGACTACACCGTCTCCACCGGCACGGTGCAGCCGCATCTGGCCTATCCGGACAACAGTCTGGACGTGATCTACGGCTTCAGCGTCTTCACCCACATCAAGTATCTCTGGGACATGTGGCTGATGGAGTTGCGGCGCGTGCTGAAGCCGGGCGGGCTGCTGCTGCAGACCCTCCATACGGAGACCGCCTGGGCCTTCTACCACCAGCACCGCGACGAGGACTGGGTGCGCCGCGCCCATTCGCCCCGCCTGGCGGAGGCGCCGGCGATGCCGGAGGACTGGTTCCACCATGGCGACATCGCCGTCAGCCAGGCCTTCTGGAAGGCGGAGACGGCGCGCCGCAACTGGTCCCGCTACCTGGAGGTGCTGGAGTTGCTGCCGCCACAGCACGATTACTCGTTCCAGGACATGATGGTCTGCCGCAAGCGGGGCTGAGAGACCGCTGGAGAATGCCGCCGAACCGACCCGCTGGTGTTCTCAAACGGTCTCTTGCACCGAAGCCCGGTGATCGTGACCGATCCCCGCCTCAATCGCCGGCTTGGCTGCGCGCCGGATTGGCGCGGCGGCCACCCGGCCGCTCACCCGCCTTCGGCGGGCGCAGCGTCCGATCGATGGGCGTTGCCATGAACCGTTCGCGTGTCTGGTCGGGGGATGCACCGCCCTGGGCTACAGGATGAAGGGCTCCGGCGGGTTGTTCGCGGCCAGACGCGGGACGTCGATCTCATGGATGCCGCCGACGCCAAAGCCCAGCCATTCGGTGCCGGTCCAGGCATATTCGTATTCGTTGCCGATGCCCCATTCGCTGGCCGACTGCCCGTTCTGGCCCCAGGAGCGCGTCGGCAGCCAGCGATCGCTGTTGCCGTCGTAATAGTCCGTGATCCACAGCGTGCCGTCGCGGATGTTGGTGGGGTTGGGGTGGTCCCACTTGGCGTAGATCTCGTAGTAGCCGAAGGCGCCCTGCAGCCGGTCGCCAACCTCGAAACGGGCGAAATCCTCGCTCAGCCAGCCGGCATAGAGGTCGCCGGAATCACTGTAGAAGGCCCAGGCGTAGAAGCCGTCCGGCCCGAGGTCGAGCTGGTAGATGCCACCCTGGCCGAAATCATCCCATTCCACGCCGTCCCAGGCGTAGTCGTATTCCTGTCCCAGCCCGGCCTGCGTCACCCATTGCCCGCCATTGGCCCAGGCGCGCGGCTTCAGCCAGGTCTGGGTCGGGCCGTCCAGATAGTCGGTCACCCAGACCGTGCCTTCCGGCGCGTCGCCCAGGCGCCAGGGCTTCTCGTCGTAGATGGTGTAGGTGCCGCGGGCGCCGGCAAGGGTGTCGCCGGTCGTCCAGCGGCCGGCATCCTCCACGGTGAAGCCGACATACAGGTCGCCGCTGGCGCGGTGCTGGAAATACCAGGCGAACAGGGCCGGCTGTTCCACGCTGGCCAGTAGGGCACCGGCGCGGCCGTAATCGTCCCACTCATCGCCATCCCAGGCATAGTCGAGCTCCGATCCCAGCCCGCCATAGCCGCTGGGCGCGCCGCCGAGGACGAAGCCGGAATAGCTGGTCAGCCATTGCTGCGCGCTGCTGTCGTGGTAGCCGCCGGTGGTCCAGACCGTGCCATCGGCGATCACCTGCCCGCCCAGCGAGGCCTTGCCCGTGATGGTGTAGGTGCCGCCGGCGGTGGCCACCGTGTCGCCGACGGACCAGGCGGTGTCGTGGCCCACCAGCCGGCCCAGATAGCGGTCGCCATTGCCGGCCTGGAAGCTCCAGTCCATCAGCATGTCCGGCAACCGGTCCGCCTGCAGCGCCCCGCCCTGGCCCACCTGCACCCATTCGCTGCCGTTCCAGGCGCGGTCCAGCTCGCTGCCCAGCCCGGCCTGGCCGGTCGGGGCCGCGCCGCCGCTTTCCAGGGTGAAGTCGATGCGCGCGGCGCCGTCGGTGTAGCGGGTGGTGCGCACCGTGCCCTCGAGCCCGGTCTCGCCCTGCGCCTGGCCGAAGGGGGTCTCGCTGTCGATGCGGTAGGTGCCGTGGGCGGTGCGCAGCGTGTCGCCCGGGTTCCAGTCCACGCTGTCCGCCAGCAGCGTGCCGTAGAGGATGTCGCCGCTATCGGCGCGGAAGGTCCAGCCGAACAGGCTGTCGGCCAGCGCGCCGGGGTTGGCCTGGTCCGCCCCACCCAGGCCGAAGCCGTCCCAGCCCTGGCCGTCCCAGGCCCAGTCCTGCTCGCTGCCCAGCCCGGCGCTGCCGGCGGCCGAAGCCTCGCCCCGCTGGGTCACCAGCCAGGCGCCGGTGGCATCGCGGTACCAGCCGATGGCGATCCAGCCTTCCTCCAGCCCCAAGGCGCCGAGGTCGATCGGCTGCGCATCGGCGGCGACGATGCTGTAGGTGCCATGCGCGGTCGCCAGGGTGGAGCCGACGACGTAGCGGCTGGAATCCTCCACCAGCGTGCCGCCCCAGCTGTCGCCGGAGGTGGCGCGGAAGGTCCAGGTGAAGATGCTGTCCGTGACCGAACCTGCGGCCTGCGGCAGGGGGGTGGATGACATGCGGCGCTCCGCGGCCCCTTGTTGGGCGGCTGGGCGCAATGTGCCGGTGGCGCGGTGAAACCGCGGTTAAGACCGAATTCCATGATCGGAGCCTGCGCCCGCCCAAGGCGGGCGAGCGGCCGGATGGCCGCCGCGCCAGGTGGCGCGCAGCCGGGCCGGCCCATGCCGGCGCCGGCGATCGAGGCGGTGATCGACCACGAACACCAGGATCTGGCATTCTGCCTGGCGCACCAAGGTCCGCGCCGGGTAGAACCGGCTGCTACCGCAGCAGCCGGCCGATCTTGTCCACCAGCGCAGCCGCCGTGTAGGGCTTGCCCAGGAAGTTCACGCCCTCGTCCAGCCGGCCCTGGTGGATGATGGCGTTGCGGGTGTAGCCGGTGGTGAACAGCACCGGCAGCTTCGGCCGCCGCGCCAGCGCCGCCGCCGCCAGCTCCCGCCCGTTCATCGGCCCGGCCAGCACCACGTCGGTGAACAGCAGCGCGATCTCGGGATGCGCGTCCAGCAGCGCCAGCCCGGCCGGGCCGTCGCCGGCGGCGATCGGACGGCAGCCGGCTTCCTCCAGCGCCGTCACGGCGAAGTCGCGCACCATGGCGTCGTCCTCCACCACCAGCACCACCACGCCGGGCCTGGCGTCCACGACCAGCGGCTGCGGCCGCGGCGGCGGCGGCGCCTTCACATCGCCCTCGCGCAGTCGCGGCAGGTACAGCTTCACGCTGCTGCCCTGGCCCGGCTCGCTGTAGATCGCCGCGTGGCCGCCGGACTGGCGGGCGAAGCCGTAGACCTGGCTGAGGCCGAGCCCGGTGCCGCGGCCGACCGGCTTGGTGGTGAAGAAGGGCTCGAAGGCGCGGGCCAGCACGTCCGCGGTCATGCCCGTGCCGGTGTCGGAGACGCAGACCGAGACATACTGGCCCGGCGCCACATCCTCCCGCCCCGACACATAGGGCTCGTCCAGATGGGCGTTCGCCGTCTCGATCGTCAGCTTGCCGCCGCCCGGCATGGCGTCCCGCGCATTCACCGCCAGGTTCAGCAGCGAGGATTCCAGCTGGTTCGGGTCCACATGCGCGCGCCACAGCCCGCCGGCCAGCACCGTCTCGATCTCGATATCCTCGCCCAGCGTGCGGCGCAGCAGGTCCGACATGCCGGCCACCAGGCGGTTCGCATCCACTGCCTCCGGCGCCAGGGGTTGCTGGCGGGAGAAGGCGAGCAGGCGCTGCGTCAGCGTCGCCGCACGGTTGGCGCCCTCCATCGCGTTGTCGATGCCACGGCGGATGCGTTCCAGCGCGCCGTCGCCCTTCTCCCTCGGCGCCGTGCCCTCCAGCTCCGCCACGCGGCGCCGGGTCAGGGCGAGATTGCCGATGACGACGGTCAGCAGGTTGTTGAAATCATGCGCCACGCCGCCGGTCAGCCGGCCCACCGCCTCCATCTTCTGCGACTGGCGCAGCTGCGCCTCCGCCCTTTCGCGCCCGGTGGCGGCAGCGATCAGCCGGGCATTGGTCTCGGCCAGGTCGCGCGTGCGCTCCCCCACCCTGACCTCCAGCGCGTCGTTCAGCCGGCGCAGCTCCTCCTCCCGCCGTCGGATGGTGGCGGCGGCGTCCACCAGCGCGGCGCTGATGCCGGCCACCTCCCGGATCGGGCTGGCTACCGGCGCCACCGCTTCCCCCCGCCCCAGCGCCGCGGCCTGCGCGGCCAGGCGGCGCAGCGGGCTGGCGATGCGCTGGCCCAGCAGCAGCGCCAGCCCCACGGATATGGCGGCCAGCAGCACCCCCGCGACGCCCAGCAGCAGCAGGCTGCGGCGCAGCGGCTGGTTCAGGGTGCGCAGCGGCACGCCCACCGCGATGCGCCAATCCGAGAGGGTGGAGCGGGCATAGGCGCCGAACACCGGCGCGCCATCCGCCGTGGTGCCGCGCCAGCTGCCCAGATGCCCGGTGGTGTTGGCGCGCAGATCCCGGGTGGCCAGGGTGCCGACGAAATCCGCATGGCGATTGTTGCGCGCCAGGATGATCCCGGCCCGGTCGATCACCGCGATGGTCCAGCCCTCCGGTGCCTGGCGGTCCTCCACCACCTGGCGGATGCGCGTGACCGGCGCGCTGAGGCTGAGGAACAGCGGCCCGTCCGGAGCGGCCACCGGGACCTCCACCGCGAAGCGCGGCCCGGCGGGAGCGCGGCCGGGCAGCAGGTTGCTGACCAAAGCGCGGTCCGGCCCGCCATCCGGCATCGGCTGGTCGGCCGGGCCATCCGCCAGCGGCAGGCCGGGGGCCAGGCTGTCGCTGAGGATCGGGCGGCCGGCGGCGTCGCGCAGCAGGGTGCTCATCCCCAGCCGGTCCTGCATCTCCACCGCCAGGGCGTGGAAGCCGTCCAGGTCGCCGGTGCGGAGCTGCGGCGACAGCGCCAGCAGGTTCAGCGTCGCGGTCAGCCCGGTGAGCTCCCGGTCCACCGCCAGGGCGACGGCCTGGGCGGTGTCCAGCGCCGCCGTCTCGAGCCCGTCGCGCTGCGCTTCCGTGTAGCGCCAGGCCAGGCCGGCGACGAAGACCAGGATGGGCAGGGCCAGGGCGACGGCAAACAGCGCAAGCTGGCGCCGCACGGGCTGGCCACCGGTGGCGGGCGGGTCCGGCACGGGGGGGCGCGGCGCGGCGCTGTCCAACAAGGGCGCTCCGGTTTGCAGGGCAGTGGCGTGCGGGCAGGCACGGGGCGCCGGGAAGCTTCCGAGCTTGGCACCCGCCCGCTCCCCATGCCCCGCGCGGGACCGAACGGCAAGGGGGTAGGGCGCCGGCGCCCCGGCGAGCGGATGATCCGGGCCGCGCGCGCCGCGCCCGGCCGTGCCATGCTCCGCCGACACAATGCGGAGGCTGCCTTGGACACGCTGATCCTCGAACCGGGCTGGATCTGGGACGCGCGCGACGGCCTGCGCGGCGGCCAGCATGTGGTCGTGCAGGGCGGGCGCATCGCCGATGTCGTGGCGGAGCGCCCGACGCTGGAGGCCGAGCGGATCGTCCTGCCCGACGGCCTGCTGCTGCCGGGCTTCGTCAACCTGCACAACCACGCCTTCAGCGCGCCGCTGTTCCGCGGCCTGGCGGACGACATCGCGGCGGGGGAGCTGCCCGGCGACATCGTCTATTCCCTGCTGATGCCGCTGGGCGACATCGCGGCGGAGGTGCTGGACGAGGCGGCCATCGGCGACGTGGCGGAGATGGCGCTGCTGGAGACGATGAAGGGCGGCTCCACCACCATCATGGATGTGTGGCGGCTGCAGCAGGCGCCCTTCATCGAACGCGGGCGCGGGCTGGGGCTGCGCACCTATTCCTGCCCCTACCTGTTCTCCACGCCGAAGATGGACATGACGCCGGATGGCCGCCCGGTGACGGCGCCGGAGGCCGCCGATACCGGCTTCGACCGGGTGATGGCGCTGTTCGCGGCAAATGATGAAGGCCCGCGCGGCCGCACCCGCGTGGGCTTCGGCCCGCATGGGCTGGATACCTGCACGCCCGAATTGCTTGTCCGCCTTCGCGACACGGTGGACGCGATCGGCTGCCCGCTGACCATCCATGCGGCGCAGAGCCAGGTGGAGATCGACATCGTGCGTGCCCACTACGGCAAGTCGCCCATCGAGCACATCCGCGACCTCGGCCTGCTGCGGCCGGGTACGGTGCTGGCGCATTGCGTGCTGGCCACGGATGCGGAGCTGGCGATGATCCGCGACCATGGCGCGGCGGTGGCCTCCTGCCCCTATGCCTTTTCCCGCTTCGGCGTGGCGGTGCCCTTCGCGCGCTTCCTCGATGCCGGCATCAACCTCGGCGTCGGCACGGATGGCGTGGGGCTCGACATGGTGGCGGAGCTGCGGGCGGCGGCCCTGCTGGCCAAGGTGCAGGCCGGACGGGGCGGCATCGCGGGCGGCGAGGCGATGCTGCGGGCGGCGACGGCCGGCGGCGCCGCGGCGATCGGCCGCGACGACCTCGGCACGCTGGCGGTGGGTGCCACGGCGGACCTGCTGCTGTTCGACCTGTCGGGCGCCCGCTACCAGCCGGTGTGGAACCCGCTGCAGGCGCTGCTGACCAATGGCGTGGCGGCGGACCTGCACACCATGCTGGTGGACGGCCGGATGCTGATCCGCGACCGCGCCGTCCAGGGCGTGGACGAGGCCGCCATCACCCGCCGCGGCGCCGCCGCCATCCGCCGCGTCTGGGACGCGGCCGCCCGGCTGGGCCGCCTGCCCGCCGGCATCGCCGCCCGGCGGGCCGAGCAGGCTGCGTTCGCTTGAACGCCTATTGCTCTGGCGTGTCCGCCCCGGCAGCGCTCTCCCCCATGCTGCATGGGGGAGAGGGTTGGGGGAGGGGGAACAGGCTCCCGGTCAGACGATCTTGCGGTCCGCCGGCAGGAAGCGGTCGGTATAGGTGAAATCCATCGCCGGGCGGACCGGGATGTTGAAGGCCTCCGCCACCTGGCGGGCGGAGGTCTCGAAGCGCTCCTTCACCACGGAGGAAACGCCATTGGTCCGCACATGCGGTGTCAGCAGCGCCACCTGGTTGATCAGCTCGTTGCGTGCGATTTCCACGGCCACGTCGATCAGCGGCTCGCGCTGCTTCAGGGATGCCATGGCGGCGGCGGGGTCGGCCAGCATGGTGCGCAGGCCGCGGAGGGTGGCCTGGATGAAGCCGCGCACCACCGCCGGGTTCTGCTCGGCGAAGGCCTTCCGCACCACCAGGCCGGAGGAATAGAGCTGCACGCCCCACTGGTTGTATTGCAGCCAGCCGATGTCGTTCAGCGGAATGCCGGTGCCCACCATGTTCAGCGCCGTGGTGGTCAGGAAGCCGAGCGTCGCATCGGCGCGGCGCTGGATCACCATGGTATCGCGCAGCTGCGCCGTCACCGACAGCAGGTTGATCTTCGACACGTCCAGGTCATTGGCGCGGGCGAAGATCGGGAACAGCAGATGCGTGCCCTCGCCCGGGGAGACGGAGACGGTCCGCCCCTCCAGGTCCTTCGGCTTGGTGATGCCCGACCGCTTCAGGAAGATCGCCGCATTGGGCGAGGCATCGTAGAGCACGAAGACGGAGGTGACCTGGCTGTTCGGGTTCTCGTGGTTGAATTTCAGCGCCAGGTTGGTGTCGGCGAAGCCGATGTCGTAGGTGCCGGCCGCCACCTTGGTCAGCGTGTCGCCGGAGCCGAAGCCGCGGTCGATCTGCACCTCCAGCCCGGCTTCCGCGAAGTAGCCGCGGTCGGCCGCGAGCGTCCAGGCGGAATGGGCGGATTGCCACGCCCAGTCCAGGCAGAACTTCACCGGCCTGCGCGCCCCCTGCGCCACGGCGGGCGTGGCGAGTGTGGGCAGCAACAGGGCAGATGTCAGGACATTCCGCCGGGTCGTTGATCGCATCTTGGGCAGCCTCCGTCTGATTGCGCGCTATCCAGCGGTCTCAGCAAGCGGCGTGCCGGATCCGGCCGGCAGCCTGCGCCCTGCCGTTCCGTCTGGACACCGGCGGCGGGGCGCGTGATCCTGCCAGGATCGGCAAAGGACAGGACAAATGCGAGCGATGCGAATTTTCGGATGGCTGCTTGCCGCGATCGGCGCACTTCTCGCGCCCGCCCTGCAACCCGCCATGGCGCAGCCCTGGCAGCCCACCCGCCCCGTCGAGATCATCGTGCCCTTCACCCCCGGCTCCCTGGCCGACCGCAACATGCGCACCGTGGCGCCGCTGCTGGCGGCGGAGCTTGGCGTGCCCGTGGCGGTGCAGAACATCCCCGGCGCCAATGGCTACAACCGCCTGTTCCGCGCGGCGCCGGACGGCCAGACCATCGGCTATGGCGACCCGGTGGCGCAGATGGCGCTGGCCCTGGTGCAGCCGCAGCCCTTCGACGTGATGCGCTTCACCTGGCTCGGCCATTTCTCGGCCGGGGTGCAGACCATGGTGGCCTCCGCCCGTGGCCGGGTGGCGAGCCTGGAGGCGCTGCGCGGCATGCGCCAGCCCGTGCGCTGCGGCACCTTCGGCGGCATCTCCACCGGCGCCGCGCAATGCGCGCTGCTGGGCGCGCAGTTCGGCTTCCCCGTGGCCTTCGTCTCGGTGCAGGGGCCGCCCGAGCTGGTGCTGGCGGCGGTGCGCGGCGACGTGGACATCGCCTCGCTCGGCCCGACGCTCTGGCGCGACCATATCGCCGCCGGCGCGGTGCGCCCGCTGCTGTCCTGGTCCGGCCAGCGCGACCCGCGCCTGCCGGAACTGCCGGCGCTGACCGATATCGGCCTGGTCAGCCTGGCGGATGTCACCGTCATCCGCGGTGTCGCCGCCCCGCCCGGCCTGCCGGCGCCGATCCGCGACCGGCTGCTGGCGGCGCTGAACGCGGCGATGGACAAGCCGGAATGGCAGGCCTTCGTCACCCAGGCGCGGCTGGAGCGGGACTGGACCTTCTCGGCCGGCTATCCGGAAAGCCTGGCCCGCGCCAAGGCGCTGCTGGAGCAGAACGCCGCGACGCTGCGCGGCGCCTTCTGATGCTGGCGCCGCTGCTGCTGCCGGGCTGGCGTGCCCGCATCGGCGTGATCAGCCCAACGGTGCTGGAACGCATCCCGCTGGATTTCCAGCGCATCGCACCGGAAGGCGCGATGCTGTGCGGCATCACCACGGGGATGTCGGGCTGGGCGGGCAACCAGTATGGCCAGGCGCTGGCGCAGCTGCGCGAGTCGGTGCGCTACCTGGCGGCGCGCCGGGTGGACTACATCCTGCATGTCGCCTCCCCCATCGTGGTGGCGCAGGGGCCGGGGCATGACCGCGTGCTGCTGGCGCAGATGGCGGAGGAAGCCGGCGGCATTCCCTGCGGCACCAGCATCCGCGCGGCGCTCGATGCCTTCGCCCTGCTGGGGGCGAAGCGCATCCTGGCCGTGACCCCCTTCCACGAGACCCTGAACGGCCAGATGCGCGTCTTCGTGGAGGCCGAGGGCCACAGCTTCTCCCGCATCGCCAGCGTGCCGGCGGCGTTCGACTTCCTGCAGGACATCGCCCCGGATGCGCTGTTCCGCGCGGCGCTGGCGGCGGCGGCCGAGGATCCGGAATTCGATGCCATCTGGCTGCCCTCCGGCCAGGTGCCGGCGGTGGAGGTGGTGCGGCCGTTGGAGGCGCGGCTGGGTCGGCCGGTTGTGGCACAGAACCACGCCGATTTCCTGGCCGCCTTCCGGGCGCTGGGCCTCGGCGGCGTGGCGCGCGGGCATGGCATGCTGCTGGACCGGTTCGCCGCCTGATGGACAACCTGCTGGCCGCGCTGGCCGAGGGCCTGGCCCAGGCCACGGCTTTCGACGCGCTGCTGTTCATGCTGTTCGGCACCGTGGTCGGCTATGTCTTCGGCATCCTGCCCGGGCTGCAATCCATCACCGCCATGTCGGTGTTCCTGCCGCTGACCTATTGGTGGACGCCGGCGCAGGCGATGTATTTCTTTGCCGGTATCATCGGCGCCGCCGGCAATGGCGGCGCGGTGACGGCCATCGTGCTGAACATCCCCGGTACGGCGCAGAACGCGGCGACGACGCTGGAAGGCTACCCGATGACGCGCGCCGGCCGCGCGGTCTTCGCGCTGAACCTCTCCGCCGCCGCCAGCTGGCTGGGCGCGGTGTTCGGCGTGGTGGTGCTGCTGGCGATGGTGCCGGTCTTCCTGCCCTTCCTGCTCTCCTTCGGCCCGGCCGAGACCTTCTGGGTGGCGGTGTTCGGGCTGGTGACCATGGTGCTGGCGGTGGCCGGCTCGCCGGCCAAGGGGTTGGTCTCCATCGCCATCGGCGTCGTCCTCGCCATCATCGGGATGGGCGGGCCGCGCCTGCCGGTGCCGCGCTTCACCTTCGGCAGCACCTACCTGCTGGACGGGCTGGAGATCGTGGTGGTCATCATCGGCTTCCTCGTCGTCTCCGAATGCGTGCTGCAGGTGGCCGGCGTCTGGGCGCATGGGCGCGACAGCGGCCGGGCGCGGAATGCGGTGGGGCACCTGGCGGGGGATTGGAAGCGCCAGGCGATCGATGGCTGGAAGGCGCCGTTCCGCCATTGGGGGATCTTCCTGCGCTCCTCCGCGCTGGGCACCGCGGTCGGCGCGCTGCCGGGCGTGGGCGGCACCGTGGCGCAGTTCCTGTCCTACAACCTGGCCGTCGCCACCACCAAGGATGCCGGGCAGATCGGCAAGGGGGCGGAGGACGCGCTGGTGGCGACGGAGGCCGCGACGAATTCCAAGGAAGGCGGTGCGCTGTTCCCGACGCTGCTGTTCGGCATCCCTGGCAATGCGGAGATGGCGCTGGTGCTGGCCGCCTGGCAGATCCATGGGCTGGAGCCGGGGCCGAGCTTCCTGACCACGCATGGGGCGCTGGCCTGGGCGCTGGTGTTCGGGCTGCTGTTCTCCAACCTGCTGGCCAGCCTGGGCACGGCCCTGGCCAGCCCCTGGCTGGCCCGGCTGCCGGGCTTCGACATGGGCATCCTGGCGCCGGCGGTGCTGGTGGCGTCGCTGATGTCGGCCTTCACCGTGCGGTCCAACGTGCTGGACCTCGGCCTGCTGGCGGCGCTGGGCGTCTTCGGCGCCTTCCTGCGGCTGTACGGCTATTCCGTGATCGGCGTGGTCATCGGCTTCGTGCTGGGCGACGTGATCGAGCGCAGCTTCTACACCGCGCTGCAAAGCTCGCTCGGCGACTACGGCGTCTTCGTCGCCAGCCCGGTGGGCGCGGGGCTGGCGGTGCTGACCGGGCTGGCGGTGGTGTTCTGCGCGGTGAAGGTGGCACGCGGCCGGCGCGACGCGGCGGAGGCGGCGGGGTTTTCCACCGGCGCGCTGGTCTTCGCCGCGCTGCTGCTGGCGGGGTGCCTGGCGCTGCTGGCCCAGGCCATGGCGCCGGGCTGGCGCGGCGGCACGGTGGCGCCCGCGGTGCTCGGCCTGGCCGCGGCGCTGCTGGCCCTGCTGCTGGGGCAGGGGATCGCCGCGCAGCGGAAGGGGCCGGTGCCCGAGGCGGCGGCCACGCTGAAGCTGGCGGCGCTGCTGGGCGCGGCGCTGCTGATGGCGCTGTGGGCGGGCTTCGTCATCGGCATGGCCGGCTTCCTGCTCGCCTTCTGGATGGGGGTGCAACGCCGCCCGCCAGCCCGCGCGCTGCTGCTGGCCGCGATCTTCGCCATCGCCCTGCCGATCGGCTTCACCTGGCTGGTGGACAGCGCGCTGTGGCGCGGCGTGGTGGCGCCGGTCCTGCCCGGGATCCTGGGTGGGGAGGTGCTGCCGGGCCTATAGCGGGGCCAGCGGCGGCAGCGTCGTCGTGGTGCCGCCATGGGTGGCGGTCCAGCCGGACATGTCGATGACGAACATCCGCGGCGGCTCCACGAGCCTGTGCGTGGCGCTCGGCCCGTCCAGCGTCCATTCCACATAGCCCGGGCGGGGGAAGCGGCGCAGCCGCCCCTGCCAGCGCCGCACATCCACCATGGCGGTCGGCGGCGCCCAGACGATCGCCATGCCGCGATGCCGCATGCGCCGGTACACATGCAGGTGGCCGCAGGCGATCACCTTCACCCCGCCCGCCGCGCAGGCATCGAGGAAGGCGCCGCGCGCCCGGTGCGGCATGACGGAGGTGGAGGGCCCCGCATCCGTCACGTCGCGGTCGAAGGGCGGCATGTGCACGAAGACCATCACCGGCCGGCCCTGCCGCCCCGCCAGCGTTTCGGCCAGGAAGGCCGCCTGCGCCGCCTCCTCCGCCAGGCCGCTGCCCATCAGCGCGGTATCGAGCCCGACCAGCCGCCAATCGCCGAGATCCTGCGACCACCAATGCGGTCCGACATGCCGGCGCCAGGCGGCCAGCCGCGCCGCATTCACCGGCTGGTCGAGCCGGGAGAAATCCGGGGCCTCCCCCACATCATGGTTGCCGGCGATGGCGCGCCAAGCCACGCCCAGCCGGGCCAGTTCCGCCGCACCGAAGGCAAGGTCGCCCTCCGCCGCCGGGCCGTTGAAGGAGAGGTCGCCGCCATGCACCAGCAGGTCGGGCGGCGCGGCCGCCATGGCGTCCCGGAAGGCGGCCCAATTGGCCGCGAAATAGCCATGCGTGTCGGAGAGATGCGTGTCCGAGACGTGAACCAGTCGAATCGCTGCCATGGGTATCGGGTCCTGCGGGCGGCGCAATCTGCGTCGCACTGGTGACAGGCGCGGGTCAGTGCCGTGATGCTTCGATGGAGACAGGGCGTTTGCCACCGGGCCAAGGCGCCGCGCGCCGCGTGGCGCCCCGGCACCATCCATCCCATGGACCTGCGCCCGGACAATCGGCGCTTCCCCTGAAGACCCGGTCGCGGCTTCTTGCCTGGACAGCCGGGGCTTGCGGATGAGACTTCGGTCGGGCCACGGCCCCTCGTCTCAACCCCGGCGTCAGGGAATCGCGTGGCATGCAAAGAAATGAAGCGGAGATCCGCATCTCCATCCTCCGCTTCATCATGATCTTCGGCGTGGTGGTGTTGCATGTGCCCCCGCATGTGCCGATCGCGGAAATCGGGCCGGGCGCCTTCGACCAGCTGAAGGCCTTTTTCCAGAGCGCGGTGTTCCGCTGTTCCGTCCCGGTGCTGACGGTGATCTCCGGCTACCTGCTGTTCCGCGCGGGGCTGGACCGGCGGTACGGGGCGCTGTTGCGGAAGAAGCTGAAGACACTGGTGGTGCCCTTCCTGGCCTTCAACCTGCCGCTGGTGGCGCTGGCCTTCCTGCTGCAGTCGGGCGGGGATTTCGCCATTTCCTACCAGCTGGTGCCCCTCGATGCCGCCACCATGCTGGATGCGGCCTTCGCCTTCAGCGCCGCGCCGCTGAACTTCCCGCTGTATTTCCTGCGCGACCTGATGGTGCTGGCGCTGGCGGCGCCGCTGCTGGGCTGGTGCCTCCGCCATGCCGCGCTGCCGGGGCTGGCGGCGGCCCTTCTCATCATGCTGTACGACCTGGGCGGGCCGCTGCTGCTGCGGACGGAGATGCTGGTGGCCTTCTATGTCGGCGGCATGGCGGCGCTGCGGGGGTGGAACCTGCATGCGCTGGACCGCTTCGCCTGGCCGGCGCTGCTGGCCTTCCTGCTGGCCGCCGCGGCGATGGTCGCCGGAAGGGTGGAGAACACCACCTGGCTCGGCCTGGCCGCGCCCTTCCTGGTCTGGCCCGCGGCCAGCCTGCTGGACGGCACACGGACGGGCCGCTGGCTGGCGGGGATGGGCCGCTACAGCTTCTTCATCTTCCTGGCGCACAGCGTGGTGCTGCTGGTGGCCTGGATGGCCTGGCGGCACCTGGCCGGCGGGCTGCCCTATCCGCTGTTCTGGGCGGTGGCGCCTTTCGCCACGGTGGCGCTGCTGGTGGCGCTGCACCGCCTGGCCAGCCGCCACCTGGGCGACCCCTTCCACCGGCTGCTGGGCGCGCGCGGCCCGGCGCCCCGCGCGGTGGCGGGCTAGGGCCGTTTCACCGCAAGCGAAGACGGTGAAACGGCTCCAGCTTATCGTTTCGACGCATTTTTCGAGTGGCCTTGCGAAGCCGCAAGGCTTGAAGGTGCTCCAGAAGAACGCGGTTTGCCCTGGCTCAGACCCCCACGCGCTCGGCCGCGCCGCGCAGGAAACCGCCGAGCGCGCGGTGGAATACCGGCTCGTCCAGCAGGAAGGCGTCGTGGCCCTTGTCGGTGGCGATCTCCACGAAGGAGGTATTGGCCGCCGCCGCGTTCAGGGCCCGCACCAGGGCGCGGGATTCCTCGGTGGGGAACAGCCAGTCGCTGCTGAAGCTGGCCACCAGGAAGCGGGTACTGGTGCCGCGGAAGGCGTTCGCCACCTCCCCGCCATGCTCCGCCGCCAGGTCGAAATAATCCATGGCGCGGGTGATGGTCAGGTAGGAATTGGCGTCGAAGCGGCGGACGAAGGTGCTGCCCTGATGGCGCAGGTAGCTTTCCACCTCGAACACATCCTCGAGGAAGGTCAGCGCGCTGGCGCCGCGCAGGCGGCGGCCGAACTTGCGGCCCAACGCGGCCTCGGAGAGGTAGGTGATGTGCGCCACCATGCGCGCCACCGACAGGCCCTTGGCCGGGATGCGGCCATCCTGCCAGTAGCGGCCGCCGACCCAGTCCGGGTCGCCATGGATGGCGGCGCGGCCGACCTCGTGGAAGGCGATGTTCTGCGCCGAATGGTAGGCGGCGCAGGCGATGGGGGCGGCCGCCACCACCATCTCCGGATAGGTCGCCGCCCATTCCAGCACCTGCATCCCGCCCATCGAGCCGCCGACCACCGCCAGCAGGCGCCCGATGCCCAGATGCTCCACCAGCAGCTTCTGCGCCCGCACCATGTCGCGAATGGTGATGGAGGGAAAATCCGTGGCCCAGGGCCGGCTGCCATCCGGCATGGGCTCCGCCGGGCCGGAGGAGCCCATGCAGCCGCCGAGGACATTGGCGCAGATCACGAAGAAACGGTCCGTGTCCACCGGGCGGCCCGGGCCGACCACGGCTTCCCACCAGCCGGGCTTGCCGGTGACGGGGTGGGGCTCGGCCACATACTGGTCGCCGGTCAGCGCGTGGCACACCACGATGGCATTGCTGCGCTGGGCGTTCAGCCGGCCATAGGTGCGGTAGGCCACCGCGAGCGGCGCGATCACCGCCCCGGAATCCAACGCGAGCCCTTCCGGGAAGCGGGCGCGCTGGTGATCGATCGTGCGGGCGAGGGCCTCGGTCATGGGTCCCATGGCGGGTTGCGCGGCGCCAGCAATAGGGCCGGCGCCCCCCTTCGGCAACCGGGGCGTGTGGCTGGTCCGGTCATCCGGCTCCGGCTGCCTGCCCCATGGCTGCGTGGCCCCTGGCTGCTTGGCGGCACCGCCGCACCCGTCTATGCAACCCGCCCCACCCCAGCCAGCGGACCCATCCCGATGACCGTCATGCCGCGCCCGTCCATCCTTTCGGTGGAGCCCTATGTCGGCGGCGAATCGAAGGTGCCGGGGGTGAACCGCATCTTCAAGCTGTCCTCCAACGAGGGCGCCTTCGGCCCGCCGCCCGGCGCCATCGCCGCCATCGCGGCCGGGGCGAAGGAGGCGCATCGCTACCCGGATGGCGGCGCCACGGCGCTGCGCGAGGCGATCGGCGCGCGCTTCGGCCTGGACCCGGCGCGGATCGTCTGCGGCAACGGCTCGGACGAGCTGCTGGCCATGCTGATCCTGGCCTATGGCGGGGAGGGGACGGAGCTGGTGATGTCCGCCCATGGCTTCATGATGTACGAGCTGACCGGCCGCTGGGCCGGCTGCCAGGTCATCAAGGTACCGGAGCGGAACCTGACCGCGGATGTGGACGGGCTGCTGGCGGCTGTCGGCCCGCGCACCCGGCTGATGTTCCTGGCCAACCCGAACAACCCCACCGGCAGCATCCTGCCGCAGGCGGAGGTGGACCGGCTGCGCCGCGACCTGCGGGAGGACGTGCTGCTGGTGCTGGATTCCGCCTATGCGGAATACGTCACCCGGCCGGATTACGACCCCGGCCAGCGCCTGGTGGACGCCACGCCGAACACGGTGATGACGCGCACCTTCAGCAAGATCTTCGGCCTGGGCGGCATGCGGCTGGGCTGGGCCTATGCGCCGGCGCCGATCGTCGATGTGCTGGGCCGGGTGCGCGGGCCATTCAATGTGAATGCCTCGGCCATGGCCGCCGGCATCGCCGCCCTGGCGGAGCCGGGCTGGATCGAGGCCTCCGTCGCCCACAACACCGCATGGCGCGGCAAGGTGGCGGCGGCGCTGGAAGCCGCCGGGCTGAAGGTGTGGCCGAGCGAGGGCAATTTTCTTCTCGTCGACTTCGGCGCGGCGGACCGGGCGAAGGCGGCCGATGCGCATCTGCGCGGCCGCGGGCTGATCGTGCGCGCCATGGGCGGCTATGGCCTGCCCGCCTGCCTGCGCATCACCATCGGCACCGCCGAGGAATGCCAGATGGTGATCGAGGCGCTGACCGCGTTCGCCCGCAATGGCTGAGCCGCTTTTCGGCCGGCTCTGCCTGCTGGGCGTGGGCCTGATCGGGTCCTCCATCGCCCGCATCGCCCGCCAGCGCGGCGACATCGCCGGCACCGTGGTGGCGCACGCCAAGACGCCCTCCACCCTGGAACGGGTGCGGGAGCTCGACATCGCCGATGTGGTGGAGGCGGATGCGGCGAGGGCGGTCGAAGGCGCGGATTGCGTGGTGTTCTGCGTGCCGGTGGGCGCCAATGCGGCGGTGATGGCGCAGGTCGCGCCGCATCTGAAGCCGGGCGCCATCGTCACCGATGTCGGCTCCACGAAGATGAGCGTGGTGCGCGACCTCGGCCCGCTGCTGCCGAAGGGGGTGCACCTGGTGCCGGGCCATCCCATGGCCGGCACCGAATTCTCCGGCCCCGATGCCGGGTTCCCGGAGCTGTTCCAGGGCCGCTACACCATCCTGACCCCGCTGCCCGGGACCGACCCCGCGGCGGTGGAGGCGGTGCGGGAGCTGTGGCGCCGCTGCGGCAGCATGATCGAGACGATGGACCCGGCGACGCATGACAAGGTGGTGGCCATCGTCAGCCACCTGCCGCATCTGCTGGCCTTCACCATCTGCTCCACCGCCGACGACCTGGCGGAGGAGACGAAGGAGGCGGTGCTGAAATTCGCCGCCTCCGGCTTCCGCGACTTCACCCGCATCGCCGCCAGCGACCCGACCATGTGGCGCGACGTCTTCCTGAACAACCGGGAGGCGCTGCTGGAGATGCTGGCCCGCTTCACCGAGGACGCCCAGGCGCTCGGCCGCGCCGTGCGCTGGGGCGAGGCCGGCTTCATCGAGGACCGCATCCAGCGTGGCCGGAAGATCCGCAAGGGGCTGATCGAGCGCAAGCAGGCGTAGCATCGGGCAAGGGATCGCCGGATACCCTTTGGGCCATGTCCGATCGGCTTGACCACACCGACTTCCTGGGCCGGTCGCGCCAGCAGGCCGACCGCCTGCGGCGCCTCGCGGCCAGGGAGCGGGTGGACGACCTTGATTGGCACCATCTGATCGAGGCGCTGGGCCGCAGCGAGCCGAAGTCGGTCCGGTGCTGTTGCGCAACGCCATCCAGCACGCCCTGAACGGGGTCGGCTGGCCCGATGCGGACAGCGTGCCGCACTGGATGCAGGCATGTGCCGCCCTCCCGGCGGATGCACGGGACCGCATCGAGCCGGGCATGGCGCAATACCTGGACTTCCGCGCCATCCACGCCGACGCGCTGGCATCGGTGCAGGGGCTGGAGATGCCGGGCCAGGCGCGGGAGCTTCCGGAGGGCGCCGTGGTTGGCCTGGCCGAGCTGAAGGACGCCCGCTTTGGCGCCGCAGCCCTGGTGGCCCGGCTCCGGGAAGGCTGAGGCGCCTCGGAGGGTCCAGCGTGCCGGCGCCAGGCCACGCCTCACCGCCTGAGGACCAGCACCGCCGCCAGCCCCTGCAGCGCCAGCGTCGCCCACAGCGCCGCCTCGGCCGAGGCCGCTTCGCGGAACAGGCCGAAAAGCGCCGGGGCAAAGGCGTAGAAGGCCTGGTTGATCGCCTGCATCAGCGCCACCACCCGCCCGACCTCCGCCGCCGGGAACTCCGCCTGGGCGATCAGCGGCGGCAGGGAGAGCAGGTTGCCCACCCCCACGCCGAACAGCGCGCAGCCCAGCAGCAGCAGCGCCACCCCGCCATCAGCCGCGATCAGCGCGGCGGAGCCGGCCAGTTGCACCAGGAAGGTCGCCGCCGCCGCCCAGCGCCGGCGCCGCCCGCCCGGCAGCACCAGGCCGGTCAGGCTGCGGCCGAGCAGGGCGAAGACCGTCACCATCGCCATGGCCAGCCCCGCCCCCTGCACCCCCAGCGCCGGCACCAGCAGCGACACCAGATGCGTCACCAGCCCCATCTGCGCGAACAGGCCGATGGCGAAGGCCAGGCACAGGCTGCGGAAGCCGGCATCCCGCAGCAGCGCCGCGCGGCCGCGGGCCGGGGCCTCGGCACGGGAAGGCGGCGGCGCCGCGGCGCCATCGGCGAATTGCCCGAAGGTCTCCGGCCCCCGCCCCAGCCGCCCGGCCAGGGGCCAGACCACGGCCAGCAGCAGCGCCGCCACCACCAGCGTGGCGGTGCCGAAGCCCCAGCCGGCGATCAGCCAGGCCCAGAGCGGCGTCATCAGGATGCCGCCCATGCTGGCGCCGTTATAGGCCATGGCCAGCGCCGCCGGCCGCCGGCGCTCGAACCAGGGGGAGAGCATGGCATTGATCGCCGCCCCGCTGGTCAGCGCCCAGCCCATCCCGGTGAGGCTGGCGGCGCCAAAGGCCAGCCAGGGCTGATGGCCGAACCCCCAGGTGAGCAGCCCGGCGGCGGAAGCCAGCAGCCCGGCCCGCGTCACCCCCGCGATGCCCCAGCGCCGATGCCATTCCGGCAGTTGCGCCACCAGCGCGGCGGAGACCAGGAAATGCCAGGTGATGGCGGCAGACAGCAGCGCCACCGGCCAGCCGCGGCCGGCGGCCAGGGTCGCGATGTAGATTCCCGGGCCGTAGAAGCCGATTCCCCAGGCGAAGACCGCCAGCAGGAAGGCCGCCCCCACCACCCGCCAGCCATGGAATTCCGCCGTCATGGGCGCGATCCTGGCCCGGCGCGGCCGGCCTGGGAACAGGCCCGCGCCCGTCACGGACGGCGGAGATGTGTTGCCGCAACGCAATACGCATGCTAAGGCGCCGCCGCCGCATAAAGGGGGCGGTCACCTCTGCCCCCCGGACCCGCGTGCCGTAAGTTCACGCTCCGACCAGAGACAGGACCGGGATCCCCTTGGCCTCCGTAGCGAACGATGTGACCTCGGCCTCACCCCAGGCCCCGAACCCCACCGGGCTGTCGGAGCGCTATGCGCTCGCGCTGCTCGGCATCGTCGATGACCTGCGTGCGGCCGAATCCGGCGCCGCGGACCGCATCGCCGCCGATCTGGAGCGCCTGTTCCGGCTCTGGCGCGAGGATGCGGGGTTCCGCGCCTTCGTCGCCGATCCGAGGCTGGATGGCGCGGAGCAGAAGCGCGCCGTCTTTGCGGTGCTGGAGCGCATCGGCATCGGCACGGAAGTGCGCAACCTGCTGGGCGTGATGATCATCAACCGCCGCCTGGGCCTGCTGCCGGAAGTGGCCGCCGCCTTCGGCGCGCAGCTGGCGACCCGGCGCGGCCAGCAGATCGCCGCCGTCACCACCGCCCACGGCCTGAACGACACGCAGCGCACGCAGATCGTCGCGCGGCTGACCGAGGCCGGCTATTCCGGCGTGCAGTTGAAGGAGACCGTGGACCCCACCCTGCTGGGTGGCCTGGTCGTCCGCATCGGCTCGCGCCTGTATGACAATTCTCTCAAGTCCAAGCTGCAGCGCCTGCAGTACGCCATGAAGGGGGCCGCCTGATGGAGATCCGTCCTGCCGAAATCTCGGAGATCCTCAAGCAGCAGATCTCCGGTTTCGACGCTGAAGCCAATGTCGCCGAAGTCGGCACCGTCCTGACCGTCGGCGACGGCATCGCGCGCGTCTTCGGGCTGCAGAACGTCATGGCTGGCGAGCTGGTGGAGTTCCCCTCCGCCGGCATCAAGGGCATGGCGCTGAACCTCGAGACCGACAATGTCGGCGTCGTGATCTTCGGCGATGACCGCCGGGTGAAGGAAGGCGACACCGTCTCCCGCACCGGGGAGATCGTGGACGTCGGCGTCGGCAAGGGCTTCCTCGGCCGCGTCGTCGACGCGCTGGGTAACCCGATCGACGGCAAGGGCCCGATCGCCATCGAGAAGCGCATGCGCGTCGAGGTGAAGGCCCCCGGCATCATCCCGCGCAAGTCGGTGCATGAGCCGATGCAGACCGGCATCAAGGCGATCGACGCCCTGATCCCGATCGGCCGTGGCCAGCGCGAGCTGATCATCGGCGACCGCCAGACCGGCAAGACCGCGGTGATCCTGGACACCATCATCAACCAGAAGACGGTGAACGACACCGCTGGTGCTGATGAGTCCAAGAAGCTTTACTGCATCTACGTCGCCATCGGCCAGAAGCGCTCCACCGTGGCGCAGCTGGTGAAGACGCTGGAAGAAAACGGCGCTCTGGAATACTCCATCATCGTTGCCGCCACGGCTTCCGACCCGGCGCCGATGCAGTTCCTGGCGCCCTACACCGGCTGCACCCTGGGCGAGTATTTCCGCGACAACGCCATGCACGCGGTCATCTTCTACGATGACCTCTCCAAGCAGGCCGTCGCCTATCGCCAGATGTCGCTGCTGCTGCGCCGGCCGCCGGGCCGCGAAGCCTATCCGGGCGACGTGTTCTATCTGCACAGCCGCCTGCTGGAGCGCGCGGCGAAGATGAACGACGATTTCGGCGCCGGCTCCCTGACCGCGCTGCCGGTCATCGAGACGCAGGCCGGCGACGTCTCCGCCTATATCCCGACCAATGTGATCTCGATCACGGACGGGCAGATCTTCCTGGAGACGGAACTGTTCTTCAAGGGCATCCGCCCCGCCGTGAACGTCGGCCTCAGCGTCTCCCGCGTGGGTTCCTCCGCGCAGATCAAGGCGATGAAGCAGGTGGCCGGCAAGATCAAGCTGGACCTGGCGCAGTACCGCGAGATGGCGGCCTTCGCGCAGTTCGCCTCCGACCTCGATGCCACCACACAGGCCCTGCTGGCCCGTGGCGCGCGGCTGACGGAGCTGCTGAAGCAGCCGCAGTACAAGCCGGTGCCGGTCGAGGAGCAGGTTGTCGCGATCTTCGCCGGCACCCGCGGCTATCTCGACAAGATCGAGCTGAACAAGGTCGGCGAGTTCGAGCGGCAGCTGCTGTCAGGCCTGAAGGCGCAGGCGCCTGAGATCATGATGGCGATCCGCACCGACCGCGAGATCAAGAAGGAGACGGAGGCCAAGCTCGTCGCCTTCCTCGACAGCTTCGCCAAGTCCTTCGGCTGAGCTGACGCGCGATGGCCAGCCTCAAGGCGCTGCGGGCACGGATCACTTCCGTGAAGAGCACCCGCAAGATCACCCAGGCCATGAAGATGGTCGCGGCGGCGAAGCTGCGCCGCGCCCAGAACCAGGCCGAGGCCGCGCGTCCCTATGCGGAGCGCATGGAGCGCATGCTGGCTTCGCTCGGCGCCTCCGTCGCCGGCAGCCCGGATGCGCCGAAGCTGCTGGTGGGCAGCGGGCAGGACAAGGTGCATCTGCTGGTGGTCGTCACCGGCGACCGTGGCCTGGCCGGCGCCTTCAACACCAATGTCGGCCGCCTTGCCCGCGCCCGGATCCGGGAGCTGGAAGCCGCCGGCAAGACCGTGAAGGTGCTGGCGGTGGGCCGCAAGGGCGCCGCCTTCCTGAAGCGCGAATTCGCCAGCCGCATCAGCGGCGAGATCTCGCTGGCCGGCAAGAAGCGCGTCGAATTCGGCGATGCGCAGGAGATCGCGGCGCGCATCACCGCCATGCTGGATGCCGGCGAGTTCGATGTCTGCACGCTGGTCTACAACCGTTTCCGCAGCGTCATCAGCCAGGTGCCCTCCGCCCAGCAGCTGATCCCGACGCTGCTGCCTGAGACCGGCGCGGTGGCCCCTTCCGGGGCGCAGGCGCTGTATGAATACGAGCCGAGCGAGGAGGAAATCCTCGCCACGCTGCTGCCGCAGAACTTGGCGATTCAGGTCTACCGCGCCATGCTGGAAAACGCCGCCGGCTTCTTCGGCAGCCAGATGACCGCGATGGACAACGCCACGCGCAATGCCGGCGAGATGATCAACAAGCTCACGCTGAACTACAACCGCACGCGACAGGCCAACATCACCCGGGAGCTGATCGAGATCATCTCCGGTGCCGAAGCCGTCTGATTAGGGACAAGCACCCATGAAGAACAACGTCGGCAAGGTTTCGCAGGTGCTGGGCGCCGTCGTGGACGTGCAGTTCCCGGCGGAACTGCCCGAAATCATGAACGCGCTGACCGTGAAGATCGACGACCGGACGCTGGTGCTGGAAGTGGCGCAGCACCTGGGCGAGCGCACCGTGCGCACCATCGCGATGGACACGACGGACGGCCTGGTGCGTGGGGCCGAGGTGGTGGACACCGGCGCCGGCATCTCGGTGCCCGTCGGGCCGGAGACGCTGGGCCGCATCCTGAACGTGATCGGCGAGCCGATCGACGAGCGCGGCCCGGTGGGCGCGCAGAAATCCTACACCATCCACCGCGCCGCGCCGGCCTTCGAGGAACAGGCGACCTCCGCCGAGATCCTGGTGACGGGCATCAAGGTGGTGGACCTGCTGGCCCCCTATCTGAAGGGCGGCAAGATCGGCCTGTTCGGCGGCGCCGGCGTCGGCAAGACCGTGACCATCCAGGAACTGATCAACAACATCGCCAAGGGCCATGGCGGCGTGTCGGTCTTCGCCGGGGTGGGCGAGCGCACGCGCGAGGGCAACGACCTGTATCACGAGATGATCGATGCGGGCGTGATCAAGCTGGGCGAGAACGGCTCCACCGAAGGCTCCAAGGTGGCGCTGGTCTATGGCCAGATGAACGAGCCGCCGGGCGCGCGCGCGCGCGTCGCGCTGTCCGGCCTCTCGATGGCGGAGTATTTCCGCGACGAGCAGGGCCAGGACGTGCTGTTCTTCATCGACAACATCTTCCGCTTCACCCAGGCCGGCGCCGAGGTGTCGGCGCTGCTCGGCCGCATCCCCTCCGCCGTGGGCTACCAGCCGACGCTGGCCACCGACATGGGCGCGCTGCAGGAACGCATCACCTCCACGAAGAAGGGCTCCATCACCTCGGTGCAGGCCATCTACGTGCCGGCGGACGACCTGACCGACCCGGCACCGGCCACCTCCTTCGCCCACCTCGACGCCACCACGGTGCTGAACCGATCCATCGCCGAGCTCGGCATCTTCCCGGCGGTGGACCCGCTGGACAGCACCTCCCGCGGGCTCGATCCGCGGATCGTGGGCGAGGAGCATTACCGGGTGGCGCGCGAAGTGCAGCGCATCCTGCAGACCTACAAGTCGCTGCAGGACATCATCGCCATCCTGGGCATGGATGAGCTGTCCGAGGAGGACAAGCTGATCGTGGCCCGCGCCCGCAAGCTGCAGCGCTTCCTCTCGCAGCCCTTCCATGTGGCCGAGGTCTTCACCGGCACGCCGGGTGTGTTCGTGAAGCTGGAGGACACGGTGCGTTCCTTCGGCGCGATCTGCGCCGGCGAGTACGACCACCTGCCGGAAGCCGCCTTCTACATGGTGGGCACCATCGAGGAAGCCGTGAAGAAGGCCGAGACGCTCAAGGCCGCCGCGTAAGCGGCAGCCGCGGGCGGCAGCTTCCTGCCCTCTGGCGACGGGCTGCATCCGCGGCCGCGGCCCGCGCCCTGCGGGCCGCCTTTGTTGGATTTGATGGGGTAGCACATGGCCACCTTCCAGTTCGAACTCGTCTCCCCCCAGAAGCTGCTGCTCAGCCGCGCGGTGGAGATGGCGGTGCTGCCTGCCGCCGAGGGTGAGATGGGCGTGCTGCCGGGCCACGCGCCGATGATCGTGGCGCTGCGCGGCGGCATCATCGCGGTGACCGAGGGCGGCCAAGTCACGGAACGTCTGTTCGTCGCCGGCGGCTTCGCCGAGGTGACGCCGGGGCGCTGCACGGTGCTGGCGGATGAGGCGACGCCCGTCGCCCAACTCTCCCGCGCCGCCGCCGAGACCCGGGTGCGGGACGCCGAGGCCGCCTACACTGCCGCCGCCATGGACACGCCCGAAAAGCGCGATGTCACCATGGCCCGCCTGCTGTCCGCCCGCGCCATGGTGCAGGCCGCCGAAGCCGCCTGACGCCGCGCAACCCTTTGTAGTGTCCCGCTTGAAACCGGGGCAGTGCCGCAGAACATTAACCGCGCTCGCGCGTTGCCCTAGGCGGCGTATGGGCGTCGGGGTCTGCTGCACCAGGGGAAGGGGGACCGGGACGCGGCGGCGGACCGGCATGATCAAGGATGAAACACTGGGGTATCGATCAGGTTGGCTGGGACGGCTTCGATCCCGCCCGCCTCGACCCGGACATTGTCCCGCTGGTCAAG
Source organism: Falsiroseomonas selenitidurans (assembly GCF_012103215.1). GTDB lineage: Bacteria > Pseudomonadota > Alphaproteobacteria > Acetobacterales > Acetobacteraceae > Falsiroseomonas > Falsiroseomonas selenitidurans. Next base: position 64,636 of record NZ_JAAVNE010000030.1, read on the forward strand.
GCGGCGGCGATGGTCGAGCGCAATGGCGACGACTACGCCCTCTATCTGCAGTCCGTCTTCCATGACGATCCCGACTTCCACCAGGCCGCCGCCCATTGGGCGGAGGAGGAGGTGCAGCACGGCGACGCGCTCGGCCGCTGGGCGATGCTGGCCGACCCGGCCTGGGATTTCGACGCGGCCTTTCGACGCTATCGCGAAGGCTTCAAGATCGACGTGAAGGCCGATGCCTCCATCCGCGGGTCCCGCACCGGAGAGCTGATCGCCCGCTGCATGGTGGAGACCGGGACCAGCAGCTACTACACGGCACTCGGCGAGGCGACCGAGGAGCCGGTGCTGAAGCAGGTCTGCCGGCTGATCGCGGCCGATGAGTACCGGCACTTCAAGCTGTTCTACGACCACATGAAGCGCTACCTGGCGCGGGAGAATCTCTCCTTCGCCAGGCGGCTGCGCGTCGCCGCCGGGCGCATCGGCGAAAGCGAGGATGACGAACTCGCCTTCGCCTTCCATTGCGGCAATGAGGCGGCGGGCATCCCCTACGACCATGATCGCTGCATCGCCGGCTACATGGGCCGCGCGATGCGCTACTATCGCTACCGGCACATCGAGCGGGGCATGGGCATGGTCTTCAAGTCGGTCGGGCTGGAACCCCGCGGACGGCTTGCCGCCCTGGCGGCGCGCGGCGCCTGGCGCCTGCTGAGCTGGCGCCGCAAGCGTTACGAAGCGCGGATCACCCGCAGCCCCCGCCCGGCGGCACAGCCCGCCCTGGCGGCCTGACCTTGCGCCTCACCCGCCGGGCGCTCGGCCCGCTGCTGCTGGCTGCCGGCACCGCCCGGGCGCAGAACAGCTTCACCCCCGCCTCCGCCCCCGATCGCCCGCTGGCCGAGATCGCCGCTGGCCGCGGCCTGACCTATGGCTGCGCGGTCACCGCGAAGCTGCTGGAGGAGGAACCGCAATTCGCCGCCCTGGTGGCGCAGGAAGCCGGCCTGCTGGTGCCGGAATACGAGGCCAAATTCGCCGCCCTGCAGCCGGAGGAAGGCCGCTTCGACACGGCACCGCTGGATGCGCTGCTGCGCTGGGCGGAGCATTTCCGCAAGCCGGTGCGCGGCCACGCGCTGGTCTGGCACGACGCGCTGCCGGGCTGGACCCGCGCCGCGCTGGCCGAGGGCCGAACGCGCGCCATGGGCGTGCTGGAGCGGCATTTCGACCATGTGCTGGCGCATACGCGCCTGCGCATCCGCGACTGGGACGTGGTGAACGAGCCGGTCGCCAACCCGCCCGGCTCCGATGTGCCGGAGCCCGCCGGCAACAGCGGCGACCTGCGGGACACGCCCTGGCTGCGGGCGCTGGGGCCGGACTACGTGGCCATCGCGCTGCGCGCCGCGCGCCAGCGCGACCCGACCCTGCGCCTGACCCTGAACGATTATGGCGTGGAGGCCGACACCCCGCCGGCCGAGGAGAAGCGGCAACGCCTGCTGCGCCTGCTGCGCGGGCTGCGGGCACGCAACGTGCCGCTGGATGCCGTCGGCATCCAGGGCCACCTGCAGATGCGCGAGCCCTTCCGGGCCGAGGTGTTCCGTGATTTTGTCCGCCAGATCCGCGCGCTGGACCTGCAGGTGCTGATCACGGAGCTGGATGTGCGGGAGGTGCGGCCGCCCTCCGGCGACTTCCCGGCGCGCGATTCGCAGGTGGCGCTGCGCGTGCACGCCTTCGCCTCCGCCGCCTTCGAGGGCGGGGCGCGCACCCTGCTGACCTGGGGCATCAGCGACCGCTGGTCCTGGCTGTACCGGGAGCAGGCCGTGGCGCTGGACCCCGGCGATGTGCATCGCGGCCTGCCCTATGATTGGGAACTGAACCGCAAGCAGATGTGGCGCGCCCTGGCGCGCGCCTATCTGGGCCAGGGCGTCGGGTAGGCCAGCCGGAGTTCAGCCGGCGTAGCGGGCGAAGGCGCGGGCCAGCTCGGCGTAGATGTCGCGCTTGAAGGACACCGCCAGGCCCGGCAGCTCCGCCAGCGCGGCCCAGCGCCAGGCGTCGAATTCCGGGTGCGGATCGGCGTCCAGGCGGATGTCGGCATCGGTGCCGGTGAAGCGCAGGGCAAACCATTTCTGCCGCTGGCCGCGGTATTTCTGCGCGATGCGCATGGCCTGCAGTTCCGGCGGAAAATCGTAGCTCAGCCAATCCGGGTGTTCCTCCAGGATCTCGGCGCGGGTGGTGCCGACCTCCTCCGCCAGTTCGCGCAGCACGGCGCGGCGCAGATCCTCGCCGGGGTCGACGCCGCCCTGGGGCAGCTGCCAGCCACCGGCCGCCCCTTCCGCATTGGGCATGTCGGCGCGGCGGGCGACCAGCACGCGGCCGGCCTGGTTGAACAGCACGGCGCCGACATTGGCGCGATAGGGCAACGGGCTCATGCCCGGCTTGTAGCGGCTCAGCGCGCCGCCTGCGAGCCGGGGCGGCGCAGCAGCACGCTGACCGGGGCCAGCACCACGCCGCGCTCCTCCAGCCCCGCGCTCCAGGCCAGGATGGCGGCGATGATGGAGGGCACGGGGTTGCCGGCCAGGCCGAGGGCGCTGTTGTTGCGCCGGGCCAGCGCCTCCAGCTCCGCCAGCCGGCGCTCCACCTCCAGCCGGGTTTCGGAGGGTTCGTCCAGGATCAGGTCGACGGTGCGGCCGAAGGCGCGGGCCGGGGTGGGGGCGCCGGGGCGCGGGTCGACATAGAGCAGGCCGCGCGTGGTCAGCGCCGCCTGGATGGTGCCGAGCAGGTCCGTGCTCTCCGCGAAGCGCTCCCCGCGCAGTCGGCCCAGCGCGCCGATCGCGCCCACCTGGCCCTGGATGCGGGACAGCACCCAGTCCAGCCGTTCCAGGTTTTCCTCCACCGGCAGGCCGGTCAGCAGGGCGCGGTCGCCGGGGTCCGCGTTCTGGCCGAAGCCGGCCGGTTCCAGCGGCAGCGCCACCAGGATTTCCATCCCCCGCGCGCGGGCGCGGTCAAGCAGCGGTTCCGGTCGCAGCGCATAGGGGCTGAAGGCGAGGCTGACGGCGCCGGGCAGGCGGCGGATCGCATCCTCCGAATGCTGGGCGAACAGGCCCATATTGCCGACGACGATGCCGATGCGCGGCCGCCTTTCACCATCCCGGTCGAAGGGGCGGGCATAGGCGCGGATCGAGGTGCGGCCATCCGGCCCCACGCGCGGCACCATGCCATGCCGTCCGCGCTCCAGCAGCGCCGGGTCCGGCGCCGCGATCTGCGGCGCCGCGGCCGCGGCGCGCGGCGCACCGGCGGGGTCGAGCGGCGGCGGCGCGGGG